>DATAZK010000034.1:0-28167 GCA_036272075.1 Frankiaceae bacterium
GCTGAGTATCGCCCTCGAACTTGCGCTCACCGGTGATCAGATCGACGCCCATCGCGCGGCGGCGCTGGGACTGGTGAATGCGGTCGTTCCTGCGGAGAAGGTGCTCGACGTCGCGCTGGACTACGCGGCCCGCATCGCCGCCAACGGCCCGCTTGCCCTTGCAGCGACGAAGGAATTGGTGCGCCTTGCGGTTCTGGACGGGCCTGCCGCGAAAGCGCGCCAGCGTGAACTGCAGCCGGTGATCTTCGCCAGCGACGACGCCAAGGAAGGGGCGATTGCGTTCGCCGAAAAGCGCGATCCCGTGTGGAAGGGACGCTAGCCGCGATGGGAGTTGTGCGGGCCGCCATCTGCCGCGCCTACGGTCCACCCGAGTCGGTCGAGGTCGACGCCTTCGAGCCGGCGCCGCTCGCGGCCGGGCAGGTGCGCGTCCAGATAGCAGCCGCCAGTGTGAACTTCCCGGACGTGTTGATCGTCGCCGGCGAGTATCAGATCAAGGTGCCGCCACCCTTCGTCCCCGGCAGCGAGCTGGCCGGTGTCGTCGTCGAAACCGCCGCTGATGTCGGCAGTTTGCGGGTAGGAGACCGCGTGTTCGGCAGCACGATCGTCGGCGCGTTCGCCGAGGAAGTCGTACTCGCCGCCGCCTCCCTCACGCTGATTCCGGAGGGGGTGGACGCGGGTGTGGCCGCCGCCTTCGGGGTCGCTCATCGCACGGCCTACCACGTGCTCCGGTCGGTGACGTCGATACAGCCAGGGGAGGAGCTCGTCGTCCTCGGTGCGGGCGGCGGAGTAGGCCTGGCCGCCGTTCAGCTCGGCGTGCAGCTGGGCGCCACGGTCACTGCTGTCGCTTCGTCGCCGGAGAAGCTGACCGTGGCGGCCCAGTACGGAGCCACCAACCTGATCAACCATCGCACCCAGGATCTGCGGCAGGCATTGAAGGATCTCTTGCCTAAAGGGGGCGACGTGGTGATCGACCCCGTCGGCGGTGAACTGGCCGAGCCGGCCCTGCGGTGCCTTCACTACGGCGGGCGTTTCGTGACGGTCGGCTACGCATCCGGGGTCATCCCGCGCATACCCCTGAATCTCGTGCTGCTGAAAGGCCTGCTAATACTGGGCTTTCAGTTCATCGATTTCGCAACCCACCGGGCCGGCGAGCTCGAGCGCAATGAAGGCGAGCTGCTGGAGATGCTCGGGTCGGGCAAGATCGTGCCGCATATCGGAGCCCGCTTTCCCCTTGAAGAGGCGGCAGCGGCGCTGCGCTACGTCGCCGATGGGCGCGCGATCGGAAAGGTGCTGCTCGACGTTCGTTAGGCGCGGACGGCAGCGACCAGCCGGGCCAGGTCGGCGTCGTCCTGGCTGGGCCGCAGGGGGCCGAGCAGCACGCCGTCGGCCAGGCCGGCGTAGCGCTCTTTGAGCAACGGTCCGAGCTCCTCGTAGCGGCCCACGACCAGTACCCGGTCCAGCAGGTCGTCCGGGATGAGCTCGTGCAGTTCCTCCCAGCGCTCGCCGCGGACCACCGCCCGAAGCTGCGGGCCGAGCTCCTCGATCCCGTACAGTTCCAGGGTTTTTCGATAGGCGGGCGTCGAGAAGAGGAACGCGAACAGGCGCCGATGACGCTCGCGTTCGATGTCGAGCTCCTCATCTGACGCGCCGGCGACGAGCGTGCTGGCCAGGACGATCTGCACCGATCGCGGGTCGCGCCCGGCGCGTTCAGCGCCGATGCGCACATTGGGTAGGCAGACCTCTTCGAGGTAGCGCGGGTTGGAGTTCGTCGGGTGCGTGACGAGCCCATCGGCGAGTTCGCCGGCCAGCTGGCACATCCCGGGACCGACCGCACCGAGCCACGTCGGGGGCCTCACGGTCGCGGCGTCCGGCCCCGGATTGAAGTACGGCTGCAGCCGGCTGACCGGGTAGTCGCCGTCCAGCACGGGAGCGAGCTCGCCGGTGCGGAAGGCGTCATACATCGCGTGCAGCGCCGTGATGAACGAGCGCATCCGGGCCACCGGCGACGACCATGGCATGCCCATGCGCTCTTCGATGTTCTGGCGGATCTGCGGTCCCAATCCGAGTTCGAACCGGCCTTTCGAGAAAGCGGAGAGATCCCAGGCCGCGTACGCGGTCAGTGTCGGGCTTCGGGTGAAAGCGAGAGTGACCGCGGTGCGGATCGTGAGGCGTTCGGTGTGCTCGGCGATGAGCAGCGCGACGGCCAGCGAGTCATGGATCGTCTCAGGGATGCTGATGCCGTCATAACCAATGGCCTCGACGCGCCGGGCGTAGCCGGCCACCTCAGACAGCGGCATCCGCGGGTCCATCCCGGCGTAGGCCTTCACTGCGCACCTCCTGCAACGGCGTCCGATGCAAGGAAGCTAGTGCAGCAGCTGCTGGACCTCGATGCGCAGGTCGTCCTTGTGTGATTCGGCCGCGACGTAGCGTTCGGCGCGCTGCATCGACGCACAGACTGCCACGATCACCTCACGTGTCGGGTTGGCTTTGGTCTGCAGCACCACAAACACCTCGCGCATGCCGTCACCTCCCAGGAACTCGACTCGGGCCGCCCGAGGAAGAGTAACGCCACGTAGTCAATGCCGGAGTTTATAAACCCATTTTTGCGAGGTAGTTCTCCGATCACCCGGGTATCTCAAACTTCGCTGCCGATTGGCAGTCCCCAGAGGAGTTGATGAGAATGCTTTCGGACATCGTGATCGCGATCGTCATCGTGGCGATCGCCGCGGTACTCGGACTCGTGGTGCATCCGCTGCTGTGGTTCGTCGCCGTGCTCGCGATTCTGTTCCTGCTGGGCCGTCGCGGAAGCAGCCGCCGCAGCGGCACCATGGTCTGACCTGTGGATGACCCTGTGGGGAACCGGTGGAAAACCCCTGTGTTTGCGGGGAAAACCGGGGTGGCCCTGTGGGAAACGCCGAAGGTCTGCACAATTAATGGACTATGACGCGTAACCCCTTGCGCGGGGGGTTGCGGGGCGAGTAGACATTGGTTTGTCGCCAGCGGCGGACAGGCCCGGGAGAGATCCAGGGTCGCTCGGGAGAGTCCTTCGGGAGGATTCTGAGTCGCTTCTCAGGGGCCGGGTAACCGGCACCTGAGGGGATGTGTTCAAGGCCGGTGGCTGTCGGGCAACGCACGCGGAGCTGAGCAATCGGCGAAGTGGTGCAGCTCTGACAGAGTGGGCTCCCTCCATCTCATACATGGAGGGAGCCCACTTCATTTTGCAGTGTGCGCCCACCGACGCAAGGGCGTCATTTGCGACACGCGAAAGCCCTCGTACCGCAGCGCACTCGGCATCAATGAGTTCGTAGCGGATCGGCGTTCGCGACGGCCTGCTGGTGGGGTATCCGATCGGCGGGTGCCGCCGGCTGCGGCCGGAAGGCCAGGTGATCCGCCGGCTTGGGCACGCCGATGAAGTAGCCCTGGCCGCGGTCGCAGCCGAGCTCCGAAAGCAGTTCGAGGGTCGCGACGTCCTCGATGCCTTCGGCGACGATGCGCAGCCCCAGCGCGTGGCCGAGTTCGATGGTGGCGCGTACCAGGTCCAGATCACGCGCGCCGTCGGCGTCTGTCACCCGGCTGATGAAGACGCGGTCGAGCTTGAGCTCCCTCACCGCGAGGGTGCTCAGATGGGCGAGTGAGGTGAAGCCCGCCCCGAAGTCGTCCACCGACACCACGACACCGAAGTCTCGAAGGTCCTGGATGACGCGAGCGGAGCGCTCGAAGTCAGAGATGACGCTCGTTTCGGTGATCTCGAGGACGAGCGACTGCGGCGGAACGCCATGGATATCGAGGAGTTCGCGCACGAGGTAGGTCAGGTGCGGGTCGAGAAGGTTGGTCGCTGAGATGTTGACGGAGACCGTCAGCAGATTTCCGGCGCGCCGCCACGCAGCGCACTGCGCGATGGCCTCGCGCAGTACCAGGCGCGTGATGGGCCGCATGAGGCCGGCCTCTTCAGCGAACGGCAGGAACTCCAGCGGCGGGACGATACCGAGCTCAGGATGCATCCATCGCAGCAGGGCCTCGACGGCGACGATCGCTCCGGTGTTCAGATCGAGCTGCGGCTGGTAGTGCAGGACGAGCTGCTCATGCTCGATGGCTGCACGCAATTCTTCCAGCAGTTGCAGCCGGTTTCCACCTCTGTCGAGTTCGGATTGGTGCACCGCGAAGGGGACGCCTCCGAGCTTGGCGCGGTACATCGCGATGTCGGCGCACCAGAGCAGCGCCGCGCTGTCTGTCGCATCTGCGGGAGCCAGCGCGATACCGATACTCGCGCTCACAGTCGCTTTCATGGCGTCGAGTTCGAAAGGCTCGGCCAGCGCATCGCTCAGCCGCTGCGCCACGGTCGTCGCAAACTCCGCATCGCCGTCGAGCAGCAGCACGACGAACTCGTCCCCTCCGAGGCGCACGAGCAGATCACTTTCGCGCAGGCACGCGGAGAGGCGCGGACCCATCTGGCGCAGAACCTGGTCGCCGGCCGGATGCCCGAACGTGTCGTTGATTTCCTTGAAGTGGTCCAGATCGATGAACAGGAACGCGAGCTGCCGCGGCTCGGCCTCCTTGGGATCGAACTCGGCGAAGTAGGCGTCGAGCACGGCCGACAGGCATCGCCGGTTGCCGAGCCCGGTGAGCTCGTCGGTCAATGACTGCCGGCGACGCTCTTGGCTGAGCGCGTTCATGCCGCGCACCGAAAGCACCAGCCGCACGCCGACCAGCAGCAGGGTGGCCGTCGCCAGGATGAGGGCGATGCGACTGGTCTGGTGCAGGTTGCCGACGAAAAGGACGGTGAGTGCCGCAAGCGTGCTGATCCCCGGGATCAGGAAGGTGGGCGGTTTGGGCGCTGCGAAGGGATCGGACGGACGTGGCCGAATCCACACCGCCATCGACAGCGCAAGGATCGACGCCGGCCAGGCCACCGCGTCCAGGATGAAGCCGAGCCGGCCCAGGTGGGAATCGAACAGGTTCGCGGTGTCGCCGACGATGTTGATGAAGATGCCCGCAGCGATGAGGATCCAGGGTCCCGGGCGCCGGCCGGCCATCATGGTCGATCCGCCGACGATCAGGCACAGCAGAAGCACGTCGCCGATCGGATACGCGAGATTCGTGACGGTGGCCGCCGCGCTGCCGCCGGCGAGTGAATGGATGCTGTGGAACGCGAAGGCGGCGCACACGGCGGCGGCTCCGGCGGCGCCGACGGCTCCATCGAGCCAGCTCGGCGTCGAAAGCCTACGGACCTCGCCCCGGACGAAGATGACCAGCGCCACGTAGCAGAACGGGAAGAACGCCAGCCAGCAGATGTCAGCGAACGATGGGGTGGCGGGTTCGCGACCACCGAGCGATTCGACGGTCAGCACCAGGTCCCCGAGCGCCCACATCAGCAGGGCGAGCCCGAGCGTCACAGAGACGGCGCGGCGGTTTCCTCGTTGCCACCCTCGCGCCAGGCACAGCAGGGCACCGCCGATCTCGAAGCCCGCGACGGCCCAGTCGTTGAACATCGGCCAGGAGCGATCTTCGGGAAGGACGATCAGCGACGTGAGATAGCCCGCCAGGTAGCAGCCCATGAGCAGGTAGACCGACCACAGCAGCCGGCGCGCCCAGCGGCGACCCGATTTTCGCGGGCGCGCTGGTGGCCTGGGGCGAGCCTGAGACCGATGGCGTCCCTCGACTTCTGCCCGGGCCACTCACGTCAGATCGGCCCGACAGGGCCTCGCCTTGACCATCAAAGATCAACCCGCTGGGTCAAAGCCGCGGCGGGAGCCCGAAGCGCGTCAGATCCGCGTCCAGGAATGCCACGATTTCGGCGACGCTCTCGCCCTGCAGGCGCAGGACATCAAGGCCGCCGGGAACGAAGCAGCGCGCGGCGTCATCCCACAGATAGGTACCGAACGCGAGCTGGCCGTTGGCCGTCGTCGGCAGGAACCGCCAGCGTGACTGCAGCGGTCCGCCAGTGAGGAATTCGCGGATCTGCTCGGTTCCGCGATACCACTGCGGCAGCGGCGGCATCGAGTAGCGCGCGTCGTCGGTGAGCATCGCGACGATCGCGTCGACATCGCCGGCCTCCCACGCCGCGCTCCAGTTCGCCACGATCGACTCGACGCCGCGGGTGCCGATGCCGTCCAGCACCTCGCGCTGCGCCGGCCCGACGGAGTCAAGCGCCCGGCGGGCCCGCTGCAGAGCGCTATTCACTGCAGCAGTGCTGGTCTGGAGCTGATCGGCGACCTCAGCTGCCGAAAAGCCCAGCACCTCCCGCAGGATCAGCACCGCTCGCTGGCCGGCGGAAAGATGCTGAAGCGCCGCGATGAAGGCCACCTCCAGGCTTTCCCGGGCCAGGTAGGTCGTCTCCGGGGACGGACCGGGATAGGGCTCCAGCCAGCGGATCTCGGCGGCAGGCGGCGCGGCGTCGAAATCGACCGGCAGCGCACGCCGACCACGCTGCTCGATGGCGGTCAGGCACCTGTTGGTGGCGATCCGGTAGAGCCAGGCCCTGAACAGGCCGCGTTCATCGAGCTTGTCGAGGCTTCGCCAGGCCCGCAGCAGCGATTCCTGCAGCGCATCCTCGGCGTCCTGCAGCGAACCGAGCATCCGGTAGCAGTGCGCCTGCAGCTCTTCCCGGTACGGGGAGACGAGCCGCTCGAACGCCTCGCCATCGCCCGCGCGGGCGTTTTCCAGGAGCGCGGTCGCCTCGGTCATCAGGTCTCATCATGACCCGCGATGAATTCCGGACGCGGCCAGGGTTACACCGCCATCGCACCTACTCCAGGAGGATTCATGACCGACGAAAAGCAGATCGAAGACCTGATCCGGGCGTGGGCCGTGGCCGTCCACGCGGGCGACTTGCCCACCGTTCTCGCCGACCACGCCCCCGACATCGTGATGTTCGACGTGCCGCCGCCCAAGCAGGGAGTGCGCGGCCTCGAGGCCTACCGCGAGACCTGGCCCGGGTTCTTCGAGTGGCAGGCCTCCGGCGCGGTCTTCGAGATCGAGTCGCTCGACGTGACGGCCGGGACTGAGGTGGCGTTCGCGTACGGGCTGCTGCGCTGCGGCACCCCCGAAGACTTCGCCGGGGATCCGGATCAGCGGCTTCGGCTGACCATCGGATTGCGCAAGGTGGCGGGCCGGTGGATCGTCACTCACGAGCACCATTCGTTCAGCGACACCAGCTGACCGGGCCCACTGCGTAACAAGACGGCAATGCGAGCCAGGTCACGTCCGCGAAAAATGGAATCTCATTTCACTTCGCGTTATGGTTCTCGCCAGTGCCGTCGGTCACAGGCAGGGTGATGATGTCTGTTGAGGTCGTCGGCAAATCCGTTCGCAGACCCGTCCCGCAGCGTTGAGCGAGGTAACCGTGCAGGCCAGTGATCGCTACATCGTCATATCCGCGGATACGCATGCCGGTGGTAGCCACCAGCAGTACCGCGAGTTCCTCGACCCGAAGTACCGCCCCGATTTCGACGCGTGGCGGGAGAAGTACAAGAACCCCTTCAAGGACTTGAAGGACACTGACCTGCGCATTCGTAACTGGGACGACGAGAAGCGCGACACCGACCAGAACACCGACGGCGTTGTCGGCGAGGTCATCTTCCCCAACACGGTGCCGCCGTTCTTCCCGAATTTCGTCCTTTTTGCCCAGCCGCCCACACCGGACGAATACGAGCACCGTCACGCCGGTATCCAGGCCCACAACCGGTGGCTCGCGGATTACGTCTCGCGCAAGCCGGAGGCCCGCGCCGGGATCGGCCAGATCTTCCTCAACGACGTCGACGACGCGATTGCCGACGCCAAGTGGTGTCACGAGAACGGCCTGCGCGGCGGCGTCCTCGTCGGCTCTGTGCCGCCCACCTGTGACTGGATCAAGCCGCTGTATGACCCGTGCTACGACCCGCTGTGGGCGACCTGCGCCGAGCTGGGTATCCCGGTCAACGCCCACTCGGGCACCGGTGGACCGGTCTACCAGAAGGCTCCGGCGATGCCGCTGGTGCACTTCCTGGAGATCCCGTTCTACTCCCAGCGCCCGCTCGCCTACATGATCCTGGGGGGTGTCTTCGAGCGGCACCCGAACCTGAAGTTCGTCCTCACCGAGGCCGGCTGCGCCTGGATCCCGGAGATGCTCGGACACCTCGATGGCCTGATGGACAACATCCGGGGCAACAAGGTCGGCGAGATGCGCTTCGACGGCGAACTCGTCCCGCCGCGTTCGGCCACCGAGTACTTCCAGCAGAGCTGCTACGTGGGCGTGAGCCAGCCGACCCCGGCTGACGTCAGGGCGGCGCTGGGTCCGGTCGGTCTCGACCGCGTCATGTGGGGCAGCGACTACCCCCACGAGGAGGGCACCGGGCCCTTCACCCGCGAGCACCTTCGCCAGGTCGTCGGTGACCTGAAGCCCGAGCAGATCCAGCAGTTCCTGGCGGGCAACGCGGCCAAGCTCTACAACTTCGATCTCGACGCGCTGCGTCCCGCTGCGGACGAGTTCGGCCCGACGGTGGCCGAGATCGCGCAGCCGCTCACCGCACTGCCCGAGGGTGCCAACCAGGCCCTCCTGCGTTCGGCGCGGCAGCTCAAGGTCGCCAGCTAGTAGCCGCACGTTCCGAGAGCCGGGTCGCGGCCGGGGCAAGTGAAACTCACTTGTTACCGGCCGAGCCCGGCCCTTTAACATCGGCGCTGTGAACTGTTGGTGACCTGCTCGAGCGGCAGGGCGCGTCTAGGGTTCCGTTCCCGCTGCCGGCGGGAGGCCTGGTCCGAGAGACGCAGGCGGCGCCGATCCTGACGCCGTTCCACGGCGGGAGAAAAGCCCGGGAGGCCGATATGGCCCCGGGCCGTGCTGTTCCCGGGTCCCCGCCGAATGGAGAGCCGGGCCGTGAACCCCGCCGAGCGCCCCCCGTTGCTTTCGCACACCGTCCCCGGCGGGGCGGCCTGGTCGCTTCAGGTCTTGCGCGGCCGGACGCTCAGGTTCACGGCCGAGGCTGACCGGGCGAACGTCAGCCTGCTGCTTTTCGCTGCGGCCCATCGCACTGACCGGTTGAACGTGCCGGACACCCTCAAGGCGCAATACAGCGCGTGCATCAAGGCACCCATGGTGCTCATGTCTGACCGGGGCATCGGGCTCGCGTCGGTCACCGGCTCCTCGCTTGGCTGGCACGACGCGCTGTGCGGGCACGGCCTGTCCAGCTACGGCAACAGTTCGTACGCGAGTGACCGCAACGACTGGCGGCGCAGCGCCCGAACCGGGCTGATGGCCGAACTGCGCAAGCACGGCCGCGGCGAGGGCGACCTGCACGCGAGCGTCAACCTGTTCAGCAAGGCGTCCATCGACGACTCTGCGGGCCTTTCGTTCGTGCCGGGGCACTCGAGGGCGGGTGACTGGGTCACGCTGCGCACCGAGGTCGATCTGCTCGTCGTGCTGTCGACCGCGCCGCATCCGCTGGATTTGCTGTGGCAGCCCGCCGACGTCCGCATCGAGGTGACGCCCGCCCAGCCCGTCGCACCCGATGATCCGAGCCGGATGTTTCGCGCCGAGTCGGCGCGCGCGCTCGATGAAGCAAGGTTCGTGTTCGCGTGACGGCGCACCTCGCGGCCACCGGGCTCGTCGCCAGTTCGCTGGATCCCGCCGACGCGATCGTGGACGAGGTCGTGCCGGCTGGCGACGGTTACCTCGGCGTTGTCCCCAACGGTGGCTCGATCCGGATCGTCGACCTGGAAGGCAATCAGGCCGCCGACACGCTCTTTTACGACCGCGCCGACATCTCCCATCGCTACAGCGCTTTCGACACGATCCGGGAGCAGGGCAACGTCTACCTGACGACCGGCGCCCGCTTGCTGAGCCAGCGCCTGGAACTGCTCGGCGTCATCACCGCCGACACCTGCGGGCGACACGACACCATCGGCGGAGCCTGCTCCCAGGAGTCGAACGTCATCCGCTACGGCCCGCACACTCGCCACCAGCACGCCTGCCGGCAGACGTTTCTGAGGTACGGGGCGGAGGTGGGTATCGGCGCCGCGGAGCTGTCCCACAACATCAATTTCTTCATGAATGTCCCGGTGACGAGCGATGGGGGATTGGCCTTCGAGGACGGCCTGAGCTCACCCGGTGCCTACGTCGAGGTCCAGGCTGCGCGCGACATCTACGCCCTCATCAGCAATTGCCCGCAGCTGAACAATCCCTGTAACGGCTGGAATCCGACGCCGATCCGGGTCCTCGTCTGGGGACCGACGCCATCGTGCTGATCTCGGTGGTGTCGCCCGGGCTGCAGACCACCGTGCAGGAACTGCCGGGCCGCACCGGCTATTGGGCGGTCGGGGTGCCGCCCTCGGGCGCCTGGGACGACCTGTCGTTCTCGCTCGCCAACCTCGCCGTTGGCAACGCCCCTGGAACGGCCGGCCTGGAGGCGGTGCTGCGCGGGCCCGAGCTGCGTTTTCACCATCGCGCGCTGATCTGCCTCACCGGTGCCGTCACCAACGCGAGCCTCGAAGGCCGCCCGCTAGCAGCCGGTGTGGTGACGTCCGTGCCGGCCGGGAGCGTCCTGACTGTGGGCGAATGCAGCGGTGCCGGGATGCGGATCTACCTTGCCGTTGCTGGCGGAATTGACGTCCCCCGGGTGCTGGGGAGCCGGGCGACGTTCCTGCTCGGCGCGATGGGCGGGCTGGCCGGGAGGGCACTGGAAGCGGGCGACACGCTGGCCGTCCGCGAGCACGAGAACGTCACCGATCCACTCGACGTGGCAGGCCTGCTTCCGCCTTTCACGCACGAGTGGCGGCTACGCGTGGTGCCGGGTCCGCACGGTGCGCCGGAGCATCTGACCGAGGCCGGGGCTGCTGCCTTCTTCGACGCCGACTGGACGGTGGACCATCGCGCGGACCGCACCGGCGTGCGCCTGGTCGGGCCGCGTCCGGGTTGGGCGCGCACCGATGGGGGTGAGGCTGGGCTTCACCCGTCGAACATCCACGACAGCGCCTACCCGGTCGGCGGAGTGATGATCTCGGGTGACACCCCGGTGATCGTCGGTCCGGACGGCCCGAGCCTGGGCGGCTTCGTGGTCGCCTGCGTGGTGATCACTGCCGATCAGTGGTCGCTCGCGCAGCTGCGACCGGGCGATCGGGTGCGTCTGGTGCCGGTCACGCAAGCCGAGGCGACGGTGCTGCTCGCTGAACGCTGTCGGCTGCTCAGCGATCCGCATCGGGTGCCGGCCTCGGACTCGCAAAAGCCCCGGCACCGCAACGGTCTTCGGCCTCCGGTGCTCGGGTCGCTGCCCGCCTCAGGTCACCGCCCAGAAGTCACGATTCGCGTCGCGGGTGACACGCATCTGCTGCTCGAGGCGGGACCCCAGCTGCTGGACCTCGGCGTGCGCTTGTGGATCCACTTGCTGGCACAGGCTCTGGGCGGGAGCCGGCTACCGGGCATCGCGGAGACCGTGGAGGGGGTGCGCTCGCTGCTGGTGAAAGTGGATCCGGCCCGGCTCTCGCTGGACGACCTGGCGGCTGCTCTCGAAACCCTCGCATTGCAGGTTCCGGATCCGGAGACCGTGACGCTTGATGTACGCGAGGTCCAGCTACCGATCGCCCTCGACCATCCCCAGGCACACGAAGCGATGGCGCGCTACACCCGCTCGGTGCGGCCCGACGCCCCCTGGTGTCCGGACAACGTCGAATTCATCAGGCGTATCAACGATCTGGCGGACCGCTCCGAGGTGTTCGACATCCTCACCACGGCCACCTACCTCGTCGTCGGTCTCGGCGATGTGTACCTGGGCGCGCCGGTCGCGGTACCGATCGATCCTCGCCACAGGCTGGTCACCACCAAGTACGACCCGCCGCGTACCTGGACGCCGCAGAACGCCGTCGGTATCGGGGGTGTGTATCTGTGCGTGTACGGCATGGAGGGACCGGGCGGGTATCAGCTCGTCGGACGGACCGTCCCGATCTGGCGGCCCCCGAGCGGCGCCGTCGATGGCGAGGTTCCGTGGTTGCTGCGCCCGTTCGACCGGCTCAGATTCGTCCCGGTCAGCGCCACGGAACTCGCGAGGCTGCGCAGTGAGATCGCTGCCGGGACCCGCGACCTCGTGACGCGGCCGGCCACCTTCAGCCTGGCCGAAGTCGCCGCGCTCACCGCAGCTCACGGTGAGGAGATCACGCTGTTCACCAAGCGCCGCAGGGCGGGTTTCGCCGCAGAACGGGAACGGTGGGGACAGTGACGCTTGCCAGCGAGGTTGGTGCCGTCGAGCAGGCCAGAGCCGTCGCCGCCGCGATGGGAAATCCGGTATTCATCTCGGTCGCGGAGAGCGCTCGCGGTGACGGGATTCCCTTCGTGGTCAAGGACAACATCGATGTCGAGGGGTTGCCGACCACGGTCGCCTGCCCGGCTCTGGACACGCCTGCTCCGGCCTCCGCGACGGTTGTGACCCGCTTGCAGGCCGCCGGCTACGTCCCCATCGCGAAATCCAACATGGACCAGTTCGCGACCGGGCTGGTCGGCACCCGCAGCCCTTACGGCGCCTGCTTGTCAGTGCCGGTCCCGGATCGCATCAGTGGAGGCAGTAGCAGCGGCAGCGCTGTCTGCGTCGCCAGCGGCGTGGTGTCTCTGGCGCTGGGCACCGACACCGCCGGGTCGGGCCGGGTTCCGGCGGCCTTCAACGGTCTCGTCGGATTCAAGCCCACGCGCGGGCTGCTTTCGGTGCGTGGTGTCTTTCCGGCGTGCCGGTCGCTGGACTGCGTCACGACGTTCACGCATACCGTCGCCGAGGCCCGCACCGCCTTCACCGCAATGGCCGGCTTCGACCCGCTCGACCCTTGGTCGCGTGCCGCGCCTCCCGCGCTACCCCCTGGCATTGCTGCACATTTCGGCACGATCGCCATCCCTGACGGGCCGGTCGATCTCGATGCGGCGTACAGCGCGGCCTTCGCCGATTCCGTGCAGCGTGCACGCAATCTGGGATTGCGGGTCGTGCCGGTCGACGTCTCGGCGTTCCTCGCGGCGGCGCAGCTGCTCTACGAAGGTCCGTGGGTGGCGGAAAGGTACGCCGCGTTCGGGCATCTGCTCGAGCCCGACGCGGACTACCTGGATCCGTCGGTGCGAGCCATCGCCATGCGGGGACGCGAGATGTCCGCAGCAGGCGTCTTCGAGGCGTTCGAACGGCTGGCGCGACTCAAGCGGCAGAGTGAGAGCGTGTGGTCGAATGTCGACGCGTTGCTGCTGCCGACCGCGCCCACGCATCCCACACCGGCCGAAGTGGCCGCCGATCCGTTGGGGGTCAACGCGCGGCTCGGCACGTTCACCAACTTCGTCAATCTTCTCGACCTGTGCGCCGTCGCCGTACCCGGGGTGGATACCGCGGACGGCCGTCCCTTCGGCGTCCAACTCATCGCTCCTGCCTTTGCCGATACGCCCCTGCTCGACCTGGCCGCCACGTGGATGGGTGAGGCGCCGCCGGCGTCCACCCCGCATCCCAAGCCGGGTACCGCTGCCGTCGCGCTCGTGGGTGCGCACCAGAGCGGGCTCGTGCTGAACGGCCTCGTCGCCCAGCGCGGCGGCCGGCTGCTGCGCCGGGCGCGGACGTCTTCGGGGTATCGCATGATGCGGGTGCCCGGCCCCGGCGTACCTCGTCCGGGCCTGATCTCGGGCGACGGTCCTGCCGAGGGATTCGCCGTGGAAATCTGGGAAGTTCCGTTGCAGACGCTGGGATCCTTGGCAGCGGAACTGTCGGCGCCCCTGCGACTCGGACCCTTGCACTTGGCGGACGGGAGCTTCGTCCTCGGCTACCTCGGAGACGACATTGCTCTCGCCTCCGCCGAGGATGTCAGCGCGTACGGGGCGTGGCGCGCGGTGCCTCAATGACCGCACGCAAGGCCGCACCCCAGGTGCCGAGCCAGTCGCTCAGATCCAGCTCGGCAACTGCCGATTCGAGGACGTAGAGCCCGCGCGTCGGACAGCAGGCGCCGATCTCCACGAGCACCGGCCGCAGCTGGCTCTCCACCGCGAGTGAGTGGGCGGGAGAGGCGCCCACCATCAAGGGAACGGTGGCGAGCGCTGCCAGTTCGTCGCGATTGAACTGGTCGAGGAACGCCTTCAGCAGCCCGGTGAACGATGCCTTGTAGACCGGCGAGGCGAACACCACCAGATCGCTGTCGAGCACCGTTTGCTTGGCGGCGCCGACGGCCTCGTCGCCCCACGCGAAGAGCGAACCGGAGAGCGCGCCGAGTTCGATGACCGATGTGTCGCTGCCGTTCTCGCAGAAGGCTCTCGCGACTGCCTCACCAGCCGCCCGGGTACGTGAGTCGAGCTTCGGGTTGCCGACCACCACGGTGGATCGCATGGGCTTTCAGAACGCGAGCAAGTTGTCGCGGAACTGCTGGTGGTCGTACTCGGAGCGCACCAGACCGCGGCGCTGAAGCTCCGGCACCAGGCCGTCGGTGATCTCCGTGACGTAGCGCCGGTTCAGCTTCTTCTCGGGACTGGTGATGAGGAAGCCATCGCCGCCCGCGGCCTCCATGTATTCGGCCATGAGATCGGCCACGGTCTCGGGGGTCCCCACGAAGTCGTTCGCCCCGCCCATGCCGTCGTCGATGACGGCCTGGCGAAGCGTCTTGCCTTCAGCCCGGCGGGCAAAGGCCTCCAGGAACCCGCGCTCGCCGTTCGTGGTGACGGGAGGCAACGGCTGGTCCAGATCGAACACGGAGAAGTCGATTTCGGTGATCGACGCCATGGTCGCGAGCACCAGTTCGATGAACAGCGGGTCAGACATCCAGCGCAGCTTCTTGGCCCGGGCCTCCTCCACCGTGTCGGCCACGATCGGTGCGATGAGGAAGAGCACCTTGCAGTCATTGGGATCGCGACCCTCGTCGGCCAGCCGCGAGCGGATGTCGTCCCGGAAGGCCTTCATGCCGGCAGGCGTATTGGCGGTGGCGACGATGGTGTCGGCGAAACGCGCCGCGAACTGGCGTCCCGGTGGTGAGGCACCCGCCTGGCACAGGACAGGACGCCCTTGCGGCGGCCGCACGGTGTTCAGCGGGCCCCGCGACTTGTAGTACTTGCCGACGAAGTCGATCGCCCGGACCTTGGTGTGGTCGGCGTAGACCCCGCTCGCCCGATCCCGGACGACCGCGTCACTGTCCCAGGATTCCCAGAGCTGCGTGACGAGCTCGAGGTACTCGTTCGCCATCGCGTAGCGCTCGTCGTGCTCGTAGAGCTTTTCCATGCCGAAGTTCTGAGCCGACCGGTCTTCGGCGGAGGTGACGATGTTCCAGCCGAAGCGGCCGCGGGCCAGATGGTCGATCGTCGCGCACAACCGGGCCAGCAGGAACGGAGGGTAGAAGCTCGTCGACATCGTCGGTACGACTCCGAGCCGGGAGGTGGCCTGCGCCATGAGGACAGCCAGCGGAACGGGGTCGTGCTTGGGGTTCACCCCGTTCTTCAGGTCGGCTTCCATGGTGCCGCCATAGGCGGTCGAGACCATCAGCTTGTCCTCGATGATGACGTAGTCGAAGCAGGCGCGCTCGAGGTCCCTGGCCATCTCGACGTAGAAGTCGCCGGACCAGTCGCGTCCGCCATTGCCCCAGGTGCCGCTCCAGTCGTCGGTGACGAAGTTCAGGAACCAGGCGAGGTGAAACTTGCTGTCATCCATGGGTTTCTGCCATTTCTTCGGATTCGTCGACGGTCCAGGTCATGCCGTCCTGCAGGACTACGGATGCGCGCGAGAGCGAGCAGGTGCCGCTGGGCGGCGGCGGCGCCTTGGCATCGCGGGGCCAGCAATGGTCAACCGTCCAGGCGTCGCCGTCCTGGCGCCAGGCGATGGCCTGGAACTCACCGCCGGCGGGCCGCTCGTCCACGATGCTCAGGGCCAAGCTTCCAGCACGGACGATCCGGCCGCCGGGTCTGCTCAGGGCGAGCAATGGCGCAGCCGTACCGGGCAACCGCCGCCAGCGCTCGACGTACGCCGTGGGAACGCCGTCGATGACGGTGCTTCCGGTCTCGAGCAGTTCGGTGCCGTCCCAACGCACGACGCCGGTGTCGGGGAATCCGCTGGGCACCAGTTCGAGGGCAGGAAGCCAGGTGAGCGAGGGCGGCTCCCAGACCGTGGTGCCCGCGAACGCGACCAGTTCACCGCCCGGCTCCAGCGGGAGCCGGAGGTCAGCATGGCGGCTCGGTGCCTGCAGCCACCAGACGAGCATGTCTTCGATGGGGGGCGCATCGCCCAGCGCGATCGAGACGCGTACCCATCCTCCGGTGAATTCATCCGGAATCACGAATCGGCACCGGAGTTTGCGGATGTCAGAGTGGGGTCGAGTTCGCCCGACGATTCGCGGTTCAAGAGCGCCTCGCGTCCGAAAGAGTTGCGCCCCAGCGAGCCGTCGGGCATCGAGATCTCACCGGCCGCGAGCCGGCGGCGCAGGTAGCTGAAGGCGTGAATCGTCTGCGCGTACAGGTGCTCCCCGGCGCGCAGCGACACCTTATTGGTGCCATCCGTGCGCGCGAACTGTTCCAGCGGCGAGACCAGCACGTCATAGTCGACGTTGAAGAACAGGGGAAACGAGTAGCGCTCCTCGGCGACCTTGCGCACCCGATGCGTGGTGGAGATGAAGGCCCCGTTCGACCAGATCTCCAGCATGTCGCCGATGTTCACGACGTACGCGTCTTCCATCGGCGGAGCGTCGATCCAGTCACCGGCGCCGTTGATGACTTCGAGTCCGGGCTTGGTCGGCTTCAGGAGCGTGAAGACCTCGAAGTCGGTGTGCGCGCCGATGCCCTGCACGTCGGTCGCCTCGGGGTCATACGGGTAGTGCACCAGGCGCAACTGGCTCGGCGCCTTCGTCACCAGATGGTCGAAGCGGTCGGCGGGTTCCCCGAGCGCCAGCGCGAATCCGCGGAGCAGGACCTTGCCGAACGCGAGAGTGGCGTCGTAGTAGCGATTCACCGTCTCGGCCATCCCGGGAAGCGGCGGCCACTGGTTGGGCCCGACCATCGGATTTCCGGCGAGGTAGTCCGGGTCCTGCGCCGGCACCTCGAGGCTGAGATCGAACGCTTCCTTCAGATCGGGCTTCTTGCCCTCGGGCAGTTCGCCGCTGCCGGTGGGGTCGCCGTAATCGCCCTCTTCGCCGGTCGGAACGTAGCCGCGATGGTTGCTGGAATTGCCGATGTAGACCTTCAGCTTCTCTTCCAGCGGCAGCGCGAAGAACCGCTCGGCCTCCGCGAGCAGATCGTCGAACAGCTTGCGGGCAACCCCGCTGCCGGTGACATAAAGGAATCCGACCTCGCGAGCGGCCTTGCCCAGTTCAGCGGCGACGGCCTGCTGCTCGGCTTCCGTGCCGTACAAACCTGACGCGTCGACGACGGGGATCTCGGTGAAGTTGGTCAGCTTGCCGTGTTCTGCCATCTGCCTCGGCCCACCTTGACTCGGGCTCCCAGGCCAGCACCTGCATCCCTGGGAGATCACTGATCTCCCGGGCTTTTCTCCCGCCGTGGCACATCCGCGTGCGGATGCGTGCATCTCTTGGACCAGACCCGCGTGAGCGGCGGAACCCTAGACGCGCTCCACTCACGGGTGAGTGGATCCCGACCACCTAACCTCGGGTGGGTTTCATCGCAAGCGTTCTGCGGTGACCGTCCTGTTAACCCTCGAGTTCCATCGCCACAGCCCGGGTCGGTGAGCCATCGGCGCCCGTCAATCGCAGCGGAAGCACGCTGATCAAAGGATGATCGAACGTGACCTGCTCCAGGCCGGTCAGGTTCTCCACGATGATGCCGCCGGCCGCGGCGATGAGATGGTGGACGGGAAAGCCGCTCCCGGGATGCTCGTCATCGGGTGTCTCGTCGATGTTCTGGGTGTCGAGGCAGAAGGTCAGCACGCCCCGTTCCAGCAAGGCGGTGCAGGCGTCGGCGCCCAGGAACGGATGGTCGAAATAGCGCGGCGTGCCGTAGTAGGCGGGCCAGCCCGTGTGCAGCAGCACGATGGTCCCGGCGCCGACGGCATCGAGCCAGGGCGCCACGTCCGCTGCGGAGATGGCCGACCGCGGCGCCTTCCCGCGCACGTCGACCACCACGCCGGGGCCGACGAAGAGGTCGAGGCCGACCTGATCGATACGGGCACCTTCCTCGCGGAAATGGTAGGGCGCGTCGCAGTTGGTGCCGCTCTGCGAGCCCAGCTCGATGCCCAGCAGGTTGAAGCCTTCGCGACCGATGGTGGCGGCTTGACGGAAGCGGACCGGCGGGTCGCCCGGGTAGACCTGGGTGCCGGCATCGATCGGCAGGGAAAGGTCGATGACTCGCCGCACCCGCATCGCGCCCCCTCTCATGCTCTGGCAGATGCAACATCGACGCAATCTCGTGTCGATCTTCCAGAAACCAGGCTCTTCCAGGCTGGTCCCACCCTCCCACGAGAAGGACTCCGCCCTTGCCTGCGATGCGCATGTTCATGCTCGAATTCGGATGCGAGTACGTGCACAAGTCGTTGTCAGTGCTCGGGGGCAGCGACCGCGTGATCGCCACGCCGATCTTCGGCGCACTGGTCGAGACCAGCGACGGGCTGGTACTGCTCGACACCGGGATCAGCGCGACGGCACTGGCGGATTCCTCAGCGTTGACGGCGATTTACGGGGCCGGCATGCACCCCGTGGGCCCCTCTGGCGATCCGCTGGTCGTGGCGCTCGAGCGCATCGGCTTCACCGTTGCCGACATCAGCCTGGCGGTGATCAGCCACCTGCACCTCGACCATACGGGCGGCATCCCCCTGCTCGCCGCCGCCGGAGTCCCGATCGTCATCGAGCAGGCGGAGATCGAGTACGGACTGCACCGGGCAGCTGAGGGTTCGGAACGCGAGGTGGCCTTCTATGGCAGCGACTATCTCGGTCCCGCTGTCCAGTGGCGCACGATCGAGGGGGATGAGCAGATTGCTCCGGGTGTCATTGCCTTTTCCACCCCCGGTCACACCCCGGGACACATGTCGTATCGGGTCGACCTGCCCGAGACGGGCACGTGGCTACTGGCGGCCGACGCCGCTGACCTCGGGGAGAACCTGCTGGAGCGCATCCCCTGCGGATCGGTGGCCGAGGACGGCGATGCGCCGAAGGCGCTGGCGTCGGTCAACCGGCTGATGACCGAGGGCGATCGCCTCGACGCCCGGGTGATTCCGGGCCATGATTCCGTCTTCTGGAAAGCCGTGTGGCACCCGCCCGGCGGCCATCGGTAGGTCCGGCGGAGCCCGGCGTCCGAGGTCTCAATCCGCGATCGTCGGTGCGAGCAGCTGGAGCCGTTGGTTCGCTGCTGCCGCGGCTTCGAGAAGGTCCTCGCCGCACGAGAGCAGGCGCAGGCAGCTGGCCGCCGTCAGCTCGGGAAGCTTGGGGTTCAGCGTCAGCTCATCGGAGCGCATTGCGATGCCGCTCTCGGCGAGTGCGAAGACGAGGGAGGTGGCCACGTCGACGGAATTGACGGTGAAGATGCCTGCTCGCTGGCCGCTGATGACGCGCCTGCCGTACGCGCGTTTGAGCTGCTGGCGGTCCTCCCGGAACACGGCGAAGCGATCGGCCCGCAGCTCCGGCAGGTGATACAACGCGCCGACGTTCCAGCGTGCAGAAGCTAGCAGGGAGACGTCGAAGTACGTGAGCGCGTAGAGCTGGACGTGGGCCGGCTCGCGGGTGCGGGAGAGCTTCTTGGCGAACTCCAGAGACGGCTCGACGGTCCCGGCGAGCAGGCCCGCAAGGATGTCTTCCTTGCTCTCGAAGTGGTAGTAGAGCGATGCCTGCTTCACCCCGACGGCCATGGCGATCTTGCGGGTGGAGGCCGCGCCGTAGCCCTGCTCGCTGAACATGCGGCCCGCCGCGTCGAGAATCTGCTCGCGGCCTGACATACCGAACCGCTGCGACGGCGAAGATCGGGGACGCCCAACGCCGCGCGCAATCCCGTTGGCGACGGTGGGTTCCAGTGCAGTCACGTTGCCGATCCTCGCACACCATCCGGCCTGAGATCAGGTCGCGCTGGTCGACTTTTTGGAAACCCAAAAGTTACCGCGACGATCCCTGACGTCACAGCCGGAGCCCTACAGTTTGTCGAGCGACAGATATTCCGCGAGCTCCTGGCAATTCCCGTACCGCGACAAGTTGGGGGCATACGTGATGGCGGCAATGCCCGCAGTCGACGACACCCGCGCCCTGCCGCACGCGCCCGACGTCACCGATCCGAATGTGGCGAGCGTCGAGGACCTGTACGTGACGTTTCGCCGCGGCGGGCGCAGCATCCAGGCGCTTCGCGGGGTGAGCCTGTCGATCCGTCCCGGGGAGATTCTCGGCCTGGTCGGTGAATCCGGGTCCGGCAAGAGCGTGCTGGGACTGTCCTTGCTCGGCTTGCTCGATCCGCGCGCCAAGATCAAGGGAACCGCGACCGTGCGCGGCCAGGACATGGTGCACAGCCCCCCCTCGAAGCGGCGCGAGGTGCGCAAGCAGAGCCTCGGCGCGATCTTCCAGGATCCGATGACGTCGCTGAACCCGACGATGCGGATCGGGCAGCAGGTGGCCGAGGCCGCCGGCAGCGGAGCCGAGGCCGAGCGGCTGCTGGGCGCGGTGGGCATCCCCGATCCGCATGCCCGCATGTCGAGCTTTCCCCATGAACTGTCGGGTGGTTTGCGGCAACGCGTGATGATCGCCATGGCGATCGCCGGCGGGCCGTCGCTCGTGGTGGCCGACGAGCCGACCACTGCACTGGACGTCACCGTGCAAGCTCAGGTGCTGCGCCTGCTGCGCCGGTTGCGTGACGACGTCGGGTGCAGCGTCGTGATGATCACGCACGATCTCGGCGTCGCCGCTCAGATCGCCGACCGGGTGGCGGTGATGTACGCCGGACGGTTGGCGGAGGTCGGCAAGACGAGTGCAGTCCTGTCCGACGGCGCGCATCCCTACACCCTCGGTCTGATGCGTTCGAGGCTGTCACTCACCTCTGATCGCCATCGCCCGCTCATCGCGCTTGCTGGGGACGTGCCGAATCCGGCCGCGCCGGAGCCCGGCTGCGCCTTCGCGCCCCGCTGCGAACTGTCGGATGCTGCGTGCGAGGTGAGCCCACCCGAGGCTGTCGACGTCGGAGACGGCCATCGTTGTGCCTGCCTGCTCAGCAAGACGGAGGTCGCCGAGCGCACCGCGGCGATCGAGCGCGCCGTCGAAAGTCACGCGGTGGCAGGTGATATTCGTGACGTGGAGGCCGACGCGCTGGTCGCCATGCAGCGCATCATCAAGTCCTTCCCCGTCGGGTCCGGTTGGGGCGGCAAAGGCAGGCTGCAAGCGCTTCGTGGGGTCAACCTCAGTATCGCGCCCGGGGAGTCCGTCGCCATCGTCGGCGAGAGCGGGTCGGGCAAGTCGACGCTGCTGCGCGTCGCGGCCGGGCTGACCCGTAGCGACAGCGGCGACCTGGTGATGGGCGCCGACGTCAACCCCCAGATGGTCTTTCAGGATGCGGGTGCCTCCCTGACCCCGTGGATGACGGTCGAGGAACTGATCGGCGAACGCCTGCGCGGGATCGGTCGCCGCGAGCGTGCCGGCAAGGTCCGTGAAGCGCTGGCGCATGTCGGGCTCCCGGCCGAGGTGGCCAAGGCGAAAGCCGGCCAGCTTTCGGGCGGACAGCGCCAGCGGGTGTGCCTGGCCCGCGCGACGGTGGTGCCACCGGCGGTGCTCCTGTGCGATGAGCCGACCAGCGCCCTTGACGTTTCACTTGCTGCGTCTGTCATCAACCTGATCGGCCGGCTGCGCCGCGAGCTCGGCATGGCCGTCCTGTTCGTCACCCATGACCTTTCCGTCGCGCGCATCGTCGCCGACCGGATCGCGGTGATGTACCTCGGGCGTGTGGTCGAGTTCGGCGACGCCGACCAGATCACCAGCAATCCCAGCCATCCCTACACGCGTGCCCTGATCGGTGCCGTCCCGGACGTGGGACGCGAGCCGGTGGCGTTGAAGGGGGAGCCGGCCAGTCCGCTGAAGCCGCCCAGCGGCTGCGCCTTCCATCCGCGCTGCCCCAAGAAGGTCGACGTGTGTGACGACGTCGACCTCGACGTGAAACTCGTCGCCGTCGAAGGAAACCAGCTTCATCAGGCCGCCTGCGTCAACCTGCAGGACAGCTGACGTGGCCGTTGCGGAACCCGTACGGCTCGATGCTGTACGCACCCGTTGGCGCCGCCCGTCGATCCTGACCTCGGGCCTGTCGCGCAAGCTGAACTGGGCGGCCGCCTCGTTGTTCCTGCTGGTGACCATCGTGGCGTTGCTCGCGCCGGTGATCAGCCCGCACGATCCGTTGACCCCGGTCGGCCAGCCGCTGGCGGCGCCTGGACACGGCGGCTTCCTGCTCGGCTCAGACAGCATCGGCCGTGACGAGCTGAGCCGGGTGCTCTACGGCATGAGAGCCAGCTGGTTCGCCGCTCTCGCCGTGATCCTCAGCGGGGTCATCGTCGGCGGCGCGGTCGGACTTGTCGCCGGCGCGACGGGCGGTTGGGTCGACAACGTCCTGATGCGCATCACCGATGGCTTTCTCGCGCTTCCGGCGCCTGTGCTGGCCATCGCTGTCGTCGCCGCACTCGGCCCCGGGTTCACCCACACGCTCATCGCCGTTTCGATCGTCTGGTGGCCCTTTTACGCCCGCATCGTCCGCGGTGAGATACGCAATCTGGCGGCCCGCCCGCACGTCGAGGCTGCCAGGCTGGCCAACGCCGGAAGGCTGCGCGTCGCCTTCCGCCACCTGCTGCCCGGTGCCATCCCCGCCACGCTGATCACCGCCAGCCTCGACATCGGCAATCTCGTCCTGACGCTCGCCGGGCTCTCGTTCCTCGGCCTGGGCCAGTCGGCTCCCGCTCCCGAACTCGGTGCCGACGCCGCCCGAAACCTCAGCTTCCTCCTGCAGCAATGGTGGGTTCCGGTCATCCCCGGCATCGCCGTCATGGTCCTCGCGCTCATCGGCAACATCGCCGGCGACGGCGTCCGCAACCTCATCGAACCGGAGTAGGGGCACTCATGGTCGCCCTTCTGGGCAAGCGACTCGCGGCGATGGTCGTCATCATCTTCGCTCTCGCGGCGGTCATCTTTTACCTGCAGCACATCTCACCGCTCGACCCGGTGCATGCGATGCTCGGCGGGCAGGCTTCCGCGGGTGCGGTCGCGCAGGAGCGGCACGTCCTCGGCCTCGATCGGCCTATCACGTCGCAGTTCTTCCACTACATCGGCGGCCTTCTGCACGGCGACCTCGGGACCTCGTATCGGACCCGACGGCCGGTGAGCACCGACCTCGGCAAATTCCTTCCAGCTACTGGTGAATTGGCCCTCGCCGGCCTGGTGATCGCGCTGGTCCTGGGCTCGATCTTCGCGTTCGCCACGACGCTGCGCTGGAAGGGCTCAGGCGCCTTCCGCTTCATCCTTCTCGTGGGCGCGTCGACCCCGGCGTTCCTGCTCGGTATCGGCGGGATCCTGATCTTCTACCGCAACCTCGGATGGCTGCCGGCCGCCGGACGCACGAGTATCGAAAATGCCCCGACCGGCCCGACCGGTTTGCTGACGATCGACGGTCTGGTGCACGGCCGGCCCAACGTCACCTGGGACGCGATCCAGCATCTGATACTTCCGGCGACCGCCATCGCCCTCGGGCCGGCCGTCGCCATCGGCCGCGTGCTGCGCTCGAGTCTCGTCGCCGACCAGCGCAGCGATTACGCCCGCACGGCCCGGGCCAAAGGCCTGGGAGAGATGCGGATTCTCTGGAGGCATGTGCTCCGCAACTGCGTGGGTGCCGCCCTGTCGATGACCGGCCTGCAGATCGGGCTGATGTTTGCGGGCGTGCTCGTCATCGAGCAGGTCTTCAGCTGGCCGGGGATCGGCCAGTACGTCGCGCAAAGCATTCCGGTCGCCGATTTCCCAGCAATTGCAGGCGTCACGCTGCTGCTCGGGGTGGGCTACGTCGTCATCAACACCATCGTGGATCTGCTTCAAGCCTGGGCTGACCCCAGGATCCAAGTCTGAGTCTGAGCGGAGACAGATGCCAAGACAGCCCATGCTGGTCGGCCAGCCGGTCCTCGTCGTCGTCGACATGCAAAAGGGTGCGGCCATGCCGGCGGAAGAGGTCGGCATCGCTGTCATGCCCGGCGATGGCGAGCGGGTCGCGATCGCCGAACGAATCCTGCAGGCAGCGCGTGACGCGGGGATTGCGGTGGTGTTCTTCCAGGAGGTGCACCGACGCAGCGGCATCGACTTCGGACGCGAACTCGACGGCACCGAGACGGTGCACTGTCTCGACGGCGACGTGGGGACCGAACTGGCCGACTCGCTGCGCCCGCGAGAAGGTGAGTTCCACATCGTGAAGCGCCGCTACTCCGGCTTCATCGGCACCGAGTTCGAGATCGTGCTTCGCGGCCTGAACGCGTCGACCCTCGTGCTGATCGGCGGCCTGACAGACGTCTGCGTGCACTACACGTTCGCTGATGCCCATCAGCGTGACTTCTACGTGCGGGTGGTCTCCGACTGTGTCGGCGGTTCGACCATCGCCCGCCATGTGGCCTCACTCGATGCCATGGAGTACCTGCAAACCGGTGCCGTATGCACCTCCAACGAGATCATCGGCGCCTTCGCCGAGGTCGCGAAATCGCGTCAATCCCGGTCCCTGGTGGAGGTATAGGAATGCAACGAAACCCTCATGCGCGTCGCTTCGCGGTGCTGAGCACGGCCCTGGCGGGAAGCGTGCTCGTCGCTGCCTGCGGCGGCTCCTCCGGCGGGGGAGGCGGCGGGGCGGCGAGCAACGCCGGGCCCACGGATCACGTGCTGCACCTTTCGTTCCTGGAGGACCCGGGCCAGCCGCCGGACCCGGATATCTACTACGCCGGCCAGGGCCTCATCCTGACCACCAACACCTACGAGGGTCTGCTGACCTACAAGGGCGGGACGGCGACCCCGACCCTCGAGCCCTCGCTCGCGACAAGCTGGACGGCATCGCCGGACAACAAGGTCTTCACGTTCAAGCTGCGCCAGGGGGTCACCTTCCACGACGGCACACCGTTCACGTCGGCGGCCATCAAGGCTTCCTTCGACCGCCGCGCCGCCGTGAATCAGGGCCCGGCGTACATGGTCAGCGATGTCGCTTCGGTGACGACGCAGGGGGACTACGCCGCCACAATCACCTTGAAGAGCAGCAATTCCGCCTTCCTCACCTATCTCGCCGCCGCCTACGGCCCGAAGATGATGAGCCCGACCGGGCTGGCCGCGCACAAGGGCAAGGACAACGACCAGACCTACCTGCTCACGCATGACCTGGGTACCGGCCCGTACACGCTGACCGATGCTGAGGTGGGCTCGAAGTATGCGCTTGCCGCGTACGACAAGTACTGGGGCGCCAAGCCGTACTTCACGACAGTGGACCTGCCGGTCATCACCGACACTTCCTCCCAGCAGCTGCAGTTCAACAACGGTCAGCTTGCCTTGATCCTGCACGACCTGCCGTCATCGGCGGTGAAGTCCTACCTGTCGAACAAGAAGTTCAACAGCTACACGCTTCCCACGATGATTTCGGAGTACCTGTACGCGAATCCGACGAAGGGATTCCTGTCCAAGGAATCCAATAGGCAGGCTCTGCTTAAGGCCATCAACGTCGACCAGATCGTGCAGCAGGCCTACTTCGGACGCGGCACCAAGGCCACCCAGGTCTACCCCGCGAACATGATGCCTCTGCAGTACGCGAAGCAGGCGATCAGCTATGACACGTCGGCTCTGAAGACGGCGGTCAGCTCGGCTCCCGGCAGCGAGAAGACCATCACCATCGGGTACGACTCGAGCCAGCCCGACAACCAGATCGTGTCCAACCTGATCTCTGCGGAGCTTGCGCCGCTCGGGCTGACCGTCAAGGTGCAGAGCTACCCGACGTCGCAGATCTTCGGCTGGATCTCCGACCCGAAGGGCGCTCCGGATCTGCTGGCGACGCTCGGCTGGCCGGACGCCCCATCGCCCTACACCTGGGGCCACATCAGCTTCGACGCCGACGGCGGGTTGAACTACCTGCACTGCTCATCGCCGACGACGACCAAGCAGCTGGCGACCGCGCTGGCCAGCGGCAAGCCCGGAGACTTCTCCGACGCCGCCATCAGTGCCTTCGACACCGGGTGCTGGCTGAACATGGTCAACGTCACCGACTTCATGGTGGCCCAGCCCTGGTTGAAGGGGGTCGAGGCGGCGCACATCGTGTCCAACCCCAACACCCTCATGCTGGCCAAGCTGTCGGTGGGCTGATGGGTTCGGGAGTACGCCGGATCATCCTGCTGACGCTGGGCTACGAGGAGCTGCCGAAGGCCGTCTCGGTCCACGGCACTCCGCGTGATCAGCGGCTGCGCGAGCCGGTCCCGGGGATCCTGCTCGAGTGCGACGGGGGCTGGATGCTGCTGGATACCGGCTTCAACACGGCGCTCATTCGTGATCCGGCGCTGTACAAGAGGTTCTATCCGAGCGTCGAGTACCTGCCCGTGATCATCGGCGAGGGGGAGCCGATCGCGCAGGCGCTGGATGACGTCGGGGTCGACCTCGGCGCGGTGTCGGCGGTCGCCCTGAGCCACCTGCATCACGACCATGCCGGGGGCCTGAAGCTGTTCGCCGGTCGGGTCCCGGTCCATGCCCAGCAACGCGAACTCGACTATGGGATGAGCAGCGGACCCGGACCGGAGCAGCACGCGATGGCCCGGATCGACTACGACGACCCCCGGATCGACTGGCGGCTCGCGTCAGGCGAGGCCGAGATCGCGCCCGGAGTGACGGCGATCCCGACCTACGGGCACACGCCCGGTCATCAGAGCTTCATGGTCGATCTCGACGAGTCCGTCGGCGGCGGGGGATTCGTCTTCGCCTTCGACGCTGCCGACCTCACCGAGAACATCGAGCACGAACTCGCCATCGGCGGATTCGTGGACGTCGACCCCGAGGAGACGGTCGAGCCGATACGCCGGTTGAAGAAGATCGCGGCCGAACGCGGCTACCCGCTCATCCCGGGCCACGATCCTCACGTGTGGCCGGAAATGACAGAAGTCTTCCGGAAGCGCTTCGCTCCCGGGTGAGCGCCACGGTGGATCACCTCATCTTCGGGGAAGGTCGTCGCGCCCGGATCTGCCGAGAAGCGGACCATCAGATGGCTCTGCGCTTCAGCCGTCGACGCAGTTGCGGACAGCGCGACGGATCGGGCTACTACTCGAACGGATCGAAGCCGTTGCGGATTGCCTCCAATGCGTCGTTGATGCCATTGCCGTAAGCCTTCATGTTCTCAAAGACAGCCGTCTTGTGGGTCGCCGCAAGGGTCGCGACCACGCTGCCCGCAGCGGTGACCGCGGCGCCTCCAACCACAAGGGCAATCTTCTTCCACGAAAGCTTGGAACTCGCGGTCTGGACCGCGACGTGACCGCCGTCCGCATGTTCCGGGTTGTCAGTCAGGTTCTGCTCATCCTCGGACTGAAACTCTTCATTGGAAGTGGAAGACGTGTCCATCAGCGGGCACTTCGCTTCCGCTGGGCCTTCGCAACATCCAACTCTTTCTTCAGGGCCTTCGTCTTCTCGATGTAGTCAGCCCTCTCCGTGAGGCGCTTCGCCTCTGCTCTGAGCTCGCGCGGCGTCCGGTTCGACGCTCCGGGTGTACGAGCCACCAGTGCCTCCTCCATCGAAAAAATAAATCTATCATTTCGGCACGAGCGGCGAGGATCGGAGGGCAGGCCCTCTGGCCGCTAGCAGGGACACCCGCTTCTGCCGCTAGGCGCGTCACGTTGGCACGGAGCGTCTTGGTGTGACCCTCGCCGACAAGGCGATTGCGAAGTGTGCTGCAACCGCGCCGCCGTCCTCATGCACAGCGCGCCTACACTGCCGCGGCAGCGGCGGAATGTCGGTGGCGGCACCTACTTTGGATGCGTGGCAAGCGACGGGACCCTCTCCCGCCCGAGCGAGTGGCGCATCGTGGGACGCGTCCGCAACCCGTGGCGCGAGGTTCCGCTCACCGGCGGCGTCGCGTTCCCGGAGCGGGCACGCGCCTACATCGCCGAGCTGCAGGCCCAACATCGCGTGACCGACCCTCCCAGCCGCCGCCACCACTACGTTCCAAGGGCGTACCTGCGCGAATGGTCCTTCAACGGGAAGCAGGTGTGGGCGCTCGACACAGCCGTGGGAGCGGTGAAGCCGCTCGGCATCGCGGACGTATGTGTCGAGGAGCACTTC
>DATAZK010000035.1:0-2626 GCA_036272075.1 Frankiaceae bacterium
AGGGTTCGAGGAACTCCGTAAGGAGGATCTCGCCCGGGTGCACCGGCGGCATGATCACGTCGATTTCCATCTGGCCCCCTTCCTAGTGGTAGTCAACGATCTCGACGTCGTCGGGCCCTGCGTCCGTCCATGAGAAGCAGATCCGCCACTGCTGGTTGATCCTGATACTGTGCTGTCCCTCCCGGTCGCCGCGAAGCTTCTCAAGCCGGTTGCCGGGCGGAACGCGGAGATCCGCCAGAGTCTCAGCCGCGTCCAGGATGGCTAGCTTGCGCCACGCAACACGTTGCGCGCTTCCGTCCAGTAGCCGCGATCTTTGCCGGTTCCAGATGGCTTCGGTATCTCGGTCCCTGAAGGATCGCAGCACATCAACATGATAACGCGGCGCGTTAATAACGCAAGCCGTTAACACCGCCCGCCATGGCCTGCGGAGCGTTGACGACCTTGGTCGTCCCCTTCGTTTCGGCTAGAATTCTGTACATGACGACTGTTCCCCTTGCCGAGGCTCGGCAGAACTTCTCGGCGATCGTCGATGAGGCGGTCGCCACCCACCAGCGGGTCCAGGTGACTCGCAACGGCGTCCCGGTGGTCTGGATGATCGCCGACGAGGACTTCGAGTCGATCATGGAGACCCTGGACGTGCTTGCCGATGCGGCGGCGATGCGGGAAATCGCGCAGTCAGAAGCGGACGCCGCAGTCGGCCGCTACTTTACGGCGCCTGAACTGGAGATGATCCTGGCTGCCCGCGCCAAGGGGATCGAGCTCGGGGACGACGCGGAAGTAGTGGCTGACATGCACGCACGTGGCCTGCCGGACGCTGTCTGCATGGCGACGCTGCAGGCGCTCATCGCGGTGCGCCAACAGCAGGTCCGGTGACTTACCGCGTCGTGCTGCGGCCTGCCGCGGTGCGGGCGCTCCAGCAGATGCCCGAGAAGATCTCGGCCGCGTGCTGGGAGTTCATCCACGGCCCCCTCGCGGAGGACCCGCAGCGGGTCGGCAAGCCGCTCCTCGAGCCACTGGCACCGCAATACTCGGCCCGCAGAGGCGAGTACCGGGTGTTGTACCTGATCGAAAACGAGCAGGTCACAATCATCATCACCGCCGTCACGCACCGGGCCGACGCGTATCGAGCTCGCTGAGGGCTGAGTCTCTGGCGGGCGAGGCTGGCCCTACCTCGGTTCGGGGGGCTGGCTGTAGTGACGGCCGCAGGGCGGCGTGGTTGCCTGGGTGACATGAGCGCCATGTCTTCTGAAGAGATCCGGGCCGCCGCCGAAACCTACAGCGAGCTCGGCCCCGGTTACCGCGACGCGGTGATCGAGTCGTTCCTTGACAAGGTCGGCGGAGAGATCGACGCCCGGGTGGCCGCTCGGCTCGCTGCTCTGCCGTCGATGCACGAGCAGTCGCGGCGGCGGCGTGGCTCCGGCTCGGGTTCTCCGCTCGCACTGGCCGTTATTTCCATGGTCCTGGGCATCCCGATCAGCGCGATCGCCGTGGCGGCGGGCGACCATCCGGCTGGGGCGCTCGGCCTGATCATTGTCTGGCTGGCGATCACGGCCATCAATATCGGCTACACGATGTCGCCCCTCCGCCTGGGTCGGCAGGCGCCGGAGCGGACCCGGGGCAACGGGTGGCAGGCAGGTAACTACTGAGCGGTCTTGCTCAGGACATTGCGAGCGAGCCGGCCGGGACCGCGGCGAGCAGGGCCCGGGTCCAGTCTCGGTAGCCGTCCTGGCTCGGGTGGAAGTTGTCGACCGAGAACTTGCCCGCCCAGGGCGGGGTGAAGTTCGCGCTCACCTCCGCGACCGGCAGCGCTCGCCGCTCCGCGACCTCGCGGATGACGCGGTTCATGCGGGCGATGTACGGGACGCTGATGCGGCCGACGATGCCCCAGAACCCCGTCAGCAGCGGCAGATCGAGCAGGACGGTGTTGTCGGGAACCGCCTTCAGCAGCTCCCTGAGGTCGGCGAAGAGCTTGCCGGGGGCGCTGAACAGGATGTCGTTGGCGCCGGCGCCGCAGGTGACGAGGTCCGGCTGCTCCTCGGCCAGCAGCGGGATCTGCTGGGCGAGCACGTCGCGGGTAAGCGCGCCGGAGACCGAGAGGTTGATGACGCGCCAGTGCTGGCCGGTGTTGCGCCTGAGCTGGGTGAGGGCCTGGCCGACGTAGCCGCCCTTGGGGCCGGGGGCGCCGAGTCCCTGCGCGGTCGAGTCGCCGAGGACGACCCAGAGCGGGTCTCTGGTCGCGCTCTCGTCGTTGGCTCGCTCTTGTCGCACCCGGTCGTTGTGGGCGGCCCAGTAGGAGCCGAACGTGGCGCGGTCCGCGCGCATCGCGGCGACGCCGTCGGTCCAGCGGCCGAGCTTGCCCGTCCGGACCCCGGTGAACTCCGCGTAGTGGCTGCGGGTGACGACGGAGGCCGCGTCGGCGACGATCTCGACCGGCGACTTCCTGACGGTGCCGCCGGTGCCCGTGAGTGCATTCATCGCGCTCACCCAGGCAGGACGGGACACTGCCGACGTAGGCTGCATTACCGCATTCCCCCGACACTACATTGACGCAAGGTAAACGACAGTAAACGATTGTATTGATAAATGTCAACGCAATGGTGGTTGTACGTCGCGTTCTGTTGCGCTC
>DATAZK010000036.1:0-54775 GCA_036272075.1 Frankiaceae bacterium
GCTCGAAGAAGGACCGAACCGGGTGAACGTCACCGCCGTCTCGCCGCTGGCCGTCACGCCGGCCATGTTCCGGGCGTTCGAATCCAACCCGAACCTCGAGCCGAGGCTGCGCAAGCTGGTGCCGCTCGGCTGGGTCGGCGACCCGTTCCTGGACATCGCTCCCGTGCTGACATTCCTGCTCGGCGACGGCGCGCGCTACGTCACCGGACAGACCCTCGTGGTCGATGGCGGAAGGTTCACCGGACTATGAGTCCCGCTCCCGCGAGCGCCCCGCTCGCCCCCGGATCCGTCTCGCTGCGGCTCTATCCCCACGCGCTCGAGGCGACCGGGATCATCGCCGAGATGCGCGCCCAGGCTGCGCTCGGACGCGAGGCCGGCTTTGACGGGATGATGACCAGCGAGCACCACGGCGGGTTCGGCGGCTACCTGCCCAATCCCCAGCAATTGACGGGTTTCTTGCTGGACGCGATGCCCGACGGCTGGGCGGCCGCCTGTCCGCTGCTGCTCCCATTGCGGCCTTCCGCGCTCGTCATCGAAGAAGCCGCGTGGATGGCGGCGCGCTTCCCGGGACGCGTCGGGCTCGGGGTCGCGACCGGCTCGCTGCAGGCAGACTTCGACATCCTCGAGACCAACAAGGAAGGCCTGGTGCAGCGGTTTGCCGCCGGGCTGACCCGCGTCGCGGATGCGCTTTCCGGGCGCGACCCGGGTGATCTGGCCGGCGACCCTGCCGTGGCGAGATGCCGGGAGCACCCCGTACCCGTGATGAGCGCGGCGATGAGTCCGGCTGCCGTGCGACGGGCCGCAGCGGCGGGCGCCGGCCTGCTCTTCGATTCGCTCTCGACGATCGAGCGCTGCCGGATGCTGACCGACGTCTACCGCGAAGCAGGCGCTCCGGCCGCGGCGTTGATGGTGCGCCGCGCATGGGTCGGACCGCCCCCGCGCAGCCGGCTCGACCAGCAGGTCGACCTGTACCGCACCTACGCCGCCCCATCAGCGCAAAGCCACTGGGCAGATGACGCGGTGCTCTCCAGCGCCGACCCGGCAGAGCTGGCCGAGATGCTCGTGGAGACGGTCGTCGCCGCCGGCTGCGACGGGCTGAACATCCGCCTGCACGTCCCGGGCATCGCTCCCGAGGAGATACGCGATCAGCTCGCCGCGCTAGGCGAAGTGGTCCCCCGCGTCTCGACGTTGCTGGCGGAAAGGCTCGCTCAGCTGTAGACCGCGAAGCTGATCGCGATGTACATCATCACGCCGGCGAGGATCGTCATGCCGTGAAAAACCTCGTGGTAGCCGAAGGTTTTGGGCCACGGATCGGGACGCTTGGTCGCGTAGACCACCGCACCAAGGCTGTAGATCAGGCCCCCGCCCGCGACCAGGACGAGGGTCGCGACCCCGCCCGCGTGCAGCAGTTCGGGCATCACGAAGACCGCGATCCAGCCGACCAGCAGGTAGGGCGGGATGACCGCCCAACGCGGCGCGGAAATCCAGAGCATTCGCAGCGTGATTCCGGCCAGCGCACCGCCCCAGGCGAGTGCCAGCACCGCGGTACTCGTACTTCCGTGCAGCAGCAGTAGCGCAAACGGCGTGTAGGTGCCGGCGATCAGCACCAGGATCATCGAGTGATCGAGGCGCCGCATGATGGCCTTGGCCTTGGGCTGCCAGGTGCGCCGGTGATAGAGCGCGCTGGTGCCGTAGAGCAGGCAGACGGCGATGGCGTAGACGATGGCCGCGAACCGGGCGCGCCCGCCGTGAGCGAGCGCGATGAGCACGATCCCCGCGACGAAGAAGGTGGCGGCAGCCCACTGGTGCAGGTGGCCGCGCAACCGCGGCTTGATGGGCAGGCCGTTGATGACCGGCAGCGGGGCGATACTCATCGGCTCATCCGCGGCTGCATGCCTGCTTAGCCTGCCAGCAATGCACGTTCGGCGCTATTGCGCCGGCGTTCCTCATAGCGAGTTGCCAGCCCGTCCAGAGCATCGAGGAATCCGCGCAGCTCCTCGCGCGCTGCCTCGGCCTCGGCGTCCAGCCCCGAGAGCTCGAAGACGTTCCACTTCTTCAGCAGCGGCCAGACCACCTCGTCGTGGTGGATGCGCAGGTCATAGATCCCGGCCTTGGCGATCTGGCGGGCCTTGCGGTCGAAGTCCTTGATCCCCACTCCGGGCATCTGGAAGCCGATGGCCTCCTTGGCGATCGCACGTACCGACGCCGACGGGTCGAGTTCCAGGGCCGCCGACATGAGGTCGCGGTAGAAGATCATGTGCAGGTTCTCATCGGCCGCCACCCGGGCCAGCAGCCGCTCGGCGGCCGGGTCCTCGGTGAAGACGCCGGTGTTGCGATGGCTGATCCGGGTCGCGAGCTCCTGGAAGCTCACGTAAGCAATGACCTCGAGCTGGGTCTTGCCGATGCCGTCAGCGGCGCTGTCGTAGGACTGCTCGACCTGACGCATCCGGCCGCGCTCGAGCTCGTCCGGGTCGACCCCGCGCGTCACGAGCAGGAAGTCCCGCATGCAGAGCGAATGCCGCCCCTCTTCCGCGGTCCAGCGGTGCACCCACGTGCCCCAGGCGCCGTCCCGGCCGAACGCCGAGACGATCTCGCGGTGATAGCTCGGCAGGTTGTCCTCGGTGAGCAGGTTGACCTCGAACGCGACCTGCGCGATCGGCGAGAGCGTCGACTGGCTCGCGTCCCACGGGGTTTCCCTGAAATCGCGGGCCTGGCCCCACGGGACGTACTCGTGCGGCATCCACTCTTTCGCGAGCCGGAGATGGCGCTCGAGGGCAGCCTCAGCAGCCGGTTGCAGCTCGCGGAGCACGTCCAAGCGTTCACTCATAGCGTCATCGTGCTGGAGCCGGCGAGCTAAAACTAGGGCGTCATCGGCCAGACCTACGGCTCAAATTCACCCCGGGGGAACAGAGGCGCAGCTCAGGCCAGGGTGGAGAGATCCGTCGCCGGAGGCCCCGGCGGCCGGAAGATCTTGACGGCGGGGCCGCCGATCACCTGCCGGTAGACGTCGGTGGCGCTGCGACCCTCGGAGCCGAAGCCGCTGAAGCGCGCGTAGTTGAGGGTGGCGCCGTCTTTGCCCCAGGTCGGGCACTCGATGCCAGCGGTGGAGGAGGTCAGCACCGACACCGGTCCGCCGAAGCCGGCTACGTAGCACAACGAGGCGGCGGCCGCCGAGTCGTGACGGATGAACGCGACCTTGTTGCCCGTCTGTGACCAGGTCGGCTGGGTGTACTGCCACGGGAACGCCGCGCGGGCAATCAGGAACGGGGTTCCGCCGAGCGCTGGAATCCGCCGGATCCCATCGGCGGCGGCGTAGACGATCGCCGTCAGGTTGCTGGACAGGCTCGGTGAGATACCGCCGGCCGCGCCCGGGACCGCACGCAACCCCTGACCGGTCGCCTGCACGATCCAGATCCCCTGGCCCGCGCCGAAGCCGATGGTGTCGCGGCTGAAGGCGATCGTCTGCCCGTCCGACCCGACGCATGGGTCCAGATCCGCGATGCCGATGCTCGGGTTGGTGATCGGATGCAGCACGGTGCCGTCGACCCGGCAGAGCCACAGCGCCCAGGTGCCCTCGCTGTCATCGCGGGCGCCTCGCGAGATGCACAGGTGCTGGCCATCGGCGAACCAGGCCGGGCGGCCGAAGACGCTCTGGACGATGTTCGTGGGGTTGCGACCCGTCGGGTCCCAGAGCACCAGATCGCGCCGGTAGCCGTTGAGGGTTCGGTAGAGCGTCGCGTAGCGCTTGGGTGCGACCGCCGGCGGAGGCGGCGTGCACGACGTCAGCAGCGCAGCCGCTCCGATGCCCGCCGCGCCGCCGCTGAGCAGCTGCCTTCGCGTCGGCATCAGTTCACCTCCATGGTCTGGAAGATTTCGTTGGCCTTCGGTACGAGCGACGTCCGCCCGTCGTAGCTACCGATCACGACATACAGGCAGAACGGGCGGCCGCGCTCGACGAAGAAGAACTGCGCACCGCCCTGTCCCGGCAGGGCGCGCTGGAGGCGGTCGGGCCCGAACTCCCCGGATGTGATCCGGCTGGGCCGCTCGTGTCCGAAGAGCGGTGTGGTCGCCTCGGACTGGTCGAACTCGATCAGCGAGAGGAACACGTGATCGGGTCCCATGATCTCGACCGCGCCGCCGCCGTAGTCACCGCGGACGGCCGGAAGCGGGAAGTCGGCCGCGTGCATCACCGGAAGCGTGACCTCCCCGGCGAGCGCCTGGCGCTTGAAGATGCGCGCGTCCCAGCCGCGAGGGGTCGTGACGGCCAGTCCCTCATGAGCCAGTTTCATGCGTTAGCCCTCCCGACTGCTGCGGTCATGCCGCGCCCGTTACCGCCAGCGCGAGAGCGCCGGCGGCAAGAGCCGCCACCGTCATGGTTCGGGCTCGGGGCGCGACGGCGTTGACCCGGCGATGCAGGGCCGCCAGCGCCTCGCCCGTGCGCACTCCGCGGACGGTCAGCAGCGGCAACGCGCGCACCAGACCGAAGGTCGTCCCGATGGCGACGGCCGCCCAGAACGAGCCGGTCAGCACCGCCAGCGCCAGCGCCGCGTAGACCGACGCGCTCGACACGATCGTCGCCAATCCGAAGCCCAGTTGGATGCCGAACCCGCCGCCGACCACCCAGCCCCGGTAGCGCTGCAGCCAGTCCTCGTCGACCTGGCGGCGCCACGACGGCAGCGTTATCCGCCGGGCGTCCGCCAGCGCAGCCGCAGCGCAGGCGAGCGCGCCGACGATCACCAAGACCCGGGGACCGGACGACAGCTTCCCGGCCGCGATCGCGAGGACACCCGCCAGCCCCCCGAGCCCCGCTCCCCCCGCCGTCGAACCCAGCAGGTACCACGCGGTGGTCAGGCTCCACCGCCGCCGTCGTCCCCGCTCCCCGAGCGGAGTGATGCTGGTCAGCATCGACTCGCCTCAAGGCGACCAGGTCGAACGCACCGCGGCCACAGCGGCTACGGCCAGCCCGGCCAGCAGGACGGCAACGGACACCGGGCGGTTTACTCCGCATCCGGAAAGAGGCTCGGGTGGCCGGGCAGGATCCCGGCGGCCGCGAGTTCGGCATCGATGCGATCAGCCCGGTCACGGCCGTTCAGGGCGCCGGTGGGATCTTTGCGCGAGCGGCGGACCTCGTTGTCATCGGACGCCTGCCCCAGCAGCGCCCGGACCTGCTGCCACGTGCTGCCCGATCCCTCGCCGGTGACGCGTCCGCCCTCGATCAGCAGGAAGTACGGCGAGCCGGGCACCTGGTAATCGGCCCAGGCCTGCGAGGACATGATCACCGATGCGTCCTGGGGCGCGATCCTTCGCAGCGCCGAGATGCTCTCCTCGTCCTCGCCTTTGGTGACGACGACGAGTCGGGTCTGCTCGGGCAGCCGGGCACCGCCGGGCTGGTTCAGCTCGTCCCAGAAGCCGGCGCAGGTGCCGCAGCCAGTCGAAAGGAACGCGACGAGGCTGCGACTCGCGTCGCCCGAGACGCCCACCGCCACGGACTCGTCCCACGGGGTGATCCCCGAGATGTCGGCGACGCGCACGGCCGCGTCGGTCACGTCGATCGATCGCGGCGGCGCGATCCCCTCGCGTACCCCAGGGAAATCGAGCTCGGAGACGACCTTGGCGGTGCTCGCGGCGGCGGGCGCACCGTGGGAATGCTCGCCCGATCCGGTGGCGCCACCAAGATCGTGTAGCGCCCGCAAAATCTCGGCGTGGCTGCGCAGCAGACCTGCCACGAGCAGGCCGAGCAGCGCGATCGCGACGGCTTCGGCGATGACAAGGCCGGTCATGCACAAGCTCCCGTCAGGCAGGGCGCCGTGTGATTGGCGGTGGTGTTGTCGAAGAGCGTCGTGCGCCCGCAGGACGGGAAGATCAGGTACGGCGGCGTGCAGGTGACGACCCGGCAGGCCACCGGCCCGCTGCAGCCGATCTGGGTGTTGCATTGCCCGTAGCGGAAGACGTTCTGGCACACGCGACGCTGGTCGCAGCTTCCCGTCGCGGCGTGCGGTCGGCAGTTCCAGCAGCTCTCGGAGCAGAACGGCCCGCATCCGCTGGAGCAGGTCTTGCAGTCGGCCTGACAGTCGATGTAGTAACGCGATCCCGGACGCCCGCCGGAGCAGCAGTAGCTTGAGCCGTCGGCCCGCCACCAGCCGCCCACGAAGGTGCCGGGCGGGCACTTGTTCTCACCGCGATAGATCGAGCAGCAGAAGGCGGTGTAGCCGTCAGCCGCGCTCGACGCCGGGCCGCAGATCGTGGTGATGGCGTTGACCGGTTCCATCAGGTACTTCTTCGGCGATACGACCATCGCCGAGCCGACCACCGCGGTGCCGGCCAGGAAGCTGCGCCGGGTGCCGCGGTGGGACAGCAGGCCGGCCGCCTTGTCGGTGACCGTCGTCAACCAGCTACTCATATTCGGGCCTCACGTGACGGGTTCAGGCGAAGGACAGCGACCAGCCGGGGCCACTCGGCAAGCGCCAGGTAGCCCAGCCCCGCGATGACGAGCACCAGGGCGGTGAACGGGACGCCGGCACCCGGCGAATGCGTGAGCTGGCCCAGCGGAGAGCGTCCAGGCGAGATCGCCGCAGCGGCGGCGAGCACCGCGGCGCCGAGGTTGACGACGATGTGCGCGTTGGTCGGCGGGGTGTCCGGCTTGCCGAAGCAGCCGCACGAGCTGATGGCGAGCCCGCGGGCCTTGGCGTAGCCGACGAAGGCGGCGAAGCTCGCGTAAGAAATGGCGACGAGGGCGGCCGGGATGGGGCCCGCGACCGTCAGCGCGGCGACGGCGAGCACAGCCTCTGCAGCGCCGAGCAGGCGCACGAGCGCGGCGCTCGAGGGCAACCCTGCCGAGCGCAGCGCCCGCGACGTGTTCAGCGGCCGCAGCGCTTTAGCCACACCTGCGATCGCCAGCAACAAGGCGAACGCGGCAAAAGGGCCGGCGACGAGACGCACTTCGGCAGGCTAGGTCGAGGCGTCCGCAGATCCCCGTCAACCCGCCGAGGGGGCACCTGTGAGCCGCGCCAAAACCGGGTTCGGTGCGTTAACACCGCCGGGCTTGGCGTCGATTACCCAGTTTCGGCGACCGCGAGGGCAGCATGGGGATGGCGGAGGATGCGAGATTCGAACTCGCGAGAGGTTTCCCCCAACACGCTTTCCAAGCGTGCGCACTAGGCCACTATGCGAATCCTCCGCGATCGAGCGTATCGGTTCGGCCGGGGCTGCCGGTTTGAGCGGCTGTCTTTCTGTCGGTGCCGGCCGGTATCGTGAGCGCAGACCCCTCGCGCGGCGTTACCCCGTGAACTCCCCCAGGGCCGGAAGGCAGCAAGGGTAAGCAGGCTCTGGCGGGTGCGCGGGGGGTCCCGCCGTTTCGGCTCGGAAGGCATCGGTTGTCCCAGGCGCTCTACAACAGGATCCGGCCACGCACGTTTGCGCAGGTCGTGGGGCAAGAGCACGTGACTGACGCGCTGGGTGCCGCCCTCACGTCAGGGCGGCTGCATCACGCGTTCCTGTTCAGCGGACCGCGCGGCTGCGGCAAGACTTCGAGCGCCCGCATCCTTGCTGCCTCGTTGAACTGCGTCACCGGCCCCACCCCCACGCCGTGCGGGGTCTGCGAGCACTGCACCGCCATTCGCGCCGGCTCGTCGATGGATGTCATCGAGATCGACGCCGCCAGCCACCGCGGCATCGACGATGCGCGGGAGATCCGCGAGCGGGCCATGTTCATGCCGGCCTCGGCGCGTTTCAAGGTCTACATCATCGACGAGGCGCACCAGATCACCTCTGACGCGTTCAACGCGCTGCTCAAGCTCGTCGAGGAGCCGCCGGCGCACCTGAAGTTCGTCTTCGCCACCACCGAGCCGGAGAAGGTGCTGCAGACCATCCGGTCGCGCACCCATCACTATGCGTTTCGCCTCGTTCCCCCGGCGCTGCTGCGCGAGTTCCTCGCGAAGGTGTGCGTCGATGAGGGCGCCGTGGTCGATCCGGCCGTCCTGCCGCTGGTCGTACGCGCGGGAGCAGGGTCGGTGCGCGACAGCCTCTCGGTGCTGGATCAGCTGATCGCCGGCGCCGGGCCCGACGGTCTGACCGCCGCCCATGCGGCCGCCCTGCTGGGCCTGTCCGACGCCTCGGTGCTCGACGATGCGGTCGAAGCGCTCGCCGCGAAGGCGCCCGCCGGGGCGTTCTCGGTGGTCGACCACGTCATGTCCACCGGCCACGATCCGCGCCGCTTCGCCATGGATCTGCTGGAGCGGGTACGCGATCTGCTGATGCTGCAGACCGTCCCGGATGCTCCCGATCGCGGGCTGCTCGCCGAGTACGCGCCTGACCAGATCGAGCGGATGCGCTCGCAGGCCGGCCGGATGGGAGCCACCGAGCTTTCGCGCGCCGCTGAGCTACTGCACAACGGGCTCGTCGAGATGCGCGACACGATCAGCCCGCGCCTGATGCTCGAGCTGGTGCTCTCCCGCGTCCTGCTGCCAGGCGCCAGCGCCGATCCCCAGGCCCTGCAGATCCGGCTCGAACGCCTCGAGCGCCAGCTCGCCCGGGGTGGCGTAGCTGCGCCGGCGGAGCGACCAGCCGCACGCGCACCCCAGCCGCCGGCCACCCCGGCGCCGCCTGCCACCGCGACCCCGGAGCCGGCCCGCCCGCCTGCCCCCAAGGCCGCGCCCAAGGAAGAGGCCTGGCCCACCATGGCCACTCCGGGTCGCCAGCCCGCTCCGGAAAGGCCGGCCGCAGCAGTGCCGGCTGCACCCGCGGCGGCCGGCGACGTCAGCCTGGGAGACGTCATTCCCGCCTGGCCCGATCTGCTGTCCGCGATCGCGGCCGGGCGCGCCCCGGGATTTCGTACGGCAGGTGCCCTCCTCGCGCAGGGTCAGCCGGTGGCGATACGCGGCAGCGAGCTGGTGCTCGCGTTCACACCCGGCAATGCCACCAACTTCCAGAAGTCCGGCACCGCCGACACGCTGCTGCGCGAGGCGCTCGGCGATCGGTTCGGCGGCACCTGGAAGGTCAAGGTCGTCAACAAGTCCCCGTCCAACGGGACGATCGAGCTGCCACCTGATGAGCCCGCCGTCTCCGAGGAGCCGGCAGATTCCGTGGATCTCGTCGGCGACGGAGAACGCGCCACGGCGCAGGATCCGGTCGCCATCGCGATGGAGGCGCTCGGCGCGAAAATCGTCGATGAGCGAGAGACCGGCTAGCGCGGACCGCCAGACGTACGCTGCGCGTATGGCCAACTCGCGAGGCATGCCGATGGGAGCGCAGCCCAACATTCAGCAGCTGATGAAGCAGGCCCAGCAGCTGCAGGCGAAGATGGAAGCGGCGCAGGCCGAGCTCGCCGTCGCCGAGGTCGAGGGCAGCGCCGGCGGCGGTCTCGTCACGGCAAAGGTCACCGGCACGGGCGAGATCCTGAGCGTCACGATCGACCCGAAGGCCGTCGACCCCGACGACATGGAGACCCTCGGCGACCTCGTCGTCGCAGCGGTCCGGTCGGCTCAGGAAGCGGCGCAGCAGCTGCAGCAGGACACGCTCGGCCCGCTCGCGGGCGCTGCCGGCGGTATGCCTGGCCTCGGGTTCTAGGGCCGGTTCACGCGTGTACGAAGGGGCGATCCAAGACCTGATCGACGAGCTCGGACGGCTGCCCGGGATCGGACCCAAGAGCGCCCAGCGCATCGCGTTCCACCTGCTGGCCGCCGACCCCGATGACGTCCGGCGCCTGGCTCACACGCTGACCGAGGTCAAGGACAAGGTGCGCTTCTGTTCGGTGTGCGGCAACGTCGCCTCGGGCGAGCTGTGCCGCATCTGCGCCGATCCGCGCCGCGATCCGGCGATCATCTGCGTCGTCGAGGAGTCCAAGGACGTCGTCGCTGTCGAGCGCACCAGGGAGTTCCGGGGGCGCTATCACGTGCTCGGCGGCGCCATCAGCCCGATCGACGGCATCGGCCCGGAAGACCTGCGGATGCGTGAGCTGCTCATGCGCCTTGCTGACGGGACGGTCACCGAGGTCATCCTCGCCACCGACCCCAACCTGGAAGGCGAAGCGACGGCCACCTATCTCGGCCGACTGATCACGCCCCTCGGTATCCGCGTAAGCCGGCTCGCGAGCGGCCTTCCGGTCGGCGGGGATCTCGAGTACGCCGACGAGGTGACCCTCGGCCGCGCGTTCTCGGGGCGGCGGCTACTGGACGCCTGACCCTCAACGCGGACCCGACCCGGCGCGTACGGAACGGGCTGCGGGGATGGTCTTTCGGGCGCGGTGCGTGGCAACCCACGGCAGCACGTCTTCGGCGGCCAGCGGACGCGACAGGTAGAAACCCTGCGCGCTCGTACAGCCCAGGTCGTGCAGGTGCCGCCAGGTCTCTTCGGTCTCGACGCCCTCCGCCACCACCCCGAGGCCGAGCCCACGCGCCAGGTCGACCATGGAACGCACGATCGCCGCGTCGTTGGGGTTGTCGACCAGGTCGATGACGAAAGACTTGTCGATCTTGATCTGGTCGATCGGGAGCCGCTTCAAATGGGCCATCGAGGAGTAGCCGGTGCCGAAGTCGTCGATCGAGATCCCGATGCCCAGCGCCACCAGCCGGGTGAGGATCTCGTGCGCGCGTTCGGGGTCGGCCATGATCGCGCTTTCGGTGATCTCCAGATCGAGCTCGGAGCCCGCGATGCCGTGCGCCGCGAGCAGCGCGCCGACGTCGTCGGGGAACTGCGGATCGAGCAGGCAACGGGTGGACAGGTTCACGGCGACCGGCATCTTCACGCCCGCCTGCTTCCAGACATTGACCTGGCGCACGGCCTCCGAAAGCACCAGGTCGGTGAGGGTCCGGATCATTCCGGTGCGTTCGGCGTCGGGGATGAACTCGTCCGGGACGAGCAGCCCGCGTTCGGGATGCTGCCAGCGCACGAGCGCTTCGAAGCCCGCGAGCTTGCCACTCTTCATGTCGAGTTTGGGTTGGTAATGCAGGACGAACTGGCCCGGATCCGCGAGCGCAGCACGCAATTCGGAGATCAAGGCCAGACGCATCGGGCTGTGGTCATCGAGCACCCGGTCGTAGACGGACAGCCCCAGATGCGCCTTCTTCGCGACGTACATGGCGACGTCGGCGTGCTGCAGCAGCGCCTGGAAGTCGGTGCCGTGCTCAGGGGTGACGGCGATGCCGACGCTGGCCTCGACATCCAGGCTGACGCCCTCGAGCACGAAAGGAGCAGCGAGCTCGGCCCGGATGCGCCGGCCGAGCGTCTGGGCATGCACCGCGTCGGCGACGTCGGGAAGCAGGACGACGAACTCATCCCCGCCGAGGCGGGCGATGCAGTCCCCCTCCCGCATGACGCGGGAAAGGCGCGGGCCGATCTCCTGCAGCAGGAGATCGCCATGGTGGTGGCCGAGCGTGTCGTTGATCTCCTTGAACCGGTCGAGGTCGAAAAGCAGCAGCGCCACCCGCCGCCCGCTGCGGTTGGCGCGCCTGATGGAGGCGAGGGTGCGCCGGCGCAGGAGTTCGCGGTTCGGCAGCCCGGTGAGCGGATCGTGGTTGGCCAGGTTGTGGTTGCGGTCGGCCTGCTCGCGAAGCCGCCGCGAGGCACGCGTCACCAACCGGAAGAGCGCCAGCCAGAAGACGAACAGCCCGCCAAGGAGCGCCCCGCTCATCAGCATCGTCTGGTGGCGGATGTTGTTCTCCACCGGACGCCAGGGGATGAGTGACTGCAACACGGCGCGGGCGGCGCCGGTGGAGGCCCCGTCCGGGGAGACGATCTGCAGGACCGGCCCCGCTTTCGCGATGATGGCGTGCAGCCCCGGATCGGTGACCGCGTCAGCGCTCGCGATCAGACGCGTGTGCGTCTGGCCGGCGAAGGCGGACGCGAGCTCCCTGGGGGCGTGCCGCATCGCTGTGCGAGTCAGCGGCGCCGAGGCGTAGACCACCTGTCCCGACGCGCTCCAGACGATCAGGCCGACGAGCCGCTTGGAGTGAATGCTCGCGTCGATCATGAGGTTGCCGAGATCGGTGCGAATGTCCTGATTGTGGGGAAGGTCGGCGTTTCCCAGATGCGACAGCGTGTAGAGCGTTGTCGCGTTCGTGTAGCCGATCAGACGGACCGCTTCATCGACATTGCTGCGCCGGATCCGATCCGCGCTCCAGCTGCCCAGCGCTACTCCCAGTAGCGCCACGAGGGCCGCGCTGAGCAGGCCGAATCGTGCGCTGAGCGAAAGTCGGCGTATCCAACGCAGCGCCGACGGGAGGTTGCGCACCCGCTCCAGTCGGCATCAACACCGGAAAGTTGATTCCTCGTCAGATTGCCTTCAGAAAGTCTGAAGAACGCCTGGCGCCAGGCGCGCTTGCTATCGCGGATCGCGCCGGCCGCGAATGGTCCCGTCAATCCGGGAACGGGCCGGATCAACTGCGGCTTCGCGTGGCCGGGCGAGCGCATCGGCGCGTGCAGCGCGCACTTTCTCGGAGGCAGATTTCCGGAACGAGATCGGTCGCCAAAGCAGGCCGATCGCCGGTGCGACATTCGCCTCCGGCCGGGTTTCCACCGGCTCCGGCGCGGTACTCCCGCGGACCAGTCTGTCCAGGTAGAAGGCATTGTTGTGACAGTTCCACCAGCCACTGACGGTGCGTCCCGGCGCATTCATCCGTGACCCCTAACCTGCTTTTCACAGACCCGCAGGCCCGGCTCGACAAAGGTCTTCAGCACCGTCTTGGCTGACTTCTACCAATGTCGGAATTTGCGGCGAACCGCTGATCGGCCACCTAGCGCACCTTGGCCTGCGCCGTTCAGCCTTCGGAAGGATCCTCCAAAGGGTGGCGGATCGCGGGACCCATGACCTCTGCGTGGAGACTTTTTGTGGTGCGGGCAAAAAGCTTGCGGTGCTTTGTATAAGTGACGAGCACGCCCAACAAGAGGTCCACGCCGGGATCGGTCACCGACAGTGGCGGGCTGTCGGCAAACCCCGCGCACTTGACCAGCAGTTCCTGAGCGCGCCCATTGCCCCGTATGTCGCCCGACTTGCTGGGCGCGAGCCGGCCCACCGGCCGGTCGTCGAGGTAGACCATCAGGGTTTCGCCGTAGTACTGACGCCGCAGCCGGGTTACCCGGATGGTCATGGGTCCCCTCCCTCAGGCGGTGGCTCGACGGGATACGGCGTCGCAGCGGCGCGCAGGCTCGATCGTGCGATGCGGGCATCGAGTTCGTCGAGACCGGCATCCGAATACTGGACGGGTGCGGCCGGCCGGTGATGTTCGGGGTCGCCCTGAGTCTCGATCGGCGCCGTCTCCGCGCCCCCGCGCGGGCGGGCCGCGACGATCGCCGCGATGAGAGTGGTGAAAGGAACCGCCAGGATCAGCCCCGTACCACCGACAAGGTTGCGCACGATCTCGCCGGCGATCTCATCCCCGGTGACCAGGTCGTGCAGGTTGCGTCCGGAGATGCTGAACAGCAGCAGGATCGGCAGCGCCGCCCCGGTGTAGGCGAAGACCAGCGTGTAGACGACGGAGGCGATGTGATCGCGCCCGATACGCATCCCGCTGGTGAACAGCGTGCGCCAGGACGCCTGCGGGTCCGCCGCCGACAGTTCCCATACCGACGACGCCTGGGTAACCGTGATGTCGTTGATCACCCCGAGCGCGCCGACGATCAGGCCGCACAGGATCAGCCCGGAGATGGAGATCCTGACGCCGGCGCCTTGCAGCTCGGCGTAGATCTCGTTGGAGCGGCCGGTCAGCCGTGACGCGCTCGTCGCGATGGCAGCAAAGCCCGCGGTGAACCCGAGCGCGATGAGCGTGCCCAGTAGCGCGGTCGTCGTGCGCATCGAGAACCCGTGCGCCACGTACAGCACGACCAGCAGGATGGCCGCACCGGCGACCAGCGCCGTCTCGACCGGAGACCGCCCGTCGAGCAGGGCGGGAAGCAGGAAATACACCAGCACCAGGTAAGCGACCGCGAGACCGGCGATCGCCGTGATCCCGCGCCAGCGCGCGACCAGGACGAGCACTACCGCGAAGAACGCCGCCAGCGCGATCAACGGGGTGTCGCGGATGTAGTCGTCGAAGCTGTACTCGCGCGCGCCGGTCGCCGTGTTGATGACCGGCCCCCGCAGCACCCGGATGTGGTCGTTGACCCGCAGGTTCACATCCGCGGGACCGCCGGTGTCGAGCGTGACGACGTGTCCCTTGTCAGGCCCGCTGGTCAGGACGACGTGCGCGGTGCTGCAGACCGAAGGCGTGTTTCCCGGGCCGGCCGTGCCGCCGCATGCGCGGCTGGTGACGCTGGTGACGTCGCCCTTCTCGTAGACCGACGTGCCGCTGCCATAGGTCTGGTACTGCAACGGCACCGCCTGGTGATGGTGCGACGGCCAGAGCAAGACCAGGCCGGCCACGGTCGCGACCACAAAAGGCGCGAGGGCCGCGAGCAACGCGATACGGATCCGTCGAGCGGGACGCCAGCTCACCTCGCCGCCGTGCGAGTGCCCGTGCGCCACACGAGCAGTCTGATGCCTGGCTCGTGCGAAACCGATGTTCGACGCCAAGCGACGCACTACATGTAACGACGGCAGGAGACGATGGCCGTCGAGTTGCGCCTGCCGGCTGGGGCTCGCTCAGTGACTGAGGGCAGCCCAGGCTAATTCCGGCCAGTCAGCAGGCGGCGCGTGGCCTGCGCCAGGGATGAGCGTTTGACGTAGCTGAGCGCCCTTCAGCCATTGACCCGTGTTTGCGGCCGGACGGATCAGGGCGAGAACTCCGCCGATCACGACCCGTCCTCCTTGCCGGGGGATCACAAGATCGTCGGTTCCCGAGAAGAGGTTGCCGTCACCCTGCCAACGCCCGGCCGTGGGCATCTCAGGGGCGGCGGCCCACACGGCAAAGTGATTGCTCACCGTCGGCCGTTCGGCAACCAGGCGCTCGACCATCATTCCGCCGTTGCTGTTGCCGGCCAGATAGATCGTGGTCAAGCCATATCTGGAACGGGCGACGTTGATGGCGGCGGCGAGCCAGCTCACGTCGTCCCGCTTGGCGACCGAGGCGGCGGCGCAGCACAATCCGGCATTCCACGAGTCGGTGCGTCCGGGATAGATCGCGACGAAGCCATGGCGGTCGGAGGATGCAGACCATCCTTGGGCCACGGGTATGTCGATGGTCTCCAAAAAGCCATGCAGCACCACGACACCGATGCGAGTCGGGTGGGCCGGCACATGAGCGCCAACCTGGCCGTCTCCGACGCTGAACAGATCATCGTGCGCGCGCGCGGCGGGCTCCCGCGGGCTGGGGGCCGCTGGCGCGTGCGCGCCACAGGCAGCTACCAGTAAAACCAGCAGCACTACCCGCAATAACGCAGAACGCACCTGCCCTGTCTAGCCGACGCCGGGTCCCCCGTCGGATAGTTCGACGACTCCGACCGAGCCAACGCGTAAACCTGCAGGTCACACCTTCAACTAGGATCGAATCTAGCTCCGCCGCCTAGTTGGAGGCCCTCGCTTGTTCATCAGCAATCACGTATTGGCCGGCGCGGCCATCGGTTCGCAATTGCCACCCGGTCGTGCGGCGGTCGCCGGATTCGCGAGCCATCTGGCGATGGACAACCTGCCGCACTGGGGTGTCGTCGGCTACTTCCCGATCACGGCGGCCCGACGTGACGGGATTCTCGGTCTCGGCCTGATGGCGGCCGCCACCGCGATCGCGAGCAAGGAACGACGGCTCGGTGTGCTGGCCGGGATGTTCGGGGCGTGCCTGCCCGACACCGACAAGATCGGCGAACATTTCGCTGGTCGCAGCCCCTGGCCTGCGCGTTTCGACGACTTCCACAAGTGGCTGCAGCGCGAGTCGCCCCATCGCATCCCGCACGAGGTGCTCGCCGGGATCGGTCTGGCGACGCTCGCGGCGATCCTGCTCAACCGTGGCTGACATGGCTCGGCTCACGCATTAACCAGAGGTTCCTGCTGGTCACCGCCGATACTCTGGGTCCCGTGGCGCTCATCGTTCAGAAGTACGGCGGCTCGTCCGTGCAAGACGCGGAACGGGTCAAGCGCGTCGCCGAACGCATCGTCGCCACCAAGCGCGCGGGCAACGAGGTGGTCGTCGTCGTCTCTGCCATGGGTGACACGACCGATGAGTTGCTCGACCTCGCGCAGCAGATCAGCCCGGTGCCGCCGCCGCGCGAGCTCGACATGCTGCTCACCTCCGGCGAGCGCATCAGCATGGCGCTGCTCGCGATGGCCATCGCCAATCTGGGCGCCGAGGCCCGCTCGTTCACCGGCTCGCAGGCGGGCGTCATCACCGACTCGGTGCATGGCCGGGCCCGCATCATCGACGTCACACCGGGCCGGATCCGCGCCGCGCTCGACGACGGAGCGATCGCGATCGTCGCGGGCTTCCAGGGCGTCAGCCAGGACACCAAGGACATCACGACGCTAGGGCGCGGCGGCTCCGACACGACGGCGGTAGCGCTCGCGGCGGCGCTGGAGGCGAGCGTCTGCGAGATCTACACCGACGTCGACGGCGTCTTCACGGCCGATCCGCGGATCGTCCCTAACGCGAAGCAGCTCAAGACGGTCAGCTACGAGGAAATGCTCGAGATGGCCGCCAGCGGCGCGAAGGTGCTGATGCTGCGCTGCGTGGAATACGCGCGTCGCTATGAGGTGCCGATACATGTGAGGTCGTCGTTCTCCGGCAAGCCCGGCACGATCGTCTCGAATGAGCAGGAAGGCGAGGACGTGGAGCAGGCAATCATCCGCGGGGTGGCTCACGATCGCAGCGAGGCGAAGGTGACCGTCGTCGGATGCCCCGACAAGCCGGGCCTGGCCGCCGCCGTCTTTCGCACCATCGCTGACGCGGGTGTGAACATCGACATGGTCGTTCAGGTCACGGCGCATGCCACCACCGGCCGTACCGACATCACCTTCACCGCTCCGAAGGCCGACGCGCCACTCGCCGTCGCCGCGCTGGAGCGGGTCAAGGACGAGATCGGCTTCGAGAAGACGCTCTTCGACGAGCACATCGGCAAGGTCTCGCTCATCGGTGCCGGCATGAAGAGCCACCCCGGAGTCAGCGCCCGCTTCTTCGGCGCGCTCGGCGAGGCCGGCGTCAACATCGAGATCATCTCCACGTCGGAGATCCGGATCAGTGTGGTCTGCCGCGACACCGAACTCGACGCAGCCGTGCGAGCGGTGCATGACGCGTTCGAGCTCGGCAGCGGCGAGGAAGCCGTCGTCTACGGAGGTACCGGCCGATGAGCGCGAGTCGCAAGCCCACCCTCGCCGTCGTCGGAGCCACCGGTGCGGTCGGCACCGTGATGCGTGAGCTGATCACCGAGCGCGACGACGTCTGGGGCGAGATCCGGCTGATCGCGTCGGCCCGCAGCGCCGGCAAGCTGCTCCCGGTCCGCGGCGAGCAGGTCGAGACGCTCGCACTCGCCCCCGAGGTCTTCGACGGGGTCGACTTCGCGGTCTTCGACGTCCCCGACGAGATCTCCGCGGTGTGGGCTCCGATTGCCGCCGAGCGCGGCGCCGTTGCGGTCGACAACTCGGGCGCCTTCCGGATGGATCCTGAGGTGCCGCTGGTCGTCCCCGAGGTCAACCCTGACGACGCTTTCGCTCGCCCGCGCGGCATCATCGCCAACCCGAATTGCACGACGCTGTCGATGATCGTGGCGATGGGTGCGCTGCACCGCGCGTATACCCTCGCCGAGCTCGTCGTTGCCAGCTATCAGGCCGCCTCCGGGGCGGGCCAGGCCGGCATCGACACCCTCGAGGCGCAGCTGATTGCCGTCGCGGGGCAGGGGCTGGGGAGTGTGGCCGGCGATGTCCGCAAGGCGGTCGGCGACCTCGGCGCCTTCCCGGCGCCGCTCGCGCTGAACGTCATCCCGGTCGCCGGCTCGCCGAAGGCCGACGGGTGGACCAGCGAGGAGCTCAAGGTTCGTAACGAGTCACGCAAGATCCTCGGGCTGCCCGGCCTGCGCGTGGCGGCGACGTGCGTTCGCGTTCCGGTCATGACCACGCATTCGCTCGCGGTGCACGCCACCTTCGAACGCGAGGTCACCGCCCAGGGCGCCCGCGAACTCCTCGCGGCGGCTCCGGGCGTCGAGGTCATCGACGATCTCGAGCTCGGCCAGTACCCGACTCCGGCTGACGTGGTGGGCACCGACCCCACCTACGTCGGACGCATCCGCCGCGGCCTCGACGACCCGCGCGTGCTCGAGCTCTTCGTCTGCGGCGACAACCTGCGCAAGGGTGCAGCGCTCAACACGCTGCAGATCGCGGAGCTGGTCGCCCGCGGGCGCTAGCTCGAAGAGCTAGGCGCTTGCCGCCAGCTCCGAACCCATCCGCTTCTTGCCCGGCGTGAACGAGACCGGCAGGTGCTTCACGCCGCCGATGAAGTTCGAGCGCAGGATGTCGGCGTCGCTGGTCATCTTCATGTCGCCGATGCGCGGGATCAGCTCGGCGAACAGGATCCGCAGCTCGGCCCGGGCCAGGTTGGCACCCAGGCAGAAGTGCGTGCCGCCGGCACCGAACGCGACGTGCTCGTTGGGCGTGCGGGTGATGTCGAAGCGGAACGGGTCTTCGAAGACGTTCTCGTCACGGTTGGCGGAGATGTACCACATGACGACCTTGTCGTCCTTGGCGATCTGCTGGCCGTTGATGACGGTGTCGGCCGTAGCAGTGCGGCGGAAGTGCAGCACCGGCGACGCCCAGCGCAGGATCTCCTCGACCGCCCCATCGAGCAGCGTGGGGTCATCGCGCAGCATCTGGTACTGCTCGGGGTGCTGCATCAGGGCATGCATGCCCCACGCCGTGGTGTTGCGGGTGGTCTCGTTACCGGCGACGGTCAGCAGGAGCATGAAGAACTCGAACTCGGCGTCCGACAGCTTGTCGCCGTCGATCTCGGAGTTGATGAGCTTGGTGACGATGTCATCGCGCGGGTCGACCTTGCGCTGCTGAGCGAGCTGGTTGACGTACATGTAGAGCTCGGTCATCGCGGTCATGTTGTCTTCGGTGCCGCCGTACTCCGGGTCGTCGATCCCGATCATGCGGTTGGACCACTCGAAGAGCAGCTTGCGGTCTTCCTGAGGGACGCCCATGATCTCGGCGATCGCCTGCAGCGGCAGCTCCGCGGCGACGTCGGTGACGAAATCACAGCTGCCGGTCTCGATGACCTCGTCGATGATGCGGGTGGTGCGGTGTTCGAGGTACTGCTCGAGCAGGCCGATCATGCGCGGCGTGAAGCCCTTGTTCACCAGTTTGCGGTAGCGGGTGTGCTTGGGCGGATCCGTCACCAGCAGCATGACGCCGCGCAGATCGCCGCCTTGCTCGGGCAGCTCGTCGGGGTTGTAGAACCCGACGACGTTTTCCTTCTCCGAGGAGAACAGCGACGAGTCACGGTTGACGAGGTTCACGTCGGGATGCGTGACGACGTTCCAGAAACCCTTGGCGTCAGGCAGCTCGTGCCACGCAACAGGCTCTTCCGCGCGCAGCCGGCGAAACATCTCGTGATGCTCGCCCCGCTGGAAACGATCAAGGTCGGTCAGGTCGATACCCGGCGTCTTCACGAATGGCCTCCCAAAGCGCCCTGATTACGGCGTCATTTGGCAGGCTACAACGCCTAACGCCGGAGAGTCTGACAGTCCGTCAGACGGTGTCGCGGCGCGCAACCGAGGAGTCAGACCGGGCGGACGTCTTCGGCCTGCGGACCCTTGGGGGTCTGACCGATCTCGAACTCCACTCGCTGGCCTTCGTCGAGGCTCTTGAAACCGTCGGCCTGGATGGCCTTCCAATGGACGAAGACATCAGCGCCGCCGCCGTCGACCGAGATGAAGCCGAAGCCCTTGTCAGCGTTGAACCATTTGACAGTGCCCTGTGCCACGAACTCTCCCTGAACTGAAGCGCAGGGCTCACGTGTCGAGTGCCCCGGGCCTTACGTCAGGCGGCTCGGGCGTTGAGCTCGCCGTCAGTGTCACTGGAGGTGCGCGAACGCCGCCAGCGACAGCGGCCAAATAAAACGTTACACGGCTCTCGGCGTGCTGGGTACATGGCGTGCGAGATGGCCCAGCTCCAATTTCATCTGGTGAATCCGCTCCTGCGTGACGAGCGCACCGTGCCCTGCTTCGTAGGTGTAGAGCTCGTACGGCGTGCCCAGATCGTCGAGCTTGTGAAGGTAGTTCTCAACCTGTCGGATCGGGCAGCGAGGGTCGTTCAGACCTGCCATGACCAGCAGCGGAGCCTTCACCGCGGCGGCATAGGTCAGTGGCGACGCCCGGTGATACTTCTCGGGCACTTCCTCCGGACTGCCGCCGAGCAGCGCCCGGTCGAAAGCGCGTAGCGGCTCCATCTCGTCCTCGTACTCGGCGATGTAATCGGCGACCGGAACGATCGCGATCACCGCCGCCCAGAGGTCGGGCTGGATGCCTGCCGCGAGCAGCGCCAGGTAGCCGCCCCACGACCCTCCGGTCACCGCCGTGCGCGCGGGATCGAGGGTCCCCTCGTCGACCAGCGCCGCCCGTACCGCCGCGACATCGGCCAGCTCGATGTAGCCGACGTCGTCCTCGTTCGCGTCGCGCCAGGCGCTGCCATATCCGGTGGATCCGCGGTAGTTGACGAGGACCACCGCGAAGCCCGCATCGACGAAGGCGGACGAGCGCGCGTCGAAGGCGTCCTCGTCCTGCGCGTTGGGCCCGCCGTGGATGTCGAAGACAGCCGGATGGGGACCGGGTCCCGGCGGAACGGCCAGCAAGGCGTGCAGCGAACCCGCCGGGGTCTGCACCGTGACGTCGCGAAACGGCGCGCCGGCGGGCGGCGGGGTGCCGGGAGCGCGTACGACGACGCGATCGTCAAGGTCGCGGATGCGCGGCGGGTTGGCTCCCGAAGTCCACGAGAGCCAGACGTCGCCGCCCGGTCGTGTGGTCGCACCGGCTACGACGCCAGGCGCAGTGGCGATGGCCGTGAGAACCGGAGCAAACGGCTGGCCGGCTCCGGGGTCGAAACCGCCGAGTTCGGCGCGGAACAGTTCCGAGCGCGCACGCTCACCGCGTTCGAGAAGCAGCGCGTCGCCCTCGACGTACCAGGACGCGTTCAGTTCACCGGACAGGTCGATGGCGAGTTCGTTCACCGGGTGCTCGCCGTCCGGGCTGGTGAGATCCCAGACCAGCAGCTCGGGGCGGCCGCGCCGCTCGTGGCCGACGAGCAGGATCGGCCGGTCGGGCGCGAAGCCCGCGGAGTCCAGCCCCTTCCCGGCGCCGTCCCAGAGGTCGGCCACGACGGTGCCGTCGGGGCGCACGACTCGCAGCGCGGGATGACGATTGTCGCCGTGCTCGGAATGGCTGATGGAGATCAGCTGACCGTCATCGGTGACGTCGCCGACGCTCGCGTCCTCCTTGTGGGAGTAGATGACCCTTGCTTCGCCCATCGAGTCCCCAACAGCCGGGATGCGCCAGATCTCGGTGCCGTCGTCGTCGCTTCGCCCGACGTACGCGGTGCCGTCGCGCGCGATCGCGAGACCCGCGGGCCAGCCGGGCTTCAAGGCGTCAGAGACCGGACGCGGCTCGCCGCTGCCGTCCCAGGGCTGGACGTTCCAGACCCCGAATTCGTCGCCATCGGTGTCGGCGAACCACCAGATGTCGCGCCCGTCCGGAGTGATGGTCGCGTGCAGCGTTCCCTGCTCCCGGTCGGTGACCTGACGCAGGCCGGCGCCCGGCGAATCGTCAGCGCGGGCTGCTGCCGCGTCAAAGGCGTAGATCTCGACGGTGCCGCTCGCGTTGCTGAGCGCGACGCCCCGGTCAGGGGCGTCCCACGCCCAGTCGGGCAGGGTGACGCGGGCGGCTCGGTAGCGCTGCTCCCACAGCTCCCCCGGTGACGACGGCACCGATTCTTTGGTCTGCGGGCGATTCACAGGAGCGATCCTGCCAGGATTGCCTTCCCGAACCTCAGCAAGGAGGATGCGCCGATGACGTTGTCGCTCCAGGAGATCTCCGACCGCATGGAGATCCAGGACCTACTCACCGCTTACAGCCACGCGATCGACAGTCGCAATTGGGACGCGCTCGATGACGTCTTCACGGCAGACGCCCACATCGACTACGCCGAGATGGGTGGCAGCGCCGGCAATGTCACCGAGACCAAGGAATTCCTGATCAAGGCGATGCCGATGTTCTCGAGCTTCCAGCACATGGTCGCGACGACGAAGCTCGACTTCGAAGGTCCAGACCTCGCCAAGGGCAAGACGATCTGCCACAACCCGATGGTGATCGACAAGGGCGAGGGCAAGCAGCCACACGTCTTCATCTGCGGCCTGTGGTACCGGGACACGTTCGTGCGCACCGAGCAGGGCTGGCGCATCAAGGACCGCTACGAGGAGAAGAGCTTCTTCTACAACTATGACGGCTGAGGAGGGCGGTCAGGCAGCCTTCAGCGCGACGACGGCCAGTTCGAGGTAGCGCTGCCAGGCGTCGGGACGGTCCTGGTAGTTCGCTTCGATGACGCCGCGCAGACCCTGCAGGACCAGCAGCACATCCGGCTGGCCGACGGACGCGGGAAGCGTGCCGTGTCGGTGCGCATCAGCCACCAGCTTGGTGATCTTCGAGCGCATCGCCGCGACCCGCTCGGCCCGGCTGGCGCCCACCCAGAGCCGGCACAGCAGCCCCTGGTTGCGCGCCTGGATCTCGCCGGCGGCCTGCAGGAAAGCCCACAGCCCCGAGCCGTCGCCCTTCGCCGCAGCCTCGGCCGCGCTGGCTTCGACCTCCAGGGCAAGGTCGTCGACCAGCGCGACGATCAGCTCCTCCTTGTTCGCGAAGTGCCGGTAGACCGTCCCCGTTCCGACCCCGGCTGTGCGGGCCACCGTCTCCACGCCCGACTCGAGCCCGTCGCGGGAGAACACCGTGCGCGCCGCGTCCAGCAGGAGCCGGCGATTGCGGGCCGCATCTTGTCGCGGTGATTTCAGCGTCGATTTGACAGCCAAGGGGCCCGTACTCCGTGCGTTCATTCCGGCTCGCTTCCGGAGAGGGTGCCCGCCCCGATGAGGGCGAGTTCGGCATGCGGCTGCCCGACGGTAGCGTGCGCGTGCCGCTTGACCGGTATCGCGAGCACGGCGAGCGTGGAAAGGACCGCGATCCCCGCAAGCACCGCGTACCCGTTGCGATAGCCCGACTCGGGCGGCAAGCCGTTGGCTGCGACCCCAGCGGTCACGATCGTCGCCGTGACGGCCGCGCCGATCGAGCCGCCAATGGTCCGGATGTTGGCGTTCATGCCCGTCGCCACTCCCGTCTGATGCGACGGCACGGCCATGACAATGAGGTTGGACATGGCAGCGAAACCGAGCCCGAGCGCCACACCGATGATCGCAGAAGCGAAGTAGACCTCCCACCGCTCGTCATGGGCGAACGCGAGCATCGCGTAGCCGGCGGCACTGATGGCGGCGCCGACCACCAGGATCTGCTTGGCCCCGAACCGATCTGAGAGCCTGGCGCTCAAGGCGCCGAAGATGAACATGAAGACGGTCAGCGGCAGCAGGTACAGGCCCGACTGGGTCACGCTGGCGCTGAAGCCGTACCCCGCAGTGTGACGCGGCGTCTCCACGAAACCGGGGATGAACGCGAACGCGGCATACATACCTGCGCCGAAGAGAAAGGCCACAAGGTTCGTGGTCCAGACCGCCGGCAGCCGCATCATCTGCATGTCGATCAGGGGAGCCTTCGAGCGGGACTCGGCGACATACCAGACGACGGCGATCACGATGGCCAGCGCGATCAGGCCCAGCGTCTTGCCATCGACCCAGCCCCAGGTCGAACCCTCGCTCACCGCGATCAGCAGCGCCACCAGCCAGCCGGTGAGCAGGGCGCCGCCGAGGAAGCTGATCGGACCCTTCAGCCGAACCGGCGACTCGGGCACGACGAGGAATGCGACCACGGCCGCCAGGACTCCCAGGATCGTCGGGATCCAGAACAGGAAGTGGTAATTGAGCGCGTCGATGATCGGGCCTCCGAGCACGATCGCCAGCCCGCCCCCGGCGGCGATCAGCGCTGCGACGAGGCCGACTGCGGTGCTGACCCGCTCCGCCGGGAACTCGTCGCGGATGATCCCGAACGAGAGCGGCAGCACACCACCGCCGACTCCCTGGATCACCCGGGCGACGATCATCACGCCGATGCTGGTCGCCAGCGCGCCGACGACCGAGCCGACCGCCAGCGCAACCAGCGCCCAGACGAACATCTTCTTCTTGCCGACCTTGTCGCCGATCCGGCCGAAGATCGGCGTGAAGATCGACGCCGACAGCAGGTTCGCCGTCAGCAGCCACGTCACCGTGCTCTGGGTGGTGTGCAGATCCTTCTGCAACGTCGGAAGAACCGGCGTCACCAGCGTCTGCATGATCGCGTACGCCAGGACCCCGAGCGCGAGCACCGCGAACGTGACGTTGTAGTGGCGTCGAGCAGGCGCAGCGTCGACGACGGCGGCATCAGACATAGACCGCACTCTAACCGGAACCTGAATCACGGTTCCGTTTTGTGAGTCAGCCCACGGTCGGGGTGGGTCGCCGCACGGTCAGGGGGCCCGCGATCCGCGATCACGCTCCTGCGTCACGACCGCCTCTAGATCGCCGAGCCGGTCGAGGCCACGCAGCGGCTGGGCCAGGCGCGGGTTGGCGGCGAAGCGGTCGCGATGGCGTTCGAGAAACGTCCAGTAGCCGGCGGTGAAGGGGCAGGCGTCCTCGCCGACGCGCACGTTGGGCTTGTACCGGCAGGAGCCGCAGAAGTCGCTCATCCGATTGATGTACGCGCCGCCGCCCGCGTAGGGCTTGGTCGCCATCACCCCGCCGTCGGCATACTGGGACATGCCGACCACGTTCGGCACCATCACCCAGTCGTAGCCGTCGACGAACGAGCGGTGAAACCAGTCGGTCACGGCAGTCGGACGCCAGCCGCGTTGCATCGCGTAATTGCCGAGCACCATGAGCCTGGGGATGTGGTGTACCCAGCCGTGCTCTCGCACCCCGCGTAACACCTCGGACAGGCAACGCGCTTCGACCGCGCCGCTCGCGTCCAGTTCGGTGAACCAGCGGGGCAGCCCGCCGCGGGCGTCGAGTTCGTTGCGACGGCGATATCCCCGGCCCTGCTGCCAGTACAGGTGCCAGACGTAGTCGCGCCACCCCAGGATCTGGCGGACGAACCCTTCGACGGCGGCGATCGGAGCATCCCCGTTGCGGTACGCCTCCTCGGCCGACTGCACCACCTCGAGCGGATCGAGCAGTCCCAGATTGAGCGGCGCGGACAGCAGCGAATGCGCCATCCAGTCATCGCCGGTGAGCATCGCGTCCTCGTAGCGCCCAAACGTCGGCAACCGATCCCGGACGAAGGTGCGCACCGCCGCTAGCGCCTCGCGCCGGGTCGCGGCGAACCGTCGCGGCCCGTCGTCACCGATGAACTGGACTTCGCCCGCTGCCTCCCACCTGTCGAGGTCGTGACGTACCTCGTCATCGATCGCGTCTTCTTTCGGCCAATGGGGCTGCTCGACGCCGAGAGTCGCTTCCTTCGGAGGCGGCTCACGGTTGTCGGCGTCGAAGTTCCAGCGCCCGCCGGCTGGCTCGCTGCCGTCCATGAGGACCTGGTGGCGGCGCCGGGCTTCCCGGTAGAAATCCTCGAGCAGCAAACGCTTTGCGCCCCGCGCTTCGGCCCACGCGGCGAAGTCGTTCATCGGGGTCGCGAACCCGCGCGCTGGGCGCAGGTCGAGATCGCGTTCCTCGGCGAGCGCATGGACGAGATCCAGCGCGGCCCACGAGGTCGGATGCACGACGCTCAGCGGCTCGCGTATCGAATCCAGTGCCTCGCGGTAGGTCCCGGCCTTCACGTAGCGGCATTGCGAGCCGAGCTCGGCCGCGCGGTGGCGCATCGCCGAGAGGACGAGGTGCGCCTTCTGCCGATGAAAGCGCCGCCGGGCGAAGACCGCCTTCGATTCGATCATCAGGACCGGCTGCTTCGGATCGTCCAGGAAATGCGGGCCCAGTTGATCGCCGAAGAGCCAGCGCCGCTCGCGGTTCTGGGTCACCCCCCGATCGTCGCCAATCAGGACGCGTTACCGCATCTCCGCGAGTTCAGCCGCTCGCATCGATCACTTCCTGGATCGCCTCGGGGGTCCGCGCGACCACCGCTCGTCCGTCATCGAGGAGCACGATCGGCCGCTGGATCAGCTTCGGGTTGGCGACCATCGCCTCGATCCAGCGCTCCCGGTCGGCCGGCTCGCGCGTCCATGAGCTCAGCCCGAGCTCCTTGGCGACGGCTTCGCCCGAACGAACGATCTCCCACGGCTGCATGCCGAGCCGGTCGAGGACGTCGGACAGTTCGGCGGCCGTCGGGACGTCGTCGAGGTAGCGCCGCTGGGGGACGTCGAGACCGGCGTCAGCCAGCTCCTGACCCGCGATGCGGCACTTCGAGCACGACGGGTTGTACCAGATCTCCATGCCTCATCTAACCCACTGACGCGAGGGCTGCCCGCATCTCGGTCGCATCGAGCCGGGGTCCGTACGGCGGCGTTCCGGGCTCGAACCGGCGACCCTCGGCGAGCCGGCCGGCGTCCACCACGTCGAAGCCGAACTCCTCGATGAGAGCACTCACCTCTGCCTTCGCCTCGGGGTCGTCACCAGCGATCACTAGCGCGCGGCGACCCGGTGACCCGGCTGGTTGACCGTGGGCGCCGATGTCGGCCGCGTACAGGTGGTTGAACGCCTTGACGACACGTGAGGACGGCAGATGTGCCTGCAACAGCTCGGAACTTGTGGTGGTCCCGTCGTCGAGGCCGGTGATCTGACCGTCACGGCCGGGGTAGTAGTTGTTCGTATCGATGACGACCTTGCCCACCAGCGGCTCGACGGGGACCGACTGATACGCCTTCAGCGGGATCGTCACGACAACGATGTCGCCGTCGGCAGCTGCCTCGGCGACGGTGCCCGCTCTGGCCGACGGACCCAGGTCGGCGACGAGATCGCCGAGCGTCTCCGGCCCTCGCGAATTGGCGATCACGACGCTGTGCCCGTGGGCGACCGCCTGGCGCGCCACGGCACTTCCGATGTTGCCTGCACCGATGATTCCCATGTTCATGTGGACGCCCAACACCGCCGCCGCGTCGCACATGCCCGAATGCCTACGGCACTTCAGGTGACCAAGATCCATCGTAATTCGGATCATTTCGCCTCCAGTGGCCCGGCGAATCCGCCGAAAACTTGTACATGGGCATCCGGTTGCGCGCGGCATTGGCGCTGCTGCCCGTGCTCATCGCTGCGACCGCGACGGCGTGCACGCCGGCGAAGGCCGTCGAGACCGGACTCACGGTCGACGGGCTGCACGTCTCGGTGCACTACACCGCCGCGGCCCCGTCAGCCGCCGCCCGTCCACTGGTGGTGGCCTTGCATGGGCTGGGCTCGACCGGCGCGCAGTTCGAGAAGGACACCGGGCTGGACAGCTTCGCCGACTCGCACGGCTTCGTCGTCGCGTATCCCGATGCCCACGTCGCCCCCCACGTCCCCACCGCACCCAGCCCCAGCCCCAGCCCCAGCGGCAGCCCCAGCCCCGACCCGAGTCCCAGCGCGAGCCCTTCAGCCGCGCCTACTCACCTTCCGGCCGGGCCTCTGACGCAGGCCCGGGCACAGCTCGCGGGCACCTTCGTGGAGGGGGCGCGGCCTCGCGAAGCCACGAGCACCTTGCGCGCCTGGAACGCCGGCGACTGCTGCGGCGCCAGCGCCGCTGATGACGTCACCTACCTTCGTCACGTCGTCACCGCCGTCGCCAGGCAGACCAAGATCGACCTGCGCAGGGTCTACGTGATCGGCCTTTCCAACGGCGGGATGATGGCGCTGCGAGCCATTTGTGACGCGCCGACGGTCTTTGCCGCGGCGGGAAGCGTCTCCGGTCCGTATCTGGGGACGACCTGCGCCCGGCCGATCTGGAAGCACCTGCACGGCGCCCTGGATCCGGTCGTGCCCTACCGCGGAGGCGTGCCGCCCGGGTCGACGTTCCTGTCGGTTGCCCCTGACTGGTGCTTGTGCACGTTCCCCGACTCGACGACCGAGCCGGCCCGCTTCTCACCCGCGACTGTCTCGGTGACCATCGTCGCCAACGGGGTGCACGACTGGCCCCGGTTGAAGGACGGCGCGTGGAACCTCGACGGCAATGCCGCGCTCTGGAGCTTCATCTCCCGCTACCACCACTGAGCCGGCGGCCGCCCGGCAGTTTCGCTAGCCGGCCCGGTAGGCGGTGAGGATCGGCACCAGCTCTGCCGGGCTCGCCCCGTGCATGATGACGCCGTCGCAGCCGAGGGCGAACTGGCCCCTCACCGCCTGGACACATTGCTCCGGAGTGCCGGTCGCGCTCGATGCCAGCCACTCATCGGGGATGAGCGTGGCCACATGCTCGAGCTGCTCGGTGGTTCCGACGACGTCAAGGCCGCGCACGCTCTTGACGACATCGTCGGCGAGGAAGCGGTCGAGGACGGCGTGGTCCCAGCCGTTCGTGCGTACCAGCAGATCGCCGTACCCCTGCAAATACGTGCCGAGCCGGCCGACCGACTTCATCAGGCGCTTGTCCGGCGCGATGTGGTCGCCGATCGTGGCAAAGCAGGACCACACGCGTACCGAAGCAGGATCGCGCCCGGCCTTCTCCGCGGCGTCCTTCACGGTTCGTACGCACCGGGCGGTCGTCTCGTCGGTGAAATACGTGTGCAGCACGACCTCGTCGAAGCAGCGGCCGGCGAGCTCGAGCGTGTTCTTGCCGAACGCCACGATGCCCATCGGGAGGTACTCGTCCAGCGCCGCATCGAGGTGCAGCACCGGGTACTTGCCGGCGGGTCCGTCGTGGCCGATGATCGCCTCGCCGCGAAAGAGCCGCCGCATGAGACCGGCGAAATCCTCCAGCTGCGCGGTGGTGATCCGAGACATCCCGTACGCGTCCTGCATGGGGACGATGCCGCGGCCGAGGCCGAGCACGAACCGTCCGCCGGTCAGGCTTTGCATCGTGCGGGCGATGGCGGCCGTGACCATCGGGTGGCGTGTGTTGTGGTTGGTCGCGGCAGTGGTGATGGTGATGCGCTCGCTCACCGCTCCGGCCGCCCCCGAGAGGGTCGCGATCTCCTTGCGGTTGTAGCGCTCGGAGATAAAAGCGGTGCCGAAGCCGAGCCGCTCCCCGTCGCGTACTTCAGCGATGAGTTCGCGGGCGGAGTCGGGAGAACCGGCCAGCGTGTAGAAGCCGAGCTCGTCGAGCACCGGCAGATCTGCGGTCATGACGGCAGCATGTCAGGCAGCACCAGGGCCGCCTGACATGCCTCCCGTCAGTGCTCTTAGCGGGTGGCGCCGACCGTCGTCGGGTTCTGCGCCATCATCGAGCCGGTCGGTCCACTGGAGCTAGTCGTGGAGCCCGGGCTCGCCTGCTGGACCAGCATCTGGTGAGCCTGCGTGGTCGACTGGGCGGTAGCCGTCGTCGGCACGTAGGCCAGCTGGCTCAGCTGGGTCAGCGAACCGTGAAACCAGCTCGAGTCCACAGCGTCAGCGATGCCGGAAACCTTGGCGGTGTCGCTGTACTGCCAGAAGGTCGAGTACTTGAAGTCACCGAACAGCGTCGGCCCGGTGTTGGCCGGCTCGTAGTCGGCGATCCACACGTTGTACTGCGAGAAACCGGCCGGGTTGCCCATGTAGCCGCGCCAGAACCACGAACCGCTGTAGATCATCGGCGGCCGGCCGATCGCGCTCTGCAGCGTGGTCATGAACGTGCGGGTCCAGGCGGTGACGTTGGCTGCCGAGAGGCCGCCGTTCGTCTCGATGTCGAGCACCGGCGGGAGATAGCCCGCGACGCGGACGTTGCCGATCTGGGCGGCGAACAGGCGCGCGTCCGAGGCGGCGGTCGAGATCGGCAGCCGCGGACGTCCGAAGTGGTAGGGCGCGACGTAAAGGCCGGCAGCACGCGCGCCGCGGATGTCAGCGCTCGCGTAGGGGTTCACGTAGTTGTTCCCCTCGCTCTCCTTCACGAAGGCGAAGCGAGCACCCTGAGCGCGGACCGAATACCAGTTGATGGCAGCACCAAAGGGGTGCTGGTAATTGGAGACGTCAGGTCCCCAAATGGTCTTCGCATAGGGGCCGGACATAGGTCCGGTCGACCCCAGCGGTGAACAAGCAGCACTGACAAGACCAATCGCGACAGCGACGGCGACCAGCAAAAGACGGCGGACGATCTTCCGCATCGAGAACCTCTCGGAACAGGCCGAGCCCCGGTGGACCAGCGACGAGAGCGGCCCCTCGGTTGAGCAGCCACCCTTACCCGATCGGACCTCGGGACCGTGACTGAAGCGTTTATGGGGGCAATCACCACTGAGCAGGCAAAAGGCCCGCGCGGCCGACTTCCGCGAACCGCTACCCAGCGTGATTTCGGCCGCGTCGGGATCCGGCAGTTAGCAGCCGGGATACGTGCGCCTACCTGCCATCCATTTCGAGAATCGCGAAAAGATCGCACGCATACGGGCGCCGACGATCATGACGCTTGGTGAGCCGGAGTCCTCATTCGCGGCCGCAACGTCATAGCTTTCACAGGAAAAGGGCGCCCAAGATTCAGGGCCTCAAATAGCCGAGCAGGCCGGCCTTTCCGGCCGGATTCACGGATTCACGAGGCCAGAGCGACGCTTTTCGGTCCCCTCACGAGCCGTCCGGGCCGGGCTCCTGTGTCGCGATCCTGTCGGCGCGTGATGACGCCGCTGACGATCGTGGCTTCATAGCCACTCGCGTCCTGCAGGATTCGCCGGCCCCCGGCGGGCAGGTCAGCCACCGAGCGCGGCGCGTGCAAGGTGAGCCGGTCGAGGTCGATGACATTGATGTCGGCCTTCTTGCCGGGCTCGAGGGTGCCGCGGTCATGCAACCCGGCAGCCGCCGCCGTTCCCGCCGCCTGCTTGGCAATGACCATCTCCAGCGGAAGTTTCTCGCCGCGTGAGCGATCACGCGCCCAGTGGGTGAGCAGGAACGTCGGCATGGACGCGTCGCAGATCATCTTCACGTGGGCGCCGCCGTCGGAAAGGCCGATGACCGTGTCCTGGTGGGCGATCATCTCACGCAGCGCGTCGTGCGAACCCTCCCCGTAGTTGAGGAATGCCCCGAGCAGCAGCGTCCCCGCTGCCAGTTCGTCGTAAAGGACCTCCCACGGGTCCTTGCCGGTCGCCGCGGCGATGCCGGCGATGGACTGCTCCGCGGTCGGTTCGTAGTCCGGCGGATCGCCCATGACGTAGATCCGCTCGAACATGTACGGCGTCGATTCCGTGAGCGTCTCGAACTGGCGCTTGGGATCGGGCGGCAGATCGCTCTCCGCCAGGATCGCCGCCTTCACCTCGGGCTTGCGCATCTCGGCGGCCAACTGCTCGAGCGGCAGCGAATCCTCGAGTGCACGAAACGTGGGGCGCCGCATCAAGCCGTGGTAGCTGGCGAGACCGAGCAGCATTCCGCCGGGACGCGCGGCCACCTGAGGCGTCAGCTTGGCACCGGCGGCGATGGCCTGCTCGACGAGCTCGAGCTGGCGACGCCAGAGGTCGGGCGCATCACGCGCCTGCACGAGCAGGAAGGACAGCGGCAGCCCGGTCGCCTGGGACACCTTTCCCATGAGCGCGACCTCACCGAGGATCTGGTCGGCGTCGCCGCCGGTCTCCCCCGTCGGCACGACCTCGAAGAGCCCGCCGCCGGCATCGACCACGGCCTGGGCGAGCCCGATCAGCTCGTCGGCCTCGGCGAAGGTGCCGGGCACCAGCTCACCGTCGAGCGACCTGTGGTTCAGCGAGCGGGAGGTCGAAAACCCAACAGCACCAGCAGAAATCGCCTCGCGGACGTGGCGAGCCATCTCGGCGATGTCTTCGGGCGTCGCGTTCTGGTTCTCCGCACCGCGCTGGCCCATCACGTAGACGCGAAGGGGCGCATGCGGCAGGAAGGCCGCGATGTCCATGGCGTATTCGCGCCGGTCGAGCGCGTCGAGATACTCCGGGAAGGTCTCCCATTCCCATTGGATTCCCTCGTGCAACGCCGTGCCCGGGATGTCCTCGACGCCCTCCATCAACTCCACGAGCCAGGACTCCTGGCCCGGCCGCACCGGGGCGAAACCGACGCCGCAGTTACCCGCCACGACCGTCGTCACGCCGTGGGATGCGGAGGGTTCCAGGATCGGGTCCCAGGTGGCCTGACCGTCGTAGTGCGTGTGGATGTCGACGAAGCCGGGGGCAACGACCTTGCCCGTCGCATCGATCGTCTCGGCGGCCTCACCGCTGAGCGACGGGCCCACCGCAGCGATGACGCCGTCGGTGATCGCGACGTCGCCGACGAAGCGTGGCCGGCCGGTCCCGTCGACGATCGTGCCGCCGTTGATCCTCAGGTCATACATGGCGGAACTGTACTGCCGGTGCCTGGCGCGAGATTCCGGCGCCTGGTCAGGACGTACAGGCGGGTACCCGACCTGCCGATGTCGGTTTGGTGACGGTTCGGGGGGATAGCTCGACGAAGGCTGCGGGAACGGCCTGGTGGCGTGCGCCGGTGACAATCCTCGGGACCCTCCTGGTTGTCATTGCTGAGTTCGGATTGCTCACGGCCGTCTACGAGCGAGCCGCCCCCGTGCGTAACGCCCGCATCGTCGTGGCCGCGCTGCAGGCTGAGCTGGCTGCGCCCGGTGCCAGGAGCTCCGTAGAAGTTGCCCGCGACACCGCCGCGGCCGACGCGCGCCTGCGATCTCTGGGGGTTTCCAAGGCCGAGCTTGCCCAGCCCGTCACGAAGCTTGCAGCGACCCTGAAGTCCCGCCAGCATCGGCTCGACCTCGAGGCGATGCTCAGCTACGCGGCGCTCTTGATCCTGGCGTCCGTCGGCTGGATGGTGTGGTTCCGGCGGCTCGTCGCGCGCCATCGCGCGTTGCAGGAGGAGTTCACCGCCGAGCAGTCGCGGGCCGTAGGAGAGCAGCGGCTCGCGGCGCTGGTGCGCAACTCCGCCGACGTCGTCATCGTGTGCGGGTTCGACGCGGAAGCCACGTTCGTGACCGCGTCGGCCTGCTCCATCCTTGGGATGGACCCGGACTCGATCCTCGGAACCCGCTGCCTCGATCTCGTCGTAGCCCAGGATCGCGAGGTCTTCCTGCGGCAGCTGAGCGCCGTCGGCGAAGGCGAGGACCGGCCGCTTCGCGTGCGCATGCACCACGCGGACGGGCGGCTGCTGCACGTCGAGGGAACGGTCACCAACCTGATCGCCGACCCGGCCGTGAAGGGCTTGGTCATCACGATCCGGGACATCACCGCGCGGGTCGACCTCGAGACCCAACTGACCCATCAGGCATTCCACGATCCGCTCACCGGGCTGGCGAACCGGCAGCTGTTCTCCGACCGGCTCTCCCATGCGCTGGAGCCGCGCGGATCTCAGTCGCTGCCGCTCTGCGTGCTCTTCTGCGACCTCGACGAGTTCAAGAACATCAACGACAGCCTGGGACATGGGGTCGGCGACGAGGTGCTCAACGAGGTCGGACGGCGCGCGACGCAGGCCGTGCGTCCCGGTGACACCGTGGCGCGCCTCGGCGGCGACGAGTTCGCCATCCTCATCGAGAATGCCGAACTGCCCGAGGCGCAGGACATCGCGCAGCAGCTGCTGACCGCGCTCGCCGACCCGATCGTCATCGACGGCCACAGCATCAACGTCCGCGCCAGCATCGGTATCGCCCGCGCGGTGCCGGGTGAGCTGACCGGCATCGACGCGTTGCGTAACGCCGACGTCGCGATGTACCTGGCGAAGGACCGGGGCAAGGGCACGATCGCGGTCTACGAGGCACGACTGCACAGCGAGGCGTTGGAACGGCTGGCCCTGCGCTTTGACTTGCAACGCGCCATTCGCGAGGACGAGCTCGTGCTGCATTTCCAGCCGACGATCGATCTGTCGACCGGAGACATCGCGGGCTTCGAGGCATTGGTGCGCTGGCAGCATCCCGAGCGCGGGCTGATCGCGCCGGCCGACTTCATCCCGATCGCCGAGCAGACCGGGCTGATCCATGCGCTCGGCAGCTGGGTGCTGCGTTCAGCCTGTCGAGCCGCCGTTGGATTGTTCGAGGGCGCTCCGGACCTGTACATGGCCGTGAACGTCGCGAGTCAGCAGCTGGGCCGGGCCGATTTCATCGATGAGGTCTTCGCGATCCTGGCCGAAACCGGCTTGCCTGCGTGCCAGCTCACTCTCGAGATCACCGAGAGCGTCGTGCTGCAGGACGTCCAGGTCATCAGCGAGCGGCTGGCAACGCTGCGCAAGCGCAATATCCGTATCGCCATTGATGATTTCGGCACCGGCTACAGCTCACTGGCGTATTTACGCAACCTTCCGGTCGACGTCCTGAAGGTCGACAAGGCCTTCGTGGACTCGATCGTGACCGATCGCGGCGATGCGGCCCTGACCGAAGCGATCCTGGCGATGAGCGAGTCGATGAGCCTGACGACTGTCGCCGAAGGCGTCGAGGACGCCGAGCAGGCCGACTGGCTCGCCGGCGCACGTTGCCGTTACGGGCAGGGTTACTACTGGTCGCGTCCGGTACCCATCGAGCGTGCCCGTGGGTTGCTGGAGGAGCAGGGCCGGGCGGCCGCTACGCCGAAGCCGGCGGCGGGTTCGCTACCCGGCCCGCGCACGCCACAGGTCCCGGCGACCAAAGTCTGAGCCTGCGGTTCGCAGGGCAGCCGGTGAGGACGAGCCGACCAGGGTCTATACAAACTGCATGGTTGCACTCGAGGAGGCGCGCGGCAGTCTCGCGGACCCGGAACTGTTCGCCGGCGGGCCGCCGCATGAGCTGCTGGCCGAGCTGCGTCGCACGTCACCGGTCAGCTGGCAGCCGATGCAGGGTGAGCCGGGCTTCTTCGCCGTGCTGAGCCACGCCGACGTGCTTGCGGTCTCACGGGAGCCGATCCTGTTCTCCGCGAGCGAAGGCGGCATCACGCTGGAGGACGGGACACCCGAAGCGCTCGCGATGTCGCGCGACATGCTCGTCGCGATGGACCCGCCGCGTCACAACGGCTACCGCAAGCCGCTGGTGCCGAGCTTCAAGCCGCGGGTGATCGGCGAGCTCGAAGACAACGTCCGGATCATCGCCCGCGACATCATGAAGCATGCCAGTGAGGTCGGCCCGGAGGTCGAATTCGTCCATCAGGTCAGCGCTCTGATGCCCTCACGGGTCATGGGTCAACTGATGGGCCTGCCGAAAGGCGACTGGCCCTACGTTCATGACCTTTCCGAACGCATGCTGGCGAGCCAGGACCCTGACGTCGCCGCCGATGAAGGCGACCGCGGGTCGATGCTCGAGCTCTTCGGCTACGCCATGAGCTTCGCCGCCAAGCGGCGGACGCAGGACATTCCCACAACCGGACCTGACGTCACCACCGTGCTGTTGGAAGAGGACTTCAACGGCCGGCAGATGACCGACATGGATTTCGCGAGCTTCTTCGTGCAACTCGTGGGCGCCGGCAACGACACCACGAAAACGCTGACCTCATCCGGCTTGCTGGCCCTGCTGCGGCACCCTGATCAGCTCGCCGAGCTTCGGGCGGACCCAACACTGATCCCTGCGGCCGTGGAGGAGATGCTGCGCTGGGAGAACCCAGTGCACTACATGCGCCGAACGGCCTCGGCGGACACCCAATTGAGCGGTGTCCCCATCGCCGCGGGGCAAAAGGTGGCGATGTACTACACGTCGGCCAACCGCGACGAGAAGGCCTTCGCCGAGCCGCAGCGCTTCGATATCCATCGCAATCCCAACCGCCACCTCTCGTTCGGGTTCGCCGAACATTTCTGTCTCGGGGCACACCTGGCGCGGCTGGAGGCGCGGGTGTTCTTCGAGGAACTGCTGACCTCTTTCGACTCCATCGAACTGACCGGCGAGCCGATCCGGCTGCGATCGAATTTCATCAACGGCTACCGGCATGTCCCGGTGCGCCTCGGCCATGGCTGAGTCGGCCGACCACGTCGGTCTCGAACTGGCACTGGCCATCAACGCCGGTGACGTGATCGAGGTTGCTCGCCTGCTCGGCGCGCATCCCGGGATCGCTTCGGCGCCCATCGTCGCCTTGCGTGGCCGGACCCCGATGATGGTCGCCGCCGACTGGCCGGGCTACTTCCCCAACGGGTCCGAGATCGTCCGGCTGCTGGCTGCGGCCGGCGCCGACCCGAACGCCACGGGTTCCGGAGATGAGGGGCCGCTGCATTGGGCGGCGAGCAGTGACGACGTCGACGTCGCCCGGGCGCTGCTGGACGCGGGCGCTGACATCGAGGCGCCCGGCTCGTCGATCGCCGGAGGCGCACCGCTGGAAAACGCTGTGGGCTATGGGTGTTGGCACGTAGCCCGCTTGCTCCTGGAGCGCGGCGCTCGCGTCGAACATCTCTGGCAGGCCGCCGCCTTGGGGCTCACTGATCGCGTCGAGGAGTTCCTCGCTGCATCCCCAGCGCCGACCGCCGACGAGATCAGCGAGGCCTTCTGGCAGGCCTGCCACGGAGGCCAGCGTCGCATGGCCGAGGCACTGCTCGCCCGCGGCGCCGACCTCAGCTTCCGCCCCGGCTACTCCGAGCAAAGTGCGCTGGAGGTCGCCGGGTCCACCAGCACCCGCCGCGGGGTGCTGGTGGACTGGCTACGCGAGCACGGCGCCTAGCGCGGGACCTAGCGGGGCTCGTCGCCGCGCAGGGTGATGCGCTGGATGACGCGGGCCTGGTCGCCGAAGTCGCCGACCACCGCATGCTGCGTGGTGCGGTTGTCCCAGAAGCCGATCGCGCCCTGGCTCCAGTGGTAGCGAACGGTGTACTCGGGCTGGACCGCGTGGTTGTAGAGGAACGCCAGCAGCGCGTCACTTTCGGGCTTCTCCAGCCCCTTGATGTGGGAGGTGAATCCGCCGTTGACGAACAGCGACTTGCGGCCGGTCTCCGGGTGGGTACGGACGACCGGGTGCTCGACGGGCTCGAGGGCGGTGAACGTCTTGCCTTCCCAGGTGCCCTGGCCGACCTGGCTGAGGATGCCCTGGAACTGGTCCTTGCCGTCATGCACAGCGGTCAGGGTCTCCAGGAACGCCTGCAGCACGGGGCTCAGGCCGGCGAAAGCCGCTTCCTGGTCGGAGAACATGGTGTCGCCGCCGCTCGGGGGGACCGTGACCGCACGCAGGATCGAGCCCAGCGGGGGACGCTTCACGAACGTGACGTCGGTGTGCCAGTGGATGCCCTGCTTCTTGGTCGCGATGTCGCCGTAGGCCGCGTAGAGCTGGCTGCGCATCGTGGAGTAGTCGATCTCGAAGACCTGCGGGTGGTCCGGGATTCCGGGGATCACCGGGTGACCCTCGGTCGGGTCGCCGAAACGAGCCGCGAAAGCGAGGTGCTCGTCGGGGTTGAGGTCGGCGTTCGGGAAGAAAACCACCTTGTATCGCAGCCATTCCTGGCGGATCGCGGAGACGTCCGCGTCGGAAAGGTTGCGAAGGTCGAGGCCGCGTAGCTCGGCTCCGATGGAGCCCGAAAGCGGGACGATCTCGAAGGTCTGACTGGCCTGTGCCGTGGGGCGGTCAGCGGTTAGCGTCATGAACTTGCTCCTGACTGGATGGTGTGTGGGACGGGATGGAACGGTTTTCGTGAGCACCTGCAGCGATTTCGTCGATGCCCAGCTCGCGCAGGAGCCGGGAGCGAAGGGCGCCGAAACGCTCCTCGCTACGCAGGCGCGGGCTGGGAACGTCGACCGCGACGTCGAGTGAGATACGTCCGTCGGTCAGCACCAGCACCCGATCGGCGAGCAGCAGCGCCTCGTCGACGTCGTGGGTGACGAGCAGCACCGTCGGTTGGTGCCGGCGACACAGTTCCTGCACCAACGCGTGCATCTTGATGCGGGTCAGCGCGTCGAGCGCGCCGAAGGGTTCATCGAGCAGCAGCAGCCGCGGCTCGCGTACCAAAGCCCGGGCAAGCGAAGCCCGCTGGGCCTCACCGCCCGAAAGCGTCTTCGGCCAGTCCTGCTCGTGTCCTTCGAGGCCGACCTCCGCGAGGGCTTCGCGTCCGCGAGTGATGGCGGCCGAGCCCTTCTGTCCGAGGACGACGTTGGAAAGCACCGACGCCCAGGGCAGCAGCCGCGGGTCCTGGAAGACCACGGCGCGCTGCTCGGGGACGAAGACGTCGCCGCCGGCCCCGTTGTCGAGACCCGCAAGTGCCCGCAGCAGCGTGGTTTTTCCCGAGCCGCTGCGTCCGAGCAGGGCGACGAACTGGCCCGGCTCCACCTCGAGATCGAGACTCTTCAGGACCGCTCGGGAGCCGAACGATCGGGTGAGCCCGCGAATCAGAAATCCTGACGTCGCGACTGGTGCGGTCAGCGTCCCGGCGCCCATCGCAGCAGCCTCCTTTCGAGCAGTCGGATCAGTGCGTCGGAGATCAGGCCGAGGACCGCGTAGACGATCAGGCAGAGCACGATGACGTCGGTCTGGAAGAACGTCTGGGCGCGGATCATGAGGTAGCCGATGCCACTGTGGGCGTTCATCTGCTCGGCGAAGACCAGCAGCAGCCAGGCGACCGCCGTGGCCATCCGCAGGCCGACGAGGAAGCCGGGCAGCACGCCGGGCAGGATCACCCGGCGTATCAGTCCCAGCCTGCTGAGCCCCACAACCGTTGACAGTTCGGCATATTTCGGGTCCAGACTGCGGATGGCCGAGACGGTCTGCACGTAGATCGGGAAGGCGACGCCCATCACGATCAGGCTGATCTTTGCTGTCTCGCCGAGCCCAAGCCAGAGGATCAGCAGCGGCTGGATGCCGATGATCGGGACGAAGCGGAGCATCTGAACGTTGGAGTCGACGAGGTCGTCACCTATGCGGCTCAGCCCCGCCACGAGCGCGAGAGCGGCGCCGATCGCGATCCCGAATCCCAGGCCCCACAGCACTCTTTGCAACGAGGTCCAGAGTGCGCCACCGAGAGTGCCGTCCTTGATCATGTCCCAGCCGACCTTGACGACCGTGGACGGGCCGGCGAGGACGGTCGGGCTGAGCCATCCGGCGGATGAAGCGATCTGCCAGCCGGCGAACAGGATCACCACCCCGGCGAAACGCTCGATGCCGCGGGGGAATCGGCGTCGCCTGGAAGATCGGGCAGCGTCCTTCAGCGGGAGCCTGACGAGTCCCGCAGTCGGGTTGCCCGGGGGCCTTACCGGTGCCTTTGTGAGCTCCGGGAACTCGGCCGCCGGCGCGTGGAAGGTCTCTTGTAGTGAGGTCACTGACCCTGCGCTTTCTGGACGATGGCGTTGAAGCGGCTGTCGAACTCGCCGGCCGCGTCGACCTTGGACGGGATCTCGCCGTTGCTCTGGAACAAGTCAGCGAGCTTCTGCTGAGCGGCGGCGATGTCGCCGGGCAGCTGGATGAAGCTCGGTATCCCGACCTGCTTGGCCACCACCGCAGCCCGGTCGGGCTTGAGGTGGTACTGGCCGATGTAGGTGGTCTGGATGACCAGATCCGGATGCCCCTTGAGGTAGGCGTAGGACTTCGCCAGCCGGCTGATGTAGTCCGCCAACGCCGCCGACTTCCCGGAGTCATTGAGCGCCTTCGTGGAGGCAATCATGAAGTTCGAACGGTCGGTGAGCGCGGTAGTCGTAGCCACGACCTTCGCGTTGGGGTTAGCGGCGAGGAACACGCTCGTCAGCGGCTCGATGAGAATGCCGGCGTCGGCCGAACCTCCTTGCAATGCAGAGGAAACCTGCGTGGTCGGGACGTTCACCGTCTGGATGTCCGACAGCTTCAGCCCGACCCCGTTCAGCGCGGTCAGCAACGCGGCTTCGAGCGCTGTGCCCTGCTGGAAGGCGACCTTTTTGCCTTTCAGTGACGCCCATCCGGTGATGTCAGACTTGCCCGCCGCGGCCACGAGTTGATAGGCGCTTCCCGGGTTAGCCCACCCGGCGACGGCGACCAGGCTCTGCTTTGCCGCCTGAGCAAAGATCAGTGGCGTGCTCCCGATGAAGCCGGTGTCGAGCGCGTTGGCCTGGAACGCCTGGAGCATCGGCGGGCCGCCGACGAAGGCGGAATACTCGACCTTGTAAGGGAAATTCGTGTCCTGGCCCCCCTCGTGGAGCAGGTTCTTGAGGCCGTCCAGCTGATCGCCGACGCGCAGCGTCGTACCGCTGGGAATGTTCGCCGAGAGGGTGGCGGGTGCCGCGCTCTCGGAGGAGCCCGGAGCCGTTTTGCCACCTGAAGAGGTGCCGCTGCTGGAGCTTCCGCACGCTGCCGTCAGGGCCAGGCTCAGGCCGCCGAGCAGCACGACAGAGGAGCGGAGGGCCCGCCGGGGTTTGGAGCGGGTTGTGGCGCGAGAGAACACGAGGAATCCAGTCGATCGGGGTCGCCGCAGCAGGGCGGGGCGACGCGAGAGGGTGACAACGCGTAGCCAGCGCTCGGCAAGGAGCGTCAGCTAGCGGGGTGAGAAATTGGGACGACGACGTCCGTGAAGCGGTGCAGCCTGGATCGTGAGCGGGCCGTCAGGCGGTACACCTGGCGCTAGCGGAGCGGCAGAAGTCGACGCATCGCCGCACCGTGAGGTGCTGGTCGACGACTCCGGTGGCAGCCATGTCACCGATTGTGCAGTAACTCCACCGGGTCGGTCAAGTTAATGCGCAAACGGCCAACAGATTCGCCCGTTCGGCGTAGCGGCGAAAGCTCCGATCACGCAGCGTGTCCGACCGCCGCTCCTGCCGGCTATGACTTGGCCGGACTGGTCAAGGAGAACAGGTCACTGTCAACGAAGGTGCCGGAGGGCAACGATGGCGAATAGACCGAGTACGTCAGAGTGTTGCCGGACTCTTTCGCCGTGTAGGCGACGGTGAGGAAATGCCACTTGGTGTCGGTGGCTTTCCAGGTGTAGAGCGCAAAGCCCGGCGCGGTGTTGTTGGCACGCTTTTCGCGTAGACCAAGCACGACCGTAATCTTGGCGACGCTGGCTCGCACCCAGACTCCGCCGGTGAAAACGACGCCCTTCGTGGTTGACACCGCCGGGGTTGGTTTGGCATTGAGCCCGACCGCAGCACTGGCACTCGAGGGACAGGCATAGCGGACGCTGTGGGTGCCAGCTTCCCCATCACCGGCCACCCACGTGACTTTGCTTGTGGCGCTGTACAAGCCCGTCCAGCAAGAAGCGCCGCTCTCCGCTGAGGCGTCGCATTTGGCGAAATAGTTGATGGGTGTCGGCGAGGGCTTGGGCGTCGGTGTCGGCGTCGGTGTCGGCGTCGGTGTCGGCGTCGCCGTAGGTGTCGGCGTAGGCGTTGGTGTAGGCGAAGGCGAGGGCGACGGTGTTGGCGAATCCGTCGGCGTTGGCGAAGCCGAATCCGTCGGCGTTGGGGAAGGAGAATCCGTTGGCGTCGGTGTTGGCGAGTCCGTCGGCGTCGGCGAATCGGTCGGCGTCGGTGTTGGCGTATCGGTCGGCGTGGGCGTGGGCGTGGGCGTTATGGGATTTTCCAGGGATTGGTAGCTGGCCGTCAGGGCCGGGTACCAGGCATCGGCCATCTTGTTGTAACCCTGCAAGGAGGGGTGGAGTGAGTCGTAGCCGGCGGTCGGCGAGGATTGATAATAGTCGGCCGTTCTCACGGTCAGCAGTGTCGACATATCCACCATCTGAATATCGTCACCAAGCCCGCCGTATTTGTTGACATCGCCAGGGATGGCTGCTTCGTAATCGCTCCAGGCCTGCAGTTTGACGCCACTCAAAGCCATGGGAATGATTTTCGCGACGATGACGTCTACGCCCGGATCGTCGGCATAGATCTTGCCGAGCAGGGTGTCCAGATGGGTGGCCGTTTGGGCGCCGCTGAATCCGTCGTTGATGTCATTGGTACCGGCATGCAGCAAAATGATGTTCGGTTTAGCCGCTGTGAGCCAGCTTCCGATAAAGGCGACCATGTCATTTGCCTTGCCGCAGGGTAAGCCGTCGATGCACCACCCGACGTGACCTTCGTGGTTCTGGTCACCCAAGGTAGCCGGACCACCGGTCAGCGAGCCGACATAGTCAATGGCGTCGCCATCTGTCTGGACGCTTCTTTTCCACAGCTGTGTGCGGTAGCCACCGGGTACGACGAAACCGTCGGTGACAGAGTCCCCGAGGTCCATGACGCTTACCGTCGTGGCGGTAGCGGCGCCTGCAGCCATTGGCGTGAAGCCCAGGCCCAGCAGACAAAATTGTCCAATCGCGAGGCCGATGATCGCCAACCATTTGCTTATTGAGGGCACAGCAAACCCTTCCCCGCCCGACCGGATTGCTTTCTAGTTTTATACCGGCAAGGAACAGGTCCCGGCTAGCCCGAAACGCGGCAATAAGCTGAGGCGGTAATAGCCTGGAAAACCCCGAAATCGGACGATTTAAGTGGCCCATTTGTTGAGATCGCTGACGGTGCTTACAAACGTGATTCACACAATGGATGAGCCTGCGTCGAGCTGGTCCATTACCCCGAAACCAGCGCCCCCAAAAGAACCCCTGCGCTTTTCAGGAAAGCGAGTTCAGACTTCCGCTCTGTCCCTACCAGGCCGGCAGATATGGATTAGCTACTTACAGTTACTGTGACCGGTACTGATCTGGCAACGATGGCCACCGCTCCGACGCCCATTGCGACCATGTCGCGTGCTCCGACGGCACTGGAGGAATTGCCTTACCGCGCAATTCCTCCTCATCGGGCGCTTGGAATTGCCCCCGCCACTGCGCGAGTTCGACGTCGCTCATGTGGAACGTCTGGCCAGGCGTCGCGTTGAATCGACTCTTCACCCGCCGGCGTTGGTCGTCGTGACTGATCGGCAAATACACGACGTGGCTACGCACGCCCAGGGTGGCGGCAATCCAGCGGAGGGCTGACCGTTCGTCCCTGCCCCAAAAGCCGAAGTCGAAGACGACGTGGATACCGAGCTGGGCTGCCCGCATACCGAGCTGAACCATTTTTCCTTCAACGAGGTCGCGCTTGTCCGGTGGATTCTCGCCGCCGAACAAGGCGATCTGCCACTCATCGGGCGTGAGACGAAGGGCGGGCTCGCTGATCTCCAATTCCTTGGCGCGCGTCGTCTTCCCGGCGCCGGGGAGGCCCACGATGAGGTAGATAGCCATTGGGGTGTCCATTCGATACGCAAACGGGAGGGCAGCACGAAGTGACCGCCCGGCACGAAGCCGGCAGCGCGGAACTAGACGACCTTGCCTGCGGACTGTCCCGGCGCCGTCAGCGCAAACGGCAGGGACGCGTCACGGAAGCGCCAGCGCACATGCCCGGGAGCCTAGCGCCGAACCTCATGAGCAAGTTCGAAGGTCATGGCGCGGCGATCCATCAGCTCAAATCGCTGCAGTGCAGGCGCACCGACCAGAAGTAGTTCCCATACGGGGAAACTGGTATGAACACCGTTCCGCGGACGATGCTCGGACGCGCTTGGCCCAGGAATGGTCCCGGCAAGAATCCCGTCTCGTGCGCGGCGCAGCCGGCTCGCGCCACCTTCAGACCCTCTCGCCAGCTGCCGCCGGAAGTGCGGGCCCCGGCAGGGGCAAAGTTCGCCACCAACTGGCTGCCGATGAGCACAATCGCAAGACTCGGCAAGGGCCATCCCCGCACCGCCCGGGGTAGCCGCCAGGGCAAGCCGACCGCGACGATCAGCGCGCTGTAGAGCAACCAGAGCGGTATCACGGTGTAGCGCGAGCCGTTCAATGTGAACGGGTGACGTAGGTAGATGACCGCGCCGCCCCGCGTCGTGAGCGGGGCGATCAGGAACGCCACGGAGTAGGTCAGCAGAACCGCGAGCAGGCGCCGCTCACGGTCTCGGGCGAAGCTCACCGCCAGGGCCATGCCGACGGCGACCAACAGCAACGCGGCATATGCGGTCCAGGCGCCATGAGAACCCCACCACGAACGCAAGTTGCTCTCGCCGACCAGAAAACTGCCGGCGACCCGAAGTCCGTAAACCTCTGGCATGTGGGCAAAGCCGCGAGGCCCGTTCTGGTGGGGAGTATTTCCCGCAACGCCCAGCCAGTACTGGAGCGCCAGGGCCGCAACCAAACCGGCGGTGATCCAGCGCGCAACGCGGCTTCCGCGCCAGGCACGCCAGCCGACCAGCGGCAGCAGCAGCCCCGTCAGCGGATCACTGAGCGCGGCCAGCACGACGACCGCCACGTCGAGAGCGACCCGCGGCCGCCTGGTGGCTCGCGACCAGCACGCCCAAAACGCGGCCACCATCAGGAACCAGTGCAAATTGTTGAACGTGGCGTTGACTTCGTAGGCCGCCGCCGGGTTCAAGACCAGAAGAGCGGCGATCGCGCACCGCTGCCAGCGGCGTCGCAAGACTCCATCGGTGGCCGCGTAGACGTAGACCGAAAGCAGCGCGCACGTCAGGGCTGCGAGAAACGCGGTAGCGAAAGCCGCGTCCTGTACAGGGAACTTGGCCGCGATCGACGCCAGCAGCCGCGGTGCAACCTGCAGGTACCCACCCAGCTCCACGTGCCACAGGTGCCACAGCGAGCGCTCCCGCGCCTGACCGTAAAAGAAGCGTCCGTCCTCCGCCCAAAATGCGTCCCAGACGGGCGTCCCACTACTGCGGATCAATTGCACCCACACCGCAGCGACGAGCCAGAGAAGTAATGCCGCTATTCGCAAGGGAGCGTTGCGTCTGGTGCGCCAGCGCCGCAGCCTTCTGCTGGCCGTCGGGGACCGGTGCGTCGGCGCCTCGGCACGTTCAGCGATGCTGACAGCGTCCAGGTTTTCTGGCACAGCCCATCCTGACCCCTGGCACCTCAAGCGGCTGTAATCAACGCTCCGCAATCATCACAAAGCGTCGCGACACTCGTGGCTGCAGCATCCGACCCGATTTGCGAAACAAGGTGGACAGGAAGTATCGATAGGTGAAGGACGTGTCTGCCCGGTTCCCTATTGGCCGCGTCGACGACCGCGAGTTGGCCCATATCCTAGTGCTTTTCAACAGGGTCCGGTCGGAGCGCATCGCCCAGGAGTATGAGAATCCTAAGTCTGTTCGTGCCGTCGCTGCAGCGTGAGCGCAAGAGCCTCAGGCACCTGTGGGCGGTTGACGCAGCACTGCCCAGACGAACTCGGCGCCGGCCCCCGCGTGCACCGATCGCGCTGGGTACAGGCCGTCAGTAGTTATTAGATTCATGCCGTCAGGATTCAGCGAAGTCTGAATTGCTACCTACATCGATCGCTGCGACCATCCCTAGGCGCGCTGCTGCTATCTGGTGTGCGAGCGGCGCCTAATGGTAGGTGACTGTCGTGGTTCCAGACTGAATGTGAAGCGCGATAGCGCCGTGTTGGAAATCGCTGCGACGTCCGCCGGCCACAGCGTAGTCATTGGTAATCGGGTAACCGAGTCGGCCTCGTTCCGCGCCGAGTGCGATCCAACGCGATCGGATCGGGCCGCGTACTGGCCAGGCCCCGGTCGCCCGTGACCAGTAGATGGACGATCCACCTGAACCAGCGAAATTGTTGTAGTAGCCGGCTCCGCCTGCTGTCGTAATTTGGTCTGTCGATGGGAAGCCGAGCGTTCCTACCGGTCCGGCCAGCATGAGATAGCGAGTCAGGATTGCACCGTGGACCTCGTGCGCTCCGGTGGCCGGCGAGTAGAAGATCGCGCCGTGCTGATAGGCCCGGACTCGGCCGCCACCCACCGGCATCTCCGGTGCGAGGGGGGCACCGAGGAACGACGTGGCCCCGCCCAATCCGGCGTACTTGCCAGCGATCACCGACGGTTTGACAGCACTTGACTGCGAGGAAGCGGGGCCGGTCCCGGCACTATTCGTCGCCTTCACGGTGAAGGTGTAGTCGCTACCGTTCGCGAGTCCAGTGACGGTGATCGGACTGCGGGCGCCGGTCGCTGTCCTGCCGCCTGGACTCGCAGTCACGGTAAATCGTGTGATGGGCGCGCCGCCGGTGGACGTCGGCGGTGTGAAAGAGACTGATGCTGACCCGTTTCCGGGCGTGGCTGTGCCGATAACGGGAGCACCGGGTGCGGTGACCGGTCGAGGTGAGACCGTGAGCAAAAGTCTTTTGACCGACGTTTGCGGCGGGACTGCCGAGTCGCTCGCGACAAATCCGATCTGGCTATTGGCGATCGCGGTCGGCGTGCCGGAGATCGCGCCCGCTGGGCTCAACGCCAGTCCCGATGGCATCCGGGCGCCTGCGGCGAGGGTCCAGGTGACCGCTCCGATTCCTCCGGTGCTGGCGAGCTGCGCCGAGTAGGGCTGGCCGACCCGCCCTGCGGGCAGGCTGGCCGTCGTCACGGAGAGGGGCGCGGAATCGATGGTCAGTGTGTATGTGGCCGAGTCGGTGCTCGGGCCGCCGGAGTCCGAGACCACAAACGTCGCCGTCGTCGCCCCGGTTTCCTGCGGTGTACCGGTGATGGCGCCCGTCGGGCTCAATGACAGACCTCGCGGCAGGCTCGAGCTGTCGGCGAGGGCCCAGCTGAGGATTCCGCTGCCACCAAACGCTCGCAATTGACCCGTATAGGGCTGCCCGACCACACCGGTGGGCAGGGTCGGTGCCAAGATCCCGACCGCCGCCTCCGGGGCGGCTGAAATCGCCAGGTAAAGGGTTACGGGGACGGAGACGGGCGGAGTGGCAGTATCGGTGACGACGAATCCGACGTTTCCAACAGCGGCGCTCGTCGGCGTGCCGGAGATGGCGCCTGACGGATCCAGCGACAGTCCTGCGGGCAGAGTCGAGCCGGCCGCCAGTGCCCAGTTGAGGGCCCCGGTTCCTCCGGTGGCCGCGAGTTGCCCGGAGTAAGCAATGCCCACCTGACCGCCCGGCAGAAACGTTGTTGAAATGACCAGGGGCGGTGGGAGGCTGACCGGGCCGAATGTGATGGGACTCGCCGGGTTGCCGGCATTGTCGAGGCAGAAACTGCCGCTGCTCACCGAGTCGGTCGCGGCCGTGATGGTCTGAACGGACTGTTCGTGGCCGGCGGTAACGCCTGACAAAGTATCGGTGCAGGTAAATGTCACGGTGACGTGTTGGGTAGTCGGGGTGCCCGCGGTGTAGGGCTGGCCGTCAGCGGTCGTGGCGGCGACGGTGAGGGTGGGCGCGGTCTTGTCAATCAGGATGGGGGCGGTAAGGGAGGTTTGGATTGCTGCATTCCCGGCCCGGTCGGTGCAGTGGCTGAGGTCGCCCGGATAGATAGTGCGCTCGCCGCCGCCCGCGTCGCCGATCGTCGTCGGGGCGATAAAGGATCCTGGGGCGGCGCCAGAGATGAAGTTGTTGTTGTTGTAAACACCGTCCTCGCAGGTCCAGTGCACGATGACGTCTTGGTTGGTCCAGTGTGCCGGGAAAAGACCATAAGGCTGGCCATCCGCAGTCGTGATGGAGCCCGGATTACTGAACGGCGACCCCGTATCGATCTGTACGGGACCGAACGTCGCGCTTGAGGTATTGCCCGCCTTGTCGGTGCATTGCCCCGTGTAATACGACGGTCCCTCAGTGACGGTAACGGTGTCGTTTGGTGAGACGCCTTGAACGCCGGTGCCGCCCTGGTTGTCCACACAGCTCCACTGGATATAGATCGCCTGATTTGTCCAGTCGCCTGCCGTGTACTCCCGCTGGGTGCCGTCGTAGAACGCAGAAACTCGGAGGATCGGCGCCACGGTGTCGGGGGCGAGATAGGTACCGCAGGCGTAAAGATAGTCGGCGTGTTCGTCGTATGAGGAATTCGGATCTGCGGTACCGCCAGCATTGAGCTCCATCACTGTCGAGTCGGCCGGCACCGGGTCGCTGAGGTCACCGCTCGAGGGGTGGTATTCGAACTCGTTGAACAGCGGGTGGCTGTCGGTGCCGAACGATTTCTGGCAGTAGGGCTCAATCGTTTGCCCGTCGAACAGATAGCCAAAGGCGCTCGGGCCGGCGTCGACGCAGCCGGTCGTACTGCAGGCGGGTGGCTTGTCGAACGAGAAGTCCAAGAAGTTGATCGCGGTAAGCAACTTATTCTGCGGTACCGCAGTGTCAGTCGTGGCAGAGCCCGGATTGATCGTGAACGCGGAACCGCCGCTGGTATTGGGCCGGTGAATACAGAAGTACAGCGCCTCGTGATCACCGCCGAGGATGTCACCGCTATTGATCACACCCGAGTTGAGGTCACCGCTGACCAACTGGTCGTCTCCAGTGCACGCCAAGAGGTTCGCCGGGTTCGGACCACTCTGGTACGTAACATAAAGTTGGCTGATCCCTTGGGTTGGGTCGGAGCCGTATTCGACGCAGGCGTAGACATAGTCGCCGCCGCTGTGCAGGTTCAGATCCGTGTCCTGCTTGTGGTAACTGGTCGGGCAAGCGATGTCCGGACTGCTACCGGTTATGACTTTGACATCCGTTATGTAGGGCCCGATGGACTCCGCCGTATCTGCTGACGCGGCAGCCGGAGTGCCCACAACTCCCACAACTCCCAGGCCCACCACAGCCAGTACCAGCGTGGTCAACAGCCGGAATGCCAGTGCCGATCTGATGACAGCGGACGAATGCGCCGAAACCCGGCGGACCATGTGCACCGTCCCAGCATGGGTCAGACCGGCGCCTGTTTTGCTTGGCAGAGCCAAAAGTCAGGGCGCCGCCCGCCAAACACCAGGGAGCCGAGTCGCAGCCGTCGGAAGGGCCCGGGCACGTCGAGGGTCTGCGCGGGGGATATACGCGGCTGGGGCTGGGACGTGCGCCGACGTCACGACGTGAACGCCGCAGGCAGTTCGCGACGGGAGTTGATCCCCAGCTTGCGGAAGGCGTTCGCAAGGTGCGTCTCAACGGTCTTGGTAGTGACGAAGAGGTCCTGTGCGATCTGGGGATTGGTGAGGCCGCTGGCAGCGATCTCCGCAACCCGCCGCTCGGCGGGAGTCAACGCATCCGCCCCAGTTTGCGCAGCTCGGCGGGGCCGTGCACCCGTAGCTCGCAACTGGCCGCGGGCCTTTTCAGCCAAAGCTCTCGCGCCGATGGCATCGGAGATCTGGAGGCCGCCACGAAGCGCAGAGCGCGCCGCGGTCAGATGCCCCCCGGCGCGCAGCTCGGCGCCGAGGTCAACGAGGGTGTAGGCGCGCTCAAGGATGGCCGGGTGGTCCTCAACCATTGACGCAGCCTCGGAAAGGAGGTCAATTCTCTCAGTCGCCCCCGGATCGTCAGTAGAGACCGCGGCAGCCGTACGCAGCGCCAGACTGACGCTGCGACGTCCCGCGACAGCACGGGCGCGTTCAAGGGCCTCCACCGCGAGCTCATGAGCCAGTTTCAGGTCACCGGTGCCGGCCGCGGCTAAGGCGGCGGTTTCCCGCCAGGCGATGAAGCCCGGATGGTCGATGCCGAAGTCTTCAGCCAGCTGTCGCCCCGCCTCAGACGAATCCGATAACGCGGTAGCAGAGTTGCCTTCCGCGAGCTCGACGCGTGCTTTAGCGAAAAGCAGTATCGAGGCATCCATCGTGCCAGTCACCAACTCCGGGTGCCGGTCGAGCGCCTTGCGGGCGGCTGCGGGCGCTCCCTGCGCGAGATAAATGTGCGTCTGCAGCGAGAGCACCCAGGCTGAACCCGACCAACCCTCATCCGCGGCGACAAGCGCCTGTTCGAGGTCACCTAGGGCTGCCGACAGCGCGCCCATGTGATACCGCGGGATGGCGCGGTGGTAGCTGGCCGTCTCGTGCGCCGGCCGCGACCCGCGCTGGCGAGACGCGGTGATCGCGGCATCCGCGATCTGCTCGGCGAGGACGAGTTCATCGACGCAAGCCAGCGCCTGGACGAGCATCCCGGCGAAGAACCCGCGAGTCCTTGGATCGACGAGCGGGTCGCGAGCAGTGGCCCGTTCGGCAAGGACACGGACCCGATCCGTCGAGCCGCCGCCAAACGCAGTCCGTAACGCAAGGTGGGCAAGTAACCCCGGGTCAAGTGGAGGGTTGCCCTGCTCGGCGGCCTCGATGACAGATGACAAACGCGCCTGGCCGAGCGGGTGCAACTGCGCGCGGAAAATGTGAGCGGTCAGGTACTCGGCGAATAGTTGTTCGGCGGCGGGGCCCGCCGTCCCTGTCTCACCAAACGCCTGGTCGTAGGCCTGCACTGCAGCGACATGCTCACCACGGTTGAACCGAAACCGGGCGAGGGCTGTCAGGGCTCGGGCCCGCTCAGCACCAGCGGTCGACAGCACAAGTGCCTCCCGAATTGTCGCCTCGGCAGTGATGTCGCTGCGGTAGTCCTGCGCGGCCGCCAGCTCCAGCAGCAGTCCCACTCGCTCAGTGGATACGGGTGGCTCGGCGACCGCCCTGGTCAGCATCTGCGCGGCTGACTCCATGTCCCCCTGTGCGACCGCCTGGCTAGCCGCCTCGCGAAGTGTGCGCACGGCTGCAGCGTCTCCATCAGGACGAGTGAGCAGCAGGTGGGCAGCGACATCCCCGATCCGAGCTCCATCGCAGTCGAGGAGGATCGCTGCCCGACGATGGGCTCGGGCCCGAGCGAACGCGGGCACGTCGGCGTACACGGCATGCTCAATCAGTGGGTGGATGAACTGCAGTGGTTCACCGGCGGTGAGGATGTGTGCCTGCGCAAGGGCGTCCGCGGCCGACTCAGCGCTCACGGGGTCGACCTCGGCGAGGCGCGCGACCTGCCTGAGCAACGCGCCGCCGCCAAGCACCGCTACCGCCTCAGCGATCGCTCTTGCCTCCGCCCCGAGCAGGTTCATTCGCGCTAGCACCGACTTCAGCACCGTGTCGGGAAGAAACCTTTTGACACGCCTCGCCGACGCCGCAGTCGGCGCCACCCCCTCGTCACGCAAAGTTCGGGCCAGCTCCGCCACGAGAAACGGATTGCCGCCACTGGCCCGTTCACACGCCTCCGTGAACGCGGTGTCAGCTCCTGGCAGCAGCCATTCCACGACCTGCGCGACACCCTTCCGACTCAGCGGCGCGGGCCGCAGAATGTTCCGGCGCGCAACGGAATACAACCAACCAAGGTCGTCGCCTCGACCTTGCTCGCCTGTACGCACGGCGACGATCAGCGCTATTGGCAGATCCCGAAGCCGCAGCGCCAGATGAGCAAGAAACTCCCGGGAAGGTGGGTCGGCCCACTGCACATCGTCAACAGCAAGCACAGCCGGGGCCGCCGCGCTCGTGAGGTTGACACACATCCAGTAGAGCCCGTCGATGACCGCGAGCGGGTCGGACTGAGCCGGATCCGCTCGCTCCAGTACGGAGCGCGCATGGCTGGCATGTCCTGCGACAAGACGCTGGCGCTCGCCTGCATCGGCGAACGCCCACAAGTTCCCGAAGGCCTGGGCAGCGATCGCGAACGGCGAAGTGCGCTCTCGTTCAGTTCCGCGCGCGGAGAAGACCTGAATGCCATGGTTGGCCGCAGTCGCCACCGCGGATTCAAGAAGCTTCGACTTGCCGATCCCGGGTGGTCCCGTAATAGCGATGACATTGCCTTCGCCCCGTCGAGTTGCGCTCAGGACTTCATCGAGCGCCGCAAGTTCCCGCTCGCGCTCGAGAAGCCCAAGACGCCCGTGACCGTGCTTAGCCATCTCCGCTGATGCTAGCGACACGGGCGTTGAGGAAGAGTCATGCCCAACTGTTCATCGCCAACAGCGTCACCGTTTTCGCTGACAACATGATTGAAAATGGGCGCCCACTTCACGATTGCCGGTCTGGACCACCGCATTCCCGGCGCGAACACCAAGATCAAACTCGCCGCGGCGAAAAGACCGTTGACCAGCGGTGTCCGCGGGGGCTTGTACGGCTCCAAAAGCGCAACTAGAGCCCCGTATACCACCCCGTAGACGACAACTCGGGCCCCACCATGGGAGGTCGCGAAACTTCATCGGTCCAGGTCTGCGGCCGCTGCCGCAGTCGGCTTGGCTATGAGGTCTCCACCGGCAAAACCGGTCAAGGCTACGGCTACTTTTTCTGCCTTGGCCGACACACAGGCCGTACACCATGCACGCTGCGCTATCGGCCGGAGCACGAGGTTGAAGCCGCGGTGGAGGCTGCCTGGCATCGGGAACGACCGCACCTGTCGTCGACCAGCTGCAAGTTAGCCTGTTCGCCGATTTCGAAGATCACGCTGAACGTGCTCGCCACGACGCCGACCTGTTGAAGCGGCGGGCGGATCAACTCAGGCGAGAACGCGTTAAGTGGGCTGAAAAGGCCGTACAACCAAGCGTTGTTCACAAGCCTCGCCATCGACGAGGACGAAGCACCCGTGCGGGTAGTCGACGTGGAGGGCGAAATGATCTTCCAAGCAATACACAATGCCGAGCTCGCTGACTCGCAGGACGCCGCACTTCCAGCGTCGGAGGCGGCCACCGACGGGGGCAGCCCGCCGACGTATCGGCTGAACGCATTTGTCGCGAGTTCTGACGTCAGTGTTTTGGTCGGGGTGACAGGATTTGAACCTGCGGCCTCTTCGTCCCGAACGAAGCGCGCTACCAAGCTGCGCCACACCCCGTGGCCTCTGCGGAGTCTAGTCACGGGTCGCAGACCTGCGCTCGACTTCGCTGCGCTCAGCCGAGTCGCAATCTGCTCCTAGCGTGCCGCGGTCAAGGTCAGCAGGCTCGCTTCCGGACGGCAGGCGAAACGGATCGGCGCGTAAGGCGATGTGCCGAGGCCCGCTGAGACGTGCAACCACGCCTCGTTGCCGCCGGCGCCATAGCGCGAGAGCCCGCGGGCGCGGGCGCGGTCGATGCCGCAGTTCGTCACGAGCGGTCCGAAGCCCGGCAGGCAGACCTGGCCGCCGTGGGTGTGGCCGGCGAGGAGCAGTTCCACGCCGTCGGCGGTGTAGGCGTCGATGACGCGTGGCTGCGGCGCGTGGGCGATGCCGAGCCGAAGGTCGGCCTTCGGGTCGGCGCGGCCGCTGACGACGTCGAGCCGGTCACGTCCGAGGTAGGGATCGTCAACCCCGCGAACGTCGATGACGCGACCGGAGACCTTGAGGTCGGCTCGGACGTTGGTCAGGTCCTGCCAACCGGCAGCCACCAGCTCACGTGCAAAGCCAGGCCAGTCGATCGGCGCGCCCTTGGGTTCGCTACGCGAGCCGAGGAAGTAGCGCGCCGGGTTCTTGAAGGTGGGCTCGTAATAGTCGTTGTTGCCCGGGACGAAGATGCCGGGACGATCGAGCAGCGGCGCGAGCGCGCGCAGTACCGACGGTCCCGCATCGGCTCCCGAAAGCACGTCTCCGGTCAGCACCACCAGGTCGGGAAGCAGCCGGCCCAGCTCGCGTATCCACTCCTGCTTCGCCCGCTGGCGGTCGAGCATGTGCAGATCGGACAGGTGCAGCACGCGCAGCGGCGACGCGCCTTTCGCAAGCACCGGGACGTCAAGGCGGCGCAAGGTAAAGGCGTTGCGCTCGTAACCGACGCCGTAGGCCAGCGCGCAGGCACCTGCCACCGAGGCGGCACCTATCAACCTAGGCACCCCAGGCGTTCCCATCAGACCATTTTGCCTGCGAGCTGCGCTTTACGCCTCCCTAACGCTTGGGGACGCGCGCCTTCGGCTTCACCACCGGGGCTTTGACGACGGGCGTCTTCACCTTCGTGGTCGCCTTGGCGGTCGGCTTTGTCGTCGGAGCCTTGGTCACGACCGGCGGCGGCGGGGGCAGCCCGGTCGACGTGAAGATGGTGACAGTGCTGCCTTGCGACTGCTGGAAACCCCCGCCTGGCGAGGTGTACGCCACCGTGCCCACGGGATTCCCGCTCGAGACGCCGCCCCCCGACACCGGCGTGAAGCCCGCGGCGCTGATCACGGTGGTCGCTGAGGCGAGGTCGAATCCGGCGACATTCGGCACCAGAGCGGTCACGCCGATCACGGTCTGCGGGTCAGCCGGCGGGAATTCCAGCACCGGCAGGTTGGCGGAAGCGGCGATCATGATGCTCGCCCAGATCTTGGTGGGCAGATCACCGCCGAAGACCTCGGAGTACTGCGGCCAGTTGGGAGTGCCGTTCGTCACCACGCCGTCAGGTGTCGTCGCGGTCACCCGCAGCGGGTACTTCGTCGGGCTGCGCCCGTCGCCCACCCACACCGCCGTGGCCAGCTGCGGGATGTACCCGTCGAACCAGGCGTCGTAGTTGCTGTTGGTCGTGCCCGTCTTGCCGGCGGCTGGTCGGTTGATCTGCCCGTTGTTGGTGCCGGTTCCGTTCTGGATGACGCCCTCGAGCAGGCTGGTGACGGTATCGGCAATCCCCGGCTTGAGCACCTGCTGGCACTTGGGAGTGCCGGTGTAGGACACCGCCTTGCCGCCGACGGTCATCGACAGCACCGACTTGGGGTAACACCGCAGCCCGTGCGCCGCGATCGTGGCGTAGGCCGTCGCCATGTCCAGCGGGGTCACTTCATGCGATCCCAGGGTGAGGGACCCGCCGAGGTCGTCCGCGGGGCCGTTCAGCGTCGGGGAGCGAACGCCGAGCCGCTGAGCCATGTCGCGGACCGGGCCCAGACCGACCTTCTTCTCCAGCTGGACGAAGTAGGTGTTGACCGAGTAGGCCGTGGCGGCGGCCATGTTGTAGATCCCGGCTTCCGCGGGGTCGGAGTTGGCGTAACCGACACCGAACGGCGGCTGCACACCACCCAACGCGGTCGGCACATCGGGGAGGCACTGCTGGTAGCCGCCGGTCGGGTTAGGCCCGAAATTCGTCAGATAAACGCACCCGGGTGAAAAGAAACTCGTATTGGTGGAAAGGCCCTTCTCCAACGCGGCTGCCAGCGTGAACATCTTGAACGTCGAACCCGGCTGATATCCCGGATAAGTCGTCGCGTAGTTGAACTTGGTGTGGACCCGGTCCTTGCTCTCGACGACCTTGCCTTTCACCACTCCGTAAGCGGGCAAGTGATCAGACGTGTCGCCGTACACCCGGTTGACG
>DATAZK010000037.1:0-34265 GCA_036272075.1 Frankiaceae bacterium
GGACTCCGAGGAGTACGTGGACGGGCCGGTGGCCTCGGCCTCGGCGACCTGGGCGGCACGCAGCTGGCTCATGTGCTGCTCGTAACGCTGGCGAGCGGCCTCGTACTGCTGCTCCCAGGCCTGCTGCTGGGTCTCATAGCCCGGCAGCCACTCGCCGGTGTCTTGGTCAAAGCCCTCGGGATAGATGTAATTGCCCGTGTCGTCGTAGTGGGCTTCCATCCCGTACTGCGTGGGGTCGAACTCGCTGGCCTCGACGTCATGGGCCGACTCGTTGGCCTGCTTGAGCGAGAGGCTGATGCGGCGACGTTCGAGGTCGATGTCGATGACCTTGACCATGATCTCGTCGCCGACCTGCACGACCTGCTCCGGCAGCTCGACGTGACGCTCGGCGAGCTCGGAGATGTGGACCAGGCCCTCGATCCCCTCGTCGACCCGCACGAAGGCACCGAACGGCACCAGCTTGGTGGCACGACCGGGGACGACCTGGCCGATCGCGTGAGTACGCGCGAACTGGCGCCACGGGTCTTCCTGGGTGGCCTTCAGTGACAGGGAGACGCGCTCGCGGTCCATGTCGACGTCGAGCACCTCGACGGTGACCTCCTGGCCCACCTCGACGACCTCGGACGGGTGGTCGATGTGCTTCCAGGACAGCTCGCTGACGTGGACCAGACCGTCGACCCCACCGAGGTCGACGAACGCCCCGAAGTTGACGATCGAGCTGACCACACCGGAGCGCACCTGGCCCTTGGCCAGCTTGCCGAGGAACTCGCTGCGCACCTCGCTCTGGGTCTGCTCGAGCCAGGCGCGACGGGAGAGCACGACGTTGTTGCGGTTCTTGTCCAGCTCGATGATCTTGGCTTCGAGCTCGCGACCGACGTAGGGCTGCAGATCGCGTACCCGCCGCATCTCGACCAGTGACGCCGGCAGGAAGCCCCGCAGCCCGATGTCGAGGATGAGGCCGCCCTTGACGACCTCGATGACGGTGCCGGTGACGACGCCGTCCTCCTCCTTGAGCTGCTCGATCGTGCCCCAGGCGCGCTCGTACTGGGCGCGCTTCTTGGACAGGATCAGGCGGCCTTCCTTGTCCTCCTTCTGCAGGACAAGGGCCTCGACCTGATCGCCGAGAGCGACGACCTCGTTGGGATTGACGTCGTGCTTGATCGACAGCTCGCGCGAGGGGATGACGCCCTCGGTCTTGTAGCCGATGTCGAGCAGGACTTCGTCACGGTCGACCTTGACGATGATGCCGTCGACGATGTCGCCATCGTTGAAGTACTTGATCGTCGAGTCGATTGCGGCGAGGAATTCTTCCTCAGAGCCGAAATCGTTCACTGCCACGTGCTCCAGGCCCGAAGGGCTCTCGGATGCTTCTGTGGCGGGGGCGTCGGCTGCGCTGATCGTCAAGGGGTTGGTCTCCGGACAGGGATCGAAACGGGTCCACAAGGGCCGGGTCGAACCGCCGGGCCGAAACTGCTGTGAGACCGTGAGACGAATCGAGCGGATCTGCTACGTCTGAGACCGCGCAGACCCCTGTGTCCAGCAAGTGTATGCCACCGGCTGGCTTGGTCAATGTGCGGCAGCTGTCCACTGGCTCAACGCGCCCAATCCGGCAGGATAACGCCGTGGGCAGCGGCGAGGGCGCAGATCCGGCGCACGAGCGCGAATCCGAAGTGATCGTCGGCTATGCGGAGGTGGCCGCTTCCGCCGCAGTGGCGGCCAATCGCGGCTGGTGGGACGGCGAGGCCGACGCGTATCAGGCCGAGCACGGTTCGTTTCTGGCCGGCCCCTCGGGCGACCCGTCCGACGCCGACTTCATCTGGTGTCCGGAAGGCCTGCGCGAGGCGACAGCCCAACTGCTCGGACCTGCCGATTCGCTACGCGGGCAGCGGATCCTGGAGGTGGGCTGCGGGGCGGCGCAGTGTGCCCGGTGGCTCGTCGCGCAGGGCGCGGAGGTGGTCGCGATGGACCTGTCGTCCGGCCAGCTACGGCACGCCCGGCAGGCGGTGGCTGGCGACGCATCGGCACCCCTGCTTGTGCAGGCGGACGCGTCAGCCCTCCCGCTGCCCGATGCCAGCGTCGACATCGCCTGCTCCGCGTTCGGGGCCATCCCCTTCGTGACCGACAGCGCGGCGGTCATGGCCGAGGTCGCCCGGGTGCTGCGGCCCGGCGGGCGCTGGGTCTTCAGCACCAATCACCCGATGCGCTGGTGCATGCCCGACGACCCGGGTCCCGCGGGCCTCGTCGTCGAACGTTCCTACTTCGACCGCCGGCCTTACGTCGAGGTCACCCCCGACGGCCGACCGGTCTACGTCGAGGCCCATCGCACCCTCGGCGATCGTGTACGCGAGCTGGTCGGCGCCGGATTTCGGGTGCTCGACGTCGTGGAACCCGAATGGCCCGAGGGTCACACGCGTCCCTGGGGCCAGTGGAGCCCCCTACGCGGCCGGCTCTTTCCCGGCACCGTGATCTTCGTCGCCGAGCTCGCCTAGCCTGAGGCGCGGTGAAGCGCGATGGCCCGGCGCATGGTGCGCCGGCCGCGGGGGACGTCGCGGGCGTCGCCGTAGGCCACGGCGAGCAGATACCAGGCACGCCAATCCTGCGGGGCGGCCTCCACCTCGGCCTTGCGCAGCTCGAAGGCCGCGTCAGGATCGCCGGGACGCGAGTCATCGGCAGCGTCGAGAAGCTGGGCGAGCCGTTCGGAATCGCGACCGAAGCGCAGCTCATGGACGACGATCGCCACCCCGACCACCGGCAGCAGCAGGACACCCACGCCGAGCGCCTTCACCGACCAGCGGTGGTCTCCCAGCAGGCCGATGCCCCCGGCGCCGATCAGCACGAAGTAGAACGCCAGCACCACGACCAGCGCCACCACGAGATTCCGTGAGCGCCGGCCTTTCATATGCCGAGCAGATCCTCGATGCCGACCCGCAGGCCCGGCCGATCGCGAACCGCTCGCACGGCCATGAGCACGCCCGGCATGAACGAGCGGCGGTCCAGCGAGTCGTGCCGGATCGTCAGCGTCTCGCCGTCGGTGCCGAAGAGCACTTCCTGATGAGCCACCAACCCGGCCAGCCGGATCGCGTGCACGGGCACTCCGGCGTGGTGGGCGCCGCGGGCCCCCTCGAGCGAGGTCGAGGTGGCATCAGGACCGGAGGCGTCGAGCCCGGCGTCGCGACGCGCCGACGCGACGAGCTCCGCCGTGCGCCGGGCGGTGCCGCTCGGGGCGTCGACCTTGCCCGGATGGTGCAGCTCGATGATCTCGACCGACTCGAACCAGCGCGCGGCCAGCTCGGCGAATCGCATCATCAGCACGGCGCCGATCCCGAAGTTCGGCGCGATCAACACGCTGGAGGAGGGGGCCTGGTCGAGCCACTCGCGTACCTGATCGAGGCGCTTGTCATCGAAGCCGGTGGTGCCGACCACGACCGACAGCCCGGCCTGCAGGCACCACTGGAGGTTGTCCATGACGACGGCGGGGGCGGTGAAATCGACCACGACCTCGGCGGCGCGTAGCACTTCGCGGTCATCCCCCTCGTCGACCGCGGCCACGAGTTCGAGATCAGCCGCACCCTCGACGGCCGCGCAGACCTCGGCGCCCATCCTCCCGCGCGCGCCCAGCACTCCGACCTTCAGCGTCACGTGAGTCCCTTTCCAGCGGGTTAGGCAACGGCTTCGGCGAGCTCACCGACGTCGAACGGGCCCACGGCACCGAGCGAGAGCGGCTGGCCGAGCACCTCGGCCGCGACCCGGCTGACGTCAGCCAGACTCACCGCGTCGATGCGCTCGAGCGTCTCATCGACCGAAAGGATCTCGCCCTGGGCGAGCTCGCTCTTGCCGAGACGGCTCATTCGGGCACCGGTGTCTTCCAGGCCGAGCGCGAGAGAGCCGCGAGCCTGACCCTTGGCGCGATCAAGCTCTTCCCCCGTGATGCCCCCGGTCGCGACGATCTCCAGCTGCTCGCGGCAGAGGCTGAGCACCTGAGCCGCCCGCTTGGGCGCGACCCCCGCGTAGACGCCGAAAAGGCCGGTGTCGGCGTAGTGCGACGCGAAGGAGTAGACGGAGTACGCGAGCCCGCGCTTCTCGCGGATCTCCTGGAAGAGGCGGCTGCTCATACCCTCGCCGAGACTGCTTGAAAGCAGGCCGAGCGCGTAGCGACGCTCGTCGTGACGCGAGACGCCGGCGGTGCCGAGGATCAGGTGGGCCTGCTCGCTGCTGCGGCGCGAAACGCGCACTCCCCGGCCGGGATACGGGCGACGGGCGCCGCGCCGGGTCGGCAGCGGCTCCCCAGCCAGCTGCGACGCGCGGTCCCACGCCTTGCTGACCGCGGCGAGTGCATCCGCGTGGTCGAGGGCGCCGCTGACGGCGATCACGGTGGCCGATGGGACGTAGCGGACCCGGTAGTACTCGGCGATCTCGGCGCGTTGCAGGGCGGCGATGCTGGCCGTCGTGCCCAGCACGGGGCGCCCGAGCGGCCCGTCACCCAGCGCGGCGCTGGAGAACACGTCGTGCACCAGGTCGGCGGGATCGTCCTCGTGCATCGCGATCTCTTCGAGGATCACGCCGCGCTCGGCCTCGATGTCGTCCTCACGCAGCAGCGAGGCCGTCACCATGTCGGAGACGACGTCGACAGCGAGCGGAAGATCCCGGTCGAGTACCCGGGCGTAGTAGCAGGTGTGCTCCCGCGAGGTGAACGCGTTGAGCTCGCCGCCAACGGCTTCGAGCGCCGCGGAGATGTCTAGTGCGCTACGCCCCGGGGTGCCCTTGAAGAGCAGATGCTCGAGGTAGTGCGACGCGCCGGCCTCGCCCGGCGCTTCATCGCGCGAACCGACGCCCACCCAGATCCCGATGGCGACCGAGCGCACACCGGGAACCTGCTCGGTGAGGACTCGCAGGCCGCTCGGCAGCACGGTGCGTTGCACCGTGCCGCCGAGCAGCGACTGCGGGGTCGATGCGACGGTCACACGATCATCCTGATCAATGAGACCCAGTCAGTCTGGTCATTCGGTGGCGGCACCCGCGGTGGCGGGCTCGGGAGCTGCCGAACCGGCGTCACCCTCGCCGCCTTCACCCTCGGCCACGACCGGGGCCAGGCTGATCTTGCCGCGCTGGTCGATCTCGGCGATCTCGACCTGGATCTTCTGGCCGACGCTGACGACATCCTCGGGGTTGGCGACCCGCTTGCCGCCGGCCAGCGCCTTCATCTTGCTGACGTGCAGCAAGCCGTCGCGGCCGGGGGTGAGCGAGATGAACGCCCCGAAGTTGGTCGTCTTCACGACCGTGCCGAGGTAGCGGGCACCGAGCTCCGGCAGCTCCGGGTTGGCGATCGCGTTGATCGCCGCACGGGCCGCCTCGGCGGTCGGACCATCGGTGGCACCGATGTAGATGGTGCCGTCGTCCTCGATGGTGATGTCGGCGCCGGTGTCGTCCTGGATCGCGTTGATGATCTTCCCCTTCGGGCCGATCACCTCGCCGATCTTGTCGACCGGGATCTTGATGGCGATGACCCGCGGTGCGGTGGCCGCCATCTCATCCGGAGCGTCGATCGCCGAGTTCATGACCTCGAGGATCGTCAGACGAGCGCCACGAGCCTGCTGGAGCGCGGCCCCGAGCACCGACGCGGGAATGCCGTCGAGCTTGGTGTCGAGCTGCAGCGCGGTGATGAAGTCCTTCGTGCCGGCGACCTTGAAGTCCATGTCGCCGTACGCGTCTTCAGCGCCGAGGATGTCGGTCAGGGTGACGAACTCGCCGCCCTCGGAGATCAGCCCCATCGCGATGCCCGCGACCGGAGCCTTCAGCGGCACACCGGCGTTGAGCAGGCTCATCGTGCTCGCGCACACCGAACCCATGCTGGTCGAACCGTTGGAGGAGAGCGCCTCGCTGACCTGGCGGATGGCGTACGGGAACTCCTCGCGGGTCGGGAGCACCGGCAGGAGCGCACGCTCGGCGAGCGCACCGTGGCCGATCTCGCGACGCTTGGGCGAACCGACCCGGCCGGTCTCACCGGTCGAGTACGGCGGGAAGTTGTAGTTGTGCATGTAGCGCTTGCGGTTATCGGGGTTGAGCGTGTCGATGATCTGCTCCATGCGCAGCATCGCCAGCGTGGTGACACCCAGGATCTGGGTCTCGCCGCGCTCGAACAGCGCCGAACCGTGCACCCGCGGGAGCACGTCGACCTCGGCCGACAGGGCCCGGATGTCGGTGAGCCCGCGGCCGTCGATCCGCACCTTGTCGCGGATGACCCGCTCGCGTACGAGGGACTTGGTCAGCGACCGGTAAGCAGCGCCGATCTCCTTCTCGCGACCCTCGAACTGACCGGCGATCCGCTCCTCGGCGAGGCCGCGGACCCGGTCGAGCTCTTGCTCGCGCTCGTGCTTGCCGGCGATCTGCAGCGCGGCAGCGAGTTCGGTGCGCACCGCTGCGGTGAGAGCGCCGAGCAGATCCTGGCCATAGTCCAGGAAGAGCGGGAACTCGCCGGTCACCTTGGCAGCCTTCGCCGCCAGCTCACGCTGGGCGGCGCAAAGCACGGCGATCGGGGCCTTGGCGGCCTCGAGGCCGGCGGCCACGACGTCTTCGGTGGGAGAGGTGGCTCCACCGGCGATCAGCTCGATCGTCTCGGGGGTGGCCTCGGCCTCGACCATCATGATCGCGACGTCTCCGCCATCGAGCTCGCGGCCGGCGACGACCATGTCGAACGTCGCTTCCTTGAGCTCCTCGTGCGTCGGGAACGCGATCCAGGCGCCGGCGACCAGGGCGACGCGCGTGGCGCCGATCGGGCCGGAGAACGGCAGGCCGGCGAGCATCGTGCTCATGCTGGCGGCGTTGATCGCGACGACGTCGTAGAGGTCACGCGGGTTGAGCGAGAGGATCGTGCAGACGACCTGGATCTCGTTACGCAGGCCCTTGACGAACGACGGGCGCAGCGGCCGGTCGATGAGCCGGCAGGTGAGGATCGCGTCTTCGCTGGGCCGGCCTTCGCGGCGGAAGAACGAGCCAGGAATCTTGCCGATGGAGTACATGCGCTCTTCGACGTCCACCGTCAGGGGGAAGAAGTCGAGCTGGTCCTTCGGCCGCTTGCTGGCCGAGGTCGCCGACAAGATCATGGTCTCGTCGTCGAGGTAGGCCACGGCAGCGCCGGCAGCCTGACGGGCTAAACGCCCGGTCTCGAAGCGGATGGTGCGGGTTCCGCCAGGGTTCTTGATGGTCGCCACGGATTCGTGGGTGGTGCTGTTCTCTTCGTTGGACCCGTCCACGGGTCTCCCTCCTCGTTGGCCAGGCCAGCGGGGAGGTGGTCGGTGCTCAGTCGAAGTCTCCGGGGGTCGCAGTCTGCTGCGGGTCCGGAGGCCACCACCGAGGACCGACGCCAAAGCGCGGCCCGGCGGGTTTGCCTTAGGGCAGCGGGGCTGACGGCCGGGATCGGCCGCCGATCACCCCGCGAGTGACTAGCGACGCAGGCCGAGCCGCTCGATCAGCGAGCGATAGCGAGCGATGTCGGTCTTGCGCAAGTAGTCGAGCAGCCGGCGACGCCGGCCGACGAGCAGCAGCAGCCCTCGCCGGCTGTGGTGGTCGTGCTTGTGCAGCTTCAGGTGCTCAGTGAGATCCTTGATCCGCTGCGACAGCATGGCCACCTGGACCTCGGGTGAGCCGGTGTCGCGCTCGACCGTCGCGTAGTCGGTCATGATCCGCTGCTTGACGTCGGTGGCGAGCGGCACGCCGTGATCTCCTCAAAGCTGGAATGTCTGGGTCGCGCCCCGGTGTGATGAGTGTGCTCAATGCACGCTCGCGGCAAGCGACGGGACCGGACGGACGCCCGGCAGCAACGAGGCTACCACCAGCGCCCGAGCGGCGACTTACCCGCGCGATCTGCTCAGTCGCGATCTGCTTAGTCGGCGCCCAGGTAAGCGAGGAAGTTCAGCAGCTCGTCCGGATTGAACGGCTTCGCCAGGAAATAGTCGACGCCTTCGGTCCAGGCCTTCCAGGCCTGAGCGTCGTCCGCGGCAGCCGTGAGCATGACGACCGGCAGGTCGCTGCCACCCTCGCTCTCCCGGATCCGGTTGAGCACGGCGTGCCCGTCGAGCCCCGGCATCATCACGTCCAGGATCACGCAGTCGGGATGCTCGGTCTGCATCATGCGCAGGGCGGAGAAACCGTCGTTCGCCGCGACCGTCGTGTAGCCGTAAGCCTGAAGCACGTCGCAGACCAGGCGCCGCACCGCGGTGTCGTCATCGACGACGAGAACTTTGCTGATCGCCACCGGCTTGCCTTTCCGCTGCAGACGTCGGATTCCCCGACATGTGACAGATCGACCCAATGAGGGTCATGGCTGGCCACCCGGACGGGTGATCGACGTTGCGGCAGGTGGCCTAATTGCCCGCTGGTACAACCGGGCCAGGGCCGCTGGGATCCTGAGGGCTCGCGAGCAACTCGCGGGTGCGTTCGACATCCCGCGCGATCTGCTCCACGAGTGCCTCCGAGGTCGTGTAGCGCTCCGTCGCCCGTAGCCGCTCGACGAAGTCCAGCGAGACGTGCTCCCCGTACAGATCCCCGTCGAAGTCGAGGACGAAGGCCTCCACCCGGCGCTCGCGGCCCGAGAACGTCGGGTTGGTGCCGATGGAGATCGCCGCCGGCATCGGCGGACCGCCCGGCTCCTCGCGGAAGTGGCCGGCGTAGATGCCGTCAGCGGGGACGGCGGCGTACGGGGTCGTTGCCAGATTTGCCGTAGGAAAGCCCAGCTCACGGCCCCGACGATCGCCGCGAACCACGATCCCTTCGACCCGGTGGGGGCGGCCGAGGGCCCGGGCGGCGGCAACCACATCACCCCCGGCAACGCAGGACCGGATGTATGTCGAGCTGATCGCCGACTCGGCACCGTCATGATCACCCAGCAGTGGCACGCCCTCGACGGAGAAGCCGAAGGTGCGCCCGCTGCGGGCCAGGCTCTCGACGTTGCCGGCGGCCTTGCGGCCGTAGGTGAAGTTCTCTCCGACGACCACCGCGCTGGCGTGCAGGGCGTCGACCAGCACCTCGTGGACGAACTCGTCGGGTCCCAACCGGCTGAAATCCAGCGTGAACGGCAGCACGCACAGCACGTCGACGCCGAGGCCCTCGAGCAGATCGGCCTTGAATCCCGGCGGTGAGAGCACCGCAGGATGCGAACCGGGGCGCAGGACCTCGCTCGGGTGCGGGTCGAACGTCACGACGACGGATGGCTGCCCCACCTCGCGGGCCCGTTCGACGGCCCGGCCGATGATCTTGCGGTGCCCGAGATGCACGCCGTCATAGACCCCGATGGTCACGACGCAGCGGCCCCACCCGGTCGGGGTGGCGGACAGTCCGCGCCAGCGCTGCACGCCGTTCAGCCTGCCAGACGGCCGATGCGGCCGAGGTTCACGGGGCGGGATGCAGCACGACGAGTGGCCGAGCCAGCCCGTCGACATCCTGCACAAGGGCCAGCACCTGCCCGGCGGAATCGAAGATGCCGACCGGGTCGGGCACCCCGGTGGCCGGCAACGGACGTCCGTAGCGGATGTCGGTCGCCCCAGCGTCGTCGACCTCGCGCCGGGCGAACATCGCCCCCACGGCGTCGCCGAGCGCCAGCAGCGTCAGCTCCTGGCCGAGTTCCTCGAGAGTGTGGGCGTCGGCCAAGGTGAAGCTGCCGACCCTGGTGCGGCGCAGCGCCGTCAGGTGTCCACCGCAGCCGAGCAGCTCGCCCAGGTCACGGGCCAGGGCGCGGATGTAGGTGCCTGAGGAGCAGGCCACGATCACGTCCAGCGCGTCGGCCCGCCGTGCCAGCACGTCGAACCGCTCGACATTGACCTTCCGGGCGTCCAGTTTCACGTCCTCGCCCGCCCGCACCCGGGCATACGCCCGTACCCCGCCGACCTTGATCGCGCTGACAGCGCTCGGCACCTGCTCGATGTCCCCGCTGAGGGTGGCGACGGCCGCGGCAATCCTTTCGTCGGTGATCCCCGCCGTCGAGCGCGTGGAGAGCACCTCCCCTTCGGCGTCGTCGGTGCTGGTGCGAACGCCGAGCTGGATGGTCGCCTCGTACTCCTTGCCGGCGAGCAGCAGATGTCCGAGCAGGCGCGTCGCGCGCCCGACCCCGCACACGAGTACTCCGGTCGCGGCTGGATCAAGCGTGCCCGCATGACCGACGCGCCGGGTACCCGCGATCCGGCGCAGTCTCGCGACGACGTCATGCGAGGTGAGGCCGCTGCCCTTGTCGACGATGACGAGCCCGCCGTCCACCGGCTCGGCAGACGCTTTCACGGCGGCGTCACTCGCAGGGCGAGAGCACCGAGCGCAGCCGGTCGATGATCTGCTGCGGGCTGCCGTCGGCAGTGAAGCCGGCCGCGAGCCGATGCCCCCCACCGCCGAGCGCAGCGCACGCCGCCCCGACGTCGAGGTGGCCACGGGAACGCACGGACGCCTTCCAGCACCCCGGTCCGCCACCGGGATCCTGCTTCAGGACGACGGCCACTTCGTGCTCGCGCGAGCCCCGGATGACGTCGACGATCCCCTCGGTCTCCTCTGGGGTGGCACCCGCGGACTGCAGGTCGGCGCAGGTGACGTACGTCCAGATGACCTCGCCTGACTGTTGAAGGCGCCCCAGCGCGCCCGACAGCACCTGCAGGTAGCTGGTCGGCCGGCTGTCCCAGAGCAGCATGCTGATGGTGTCGTGACGGGCGCCCGCTTCGAGCAGGCGGGCCGCCAGCCGGTGCGATCCCGGGCTGGTGGCGGCGTAACGGAACGAGCCGGTGTCGCTGGCGAGCCCGGCGTACAGGCAGGTCGCGATGGCTTCGTCGAAGGTCACGCCGAGCTGGTCGATGAGCTCGGCGATCAGTTCGGCAGTGGCAGCGGCGGACGCGTCGATCAGCCGCATCGACCCGAATGCGCTGCCCAGGGCGTGATGATCGATGACGATGACCGGTGGGCCGTCCTGAGCGGCCACGGCGTAGGGCTCGAGCAGGCCCAGGCGCTCCGAGGTGCCGGTGTCGAACGTGATCACTGCGGCCGGAGCCGGCTCCGTGCGCAGGATCGCGGGGGCGAGCAGCAGGTGCTCACCCGGCAGGAACGCCAGGCTGGGCGGCATCCCGAAGGCGAGCGGCCCCGGATCGAAGCTGACGTTGGCGGTGCCGCCCGCGCTGCGGATCGCCAGCGCCAGCGCCAGCGCCGAGCCGAGCGCATCCGCGTCAGGCTGGACGTGGCCGACGCACAGCACCCATCCCTCGCCGGCGATCGCTTCCTTGATGACGTCGAGCACACCTGCATGGTCGACATCGACAGGCGCGGACGTCAGGGCCGAAGGACGCGCGATGCGGGTGACGTTTGCCGGCAGGGTGCGGCTCACTCGTCCTCCGGGTGGCGATAGGGATCCTCTTCGCCTGCGGGTGCGGCGGTCGCGCGCGTGGCGCGAACCCGGTCGTCGTCGGCCCGGGCCGCCGCTAGCAGGTCATCGAGGTGGCGAGCGGAATCAGGAAGCTCATCATGGACGAACTCCAAAGTCGGGGTGTTCTTGACCCCCGTCATGCGTCCCACCCGGGTCCGCAGGACTCCCTTGGCGGACTCCAGCGCGGCGGCACTCTCGGCACGTTCGAGGTCTTCCCCGTAGACCGTGTAAAAGATGACCGCGTCGCGCAGATCGGCCCCCACCCGCACGTCAGTGATGGTCACCATCCCCAGGCGGGGGTCTTTCACTTCGGTGCCGAGCGCCGAAGCCACGATCTCGCGGATACGCACACCGAGCCGGCGTGCGCGTGCAGGATCAGCCACGGTCCCCTCCCTCTCTCCTCACCGAATCGAGCTTTAAACAAGCTCGTCCTCGCTGCTGATCAGCCGCTGGCGGGCTGACAGCAGCTCGATCTCCGGACGGGCTGCCACGAGACGCTCGCAACCATCGAGCACTTCCTGGCAATGCGCCCGGTCGGCGGCCACCACGGCGACTCCGACCAGCGCCCGCCGATGCAGCTCAAGATGACCTGCCTCGGCGGCGGCGACGGCAAACCGGCGCTGCAGCTCGGCCACGATGGGCCGGACCACCGAGCGCTTCTCCTTGAGCGAGCGCACCGGCAGGTCCGGCCCTCCGAGCAGCAGGTCCAGTTCGAGCGTGCCGACCCACATATCTGTCAAACCCACACCGTCGTCAGGTCCGTGGGACCTCACGCTGCTCGTAGGTCTCGATGACGTCATCGACGTGGATGTCGTTGTACCCGAGCCCGATACCGCACTCGTAGCCTTCGGCCACCTCGCGAGCGTCTTCCTTGAAGCGGCGCAGCGACTCGACCGTGAGGTTGTCGGAGATCACGATGCCGTCGCGGACCAGGCGAGCCTTGCTGTTGCGGACGATGTTGCCCGACCGCACCAGCGAACCCGCCACGTTGCCGATCCGCGGCACCTTGAACACCTCGCGCACCTCGGCGGTACCGAGCTGCACTTCCTCGTAGATCGGCTTGAGCATGCCGCGCAGGGCCTGCTCGACATCGTCGATCGCCTGGTAGATGACCGAGTAGTAACGCACGTCGACACCTTCGCGGTCGGCGAGCTCCCGGGTCTTGCCCTGCGGCCGGACGTTGAAGCCGATGATGATCGCGTCGGAAGCCGCGGCCAGCATGACGTTGGTTTCGGTGATGGCACCGACCCCGCGGTCAATCACGCGCAGGCTGACCTCCTCGCCCACGTCGATCTTGACGAGAGCGTCTTCCAGGGCCTCGACCGAGCCCGAACCGTCACCCTTGAGGATCAGGTTGAGCTGGTTGACCTCGCCCTCCTTGATCCGCGCCAGCACGTCCTCGAGGGTCATGCGGCCACGGCTGGTGGCGAGTTCGGCGGCGCGCTCGCGAGCAGCCCGCCGCTCGGCGATCTGACGCGACACCCGGTCGTCCGAAACAACGAGGAAGCTGTCGCCGGCGCCGGGAACGGCGGTCAGACCGAGCACCTGGACCGGACGCGACGGACCCGCCGCCTCCAGCTGGTCGCCGTTCTCGTCGAGCAGCGCCCGGACACGTCCGTAGGCGTCACCGGCGACGACCGACTGGCCGACGCGCAGGGTTCCGCGTTGGACGAGCACCGTGGCCACCGGGCCGCGGCCGCGGTCGAGGTGAGCCTCGATCGCGACACCCTGGGCGTCGATGTCTTCGGGCGCCCGCAGGTCCAGAGCGGCGTCAGCGGTGAGCAGCACCGCCTCGAGCAGCTGGTCGATACCGACGCGGGTGATGGCAGAGACGTCGACGAACATCGTGTCGCCTCCGTACTCCTCGGCGACGAGGCCGTACTCGGTGAGCTGACCACGCACCTTGGCCGGGTCGGCGCCCTCCTTGTCGACCTTGTTCACCGCGACGACGATCGGGACATCCGCCGCCTGGGCGTGGTTGAGCGCCTCGATGGTCTGCGGCTTCACGCCGTCGTCCGCCGCCACCACGAGCACCGCGATGTCGGTCACCTGGGCACCACGAGCACGCATGGCGGTGAACGCCTCGTGACCCGGGGTGTCGATGAAGGTGATCGCCCGGTCGTTGCCGTCGTGCTCGACGTGGACCTGGTAGGCACCGATGTGCTGGGTGATGCCACCCGCCTCGCCGGCGACGACATTGGCCCGCCGGATCGCGTCGAGCAGCTTGGTCTTTCCGTGGTCGACGTGACCCATGACGGTGACGACCGGAGGCCTGGCGACGAGGTTGGCGTCGTCTTCGTAATCGCCGCCGAACTCCAGGTCGAAGGACTCCAGGAGCTCGCGGTCCTCGTCCTCCGGGCTGACGATCGACACCCGGTAGCCCAGCGTCTCGCCGAGCAGCTCCAGCGTGGCATCGGTGCACGACTGCGTAGCCGTGACCATCTCACCGAGCTGGGTGAGGACTACCTGGACCATCGAGCCGGGGTTGGCATCGATCTTGTCGGCAAAGTCGGCCAGGCTCGCGCCGCGGGGCAGCCGGATGGTCTCGCCGGTGCCACGCGGAACGTAGGCGCCGAGGGTCGGTGCCTGCATGTTGTCGAATTCCTGGCGCTTGGCGCGCTTGGACTTGCGCTGCCGGCCGGGACGTCCGCGGCCACCGGGGCCGAACGCACCCTGGGTCGTGCCGCCGCGGCCACGACCGCCTGACTGCGGAGCGCCGGGGCGACCGCCGCCGGGACCGCCGCCGCCGCCGGGCGGGCCGCCGGGACGGTAGTTGCCGCCGCCGCCGCCGGCTCCAGCACCTGCGCCCGGACCACCGGGGCCACGGCTCGGAGCGCCTTGCCGGAAGCCGCCGCCGGGACCACCGGGACCACCGGGACCACGACTCGGACCGCCGGGACCACCAGGACCGCGCCCGGGGCCACCGGGGCCGGCCGGACGTGGGCCACCGACGCGGCCGGGCATGCTGCCCGGTGTCGGACCACGGCCCGCACCCATCCCGCCGGGGCGGGGGGCGGGGCGGGGCGGCATGTTCTGGGGAGTGGGACCTCCCGGCCGCGCGTCGGGCACGGCGGTGGGGGCACCGGCAATCGGCGGCTCACCCGGGGCGCCCGGAGCTCCGGGACGCGGCCCGGGGGGGGCCGGACGGCTGGTGAACGGGTTGTTGCCGGGACCGCGCGGAACGTTGCGCGGAGCAGCGGGTCCACCGGGACGGCCGGGAACGCCGGGACGTGGCCCGGCAGGCCGGGTATCCGGAGCCGCTGGCGCGGCCTGAGCGGCGGGCGCCAGCGGGGGCGGCTGCACGGCCGGTGGCTCGGCAGCCGGCGGGGCCGGCGGAGCGACGACGGGCGCAGGCGCTGCCACGACCGGGCTCGCCGGGACCTCGAGCTGGGGTGCTGCGGCCGGGGCCAAAGGCGCTTTGCTGGCCTTGGCCGGCGCCTTCTTGGCGGGCGCAGCGGCTGGAGCAGCCGGGGCAGCATCCCCCAGCGCTTCCTTGAGTTTGCGGACGACCGGCGGTTCGACGGTCGAAGATGCGGACTTCACGAACTCGCCAAGATCCTTGAGCTTCGCGAGGACAGTCTTGCTGTCGACGCCAAGCTCCTTGGCCAGCTCGTGGACGCGGGCCTTTCCTGCCACGGTGCTCCTTTTTCTAGGCCCGCGGGTGCCCGCGCGACCTCCAACTACGGCATGGGAGTACTCATCGCTGAGTGCTCATCGAGCGTCCATCAGACAAACCCACTTCCGAACGGCGGCTATAACTCACTGCTGGTTCTGCTGCGCTTCGCTGTGCAGGCTCTCGAGGTGGGCTCTCACTTGATCCACTTCGGGACTGCCCGTGATTCGCAGCGCCCGGCGAAACGCCTGACGGCGAAACGCCAACTCAAGACACTGCAGGTCGGGGTGTAGATGCGCACCCCTGCCCGGCAGCCGCCGGCGAGGATCGGGAACGAGAACGCCCTCGACAACCACGACGCGCAGCAAGTCGGTCAGCACCGCTCGGCTCCGACACCCGACACACGTGCGGATCGGCGCCGAACGACGCGCCGTGTCAACTGTAGCGCGCTCAGCCGGTCTCGCCCCTGGCACTACGCTGCGTCAACCATTGGTTGCAGCTGACGGATCGGCGGCGGCGGGCCGTGAACCTGCGGCCGCACCAGGCACTTCGGTGTCGCTGTGGATGTCGATACGCCAGCCGGTGAGCCGGGCGGCAAGCCGGGCGTTCTGTCCCTCTTTGCCGATCGCCAGCGAGAGCTGATAGTCCGGCACGACGACGCGAGCGGCCCGCTGGGAGGCGTCGACCACCTCCACCGAGCTGACCTTGGCCGGTGACAGCGCCGACGCGACGAACCTCGCCGGGTCGTCCGACCAGTCGACGATGTCGATCTTCTCGCCGTTGAGCTCGGCCATGACCGCGCGCACGCGAGCGCCGAGCGGCCCGATGCAGGCGCCCTTCGCATTCAGGCCCGGCACCCGGGTGCGGACGGCGATCTTCGACCGGTGGCCGGCCTCGCGGGCGATCGCCGCGATCTCGACCGTGTGGTCGGCGACCTCGGGCACCTCGAGCGCGAACAGGCCGCGTACCAGCTCAGGATGGGTGCGCGACACCGTCACCGAGACCCCACGCGGCGATCGGGTCACCGAGGCGACGCAGACCCTGATCCGGTCGCCGTGCTCGTAACGCTCCCCCGGCACCTGCTCGGCCGGAGGCAGGATCGCCTCGAAACCCTTGCCGAGGTCCACCATGACGATCTTGCTGCCGGCGCGTTGCTCGTGGTGCTGGACCAGGCCGAGCACCACTTCGCGCTCGTGACCGGCGAACTCGCCGTAGGTCACATCCGATGAGGCGTCCCGCAGCCGCTGGATGATCACCTGGCGTGCGGTGGTGGCGGCGACCCGTCCGAAGTCCTCCGGGGTGTCGTCCCATTCGCGTACCAGCTGGCCGTCGGCATCGAATTCGCGGGCAAAGACGACGACGTCGCCGGTGGCGCGGTCGATCTGCACCCGGGCATCGGGAGCGGCTGAGTCGTTGTGCCGGTAGGCCGTCGCGAGTGCGGTCTCGATGGCGTCGACGAGCGCGTCGAAAGAGATGTCTTTCTCACGTTCGACGCTGCGCAGCGCCGCCAGATCGAGCTTCATGAGCTGGAGTCGCCGGCGTCGAGAGGGCCGGGCCCGTTGAACTCCACCTGGACTACCGCCCGGCTCACGTCGGCGTAGGAGACGGACACCTGCCCGCCCGGCAGGTCGGCGCCGACCAGCACTGCACCCTCGTCGTCCGCGGAGCTCACCCGACCGGTGAGCGGGCCCGCGCCGCGGCGGGTGACCGCAACCAGGCGGCCCTTCGCGCGACGCCAGTGCCGAGGCTGGGTCAGCGGCCGGTCGACACCGGGCGTGGTGACTTCGAGCACGAACGTGCCGGGCATGGCATCAGGATCAGCGTCGAGGGCGGCACTCACGGCGTGGCTGACGTCAGCCACGCCATCGAGGTCGATACCGCCGTCGCGGTCGATCACGACGCGCACGACGCTGCGGCTTCCGGCACGGCTGACGGAGACGTCCTCGAGTTCCGCCCCGGCGCCGGAAACAACGGGTGCCAGCAATCCGATCAGTGTTTCCTTCGGAGCCGCCTTGGCCTGCGTCACCTCAGCTCCTTTCCCGCATCGCGCGCTGGATCACCAGCCGCCTTCGCCGGTGTCGCGTCTCCTGGGCAGCCTACGACCGGGGTGTGCCAGGCTGGGGATCGTGGCCGGGGAGATGCGCGTCAGCCGCCGCTTCGTCACCGGGACAGCCGGCCTCGTCGGACTGGTGGGTCTGACGTCAGCAGCGTGCGACAAGTCCCCTTCCCCACAGGCGCCGAGGGCCTCCGGCTCTTCCCGATCGCCGGCACCGTCCGTGACCGACGACCGGGCCCGAGCCGTCGACGCCGGCCTGCGCGGGCGCGCGATCGCCGACGAGCGCCGGCTGCTCGCTGCTGCCGCCGGGCCTGCCTCGGCGGAGCCGTTCGCCACCATCCGGGGGTTGCACCGAGCGCATCTTCGGACGCTGACGGGCCGATTGCCGGCCGAGCCCGCTGCCCAAGCGGCGCCGTCGGCGGCGAGTCTGCAGATCGCCGAACGGGCCGCAGCGGGCGCCCGCCGCGGCGACTGCACCGCTGCGTCGGCCGAGCTCGCACCCTTGCTCGCGAGCCTGGCCGCCAGCGCCGACGTCGCCGTCAGCCTGCTCGCCCCGCAGCCCGCGTGAGCTCACCCAGCACCGGACTCGAATCACTTCTGGCCGGGGAACACGCGGCGATCTACGGCTACGGGATGGCAGGTGCCGTCGTCGTCGGGTTCTCACCGTCGGCCGGGGTGATCAGTGCCGTGCGCGGCGGATACGACGCCCTGCGCGAGAGCCGCGATCTGCTGACGGAGGCGATCGCCGCGGCCGGCGCCAGCCCCCCGACTCCGCTTCCCGCATACGCACTGCCTTTCCCGCTCAGCAACGCCCCCGCGGTCGTGCGCTTCCTCGCGGGTCTGGAGGACCGGTTGTGCGGCGTCGCAGCGGCCGGGGTCGGCCAGGCACCCGTCGCCGCCCACCGGCTGCTCGCGGCCGACGTCCTCGCAGCGTCGGCGGTCCGCGCCGCGCGACTGCGGCTGCTGACGGGAGCGGCGCCTGCCCAGGCGGTCACCCCGCTTCCCGGCTTACCCGGACGCTGAGGCCGGTCAGTCGCTAGCGGGGCGCGTCGGGGACGTCGGGAACATCGATGAGGTGCTCAAGCAAGGAGACCGCGCCCGCCACCTCGGCCCGCGCCGACGGGTCGAGCCGGGCAATGCGCTGAGCGATGAAGGCGGTGCGCTCACGGCGGATCTCATCCAGCAGCGTGCGGCCGGCATCGGCCACCTCGATGAGCGCCGCCCTACCGTCCTCCGGGTCGGTGACCCGCTTGACGAGCGCCCGCTCGTGCAGGCTCGCCACCAGCCGGGTCACGGTCGGCGGGGTGATGACCTCGCGATTGGCGAGCTCTCCGAGGCGCAGGGGGCCGTGCTGCTCCACCGTGACGAGCACCGAGAGCTGGGACGGCGTCAGCCCGCCAACCGCACGTCGCGACAGTCGCCGATGCAGGCGGCCGATGGCCAGTCGCATCCGCGTCGCGAGTTCGATCTCCGCCGCGTCAGCGTCGTCGAGGCTCTCGGAGACGGTCATGTCGGCCAATGCTGCCCGCTCAGCGCCAAGACCGCGAGTGCCGCGCCGTATCCGACTCCGCGATCCAACCGTCAACCAGGGGTAATACCTGCGAAACATGGCTGATTCGGGCATCCGGCACCACCGGATGGCCAGGGACGTCGGAGCTGTCGACCAGCACCGCCCGCATCCCGATGCCTTTGGCTCCGCTGATGTCGTCGATTGGACGGTCTCCGACGAAGACAGCGTCGCCTGCCCTGACCCCCAGCTCTCCCAGAACGGCCCCGAACGCCTCCGGATGCGGCTTGGTGTGCGCCAGGTCGGAGGTGTAGACGCGGGCGTCGATCAGGTCGATGACGCCGTCGCGCTCCAGCCAGTGCTCGTGCCAGCGGCGAGGCCAGTGCGTGTTCGACAGCAGCCCGGTCCGGATTCCGCGTTCCCGCAGCGCGGTCAGGAGCGGGACGACCTCTGGGTGGGCGATCGTGTGCGGGGTCCAGGCGTCGAGATGAGCTTCGAGCGCCGCGTCGTGCAGAGCCGCATCCACGTCGAGTCCGGTCTCGGCCGACGCGGCCGCGAGGACGTCAGCCGTCGTCCCGCTGAGTCCGCTGGCGCCCACTCCCTCCCACCACCGCAGCTCCGCCGCGGCGAGTGCCTGCGCCACTTCCTCGACGCGGTCGGGCGCCAGGACGCGAGCGGCGACCCGCCAGAGGTCGAGCAGGTCGATGGTGTGGTGCGGGGTGAGCGTGCCTCCCCAGTCGAAGACGACAGCCTTCACCGCCACGAACCGGCCTCGCTCCGGGTCACGGCGACAGCGCGGTGAGCTCAGCGAGGGCAGCATCGAGCGCGATGGTGCGACGCTCGCCACTGCGCCGGTCCTTGACCTCGATCTCGCCGGAGGCCAGCCCCTTGCCGACCACGACGATGGTGGGCACCCCGAGCAGATCGGCATCGGCGAAGGCGACGCCGGCGCTGGTCCCGCGATCGTCGAGCAGCACCCGGAGTCCGGCACTTTCGAGCGATTCCCCGAGCTGCGCGGCTGCCTCTTGCTGACCGGCCTTGCCGATCGCAATGAGGTGGACGTCGGCGGGAGCCACCGACGCCGGCCAGATCAGCCCGCGATCGTCATGGTTCTGCTCGATGATCGACGCGACCGCCCGGCTGACCCCGATGCCGTACGAGCCCATGGTGACGCGAACCGGGGTGCCCTCGGGGCCGAGCACGTCGAGCTCGAAGGTGTTGGTGTACTTGCGTCCGAGCTGGAAGATGTGGCCGATCTCGATGGCCCGGCCGATCACCAGCGGCTCACCGCAGCGGGGGCAAGGATCACCCTCGGCGATGCTGGCCACGTCGAGGTAGCGCTCGACGGTGAAGTCACGGCCCGCTGTCACGTTGAGGACGTGATGGTCGGCCTTGTTGGCGCCGGTGACCCAGCTCGTCCCGTCGAAAATGCGGGTGTCGGCGTAGTAGGTCACCAGCCCGTGCTGAGGCCCGACGTAGCCCCGGACCAGCTCCGGATGCGCCTCGAAGTCTGCTGCTTCGAAGGGCTCGATGACGCTGGGGGCCAGCGCGGCCTCGAGCTTGTCGATGTCGAGCTCACGGTCGCCGGGCACGCCGACGGCGACGGGAACGCCGTCGATCTTGACCAGCACGTTCTTCAGGGTCTGCCCGGGGTCGATGCCCAGGTGCGCCGCGAGCGCCTCGATGGTCGGGGTGTCGGGAGTGTGCACCTCTTGCATGTCAGGCGCAGCGGAGGGCGGCTGGCTCGGCGGGGTGAAGGTCACGGCTTCGACGTTCGCCGCGTAGCCGCAGCTGGCGCACGAGACGAACGTGTCCTCCCCCACCGGGGTCGGCGCCAGGAACTCCTCGGAGGCCGATCCGCCCATCGCTCCGGACACCGCGGAGACGATGCGGTAGTCCAGGCCGAGCCGGTCGAAGATGCGGACGTACGCCTCGCGGTGCAGCTCGTAGGACTTCGCAAGACCCGCGTCGTCGATGTCGAAGGAGTACGCGTCCTTCATGACGAACTCGCGCCCGCGCAGGATTCCCGAGCGCGGCCGTGCTTCGTCCCGGTACTTGTTGGCGACCTGGTAGAGGATCACCGGCAAGTCCTTGTAGGAGCTGTATTCACCCTTCACCAGGAGCGTGAAGAGCTCCTCGTGGGTGGGTCCGAGCAGGTAGTCACCGCCGCGACGGTCCTGCAGCCGGAAGAGCAGATCGCCGTACTCGTCCCAGCGCCCGGTCGCGAGATAGGGCTCCTTGGGCAGCAGGGCCGGCAGGAGCACCTCCTGGCCGCCGATGCGGTCCATCTCCTCGCGCACGACGGCCGCCACCCGGTCGAGCACGATCTTGCCGAGCGGCAGCCAGCTCCAGAGTCCCGACGCGACGCGGCGCACGTAGCCGCCGCGCACCAGCAACTGGTGGCTCGCGACCTCCGCGTCAGCAGGCGCGTCACGCAGGGTTCGCAGAAAAAGCCGGGACATCCGTAGCACCAGGCCACGGTACCGGCGGTAGTGCAGGAGCAGATCGTGACTCGGGCTGAGCGCAGCGAAAGCCGAGCGCGGGGCTGCGACCCGTGAATCCGGCGCTACCCGATAACGCCTGCTGTGGAAACCGCGCCGGCTGACACCCGCCCCTTGTCCGCCTTGCGGACGAAGACGTCGTCGCCGGCCTGGATACCCAGTCGCGTCGCGCGCTCGCGGGTCACCTGCACCCACGTCGAGGTCTTGCCCTCATCCCCGTCGATCTCGACCTCGACCTGCACCTCGAAACCGAGGCGGGCGATACGCGTGATGCGAGCGTGGACCGAGCCGGGCTCCTCGGCGGTGATGAGGTCCAGATCGTGCGGGCGGACGAGATCACCGTGCAGCTTGGTCACCGGGCCGAGGAAGCCCATCACGAAGTCGTTGGCCGGACGCTCGTAGAGCTCGTCCGGGGTGCCTTCCTGCTCGACCTTGCCGGCCGCCATCACGAAGATGCGGTCGGCCACGTCCATGGCCTCTTCCTGGTCGTGCGTGACGAAGACGGTGGTCACGTGGACCTCGTCGTGCAGCCGTCGCAACCAGGTCCGAAGCTCCTTTCGCACCTGCGCGTCCAGGGCGCCGAAGGGCTCGTCGAGCAGCAGCACCTCGGGCTGGACCGCGAGCGCGCGGGCCAGTGCCATGCGCTGGCGCTGACCACCCGAGAGCTGCGAGGGGTAGCGATCACCGAACTGGTCGAGGTGCACCAGCTCGAGCAGTTCCTTCACCCGGGCCTTGATCTCCGCCTTCGGCTTCTTGCGAATCTCCAGGCCGAAGGCGACGTTGCGCGCCACGGTGAGGTGCTTGAACGCCGCGTAGTGCTGGAAGACGAAGCCGATGTTGCGACGCTGGGGCGGCAGCAGCGTGAGGTCGACGCCGTTGATCTCGATCGACCCGGAGTCGGGAAGCTCGAGCCCGGCAATGATCCGCAGCAGCGTCGACTTGCCGCCGCCGCTGGGGCCGAGCAGGGCGGTCAGGTCGCCGTCCTCGATGTCGACCGAGACGTTGTCCAGCGCGACGAAATCACCGAAACGCTTGGTCACATTGCGCACGCGGATAGCCATCAGCTGTCCTCCTTGGGACGTAGCAAAGAGATGACGATGAGCGCGACGATCGCGATCAATGCCAGCAGGAAAGCGGCGGAGTAAGCACCCACCGCGTCGAAGTTCTGGAAGTGCTCCTGCACGAAGAGCGTCAGGGTCTGGGTCTGGCCTTCGAGGTTTCCGGAGACGACGGCCACGGCTCCGAACTCACCCAGAGCGCGGGCGAGGGACAGGACGACGCCGTAGGCAAGCGCCCACTTGATGGCCGGGAGCGTGATGCGCCAGAAGCCCTGCCAGCGCGAGGCTCCGAGGGTGTACGCGGCCTGCTCCTGATCGGTCCCGATTTCCTCGAGGACGGGCGCGACGGCCCGCACGACGAGCGGGAGCGAGACGAAGATCGTCGCGATGACCATGCCCGGTAGCGCGAAGATGATCTGGATGCCGTTGTTGCCGAGCCAGCGCCCGACGGGCTCGAAGCTGCCGTAGATCAGGATCAGCGAGAGCCCCACGACCACCGGCGAGACGGCGATCGACAGGTCGATCAGCGAGTTCAACACCCGCCGGCCCCAGAAGCGGTGCCGCACCAGCAGCAACGCCATGCCGACGCCGAAGATCGTGTTGCAGACGGTCGCGATTCCGGCCGTCTCCGCCGTGATCTGGATCGCGTGGACGGCTGGGCCGCTGGTGAGCGACGTCCAGACCACACCCGCGCCATGCTCGAACGTGCGCCAGAAGACCAGCCCGACGGGCACCAGCAGCAGGAAGAACAGGTACGCGACGGCGATCAGGCGAAGGGTCCAGCGCGCTGGTCGCGAGGACGCAGAATGCTGGCTCTTGTAGCCGCGCGGCGCCTTGGAGGCCTTGGTGCGGACCTTGCGTCGGCTGACCGCGCCCGTAGGCGCGACGGTGTTACTGACCACGGCGGGCCGCCCAATGCTGGATGAAGTTCAGGAAGAGCAGGACCACGAGCGCCACGACCAGCAGCACGGTCGAGACGGCGGCGGCGCCGGCCTGGTTGTCGTTCTCGATCTGCCCGTAGATCTGCACCGCGGCCACCTGGGTGTGGCCGACGATGTTTCCGGAGATCAGCACCGTCGAACCGAATTCACTCAGCGCCCGGGTGAAGGCCAGCGCCGTGCCCGACAGGATGGCCGGCAGCAGGTTCGGCAGGATGATCCGGCGGAAGATGGTGAGCCGCGAGGCGCCGAGTGACGCCGCGCCCTCCTCCATCTCCTGGTCCAGCTCGATCATCACCGGCTGCACGGTGCGCACCACGAAGGGCAACGTCACGAACAGCAGCGCGACGACGACGCCGGTCTGCTTGTAGGCGATGTCGACACCGAGCGGGCTGTTCGGCCCGTAGAGCGAGAGCAGGACCAGGCCCGCGACGATCGTCGGAAGGGCGAACGGCAGGTCGATCAGGACATCGAGGATCTTCTTGCCCGGGAACGAGTCACGAACCAGGACCCAGGCGATGAGCGTCCCGAAGATCAGATTGATCAGAGCCACCAGCAGGCTGGCGACGATGGTCAGCTTCAGCGCCGACCAGGCGTCCGGCGTGGTGACGGCGTGCCAGAAGGAGTGCCAGCCGCCCTTGGTGCCGGTGTAGACAACCGCGGACAGCGGGATCAGGACGATGAGGCTCAGGTAGAGGGTGGTGAGCCCCCCACCGAGGAAGAGCCCGTACGGGAGGCGACGCGGGTGACGAGTCGCCGCGCTGTGGCGGGGCTCGCGGCGGGACGGGGCCGGCGGCGCCCCGTCCTGCGGCGAATCCTTGGTCAGGGTCGGCGCGGGTGAGGCCATCACCAGCGCGCCGTCACTTGCTGGTCGAGACACCGTTGCCGCGCTCGATACCGGTGACGATGCCCTTGTCGGCGTCGAAGAACGTGTTGGTCACACTCGTCCAGCCGCCGAGGTCCTTGATGGTGAACAGGCCTGAAGGCGTGGAGAACTTGACCTTGGTGCTGGTCACACCCGAGACGACGGGCCGGTAGCCGTTGTCAGCGAAGATCGCCTGGGCCGCCGGGGTGTGCAGGAAGTCGACGAACGCCTGGGCTTGCTTGGGGTGCTTGGACTCCGTGGTGACCGCGATCGGGTTCTCGATCAGGATCGTCTGCGACGGGGTCACGTAATCGATCGCCTGGCTCTTCTGCTGGGCGAAGATCGCGTCGTTCTCGTAGGAGATGAGGACGTCGCCCTTGCCGTTGGTGAAGGTCTGCAGCGCCTTGCGGGCGCTGTCGTCCTGCACCGACACGTTCTTGAACAGCTTCTGCAGGTAGTCGACGCCGGCGGCCTTGTCAGCGCCCTTGTTCGAGAGCGCGCCGTAGGCGGCCATGATGTCCCAGCGGGCGCCCCCGGAGGTGATCGGGTTCGGCACGATGACCGAGACGCCGGGCTTGATCAGGTCGCTCCAGTCGGTGATGTGCTTCGGGTTGCCCTTGCGGGTCGCCAGCACCACGACGGAATCGGTGATGTTGCCCTTGTACTGGTCGCTGTCCCAGGTCGGCGCGACCAGCGAGGCCTTGACCAGGCGGGTCATGTCGGGCGCCAGCGAGAACTCGACGACGTCGGCCTTCAGGCCGCTGACGACCGCCCGGCTCTGGTCACCCGAGGCGCCGTAGGACTGGCTGAACGTGATGTTCTTGCCGGCCGGCGTCTTCTGGAACGCGGCGATGAGCTGCTGGTAGGCCGCCTGCGGCGTCGAGTACGCGACGAGGGAGAGCTTGACCTTGGCACCAGAACCACCGGAGGTGCTGGTGGTGCTGGAGCTGGAACCACACGCAGAGAGCGTCAGTGCCGCGGAGAGCACCACGCCGGCGCCCGCAAAGCCGATCCGTCGGCGAGATGAAGTCGAACCTGTGATGGACACTGAACCCCCTGGGAGGACGTGGGCGAAGCCACCCACGTCGATCAACTTGATTTAGTCAGTAAACACCACCAACACAGTCGACATTACGGGGTTCACACATAATCACCCCGTTGGGTGAGCGGGGCTGCACGAATGGGCGAGCGGGACGGGACGCGTCAGAACAGGACGCTGGCGAAGGTCTCCTGCCGCACGAATCCGACCCGCTCGTAGGCCCGGCGCGCACCGATGTTGAACGCGTTCACGTAGAGGCTGACGATCGGCGCGATGTCACGCTGCGCCGCGACAGCTACGGCGGCCGTGCCGCACGTGCCCAGCCCCTGGCCGCGCAATGCCGGCGCCACCCAGACCCCCTGGACCTGGCATGCCGAGCTGGTCGCCGCGCCGACCTCCGCCTTGAACAGCACCCGGCCGTTGTCGATGCGGGCGAAGCAGCGCCGGGCGCCGATGAGCTCGGCGACCCGCGCCCGGTAGAGATCGACGCTCTCCGGCGGCACACCGATCTCCTCGGTGAACATCGCGACTGCCGCCGGAAGCAGGACGTCCAGCTCGGACGGCAGCACCAGGCGCACCTGCGGGTCGGGCGCCACCAGCGGCGGCCGGTCCAGCACCATCAGCGGCTGGTCGTCGCGCAGCTCCCGCGGCGGCCCCCACGCACGGCGCAGCAGATCCCATAGCGGCAGCACCTCGGACGCGAGCCCCACGATCGACGCGCAGCGCCGGTGGCGCCGGCGGGCGTAGGCGGCAAAGGCTTCGATCGATTCCGGGCCGGCGCAGACCGGCCAGATGTTGGCTCCCGCGTAACACATCGCGAGCAGTTCGCCGGCCTGCTCGTGGCCCCAGACCTGCGCGCCCAGGCGCCATTCGGAGAGCCCGGAGGAGGCGACCCGGCCCGCGACGAAGACGTCCACCACGGGACGGCGCGCGAGCATCGCCCGCGCCTCGGGTAGATCGGTATCGGTCAGCACCCGTACCCGGGGCTCACCGCCACCCGAACCGCGCGTCACGATCGGACATTAACCGGGAGGCCAGAGCCCCCGCGCGGGGACGGCTAGGAAACGCTGACGGTGGGGCTGCCGGACTCGGTATCGCTGAGCTCCATGCCCTCGGCGAGGATCAGCGCCTCGGCAATCAGGGTCTCGACGATCTGCGCCTCGGGGACGGTCCGGACGACCTCGCCGCGGACGAAGATCTGGCCCTTTCCATTGCCCGACGCCACTCCGAGGTCGGCCTCGCGCGCCTCGCCCGGGCCATTGACGACGCAACCCATGACGGCGACGCGCAGCGGAACCTCGAGCCCCTCGAGCCCGGCGGCGACCTCGTCGGCCAGCTTGTACACGTCGACCTGGGCGCGCCCGCAGGACGGGCACGAGACGATCTCGAGCTTGCGGGGACGCATCCCGAGAGATTCCAGGATGGCCGCGCCGACCTTGACCTCCTCGACCGGAGGCGCCGACAGGGAGACGCGGATGGTGTCACCGATGCCCTCGGCGAGCAGCGCCCCGAAGGCGACCGCCGACTTGACCGTGCCCTGGAACGTGGGACCGGCCTCGGTGACGCCGAGGTGCAGCGGGTAGTCGCAGGCCTGCGCGAGCAACCGGTAGGCCTCGATCATGATCACCGGGTCGTGGTGCTTGACGGAGATCTTGATGTCGCGGAAGTCGTGCTCCTCGAACAGCGAGCACTCCCAGAGCGCCGACTCGACGAGCGCCTCCGGGGTCGCCTTGCCGTACTTGGCGAGCAGTCGCTTGTCGAGCGAGCCGGCGTTGACGCCGATCCGGATCGGCGTCCCGGCTCCGGAGGCGGCCCGGGCGATCTCGGCGATCTTGTCGTCGAACGCCTTGATGTTGCCCGGGTTCACGCGGACCGCCGCGCATCCCGCATCAATCGCGGCGAAGACGTACTTGGGCTGGAAGTGGATGTCAGCGATCACCGGGATCTGCGACTTGCGGGCGATGGTCGCCAGCGCGTCGGCGTCGTCCTGACTGGGGACGGCGACCCGGACGATCTCGCAGCCGGCCGCGGTGAGCTCGGCGATCTGCTGGAGCGTCGCATTCACGTCGGACGTGAGCGTGGTGGTCATCGACTGCACGGAGACCGGGGCATCGCCGCCGACCTTCACACCGCCGACGTTCAACTGCCGGCTCACCCGGCGCGAGGCCAATGGCCTCGGGGGCGCAGCCGGGATCCCGAGACCGATGGACACGGCTACCCCAGACGAATCGGATTGACGATGTCAGCGGCCGCGAGCACCAGGGTCAGTGTCGCGAATATCGCCACCACAGCGTACGTCGCGGGCAGCAGCTTGTTCATGTCCACACGCTTGAGCGGGCCGCGATAACCGCGCACCCGCCGGATCCGGTCGCGCAGCTGCTCGAATCCAAGAACGGCCAGATGCCCGCCGTCCAGCGGCATCAGCGGCAGCAGGTTGAAGAAGCCGACGAACAGGTTCACGCCCGCCACCAGCAGCAGGAAATCGCCGATACGCGTATCCCAGCCGATGCCAGCCGTGCCGCCCGCCCCGCCACTGAGCAGATCACCGCTGACCCGGCTGATCCCGATGACGCCGACGGCGCCGTTGGGATCGCGATGGTTGCTGAAGATCGTGGAGATGCGCTGCGGGAAGTGGGCGAGGGAGCTGGCCGTGCCCGTGACAAAGGTGCCGAGCGTCGTGATGGTCTTGCGGGCCGCCGTCGCCGCGCCGAGGCTCGTCTGCTGGGCGGTGATCCCGAGGACGGGGACCTTCTGGGTGCCGCCGCTGTCTGTGGGCTGGGTCTGCAGCACGGGCGTGATGGTCGTGGTCTTGATCGCGCTGCCACGCTTGTACGTGACGGCCAGCGGGGCGCCGGTCTTGTCCGCCCGGATCGCGTCGCGCAGCTGGGAGAACGTCGTCGTGCTCTTGCCGCCTACGCTGACCAGCCGGTCACCGGCCTTCAGCCCGGCTGCCTGGGCGGGGCTGCCCGAGTCGGCGGCGGCGCAGGCTTTGCTGGCGTCCGATGACAGGCAGGTGGCGGGCGATCCGATCACCGGCGCCGAGGTGGCGATCGGCGAGATCAGCAGGGCCAGGAACACCAGGACGATCGCGAGCAGGAAGTGCATCGTCGAACCGGCGACCAGCACGATCGCCTTGCGCCCGGCCGGGAAGCGATAGAAGGCGCGCTTGTCGTCGTCGGGATCGTCCAACTCCTCGAGCGGAGTCATTCCGACGATCTTGACGAAGCCGCCGGCCGGGATGGCCTTGATGCCGTACTCGGTCTCACCCTTGCGGCGCGACCAGACCGTCGGGCCGAAGCCGACGAAGAACTGCGTCGCCTTCATCCCGAAAAGCTTGGCCGTCACGAAGTGGCCACCCTCGTGGAGGACGACCGAAACGAGCAGCGCCAGCACGAAAGCCAGCGCACCGATCAACGCCACTGTCAGGTCTCCTGGGTCGACATCTGGGAAATCAACGCGCGCGCGAGCCGGCGGGCCTCGTCCTCACTCTCCAACACATCGGCAGGTGCGTGGAGTTCCCGAAGGGCCACCCGGCTGAGAGTCTGCTGGATGACTTCCACGATCGCGAGGAAGGGCAGCCGTCCTTCGAGGAAGGCCGCCACGGCCTCCTCGTTGGCCGCGTTGAACACCGCGGGACCGCTTCCCCCCGCCTGACCAGCAGCTTTGGCGAGCGCGACCGCCGGGAAGGCTTCGGTGTCGAGCGGCTCGAAGGCCAGGGTGTGCTGGGTGGTCCAGTCCATGCCGGGAGCCGCGTCGGGCACCCGATCGGGCCATCCCAGCGCCAAGGCGATGGGAAGCCGCATGTCAGGGGGGCTGAGCTGGGCAATCGTCGACCCGTCGACGAACTCGACCATGCTGTGCACGAGCGACTGGGGATGGACGACGACGTCGATGCGCTCGTACGGGATCTCGAAGAGCAGGTGGGCCTCGATGATCTCCAGGCCCTTGTTGACGAGCGTGGCGCTGTTGACGGTGATGACCGGGCCCATGTCCCAGGTGGGATGGGCGAGCGCCTGGCTCGGCGTGACGTTCGCCAGCTCGGCGCGGGTGCGGCCGCGGAAGGGTCCACCGCTGGCCGTCAGGACGAGGCGGCGTACCTCACCCTTCGCGCCGCCCCGAAGGCATTGGGCCAGCGCGCTGTGCTCGGAGTCGACCGGGATGATCCGGTCCAGATACGGAACCACCAGTGGACCGCCCGCGATCAGCGACTCCTTGTTGGCGAGCGCGAGGGTGCGCCCCGCTTGCAGTGCGGCGAGCGTCGCGTGCAGCCCGACCGACCCGGTGATCCCGTTCAGCACGATGTCGCAGGGCCAGGCCGCCACCTCGGTCACCGCGTCGGGACCGGCCAGCACCTTGGGCATCACGAAATCGCCGCGGTCATGACCTCGGCGCTTCGCCTCGGCGTAGAGAGCGAGCTGGACGTCCTGCGCGGCGGTGGCCCGCGAGACGGCGACCGCTTCGACGCCGAGCTCGATGGCCTGGGCAGCCAGCTGGTCCGGACGCCCGCCGCCCCCGGCGATCGCCATGACCCGGAAACCCTCGGGCTCGCGTCGGATCACGTCGATGGCCTGGGTGCCGATCGAGCCCGTCGAACCGAGGAGCACCACCTCGCGGACAGTCACCTGATCAGTGTGGCAGGCGCGGCTGCGCTATTCACTGAGAAAAAACTCCAAGGCAGCTGTGTTCGCGCTCCACGCCGCCCGGGCCCCCAGTCCGGCAGCCGGCTCGGCGCCGGCCGCACCGGGCCAGGTGTGGCCGCCCCCGTCGACAGTGTCGAGCTGGACGGTCCGGCCGGCCGTGCAGCCCCAGCGCTGCACCTGCGTCCCCGCCCCGGGGGACGGTCCGGCGGACGGGCCGCTGCAGCCGGCGGTCCAGAACGGGAGGCGGGACGCGACAGCCTCGGAGGGCACGTCGGCAAAGCTTCCTTGAGCGCTGCCGGCGTAGGGGACGATCGGATCGGCGGTGCCGTGCACCTCGAGATAGGGCTTCCTCGTGCAGCCGCCGCGGGGGGTGATGCTCGGGGCGACGGCAAAGACCGCTCGCACCGCAGGCACCCGGCAGGCGGCGGCGACGGCCATGTCGGCGCCGTCACTGATCCCCGCCGTGTAGACCCGGCCGTTCGAGCAGCCGGAAAACGCCAGCAGGGTCACGATGTCCTGGGTGAACGCCGCATCATCCGGCAATGGTTCGGTGCCGGAGAAGTTCCAGAGGCCATTCGTGCCGTTGGGGGTGGCGACGATGAAGCCGCGGCTCGCACCCACCGGCCCGAGACCGGTGTAACCGTGCTCCTGGACGGCGCTCTGGTTGCCACCGTGGTAGTCGATCACCACCGGCGCGGGGAAGGTGGCCGGGAGGTCGAGGATGACCAGCCGGCCGCCGATCGTCTGCGGACCTGCGCTCAGATGGCAGACGCGGTCCGCGGGCGGCTCGGGTCTGAGCGACGAGATGCGCACGGTCGGGCGGGTCGGTCCGGGGGTCTTGGTCGGCGGCGCAAGATGCGTGACGCGCGGGCTCGGCGTCGGGCTGGCGGACGGCGTGGCACTCGACTCGGTCGCCGCGGGCGAGGTCGTGGCAGGCGGGGTGGCCACCACCTTCTTCGCACTGCTCGAGCAGCCGGCGAGGGCCACGGCGACAGCCGCGGCCAGCCCGATGCCGGTGCTGCGCCGCATCAGCACCTCATCCAGTGGCGGCGAGCTGCCCGCAGGCGGCGGCGACCTCACGGCCACGGGTGTCACGCACGGTCGTCGCGACCCCGGCAGCGCGCAGCCGGCGTACGAACTCGCGTTCGCGGCCCGGAGTGCTCGCCGTCCAGATGCTGCCCGGAGTCGGGTTCAACGGGATCAGGTTCACGTGGGCGAGCGTGCCCCGCAGCAGGTCGCCGAGGGCGTCGGCGCGGGCGGCGTCGTCGTTGATGTCGTTGATCAGGGCGTACTCGACCGTCATGCGGCGCCCGGTGCGCTTGGCGTAGCGCAGGGCCGCACCGACGGCTTCGGTGACCGGCCAGCGCTGGTTGACCGGCACCAGGGTGTCGCGCAGCTCGTCGTCGGGCGCGTGGAGGCTGAGCGCGAGGGTCACGGCCAATCCCTCCCCCGCCAGCGCGTCGATACGCGGGACGAGGCCGACCGTGCTCACTGTGATCGAGCGTTGGGACAGGCCGAAACCGTGGGGATGCGGATCGGTCAGCCGCCGAAGGGCGCCGACGACCGCGTTGTAGTTCGCGAGCGGCTCGCCCATGCCCATGAAGACGACGTTGGACAGGCGCCCGCCCGGCTCGCCCTCCGGGACGTCCTGGGAAAGCCTGCGCTGGGCTGCCACGACCTGTTCGACGATCTCGCCGGTCGACAGGTTGCGGGTCAGGCCGCCCTGGCCCGTCGCGCAGAACGGGCAGCCCATCCCGCAGCCGGCCTGGCTGGAGACGCAGACCGTGACGCGGTCCGGATAGCGCATGAGGACGGACTCGATGAGCACCCCGTCGTGGCCACGCCAGACGGTTTTCACCGTGTCGCCGCCGTCGCAGATCTCCTCGCGAACCTGGGTGAGCAAGGCTGGGAGCAGGCTCTCGACGAGGCGGCCCCGGCTGGCCGCGGGGAGGTCGGTCATCGCCGCCGGGTCGGTGGTGCGGCGCACGAAGTAGTGCTGCGAGAGCTGCTGCGCACGGTAGGCCGGCTCGCCCAGTTCCACGACAGCTTGGCGACGCTCGTCAGGCGCCAGGTCCGCCAGGTGACGCGGGGCCGGCCGGCGCCGCGAAGGCGGGCTGGCGTCAAGTATCGGAAGGCTCATCTCGCATCCATGGTTTCACAGACCAAGATCGTTTTCGCTAGTGCGCCCAGGCGGTCAGCAGGAGATACGCGACGGGCGCGGTGGCCAGCAGGGAATCCAGCCGGTCCATGACGCCGCCGTGGCCCGGCAGCAGGTGGCCCATGTCCTTGATGCCGATGTCGCGCTTGAGCATCGATTCGCTGAGGTCGCCCAGGGTCGACGCGGCGGCCGCGGCAAGGCCGAAGACGATGCCCAGCAGTGCCGAACGGTGGATCAGGAAGGGGAACATGATCCCCGCGCAGAGGCAGCTCGCGGCGATCGAGCCGCCCAGCCCCTCCCATGACTTTCCCGGCGAGATGCGTGGCGCCAGCTTGTGCTTTCCACCGGACAGCACGCCCGCCGCGTAGCCACCGACGTCGTTGAGCGCTGCCGTGGCAATGAAGATGATCACCAGCCGGGGTCCGTTGGAGGGTCGCGAGAGCAGCCCCGCGAACCCGGCGAGGAAGCCGGTGTAGCCGAGGCAGAAGAGCGTGGCGGCCAGGTCGCGGCGCAGGTCAGCCGGTGGATCTGCGATCCGCGGGTCGTAGGCGCGCCAGCCGAGCGCCGCGATCACGGCGATGAACAGGGCGATCACCAGCCCGTCGGTGCCCTGGGCGTACGCGGCGGCGGGGATGGCGGCCCCGGCGATCGTCAACGGGATCCGCGGGACGTGCAGGTCGGCCACCTTCAGGGCCGTGACCAGCTCGTACGCGCCCATCCCGACGGCAAGGCAGATGACGCCGACCCAGATCACCCGGACCGTGAAGACGGTGGCAAAGATCAGCCCCGCGAGGCTGACCCCGACGATGATCGCCGCGCGCAGATCACGGCCGGCGCGCCCGGCCTTCGGGGCCGGCGGCTCGCTCACCTGCGGCTCTCCCGCTGCATCGACGACTTCGGGCACCTCAGACTTCCAGCAGCTCGGACTCCTTGTGCTTGAGCAGATCGTCGATCTGGCCGACGAACTGATGCGTCAGCGACTCGAGCTCTTTCTCCGCGCGCTTGACGTCGTCCTCGCCCGCGTCGCCGTTCTTCTTCATCTTCTCCAGCGAGTCCATGCTGTGGCGCCGGATGCTGCGGATGCTGACGCGAGCGTCTTCCGACTTGCCCCGCACGACCTTCACCAGCTCGCGGCGGCGCTGCTCGGAGAGCTCCGGGAAGACGCACCGGATGATGTTGCCGTCGTTGGCCGGGTTGACTCCGAGATCGCTCTCGCGGATGGCCCGCTCGATCGCGGCCATCGAACCCTTGTCGTACGGGCTGATGATGACCATGCGCGCCTCGGGGACGCTGAACGACGCGAGCTGCTGCACGGGCGTGGGGGTGTCGTAGTAGTCGACGATGATCCGGGAAAACATCGCGGGAGTCGGACGCCCGGTGCGGACGGCGGCGAAATCATCGCGCGCTACCCGAACGGCCTTCTCCATCTTCTCCTCGGCCTCGAGCAGCTCGAAGTCGATGTCGGTGTCCTCATCACTGCTCATACGTTCACGCAGTCCTCTCGGGGGCGGCCGTCACCACGGTGCCGATCTTTTCACCTCGGACGGCGCGCAGGATGTTGCCTTCCGTGAGCAGATCGAACACGACGATCGGCAGCGCGTTGTCCATGCACAGGCTGATCGCGGTCGCGTCCATCACCTTCAGGCCCCGCATCAGCACCTCGGTGTAGGTGAGGGCGTCGAACTTCACCGCATCGGGGTTGCGCTTGGGGTCGCTGTCGTAGACCCCGTCGACCTTGGTGGCCTTGAGGACGGCCTCCGCCTTGATCTCCAGCGCCCGCTGAGCCGCCGTCGTGTCGGTGGAGAAATACGGTGCCCCGAGGCCGGCGCCGAAGATGACGACACGTCCCTTCTCGAGGTGGCGGATCGCGCGCAGAGGCAGGTAAGGCTCGGCGACCTGACCCATGCTGATCGCCGACTGGACCCGGGTGGTGACGCCTTCGCGTTCCAAAAAGTCCTGCAATGCCAGGCAATTGATGACCGTGGCGAGCATGCCCATGTAGTCGGCACGGGCGCGGTCCATGCCCCGGTCGGCCAGCGCCTGGCCGCGGAACATGTTGCCCCCGCCGACGACGACCGCCACCTGGACCCCGGTCGCCACGACGTCACCGATCTGGCGGGCAATCGTCGCGACGGTGGTGGGATCGATGCCCAGCGGCTCCCCGCCCGCGAACGCCTCGCCGGACAGTTTCAGCAACACCCGGGCCCAGCGAGGCTGGTCGGATGTTTGATCGTCGGGCTGGGTCACGGGGCGACTCCTAAGGGGCGGACGGCCTTCCGGGCGCTCGGACAACAATCCTTCGCCAGTCTGCCCGAGGACGCGAATCGGCGGGGCGGCGAACCATGATCGATTCGCTACCCCGCCGACTGTTGCGCTACGCGGAACTACGCTTTCGCCCTGCTCAGGCGCCAACCTCGAAGCGGGCGAAGTTGGTGACCGTAGCCCCGGCCTCATCCAGCAGTGCCTTCACGGTGCGCTTGGGCTCGCGTACCGACGCCTGCTCG
>DATAZK010000038.1:0-183509 GCA_036272075.1 Frankiaceae bacterium
TGGCCAGCAGGCTGTACGCCGCCGGCGTCAACGTCGTGGGCGTGCCCAAGACCATTGACAACGACCTCGGCGCCACCGACTACACGTTCGGCTTCGATACGGCCGTCAGCATCGCGACCGAAGCCATCGACCGGCTGCACACCACTGCCGAGTCCCATCACCGCACGCTCATCTGCGAGGTCATGGGCCGCCATGCCGGGTGGATCGCGCTGCACAGCGGCCTCGCCGGCGGGGCCAACGTCATCTTGATCCCGGAGCGCCCGTTCGACATCGATGAGGTCGCCGACTACGTCAAGCGTCGTTTCTCCACCCACCGCTACGCGCCCATCGTGGTCGTCTCCGAGGGGGCCATCCCCAAGCAAGGCACGCTGACCGTGCTCGGCGGCGAGAAGGACGCGTTCGGTCACGAGCGTCTCGGCGGCATCGGACAGCTGCTCGAGCGCGAACTCGAGGCGCGTACCGGCCACGAGGCCCGCGCGACCGTCCTCGGTCACGTCCAGCGCGGTGGCACGCCGACCGCGTACGACCGCTGGCTGGCTACCCGTTTCGGCCTGCACGCCGTTGATGCCGTCACCGACGGCGCGTTCGGCACGATGGTCGCGCTTCAGGGCACCAAGATCGTCCGGGTGCCCATCGGCGACGCGACCCGCGAGCTCAAGGTCGTCACCCCCGACCTCTACGCCGAGGCCGAGGTCTTCTTCGGCTGACGCGGCTGCCGGAAACTTCAGAGCGCGATCAGCACGCCGACCGTAGTCTTGATGACCGTGGACACTCCCGACCTGGACGCCTGGCGCCAGCGGGCTGCCGTGCAGCAGCCGAGCTGGCCTGATCCGGCGCGTCTGGCGGCTGCCGTCGATGAGCTGAACGTCGTCCCGCCGCTGGTCACGGCCCATGAGGTACGCACCCTGCGCGAGCGCCTCGCGTCGGTCGCGGCCGGGCAGGCGTTCCTGCTCCAGGGCGGCGATTGCGCCGAGACGTTCGCGGCGGCTACGGCCAATGGGATACGCGACAAGGTCAAGACCCTGCTGCAGATGGCCGTCGTTCTCACGTACGGCGCCTCGCTGCCGGTCGTCAAGGTGACGCGCATGGCCGGCCAGTACGCGAAGCCGCGTTCGGCCGACATCGAGCCCGGCACCGGGCTGCCGAGCTACCGCGGCGATGCCGTCAACGGGCTCGCGCCGACGTTCGAGGAGCGCACGCCCGACCCGGCACGGATGGTTCGCGCGTACCACTCGAGCTCGTCGACCCTGAACCTGCTGCGCGCCTTTGCCACAGGTGGTTTCGCCGACCTGCACCAGGTACACGCCTGGAACCGCGATTTCGTGGCCGCCTCCTCGGCCGGCGCCCGCTATGAGCTGCTCGGCCGCGACATCGACCGCGCGCTGTCGTTCGTGCGCGCCATCGGCGTGGACCTCGGCGCTTCCGGCCAGCAGGTGGAGCTCTACACCAGCCACGAGGCGCTGCTGCTGGAGTACGAGCGCGCCCTCACCCGTACCGAAGACGCCACCGGGCTCGCGTACGACCTGTCGGCCCACACGATCTGGATCGGGGAGCGCACGCGCGACCTCGAAGGCGCTCACGTGGCGTTCGCGGCTGCCGTCGGCAACCCGATCGGCGTCAAGCTCGGTCCCACCGCCTCGCCGGAGGATGCCGCCGCCCTGGTCGAGCGGCTCGATCCGCGCGGTGAGCCGGGGCGGGTCACGCTGATCGCTCGCATGGGAGCCGGAAAGGTGGCTGACGCGCTGCCCCCGCTGGTGGAGAAGGTGCGCGCCACCGGCCACGCAGTGGTCTGGGCCTGCGACCCGATGCACGGCAACACGGTGACGGCAGGCGGGGTCAAGACCCGCCGGTTCGACGACGTGATGGCCGAGGTGCAGGGGTTCTTCGACGTCTGCCGAGGTCTGGGCGTCTGGCCGGGTGGCCTGCACATCGAGCTGACGGGCGAGAACGTCACCGAATGCCTCGGCGGCGCGGAAGCCATCAGCGAGGCCGACCTCGCCGGCCGTTACGAGACCGCCTGCGACCCGCGGCTCAACACCTCGCAGGCCCTCGAGCTGGCCTTCCTCGTCGCGGAGATGCTCCAGCAGGGCTGACGCGATGATCGACCTGCGCAGCGACACCGTCACTGCTCCCACCGAAGGCATGCGCCGGGCGATGGCGGCCGCGGAAGTCGGCGACGACGTCTACGGCGAGGATCCGAGCGTCATCGCGCTCGAGGAGCGGGTCGCCGGGATGTTCGGGCATGAGGCCGCCGTCTTCGTGCCGTCCGGGACGATGGGCAACCAGATCTGCCTGCGCCTCGTCGCGCCTCCGGCGGGGGAACTGCTCTGCGACGCAGATGCCCACATCGTCACGTACGAGGGCGGCGGCGCCGCGCAGCACGGCGCGATCCAGACCCGGACGGTCGCCGGGCCGGCGCTCGACGTCGACGCCTACCTGGCGCAGGTGCGCACGGCCGGCTGGGGCGCGCTGCCCACGAGTGCCGTCGCCATCGAGCAGACCCACAATCGTGGTGGGGGACTCGTCCATCCCTTCCAGCAGCTCGCTGAGCTGCGGCGCCGCCTGCCGAGCGAGGTCGCGCTGCACTGCGACGGGGCGCGGATCTGGAACGCGTCCATCGCCACCGGGGTCGCCTTCGACGAGTTCGGCGCCCTGTTCGACACGCTCTCGGTCTGCCTGTCGAAAGGGTTGGGCGCGCCGGTCGGCTCGCTCGTCGTCACCTCCGCGGCGCGCGCCGCCGAGGCCCGGGTCATCCGCAGGCGGCTCGGCGGCGGGATGCGCCAGGCGGGGGTGCTGGCTGCTGCCGGGAGTTACGCGCTGGACCACCATCTCGACCGGCTGGCCGAGGACCATGCCCACGCCAGGCTGCTCGCCGAGGCGTGCGGGGTTGACCCGGAATCGGTCGATACGAACATTGTGATGACATTTGTGCGCGACGCGCCGAGGTTCGTAGCGGCGGCGCAGGCTGAAGGTGTCTTAGTCTCCGCGATGGCTCCAGACCGCGTGCGTCTGGTGACCTCGTTGGCCGTTGACCCAGCCGCGGCGCAGCGGGCAGTTGCCGTTCTCAGCAAACTCCCACACAACTGACAGCCTCGCCGCGACCCTTCATCGGCCGCAGAGGCCCGCCGATCGGGAACTCATGCGCCGAATGATGCTTTTGCCCCTAGCACTGGCGGCTGCTGCAACCCTGCTACCCGCCACTGCGTCCGCCACCACCGCTGCTACGCCGCCGACCCCGCCGACGTCTGCGATCACCTCCGCCGCGTCGAGCCGTGACATCACGAAGATCCTGAACGCCGAACGCAGCGCCCATGCCTCCGGCAGCGGGCTGCACCCGTTCGCGACGACGGGCGGCAGCAGCTTCACACCGCTGCCTGACGTCTACCCGGTCGGCAAGACCGGCGGACTTGCGGTCGACAAGGTCCACGGAGTGGCCGCGCGGTATCCCTCGCCGGCCATGTCGACGCGTCCGCTGCCGATCGAGATCTGGTACCCGGCGGCGTCAGGGCCGGTCTCGAGCTCCGACACCTTCTGGGCCAAGGCCCGCGGCGGGCACTTCCCGCTGATCGTCTTCGCGGCCGGATACAACTCCAACCCCGATACCTACCAGCCGTTCCTGCACGCGCTGGCGGCTCAGGGCTACATCGTCGCGGCGCCGGTTTTCCCGATCGAGGCTTCGATCGCGGGCGCGGCTCCGGCCGGACGCAGCAACACCGAGATCCTGAACCAGATGTGGGACATGTCGACCGTGATCTCGCAGATGATCACCTACTCCTACCAGCCGGGGAACTTCCTCGCCTCGGCGATGAGCAGGACTCAAATCGGGGTCATCGGCCACAGTGACGGCGCCATGACCGTCGCGGGCATGACGATGTCCACCAGCTTCAACGACGCCCGCATCAAGATGGCCGTCGTGATGTCCGGCGCCGGGCCGCTCGGCCTGTCCTGGAACAACCGCCACGTCGTGCCGCTGATGGTCGAGCAGGCCACCGGCGACCCGTACAACAGTCCCGCGAACAGCCAGTGGCTCTTCAACCACGTGACCGGCTCGCGGTCCTACCTCACCGTGGCCGGGCCGTACCACATCTGGCCGCTCATCGGTAACGACAAGGTCTCTGACCTGGTCCGCCGGTCGGTGGTAGGCGAGCTGAACGTGACGCTGAAGGCAGCCGGGATGCCGACGTTCTTCTCGATGGTCGGGGCTGGGGATACTCCCGGTTTCACATCGCTGAAGTTCGCCACCTGACCCGCCCGCCAGCGGCCGGCGCTCGCCTCGCTAGCGTGCGGTCATGCCTGACGCTGCCGACACCGATGCCCACACCGAGGCCCACACCGATGCCCATGACAACGCGATCCTGCCCTCCAGCCACGCACTGAAGGGGCAACGACTCCTGGTGGTCGGTGCCTCCTCCGGAATCGGGCGCGAGGTCGGTATCCGGGCGGCACAGGCCGGGGCTCGCGTGGCGTTCGCTGGACGGCGGCAGGAGCTGCTCGACGACGCGGTGGCCGAGGCCGGAGAGGGTGCGCTCGCGGTGCGCTGCGACGTCACCGTCGAGAGCGACGTGGTGGAGGCCGTCGAGACGACCGCGACCGCATTCGGCGGGCTCGATTCGGTGATCTATGCGACCGCCATCGACCCGCTCATCAGAATGGCCGACGTCGATGCCGCCACCTGGATGCACCTGCTCGCCACGAACGTCGTCGGCGCGTCGCTCATCACCCGGGCTGCACTACCGCACCTGCGTGAGGTGAAGGGCCGGGTGCTGTACATCTCGGCGACCTCGGTCGGGCGGCCGCTGCCGGGGATGGGCGCCTACGCGTCCAGCAAGGCGGCGCTGGAAGAGCTTGCCCGCGCCTGGCGCTCGGAGTACCGGGACGTCGTCTTCGCCACGGTCGCCGTCGGGATGACGCTCGGCACCGGCGTCACCGACAGCTGGGACCGCACACTGCTCGGCGAGCTGTCCGCCGACTGGGGTCCCGGCGGATACCTGCTCGACAACGGCCCCGGAACGATGGAATGCCCCGAAGTGGCCGACTCGATCCTGGCCGTCTTGGCAGCACCGACCTTCATGCCGTACGTGGCGGTGCTGCCTGATCCGGCGCGAGCCGGTGGTCTCGGCTAGAAACAGTCTCGGCTAGAAGCAGTCTCGGCCGGAACAGCTAGCCGCCGAGGCCGGGAAGGGTCGGCAGTTTCGGTAGCGGGGGCAGCGTCGGCAGGGCGGTAGGCAGCGGGAGAACAGGACCGGAGCTGCTGGTCAACCCGCCGGTCACGGTGCCGACGGTTCCGCTCACTGCGCCGGTGACGCCGCTGACCGTGCCCCCGACAGTGCTTCCAACGGATCCCGTAACCCCGCTGACCGCGTTGGTCCCCCCGGAGCCGGTGACGGTCTTTCCGACGCTGCCGGTGACGCCGTTGACCGTGCTGCCCACACTTCCCGTCACGCCCTTCACGGTGTTGTCGACCGTCCCGCCGACCCCATTGACGGTCGTGCCGACGCTCCCGGTCACTCCGGTGACCGTCTTTCCGACGCCTCCGGTGCCGGTCTTACCGACGCTGCCGGTGACTTCGCTGATCGTGCCGGCCAGGCCGCCGTCAGCGCCGGTGCCGACCGCGCCGCCGAGGGTGTTGACCAGGCTCCCCACACCCGCCGTCGGGAGGGTGATCCCGCCGGCTCCGGACGTCGGCAGTGTCACGGTCGGGATCTTCGTCGGGATGCTGAGGCTCGCGATCGCTTTCGGCAGCTTCGCCAGGGGCGACGCGAGCGCGCTCGTCAGCGGGGTCGGCAGCAGCTTGGCCCCGGCGCTCGGCACGATCGAGGTGATGGAGGGCACCTTGCCCCCGGACGCGAGGCCGGCCGGCAGGTTGAGCTGAGGAAGCACGTTGGTGAGGTTGGGAATCGCGCTCAGCGGGATCGGCAGCTGCTGGATGAGCGTCGCCGGGTTGCCCCCGAGAACGCCGTCGACGCGCTGCAGATAGCCCAGGGCGCTCACGGTCAGCGACTGGAGCGGCCCGGCGGGCACGTCAGCCAGCAGGGCACCGATCTGCCCGAACGACGCTGAGGTGAAGCTGGCCAGTGTCTTGCGGAGCTCGGCGGAGAGCGCGGCGGTAGACGCATTGCTCCCCAGCCCGCGGATCTGCTGGATCAGCGAGGTGGTGGCGACACCGGCGTCTTCGGCCCAGGCCTGCAGCAACCCGCGGATGTGGGCCTCGGTGGCGGACGACAGCTTCGATGTCGGGGTGACGTGATCGCGCTTGAGGAGCTGCTTGAGCTCGTTGATACGGGCGTGGGCGAACCCGAGCTGGGTCGTCGCCTTGTCGCGCGCTCCGCTGGCAAGGTCGAGCTGGACTGCCTCGACCTGCTTCTTGATGCCGTAGAACGGATCGCCGGGCAGCGCCCGGTGGGCCCCGACGCCGACACCGGTGGCCGACACGGCCGCCGCCGTGACCCCGGTGAAGAGCTTGATCCAGAGCGGAGCCGACTTGCCGAGCGTCATGATCGCGCTCGAGCTGCTGCCGGCACCACCGCCGGCGATCCCGCCGGTACCCGATCCGGCGCCGTGGCCGGGGGAGACCCGCGGGCGCGGCACGGTGTGCAGGGCGCCGGCGACGGCGGGGGCCGTGGCCGGATGGGCGGCGGCGTGGACGAGTTGCTCGCGAAGGGCCGACTTGAAGGCCGCAGACGGCTGCGGAACGGCCGAGAGCCGCTGGGTCAGCTGGGCCAGATGCGCCAGGGCGGGATCTTGGGTACCCGCCTTGCCGGTGCCGTCGAGCAGCGCGGCGAAGGCGTCGGCCTTGCGCCCGATCAAGCCCGCGACCACGACACCTCCACGCACGACGGCCCGCCGTGCTCATTTCGTGCCTCGCCCCCGCGCGAAGCTTCCTACCATGTTGCCGGATCAAAACCCCCGCGAACATGGCCCGATCGGGTCATATCGGACGCGGGCGCACCTTCACCAGCAGGTCAAACAACGATATTCCAGTCGTGGGGAGTTCCCGCTGGTCGACCTGTCAAAACGCGCCGGCGCCTGCCGTTCCGCTGTGAGAGGCGTTTTACGAGAGCAGCGTCAGCGGGCTCAGCGGGCGGTGTCGCGCAGGCGCTTCAGCGCGCGGATGTCGGTCGCGTGCTGGGCCTCCCCGCCCGGGGTCTCGATGACGACGGGAACCCCGCGCGTCGCCGGATGAACGAAGAGCTCCGCGAACGGCTCGATCCCGATGGTGCCGACCCCGATGGGCGCGTGACGGTCGCGGCGGGAGCCGAGCGGGTCGCGCGAGTCGTTGGCGTGGACCAGGCCCAGCCGTCCCCGTCCGACCGTCTTGACCAGCAGGCTCAACGTCCGCCTCGCCCCACCGGGAGCCGCCAGGTCGTGCCCCGCGGCATAGGCATGGCAGGTGTCCAGGCACACGCCGAGTCGCGGGTGGTTGTGCAGGGCGTCGAAGTACGGTCCCAGATCCTCGACGTGAGCGGCCAGCGCCACGGAACCCGCGCCTCCTGGAGTGGGCTCGATCAGCAGCCGGGTGCTGACGGGGCTCTTGTCCAGCTCGTCCAGGAGCGGCATCAGCGCGTCGCGGACCTGCCCGAGCGACTTGTCGCGGGACCCGGGCTCCACGGCCGACCCGGCGTGCAGCACCAGCCCAGCGGCCCCGACGGCGGTGGACCGCTCGATTCCGCGACGCAGCGCGGCGATGGAACGCTCGAGGGTGGCGGGGACGGGCGAGCCGAGGTTGATCAGGTAGGGCGCGTGGACGAAGACCGGCACGCGCTCCGCGGCACACGCGGCGGCAAAGGACTCGTCCTGAGCCGGGTCGCCGCCAGCCGCGGCCCATCCGCGCGGGTTTCCCAGGAAGATCTGTATGGCCTGAGCGCCGACCCGCTTGGCGTACGGCAAGGCTGTGCGCACCAGTCCACCGCCGGCCGGGACATGGGCCCCCACCGGGCTCGGCTTACGGGCGGGCACGCGTCAGTACAGGTAAATCGAGACCTGCGAGCCGACCCGGACGTAGGAGCCGCCGCCGGGGCGCACCGTCAGGATCGAGCTGTCGAGCCCGGGGAAGTAGCTGTGGGTCTGGACGACGAGGCCGAGTGACTGCAGCACCTGCTTGGCGTAGCCCGGGCTGTCGTTCTCGATGCCGTAGGGGATCGTCACCATCTGAGGACCCTTGCTGACGCTCAGATGCACCGTCTGGGTGCGGTGCAGGCCCTTCGCGGGCGTGATTCCGATGACCTGGCCGATCGCCACCGTGTCGCTGAAGTCATTGGTGACGTTGACCTTCAGGTCGAGCTTCTGCAGCGCCTTGGTGGCCTGATCGCCGGTGAGGCCGGTCAGCTTCGGGATCGTCACGGGGGCCGGCCCGTTGCTGACGACGATGGCGACATGGGTCTGCGGCTTGACCTGGTTGCCGGCGGTGGGCGAGATCGAGATGACCGCGCCCTTCGCGACCGTGTCGCTGTAGGCGGTGGTTGGGGTGTCGGCGTGCAGGTGAGCCACCTTCAGCGCATCGACGGCATCCGCCAGCGTCAGCTTGTCGACGGTCGGCACGGAGTAGCGCTCGGGACCGAGCGAAAGCTGCAGCGTGACGAGGGCTCCGCGTTTGACGTGATGTCCGGCTGACGGGCTGACCGTGGCCACGTCGCCCTTCTTCACCGTCTCGCTGTACACCTCGACGGGCCCGACCTGCGGTGACAGGTGCGCTTTGCGCAGCGAGGTCTCGGCGGCGGTCTGCGATGAACCGATCACGGACGGGACGGAGGCGCCGCGGCCGGCGAGCCTCCAGCCGACGACTCCGGCAGCCGCCGTCGCCAGGACAAGGAGCAGCAGGATGATCCGGCTGGGCCGAAGGAAGCGCCGGCGCGCAGGTCGATCGGCATTCTTGGTGCGCCTGCGCAGGCGGCGGCGTCGCCCGGGCGGGTCGTCGTCGGTGTCGGCGGGATCGGCGTCGAGATCGAGCTCACCGGTCCCGTGCGAACCGGCTGATCCGGCCGTCAGGTCGACGAAGGCGCCGGTGTCGGCGGGCGCGCCCCGCAGCCACCCGTCCAGCCCCGGATCGTCGTCGAGATCGCTCTCGGCCTCGGGAGCGTCACGGGGTGCGACGGGCGTCTCGGCGGTCCGGCTGGACGCCCGTTTGCCGTTGCGCGCCAGATCGAGCGCGGCCGCCTCGGCCAGGTCGAGCGCCAGCGGGGCCGTGTCGTTACGGCTCGGTGCGGCGGCTGCCGGCGCGAGGCGCTCCAGCACCGCTCGCGTGCGAAAGAGCATCGCCGTCGCGTCGTGGGGACGGTCGGCCGGATCGCGTGCCGTGGCGGCGCCGACGAGCCGGTCAACTGCCGGGGAAACGCCCGCGACGAGTGTGGACGGTGGCGGGACGTCGTCGTTGAGATGCTGGTAGGCCACCTGGAGCGCGCTCGCTCCCTGGAACGGCGGGGCGCCGGTCAGCAGTTCGAAGAGCATCACCCCGCAGGCGTAGACATCGGCGCGCGCGTCAGCAACTCCGCGGGCCACCTGCTCGGGCGCCAGGTAGGCGACGGTGCCGAGCAGCAGACCTGCGGTGGCCGTCAGCGGTGACGCGTCGACCGCGCGGGCCAGGCCGAAGTCGCCGACCTTCACCGTGCCGTCATTTGCCACCAGCACGTTCTCGGGCTTGACGTCGCGATGGACGAGGCCGGCGCGGTGGGCCGCGGCGAGTGCCTCCAGCACCGGAACCATGAACTGCAGGGCGGACACCTCATCGAGGCGACCCGCCTCGCGCAGCACCTCGCGCAGGGTGTGGCCCTCCACGAGCTCCATCACGAGGAAGATGACGTCGCCGTCCTGGCCCTGATCAGTCACCGCGACGACGTGGGGGTTCGAGAGCCGCGCCGCCGCCTTGGCCTCGCGGCGGAACCTTCCGACGAACTCCTCGTCGGCCGCCAGCGCGGGATGCATGATCTTGACCGCCACCGCCCGGTCGAGCCGGGTGTCGAAAGCGCTGTAGACGACGGCCATCCCGCCCTGGGCCAGCCGACCGGAAATCTCATAGCGCCCATCGAGCAGCCGACCCAACAAGGGGTCGACTGACTGATTGAGGGCGGTCCTCATGCGATGAAGTTTAGGCAGGAGTGGCAGTCTCGCTGGGATGACGCACAGTTCAGGGGGCCACGGCGTGTCAGATTCGGCCGCAGAGCCGGTACCGGGCACGCGCTGGACGCTCCTCTCGCTGGCGCCGCTGCCCCTGGAGACGTTGCAAGCGCTGGTCCAGGGCCTGCCGATCGACGTGATCAAGGCTGACACCATCGGTGAGCTGCGCGAGGACGAGAAGGCTCGCGTCGAACTGGTCCTCGCGGACTGGCGCCCCGGACCGACCGGGCTCGACGCCGCCGCCGTACGCGAGCTTCCTCGATTGGCTTTCGTGCAGCAGCCGAGCGTCGGTGTCCAATCTCACGACAGCGCCGCGCTGGCTGCCGCGGCAATTCCGCTCTCCAACGTCGCCGGCTTCAACGCCGCTGCCGTCACCGAGTGGGCGCTCGGGGCGGCCCTTTCGGTCAGCCGGCTGCTGCCCTGGGCGGAGTCGGAGCTGCGGGCGGGCCGCTGGCCGCAGGTCGAGATCGCCTCTCGCGGTGCGGTCGAGATCGGCGGCCGGCAGGTGGGCATCGTCGGGTTCGGTCCCATCGGGCAGGGCTGCGCCCGCGCGTTCGCCGGTCTCGGATGCCCGGTCGCCTACTGGTCACGTCATCAGCGCCCGCCCGAGATGGAGTTCGGTGCTGCCTACGAGGCCGACCCGAAAGCGCTGGTTGGGCGCAGCGAGATCCTGATCAACGCGGTGGCGCTAGCGCCGGAAACCCGGGGCCTGCTCGGACGCGAGACGCTGGCCCTGCTCCCGCCGGGCGCGCTGGTCATCAGCGTCAGCCGCGGGGGCATCGTCGATGAGCAGGCCGTCATCGACATGCTCGCCGCCGGGAAGCTCGGCGGCGCCGCGTTCGACGTGTTCGAGCACGAGCCGTTGCCGGCGGACAGCCCACTGCGGACCGCCCCGAACGACCGGTTGCTGCTCTCGCCGCATGTGGCCGGCTCGACGCAGCAGTCCAGCGTCCGGCTCATCCAAGGGGTGCTGGCGAACATCGAGCGCGCTGTGACGGGCGATGCAGTCCACGATGTGGTGAACGGCGCGGCAGCGCAGGTGCGGCGCAGGGTGGTTGACTGATTCACCGTGGAATGGCTGCCTCTCCCAGACGTCGCCGAACGGCTCGACATCCCCGTCACCCGGGTCCGCCAGCTGATCCGTGACCACAAGTTGCTCGCCGAGCGGCGCGACGGGGTGCTCTACATCCCCGCTGCGTTCGTAGCGGACGGTCACGTGCTCAAAGGCCTGCCCGGGCTGCTGACCCTGCTGCTGGACGCGGGCTTCGAGGACGCCGACGCCATGCGCTGGCTCTTCACCGACGATCCCAGCCTGCCCGGCACCCCGGTGGACGCCCTGACCGGCAATCGCAGCCGCGAGGTCCATCGCCGGGCTCAGGCGCTGGCGTTCTGATGCGCGAGGCGCGGCTGGCCAAGCTCGATGCTGCGCAGCTGTATCTGTGCACGCCCGAGCCGATGGCGCCAGCCGGCGTGCACATGGTCCAGCTGCGTCGTAAGGGTCTGGAGTGGCGCGAGGAGATCGCCCTGCTGCGCAGGCTCCGCGAGTGCGCGGTCGCCACGTCCGCCGCAGGGGCCGGGCTCCCGGCCCTCGTCAGTGCCAACGACCGGGCTGATATCGCCGCCTTCGCGCCCGTCGACGTGCTGCATCTCGGCCAGGACGACCTCCCGCCGGCGCTGGCCCGCCGGATCGTCGGGCCGGAGGTGCTGATCGGGCTCTCGACCCACGACGAGGCGCAGCTTGCCGCAGCGGTCGTCGATCCCGATGTCGACTACTTCTGCGTCGGGCCGGTCTGGGAGACGCCGACCAAGCAGGGGCGTCCTGGCGTCGGGCTGGGGCTGCTCGAACGCGCCGTCGCCCTGGCGCCACCGTTTGCGCCTGGCGCGCGCCCGTGGTTCGTCACCGGGGGAGTGGCGCCCGCGACGCTTGACGACGTGCTCGCCACCGGTGCCCGCCGGGTGGTCGTGGTGCGGGCGATCACCGGGGCCGCTGATCCTGCGGCGGTGTCGGTGGAGCTGACCCGGCGGCTGCAGGAGGCAGCCGGGTTGTGCGCCACCTGACGTACCTGCTCGTGCTCGCCGGCTGCCTGCTCGCCGCCGCACCGCTGGAGTTCCTGCTCCGGCTGCGAGTGCGTACGCAATGGCTCCGGCTGCTGCTGACGCTGGTTCCGGTATTGGTCGTGTTCGTCAGCTGGGACGTTTACGCGATCGCGCGCCATCAGTGGTCCTACGACCGGGCCCAGACGTCCGGCGTGCTGCTTCCGGGGCGCTTGCCGCTGGAGGAGCTGCTCTTCTTCCTGGTCATCCCGGTGTGTGCGGTGCTCACACTCGAGGCCGTCCGCAAGGTCACCGGCTGGTCGGTCGGCGACCGGGTTGAGCGCCGCGATGAGGCGGAACGTCGTTGAGCTACACGTGGCTGGCCCTCGCCGGTCTGGCGTTCGCGCTCGTGCTCGATCTCGTGGTGCTGCGGACCCGGCTCGTGCGGCGGCGGGTCTTCTGGGTCGCGTACGCGATCGTCATCGTCTTCCAGCTGATCAGCAACGGCGTGCTCACCTACCGCCACATCGTCCGCTATGACTCCGGCACGATCCTGGGCCTGCGCATCGCCGGCGCCCCGGTCGAGGACCTCGTCTTCGGCTTCTCGCTGGTGCTGCAGACGCTCGCCTGGTGGGCCTGGTGGGGCCGCCGGCTCGACGGGTATGTGGGCCTGCGGGCTGGGGGCGCTAGCGGGCCCGGGCGGCGCGCCACAGGGCGGGTCCGGCGACGGCGAGCCGGCGTGGGAGCGCGACGCTGACCCGCCGGTCGAGGACCTGGTAGTCGGCGGCTTCGATGGCGTCGAGGATCTCGCCGTAGAGCGTGTAGGCGGTGCGGATGCAATCGCGCGACGTCGGGTGCAGCAGCCGGATGCCGGGCTCGGCGGAGCGGAAGAGCTCGCGGCAGCGGGCGATCTCGTGCGCCAGCAGCCGCCGGACGCGCCCGTCGACCACCCCGGTCAGCAGCCGCTCGCGGGTCACACCGAACAGGCGAAGCGACTCCTGGGGCAGGTAGATCCGTCCCCGGCGCAGGTCCTCGCCGACGTCACGCAGGAAGTTGGCGTGCTGGAACGCGATACCGAGGTCGCGCGCATACGCGTCGGCCGTGCGTGATGACGGCTCCAGCAGGGGCAGCATCATCAGCCCGATGACGGCGGCCGATCCTTCCACGTAGGCGAGCAGGTCCTCCCAGGTGTCGTACTCCCGCACCGACAGATCCATCCGCATTGCGGCAAGAAAGCTGCTGAAGTACGCGGCGGGCAATTGCCAGCGCGCGGCGGTATCGGCGACGGCGCGCAGCACGTCGTCCCGAATGCTTAACCGGGTGGCGTGCTCAGCGGGCGCCCCCGGTTCTGCCAGCGCCGCCAGCAGCCCCATCTCGAGGTCCTGCAGCGCGGCGTCGGCCTCCGGTGAAGACCCGTCGGGCCCGTCGACCAGCTCATCGGCGAAGCGGGCAAAGCCGTAGAGCGCGTGCACGTACGGCCGCTTCCAGGCGGGCAGCAGCCGGGTCGCGAGGTAGTACGTCCGGCCGTGCGACGCGTGCAGGCGCCGGCAGGTGTCATACGCCGACCGCAGCTCAGGAGCCGGCCCGCCGGTACCGGCCGGCGCCGCGGGCGGCCTCACGGGAGCCGGGAGGTCCACACCACGGAGAGCCCGCCGCCGATCAGGGCGAGCAGCAGCGCCAGCCCGGTGAACCAGCGGCCCACTTCCTCATGCGTGACGTTGTAGCCGATGGAGCTGCCCAGCCCCTGGTAGACGCGTTTGAGCTCGTCGCCGGTGGCGGCCCGGTAGTACGCGCCCTTGGTGTCGGAGGCGATCGACTGCAGGGCCTGGGTGTTGACCGGGACCGGCACCTCCTGGCCCTGGATCAGCAGCGTTCCGGTCTCGGTGCCGTACGCGATCGTGCTGACCGGAACCTTGGCCTTGACCGCCTCGGCGACCGCCGTCTCGTTGGGAGTCCCGCGGGTGGTCTCGCCGTCGGAGATGAGCACGATGCGGGCCGGCGGCGGCGCCTTGTCGCCCGTCTGGGTCTTAGCGCTGTTGGCGATGGCCGTGAGCGACGCCTCGATGCCGTTGCCGATGGCGGTGCCGGGACCGAGTTGCAGGTTGTTGATCGCGTTCTGCACCTGGGAGCGGTCGGTCGTGGGGTTGACGAGCACGGAGGCGGTGCCGGAGAACGCGACGAGCCCGAGCTGGAGCTTGGGCGGGAGCAGGTTCACGAACGCGAGCGCGCCGGTCTTGGCGGCAGCGAGACGGGACGGGGTCACGTCGGTGGCCGCCATGGATTCCGAGACATCAATGGCCAGCATGATCGTCGCGCGCTCTTTGGGCACCTTCTTGTCCTGCGCCGGGCGGGCCAGGGCGAAGACCAGGCCGACCATCGACAGCAGCATCAGAGCCGCGGGGATGTGGCGGCGGTACCACGTGGGGCGGCGCGGGGCGACCGACGCCAGCAGCGAGAGCTGGGTGAACCGGGCGGCGTAGCGGCGGCGCCGCAGGCTGATGAAGACGTAGCCGGCCAGCAGCGCGGCGACCGCCAGCAGGAGCCAGAACCGGGACGCGGCGAGATAGGTCATCGCGCGACTCCGCGGGAGCGCCGGGCGGCCGCGACGTGGCGGGCCACGTCGAGCAGCCAGTTCGAATCGGTGGACAGCACCAGGTGTCCGGCCCGCGCCTTGCGCAGGGCGAGTGCCACCTCGGCCCGCTGGGCGTTCGCAGCGTCGGCGAACCGCTCCCGCAGGCCGGGGGAGCGGGTGTCGACTTCCAGCTGGGCACCCGTTTCGGGATCGGTGAGGGCGAGCACGCCCACCGACGGCAGCGTCATCTCGCGCGGGTCCCGGATCTCGACGACCAGCACCTGGTGGCGTCCGGTCAGCGCCCGCATCGAACGGGACCAGGTGTCAGGAGCACCGAGCAGGTCGGAGACGACGACCACCAGACCCCGCCGCATCCCGCGGCGGCCCAGCTGCTCCAAAGCCGTATTCAACGGCTTGGTGGCGGACTCTTCAGGGGAGCGGCTGCCCTCGAGCGGCCGGGGGGCGGCGGCCAGGACCCGCAGTGCGTGTCGCAGCGAGTCGCGACCGGCGCGTGGCGGCAGCTCGGTGACCCCGCCCCGCGGGCCGGTGCCCTGCACAACGGTCAGCCCGAAGCGGCTGCCGAGGCGCGTCGTCAGTACCCCGAACGCGGTGGTGGCCGCCAGCGCCAGATCGCGCTTCTCCCAGGTGTGGGTGCCGAAGTGCATCGACGGGGTGAGGTCGACGACCGCGTAGGTGGTGAGCTCGCGGTCGGCGATCAGGTCGCTGACATGGGGGACGCTGGTGCGCGCAGTGACGGCCCAGTCCATACGGCGCACGTCGTCGCCGAGGCGGTACTCCCGGCTTTCTGCGCGCTCGCTGCCGTGGCCCGGGAGCAAGCCCAGGTGGTCACCGTGCAGCATTCCTTCCAGGCGCCGGCTGATCATCAGTTCCAGCCGGCGCAGCCGGGCATCGATGTCCTCGGGCGCCTCGTGGGGCGGTCGGGAAGCGCGGCCCAGCCCGCCCAGGCGGCGCGAAGGATGCACCCGATGTGGGGGGACCGTCACGCCGGCTGCCCCTGACCGGTGAACTGGCCGGCGTACTGGCTCGGGGTCACGACCGGCTGCGGGGTGGCGGCAAGAACGCGCTCGATGACCGATTCGGGGGCGACGCCATCGGCGAGGGCCTCGTAGGAGAGCACCAGCCGGTGGGGAAGGACCTCCGGGGCGACATCTGACACGTCGGACGGGATCACGTAGTCACGCCCGCGCAGCAGCGCCAGGCCGCGGGCGGCGGCGATCAGGCCGAGGCTGCCGCGCGGTGAGGCGCCGTACGCGAGCATCCCGGTGATGTCGGGGACCCCGAACCGCATCGGCTCCCGGGTCGCGAGCACCAGGCGGACCGCGTACTCGGCGACGGCGTGGTGCACGAAGACCTCGAGCGTCGCCTCCTGGAGCTCGGCGAGCTGATCAAGGGTGAGTACTTGCGACGCGTGGGGAGGGTGAGAGCCCATCCGCCGCACGATCTCCAACTCGTCGGAGGCGGTGGGATACGGCACCGACACCCGCATCAGGAAACGGTCACGCTGCGCCTCGGGCAGCGGATACACGCCTTCGGACTCGATCGGGTTCTGCGTCGCGAGGACCAGAAACGGCGAGGGAACGGGGTAGCTCGTGCCGCCGAGGGTGACCTGCTGCTCGGCCATGACCTCGAGCAGCGCCGACTGGACCTTGGCCGGTGCGCGGTTGATCTCGTCTGCGAGCACAAAGTTGGCAAAAACTGGGCCCAACTCCACATCAAATTGTTCCCTACCCATCCGATAGACGCGCGTGCCGACGACATCACTCGGGACGAGGTCCGGAGTGAACTGCAGCCGCGTGAAAGTGCCGCCGATGGCGCGCGCCAGCGTGGAGACGGACAGCGTCTTAGCAATCCCCGGAACGCCTTCGAGCAGGCAGTGCCCGCGCGCGAGCAGGCACACCAGCATGCGTTCGACCATCCGGTCCTGGCCGACGACGACGCGCTTCACCTCGAAGAGCACTTGCTCCAAGGTGGCGGCGACGTGCGTCGACGGGCTGGTTTTGGCGTCATTCATAGGACGTGTCACCGGGCCAGTGTCGCAACTGGGACTGCAGTTGTGGCTGGACATGGCCTGTGAGTCTGCTGAGCGCGTTGAGCTTTCGACTTGTCACATCCCGCACACGTATGAATACTGTGGGTGTCCGGGGGAACGACGCATGCGCGCCGTAAAAGAGCGGACGCATGCCCTGAACGACGCGAGAGGTTCCTCGTGACCGCCATCACCGTTCCCCGCTTTGCCGCGGCCTTTGTCGCGGCAGCTGCGCTGGCCACCGGTACAGCCGGGGTTGCCGGCGCCGCCACCGCGGGGTCGACGTCTACCGCCGCCTCGACGTCCGCCGGGGCGTCAGGCTTCGTCGTCATCGCCGAGCACGGCCGTACGAGCCTGGTCGCGTCAGAGGTGACGGAGCAGGGCGGCTCGATCGTGCGCAGCCTGCCGGATCTCGACACTCTCGTCGTCGACGGTGTCTCTGCCACCGTCCTGCGCGCCGACGCCCACGTGCTCTCGGTCAGCCCCGACGTGAAACTCAGCGGACGCTCGATGGGCTGGGGCGACGACGTTCCCGAGCTCGACACCTCGACCGCCTCGCCCTCGGCTCCGCTGTCCACCACCTCCTCGCAGACGTCACTGGCGGCGCCCCTCGCGGAGTCCGCATCCGTCAGCGGTGTCAGCAGCGCCGTACCGACCAGCGTCGTCAACACGGTCAGCCTGTCGCAGGCCGAGGACGCGATCCAGGCCCGGCAGGCGTGGCACTACGCCACCGGCAAGGGCGTCGACGTCGCGCTGATCGACACCGGCATCGCGCCGGTCCAGGGCCTCACCAGCCCCGGCAAGGTCATCAACGGCCCCGACCTTTCCTTCGAGTCCCAGGCCGCGGGCCGCAGCTACGTCGACAACAACGGCCACGGCACCCACATGGCGGGCATCATCGCCGCCAACGATCTGGGCGCGACGGCGAACCCGACGAACGCCGGCTCCTCCAGCGTCGAGGGCGTTGCCCCGGGCTCGCGCCTGGTCAACGTCAAGGTGGGCGACGGCAACGGCGTCACCGACGTCTCGCAGGTGCTGGCCGGGATCGACTGGGTCGTCCAGCACGCCCACGACCCGAGTGGCGCTCCGGGCGGCCTGAACATCCGCGTCCTGAACCTGAGCTACGGCACCGACTCCACCCAGTCGGCCACGATCGATCCGCTGGCACACGCCGCCGAGGTGGCCTGGCGCAACGGGATCGTCGTCGTGGCTGCGGCCGGCAACGACGGGAACACGAAGGGCCGCCTGTCCGACCCCGCCATCGACCCGTACCTGATCGCAGTCGGAGCTGCCGACACCGACTTCTCCACCTCAGCTTCAGGCGACACGGTCCCCAGCTTCTCCAGCCGGGGCGACGGAGTGCGCAATCCTGACGTCGTGGCCCCCGGTGTTCACATCGCGAGCCTGCTGGCGCCGGGTTCCGAGGTCGCCACCGCCTACGGTGACGCGGCCGGCGTCGGCACCCGGCTGATCCGGGGGAGCGGTACCTCCCAGTCCACAGCGATGGTCAGCGGCGCGGCTGCCGTTCTCCTGTCGGCCCGGCCCTACCTGACGCCTGACCAGGTCAAGTCGCTGCTCATGCATAGCGCCCGCGGCGTCAGCGGCGCCGGCGCGCGTGATCAGGGCAGCGGATTGATCAGCGTTTACAAGGCCCTTTCCACTCGCGCTGGAAGCGCCACCCAGCAGTACTTCCCGGCCTCGGTTGGCGGCGGTTCGCTCGACGCCTCGCGCGGCACGCACATCGTGACGCTGGACGGCGTGCCGCTCACCGGTGAGCAGGACATCTTCGGTGTGGCTTTCGACGCGGCGGCCGTCGCGTCGAGCGAGGAGAGCCTGACCGGCTGGGCGATGGGCACCTGGAACGGCTCCGTCTGGAGCGGATCCAGCTGGGCGGGTTCCTCGTGGGCCGGCTCGTCATGGGCGGGCTCGTCGTGGGCCGGTAGCTCCTGGGCCGGCTCGTCGTGGGCCGGTAGCTCGTGGGCAGGTTCCAGCTGGGCGGGCTCGTCGTGGGCCGGCGGCAGCTGGGCGGATCCGTCGCCTGTGGTGACCCCGGCTCCTGCGGCGGCGCCGACGAGCGTTCCGACAACCGATCCGACGAGCGATCCGACGACAGTTCCGACGACAGCTCCGGCGAGCGATCCGGCCGCTCCCACGGACCCGGCGCCCTCGACGGCGGTGACCTCGACCGCACCCGCGTCGGACCCGAGCCCCTCCAGCGATCCCGCCGCTACGACTCCTGATCCGGCGCCGTCGGTCGATACGTCAGCAACGGACCCCTCGGCGGCTGGCGGTGGATCTTGATCGGCGTGCGTACGGGATGAGGCTTCTGCGGCGACCCCGCACGCCGGCGGCCGGGCACCCGTCCCGGGCCATGACGGCTGGGTTCCTGATCGCCGCGGCCGGATTCGGCCTGGCCGGCTTCCTGCCCCAGCACTCGGCCAGCCCCGCTGGACCGACGGTGTCGTGGGTGCTGCTGGCGGCCCTGTTCGGCATTGCGGAGGTCTGCGTCCTGCACGTGCAGATGCGCGGCGGCGCGCGCACGGTCTCGCTGTCTGAGGCACCGCTCGTCCTCGGACTGTTCTTCACCGCTCCGCCCGATCTGGTCCTCGCCCGGCTGATCGGCCCACTCGTCGTCTTCGCGATCATCCGCCGCCAGTCGCTGCTGAAACTCGGCGTCAACACCGCGGTGCTGCTGGTCGAGGTCGGGATGGCCGTCGAGATCTTCCGGCTGATCTGCGACGGGTCGCCGGTGTCCTCTCCGCGCGCCTGGCTCGCGGCCTACGTGGCGGTCCTGGTCAGCGGGGTCGTCTCGGCAGTTCTGGTGACGCTCGTCATCGCGCTGTTCCAGGACGAGTTCCATCTCAGCGACCTGACCCGCGCCGTCGCCACGAGCAGCGCGGTCTCCGCCGTCATCGGGACGATCGCCCTGGTAGCGGTCAACGCGCTGCAACGCTCGACCGAGACGGGCTGGCTGCTCGCCGGGGCCGCTGCCGTCATCCTCATCTGCTACCGCGCGTACGCGGCTCTCACCGGCCGGCACGCCGCGCTCGCCCGCCTCTACGGCTTCACCGACGCGATCAGCAACACCCACGAGCCCGACGAGGTGCTGCGCCAGCTGCTGCTCTCGGCTCGCGAGATCGCCGCGGCGGAGCACGCCGAGATCGTCTTCGCGCCGGCGCTTCCCGAGGGGATCCCGACCCGGCTCACCATCGACGAGAGCGGGCGCCTGCAGCGCAATGACGCTTCAGCGGGCGGCCCGAACGGTCTTGAGATTCCTGATCCCGTCCACGCTCAGGTCCTGCGTACTGGCACCGCCATCCTGCTTCCGCATCGCTCGGGTCTGGCCCGCCGGCCGGACTGGCGGCGCTACCTCAAGCGGGTCGGTCGCCGGGAGGCTCTCGCGGTGCCGCTGCGCGACGCCCCCGCTCAGGAAGGCGAGCACTTGCAGACCGGCGAGGCCGGCGCTGCGTCCTCCGCCGCACCCGTCACCGGAAGCCTGCTGGTCGCCGGGCGGGTCGGTCAGGTTCGCACCTTTGACGCGGCCGATCTGCGGCTGGTCGAGACGATCGCCAACCACGCCGGCCTGGCTCTTCGCAACGGATGGCTCATCAACGGGCTCACCCATGCCGTCCGCCACGACGCGCTCACCGGCCTGGTCAACCGCAGCTACCTGCATCAGCAGCTCACCGACGTGCTGGCCGAGATCCGGTCGGGCGATCGAGCCGGCGCCACCGTGATGATCTGCGACCTCAACGGCTTCAAGGACGTCAACGACGCCCTCGGCCACCAGATGGGCGACGTGCTGCTGCAGGAGGTCGCGCTCCGGGCGGCCGGCGCGCTGGCCCCCGGCGACGTGCTCGCGCGGCTGGGCGGCGACGAGTTCGCCATCCTGCTTCCCAACACCTTGACCGCCGAGGCAGCCGCCGAAGCGGGTGAGCGCGTGCTGCGCGCCATCGCCGAGCCGGTCACCCTCGCTGATCTGGTGATCTCGGTCGGCATGTCGATCGGTGTCGCTCTCGCCCCGCGGCACGGCATCGAGGCCTCGGGCTTGCTCAAGCGTGCTGACATGGCGATGTATGCGGCGAAGGCCACCAACCGCGGCCTGCGCCTGTGGGAGTCGGGCATGGGCCAGACCGACGCCCAGCAGCTGACCTTCGCGGGCGAGCTACGGCGGGCGCTCGCTGACGGCGAACTCACCGTCTATGCCGAGCCGATCGCGTCGCTCATCACCGGGGAGGTGGTCAGCGTCGAGGTGTTGCCGCGCTGGCAGCACCCCGAGCGCGGGCTGCTCATGCCGGACGAGTTCGTCCCCACGGCGGCCAACAGCGGGCTGGCTAGCGAGCTCGCCCGCTACCTGCTCAGCGCCGCGGTCACGGCCTGCGCCGAGTGGCGGCACACGCGCTGCGAGCTCGGAGTCTCGGTGAACCTTCCGGCGCGTGCGCTGGCCGACACGTCGTTGCCGGAGATGGTCGCCCGGCTCCTGGAGACGCATGGCATTCCGGCCGACCGGCTGACGCTGGAGATCGCCGAGAGCAGCGTCGTCACCGATGACAGCAAGGCGCTTCCCGGCCTTCGCCAGCTTTCGGCGCTCGGGGTCCGGGTGGCGGTCGACGGGTTCGGCACCGGCCACTCGTCGCTGTCCTACCTTCGCCGGATGCCGATCCGCCAGGTGAAGATCGACGCCGGGTTCGTGCGTCGCATCGATCACGACAGCTCGGACGAGGCCATCGTGCGTTCGATCGTCGAGCTCGGAGCCAAACTCGGCCTCGATGTCGTGGCCGAGGGCGTCGACCGGCAGGCCGTCTGGGATCAGCTGCGCCGGATGGGTTGTGGGCAGGCGCAGGGTGCGCTGCTGGCCCGGCCGCTGGCGCTAGAAGCTTTCGCCGAGTGGCTGCGCGACGACGACCCCGTGGCGCGCAGGCTGCTCCCAGGCCGGCGCCTCAATGTGGGTGGCCCGCGGGCGGCGCTCGAGGTCGACGCCGGTAATCCGCTGCGCGGCCAGGCGTCCTGACACCAGCACCATCGGCACCCCGACTCCGGGCACTGTGCCCGAGCCCGCAAGCACCACGTTCTCCACTCCCGGCACCATGTTCGGGACGCGCAGGGGGCCGGTCTGAGCGAAGGTGTGCGCCGCGGCGAAAGGCGCACCTCGTTCCATGCCACGGGCCCGCCAATCGGCGGGGGTTGTGACGCTCTCGACCTCGATGCCCGAGCCGAAGCCGACCCAGCCACGCTGCTCGAGCGTCTCGACCACCTCGTCGCGGTAGCGCTGCCCGATCACCGACCAGTCCAGCCGCGCGTCCAGGTTCGGTGCCGGCGCGAGCACGTAGTACGTCTGCCGCCCTAGCGGCGCGAGCGACGGATCGCTCGCGGTCGCGGAAGTCACGAGCAGGGACGGGTCGCTCATCAGCTCGTGGCGGTCGATCAGTTCGGTGAAGGTTCGTCGCCAGGCACGTCCGAAGGAGATCGTGTGGTGCGCCGCCCCCGGGTAGGCGTTGCTGCTGCCTGCGAGCAGCAGGAAGCAGGACGGGCTGTAGCGCTGGCGCGGCAGCCGCCGGTTCCAGATCCGCCCGGCCGCTGTGTCGGGCAGCAGTTCGCGGAAAGCGACCGGGGCGTCGGGGGTGAGCACCACCGCATCAGCCGGCAGCCGCTCGCCGCCGGAGAGGATGACGCCCTGCGCCCGCCCGGCCCTGACATCGACCCGGCTCACGGCGTCGCCGTAGCGGAACTCGACCCCGGCGGCCTCGGCGGCTGCCGCCAGCGCCCGCGGCACGGCATGCATGCCACCGCGCGGGAAGTAGACGCCGGCCACCGAGTCGAGGTAGCTGATCACGGCGTAGATCGCGAGCGCGTCGTAGGGCGATAGCCCGGCGTACATCGCCTGGAACGACAGCACTCTTCGGGTGCGCGGATCCTTCAGGTAGGAGTTCACCTTGGGCGCGAGCCGGCGCAGCCCGCCCATCGCGACAAGGCGGGCCAGCGGTTTGGGGTCGAGGCTCCACGGATGGTCGAAGTTGCGGTCGATGAAGGCGTTCATCTCCAGCGCGTAGAGCTTGGAGACGAAGCCGACGAAGCGCCGGTAGCCGGCAGCCTCGGCGCTGCCGCAGACCTGCTCTACCTCCGCTGCCATCGCGTCGACCCCGGAGCGCACGTCCAGCGTGCTCCCGTCCGGAAAGAGCGCCCGATAAAGGGGATCGACCGCCATCAGCTCGAGGTGATCGCTCATCCGCGCGCCCACGGCGGCGAACGTCTGCTCGAGCAACTCGGGCATCGTCAGGACGGTCGGGCCGGTGTCGAACGTGTAGCCATTGGACGACCAGACGCCCGCGCGTCCACCCGGGACGTCCGAGCGTTCGACCACGGTGACCGACCGGCCGGCTCCGGCGAGGTGCAGCGCGGCGGAGAGGCCGGCGAGGCCGGCACCCACCACGACGACCCGATCGGTGCGGCCGGGCACTGTTCGCACCAGGCTGACGTTAGCGATCTGCGGGCAAGAGCGCGCTCAATCGCCGCGGCGTTAGCGGCTGGGCAGGCGTACCACGCTCACGAAGAACTCATCGATCGCGCGCACGACCGCCATGAACCGGTCGAAGTCCACCGGCTTGGTGACGTAGGCGTTCGCGTGCAACCGGTAGCTGCGGAGCACGTCCTCCTCCGCCTCGGAGGTCGTCAGCACGACCACGGGGATCGTCTGCAGGTGCGCGTCCTCCTTGATGGCGGCCAGCACCTCGCGGCCGTGCATCCCGGGCAGGTTCAGGTCGAGCAGCACGAGGTCGGGTTCCGGCACCTCGGAGTACTCGCCTTCCTTGCGCAGGAACGCGATCGCGTCCTCTCCGTTGTTGACGACGTGCAACCGGTTGGCGACCTTCTGATGCTCGAACGCCTCGCGGGTGAGCAGCACGTCACCCGGGTCGTCCTCGACGAGTAGCACTTCGATGAGCCGCGGCTCGGCGGTGGTCATGACTCTCCCGTTCTCGATGGGTTACCCCTTACCCCCGTGCCGGCGCTGGCCGGCTCTGGGGTCAAGGTGGCAGGGACAGCGGCGGGAAGCGTGAAGCGCAGGGTTGCCCCGCCGAGCGAGCCGGCCGGAAGCGGATCGGTGACGACGTCGATGGTCCCGCCGTGGAACTCGACGATCTTGCGGCAGAGTGCCAGCCCGATTCCGGTGCCCTCGTACTGCTCGCGCGGATGCAGGCGGGCGAAGATGGCGAAAACCTTTTCGTTGTAACGGGGATCGATCCCGATCCCGTTGTCGGAGACGGTGATCGCCCAGAAGTCATCGGCCCGCTCGGCGCTGAGGCGGATGCGCGGCGGGTCGTCGCCGCGAAACTTCACAGCATTGCCGATCAGGTTGATGAACAGCTGCCGCAGCAGGCTCACATCACCCGAAACCGCGGGAAGCTCGCCCACCTCCACGACCGCCTCGGACTCGGCGAGCAACGTCTCCAGATCCCCCTGGGCATTCGCGACGCACGCCGCCAGGTCGACCGGCCGAAATCCAGCGGTGGTGCGCCCGACCCGGCTGAAGGCGAGCAGGTCGTTGATCAGGTTCTGCATGCGCTTGGCACCGTCGACCGCGAAGGCGATGTACTGGTCGGCTCGTTCGTCGAGCTGTCCGGAATAGCGCCGGTCGAGCATCTGGCAGAAGCTCGCCACCTTGCGCAGCGGCTCCTGCAGATCGTGCGAAGCGATGTAGGCGAACTGTTCGAGTTCGGCGTTGGAGCGCCGCAATTCCTGGGCCTGGAAGGCGACCTGCTCGGCGGCGGCCTGCGCCTGGCTGCGGGCCTCGACGGCCGCGAAATATTCATCGAGCAGGCGCCGGCGCATCAGCTCGGCGTCGGTGGCGACCTCAACGATGTCAGGCGGTCCAGTGACGACGACGGGGTGTTCGAGATCGCCGCCGGCGACCGTCCGGACCTCGCGCCGGAGCGCGGAGAGCGGTGTGGTGATCCAGCGCCGGAGCGATCGGAAGAGCGTCAGGCTGATGAGGACCGCCAGCACCGCCGCCCCCACGACGAGGCCGATGAGGAACTGGGTCGAGGTGCGCAGCTGGTCGCGGGCATGGCGGCGGGCCTCGGCCACGCTGAGGTTCAGCCGGTCGTAGTTGGCGCGGATCGCGTCGAACATCGTCTTGCCACGGTTGAACTGAACGGGCGGGATGGTGCCGCTCGGGGTCATTCGGATCACAGCGAGCGCCGGCGCGGTGTAGGTCTGCTGCCACCTGCGCGCTTCGGCTTCAAGGGCGTCGAGGTCCGCCGAACTGGCCGGCTCGTGAACCAGCAGGGCGTGCAAGCGGCGAAGGTCGGCGTCGGTCCTGGCGCGTCCCGTCGCGTACGGCGCGAGGAAGTCCTCCTGGTGGGTCAGGGCGAAACCACGCAGCGCGGTCTCCTGGTTCAGCAGCGAGATGAACAGGTCATCGCTCACCTGGCTCGCCGGATCCAGCCGGTCGACCTGGCGGTGCTGGGCCGAATTGAGACGGGCGAGTGAGACCCCTGCGAGGACGGTGCCGGCGGCCACCAGGATGCCGAGCACCACGAAGGTCACGAAGAGCCGGCGGCGCAGGCTCCATCCGGCGGCCGGCGCGCCGCCCGGATTCTGCGTCTCGCTCACGCGCCGGGCACGGGATCGTGACGCACGAGCAGCAACGCCAGATCGTCAGCCATGGGACCGCCGTTACGCCGCTCCGCCTCCGTGATGACCGTGTCGAGCAAGGTGCTGTCGTCGAGGTCGCGCGCCTGCGCCGTGGCCAGGATGTCGAGCAGGCCGGAAAGTCCGAGCCGGGGGCGGCTCTCGGCCGGGTTGCCGGTGTCAGTGGAATTGTCGGTGCCGGTGGAAGTGTCGGGTTGCTCGTCGGTGTAGCCCTCGAAAAGCCCGTCCGAATGCAGCGCGAGCGCCCACGGGACCGGTAGTTGCATCTCGACGCGATCCCACGAGAGCCCGGGAACGGCACCGAGCGGCGGGCCTGCCACGTCCTCGTCGGCGAGCGGGCGGCAGTCTGGCTCGAGCAGGATCGGTACCGGGTGTCCCGCCAGCCACAGGGTTGCGCGTTCGCGACCTGCGCTGATCACCAGCTGGCACACCGTCGCGAAGATCTCCTCCGATCGCCGCTCCCGGACCAGGATGTCCTCGAGGATCGGGAGCACATCTACAGATGGCACGGCCGCCAGCACCAGCGTGCGCCACGCGACCCGAAGGTGGACGCCGAGTGCGGCCTCGTCGGGACCGTGTCCGCTCACGTCACCGACGAGCAGGTGCAGCCGGCCGTCGGCGCCTTCGACCACGTCATAGAAGTCGCCGCCCAGCACGAGCCGGCGCTCGCCAGGGGTGTAGCGCGAGTGCACGTGCAGATCGGGCGAGCGCAGCTGCGGCTGGGGAAGCAAGCCACGTGTGAGCCGGTCGTTCTCACCCTGCAGGAGCCGCGCCTCCATCAGCTGGCGGCTCGATTCCTCGGCGCGCCGACGCTCGACGGCGTACAGCACGGCGCGCGCCAGGCTGTTGCCATCGACGTGACCCTTGACCAGGTAGTCCTGGGCCCCGGCGAAGACGGCCGCCGCGCCGCGGGCCTCATCGTCGAGCCCGGTGAGCACGAGAACGGGGGTCAGCGGGGCGATGTCGAGCAGGTGCTGCAGCGCGCCGAGGCCGTCGGGGCGGTCATCGGCGTCGGGCAGGCCGAGGTCGAGGAGCACGCAGCGCACTCCGGACGCCAGCGCCGTGGCTGCCTCGGAAAGGTTGCGTACCCAATCAACCGGCCAGTCGATCCCGGCCTCGAGCAGGAGTTCGGTGACGAGAAAGGCATCGCCCTCGTCGTCCTCGACCAGCAGCAGGGGAGCGAGAGCGTCGGGTGCGGCGGCGTTTCGGCCGCTGCCTGAGCGGGTTTCCAACCCGATCATCCTCACCCCCGATGTCTTTCGTCACCCTAACGGTCGAGCGCGCTGCGTTATCTGTCATTACGCGGCGTGCTGACGAAACGCTCTCACCCGATGCGGTCAGTGACAGCTGCGGCCAGGACTTCGAGGGAGCGGCGCGCCCGCCGGTCCAAGGTGGGCACGTCCAACGCTTCCCGTGCCTGTGCCCCGCGGCGCAGGATTAATTCCTCCACCTCGCCAAGCGCTCCACTTTCGCTGATCACCTGCCGGCACGTCGCTACGCCCGCCGCGTCCAGGTCGGGATCCCCGACCAGCGCCCTGAGCTGGGCGGCTGCCGCCGGGGAAGCGCGCTGTTCCGCAAGTGTGACGAGTGCCGTCCGCTTCCCCTCGCGCAGATCGTCACCTGCGGGCTTCCCGGTGACGGCCGGATCGCCGAAGACCCCGAGGATGTCGTCGCGTAGCTGAAAGGCCTCCCCGAGCGGCAGCCCGTACGCCGAGTACGCAGCGAGCAGGTCAGCAGACGCTCCGGCGAGCATCCCGCCGAGCTGGAGTGGACGCTCCACCGTGTACTTGGCGCTCTTGTAGCGGGCGACCCGAAGCGCCCGTTCGGTCGCTGCTGCACTGTCCGGCTCCGTCAACACCGAGGCCAGCACGTCGAGATACTGGCCCGCCATGAGCTCGACGCGCATCTCGGCGTAGGTCCCGCGGGCGCGATCGATCGCCGCCGGTTCCAGGCCGCACTCGCCGAACATCTGGTCGGCCCAGACCAGGCACAGGTCGCCGAGCAGGATCGCGGCGCTGGCGCCGAACGCCTCGGGGTCACCTCTCCATCCACCCTTGAGGTGCAGCTCGGCGAAACGCCGGTGGGTGGACGGCCGGTCGCGCCGGGTGTCGGAGGCGTCGATGACGTCGTCGTGAATGAGGGCACAGGCGTGCAGCAGCTCGAGGGAGGCCGCGGCGTTCAGCACGCCGTCGCAGTCCGCCGCGCCGGTGCCGCGCCAGCCCCAGTAGCAGAAGGCGGGACGCAGCCGCTTCCCGCCGGCCAGGACGAACTCACGTGTCGCCGCAGCAACGGCTTCGAGTTCCGGGCCGATCCGGGTCACGACCGGTTCCGCCCGGTCCAGAAAGGTGGCCAAGGCGTCGCTCACGCGCAGGCTCAGCCCACTCAGGCGCGCCGGGTCACGCGCGTCGGCTGCGGCGGAGGCAGCAGTCGTCCCGGTCGGCATGATGTGGACGGTAGCGAGATGCGCGTGTGGAGGGCCACATGCCGAGAGCGGCGGACGGGGAAAGCGGTTGAGTCTGGCCGGAGGCCGTCGCGAAGGCGTCGAGCGCATCGACCGCGCGGCCCTTCCCCATGCCCGGCTCGCGGTCGTCGTGGGCAGCGGCCGGGTGGAGCTCGGGCACAAGCCGGGCCAGCAGCTTCGGGTGCGCTGGACCGTGCCGATCCGGCTGCCGGCCCGCTGGCCGCAACGGTTGCGACCACGAGGCTTTCGCCTGCGCTCCGACGCCACCGGACTGCACGTGCGAGCCCGTCGTGCGCGGCTGCGTATCGACCTTCCCGATGGATGGGAGGTCACCGTCGAACTCCGTCGTGGGGAGATCACGTCGTGGGGCGCCGGGGGAGAGCTTTCTCTCACCAGCCCCGCCGGCCGGGTCTCCTGCCGCGAGCTGGTCTGCCGGACGCTGTCGGTGCAGGCCGAGAACGCAAACCTGCATTTCGCCGCGCCGCCGGAGCGAGTCGACGTCGCCGCCCCCTTGTGTGTGCTGGCGCTTCCCGGCGGCCCCTACTCCGTGACGGCCCCGCCCGGAGCGCAGATCGAGGTCGCGCAGGCGCCGGCGAGCGGCCGCGACATCATCGTCAGCGGCGGGCAGGCGCGGATCGTGGCCGCGACGGCGCCGCTGAGTCTGCTGGGCGATTCACCCAATGCACCTGATGCACCCGGTGAGCCGGCCGGCGACGGTTAATCTCGCTAGTCAGGCCGGAAACGGCCGCCGGCGTGGGGATGGGGTGGGTGCACGTGAGCACGGCAGGTGTGCGCGCGCGTCGCTCCAAGACAGTGCGGGAGCTGCTGGAAACCGGCGAGCCGTCGTTCTCGTTCGAATTCTTCCCGCCGAAGACCGATGAGGGCGAAGTCGCCCTGTGGCGGGCGATTCGCGACCTCGAGCCGTACGCGCCGACGTTCGTCTCCGTGACGTACGGGGCGGGCGGTTCGAGCCGCGACCGCACCATCCGCGTCACCGAGCGCATCGCGACCCAGACGACGCTGACCCCCGTCGCGCATCTCACCGCGGTCGGGCACAGCATCACCGAACTGCGCCGAGTGGTGGGTGATTACGCCGGCGCTGGGATCCGCAACGTGCTGGCCCTGCGCGGTGACCCGCCCGGTGGTCCGACGGCTGCCTGGGAGCCGCACCCCGAGGGCCTGACCTACGCCAACGAACTCGTGGGCCTGGTGCGCTCGCTGGGGGATTTCTGCGTGGGTGTCGCTGCTTTTCCGGACAAGCACCCCGGAGCCACCGACCTGGAAGCGGATGCCCGCCGGCTGGTCGAGAAGTGCGACGCGGGCGCTGATTTCGCCATCACGCAGTTCTTCTTCTCGGCTGACGCGTACTTCCGGCTCCGTGACCGCGTGGCGGCATTGGGCTGCAACGTCCCGATCCTGCCGGGGATCATGCCGGTGACCCAGACGTCCTCGATCAAACGGATGGCGGAGATGTCCGGAGCGATCTTCCCCGAGGAGCTCGCGCGCCGCCTCGCCGATGTCGGCGACGACGGCGCCGCGGTGCGGGCGATCGGGGTCGAGGTGGCATCTGACCTGGCTACGCGATTGCTCGCCGGAGGGGCCCCCGGCCTGCACTTCTACACCCTGAACCGGTCGACGGCGACGCTGGACATCTTCGACTCGCTGGGACGCCGGAGCCCGGGCGCGCATTGAGTCACGAGCGCCGGAGCCGCTACTCCTCGTCGAACGTGTCGAAGACGCAGATCAGCCATTCGTCGCGAAACGGCTGCTCGCGGGCGAGCGCGAAGCCGCGCTCGGTGGCGGCATCGACGACCTGCGCCAAGAGCGTCAGGTCGATCTGCCCGTAGACCGGGGTGATCCGGACGGCCAGCACCACTTGCTCGCGACCGTCGAGGAACACAGTGTCGGGAGCGAAAGCTTCCGCGGTCTCGACGACGTACGGCGCGGGTTCGCTCACCCGGTGACCATACGGGGGAGGATGCGTGACATGCCGTCTGTGCCTCTCCTCACTTCCCTGCAGGCCCTGGCGTCGGTGCCCGGCAGGCCGCTCGCCGTCCTCCTGCGCGCCTCGGCCGGCGCTCGCGCCAGCAGCGCCGCGCCGGTGCCGTCGGTCTGGGCGGTGCTCGCGCATCCGGAGCGCTGGACCGAGTTCGATCCCTTCCTGCGGGCCGTCGAGCCGTTCGGCGATTCCGACAGCGAGAGCTGGGAGGTCGTCGCCGGCGAGCAGGTGCTTGCGCAGGTGCGGCTCTTCCGGCGCCAGATCCCGGTCGAGATCGACCACGTGGTCCACCGCTCCTCGCTGGCCACTACGGCTCAGCTCTTCCATGGGCTGGCCGAAGAAGTCGAACATCTGCTGATCCCGCAGGCTTCGGGCGGCACTCTCGTCACAGCTCGGATCACGTTGCACGGACCGCTCGCCCTGCCCGCGCTGCTGCCGCGCTGGATCTTCCGTTCGCTGGCGGTCCGGCTGCTGGCGCGCACGGCGGAGAACGAGCTGCGCCGCGCGCGGTCGCAGGAGATTCCGTCGGTCGCGTGAACCTTCCTGATCGGGCGGCCTATCGGACCCGCTGGAGCCAGCTGCACGGCGGCGTAACGGATTCACGGGTGACCGGCGCGTGGCTGACGCTCGTCGAGAGCGCCGCCCGGCCGCTGGCCCGGCGCGAGGTGTCGCCTGATGCGCTGACCGCGCTGGGGATTGGTCTCGCGGCGGCGGCGCCGCTGGCAGCACGGGCGGGGGGTAGGTGGTGTGTGGTGGCCGGTGGGATGGTGGTCGCCTCCGGCTTCGCCGACGGGCTCGACGGCTCGGTCGCCGTGCTCTCCGGCGCCGATACCAGGTGGGGATTCGTGCTGGATTCCCTGGCCGATCGGGCCAGCGATGCACTGCAATTGCTGGCCTTGCGGGCGGCGGGTGCACCGGCGCGGGTGACGGTGGCCGCCGGCGCCGGGGTCATGCTGCTGGAGTACGCGAGGGCCCGGGCCGGTGCGGCCGGATTCGGGGAGATCGGCCGGATCACTTCAGGCGAACGTCCGGTGCGCGTCGCTCTCGCCGCGTCGGGCCTGCTCTCGGCGGGTGTCTTCTCTTGCGGCGCAAGGGTTTTTGCGACCGCGGCGGCCATGGCGACCGGCGCACTCAGCGTCGCCGGTACCGTCCAGTTCCTGCGCGCCGCGGCGCCGCGGCTGCGCGAGCAGCGCTAGCGACGCTCACGCGGGTCCGATCAAACGGGTCCGATCAAACGGGCGACGGCGGCGGCCGAGAGTGCGACCAGGGGCAAGCCACCGCCAGGGTGGGCGCTGGCGCCGGTGAGAAAGAGTCCCGGGACGGGGGAGCGGTTCGCGGCCCGCCGGAAGGCCGCGGTGCCGTGGCCGGCGGTGCCGTAGATCGCGCCGCCCGGAGCGCCTGTCGCACGTGCCAGATCTGCGGGTGTGCGCGTTTCGCAGAAGCTGATCCGGCCGCGCAGATCGAGGCCGCGCTTGGCCATGACCCAGAGCAGATGCCGCGCGTAGATCTCAGGGACGTCGGGGGCGTCCCAATCAAACGGTCCCTGGCGGGGAGCGTTCACCATGACGAAGACGGCCCGAGTCCCCGCAGGCGCCACCGCGGGATCTCGCGGGGCGCTCACGTAGACCGTCGGCTCGGCACTGATGTAGCCGCTGAACACCGCATCGAACTCGGCGGCATAGCCGACCCCGTCGAGTGGCGGGAAAAGCACGGTGTGATGGGCCAATTCGGGTGCCGGGTCACTGACTCCCAGCAGCATGACGAAACCCGCGGAGGACGGCGTCGAACGCGGCACCAACCGTCGTCGTGGGAGCAGATCGCGATAGAGGTGGGTCGCGTCGACATCGGCGACGACCGCGTCGGACGGGAGGCGCTTGCCAGCCTCCAGGCGCACCCCGCAGACGCGTCCGCCGGCGAGATCGATTCCGGTCACCGCCGTCGCGGTCCGCACGGCCGGGATCCGCTCGCAGAGCGCGGCGGCAATGCCGTGCAGGCCGCCGCTGACGTACCAGCAGCCGTACTCCTGCTCGACGAACGCCGTAGCCGCCAGCGCCGCCGGTGCCCGCCGCGGATCGGAGCCCGCGTAGGTGGCGTAGCGCTCCAGCATCGCCTGCGATCGGGGATCGCTCAGCATCTGCTCGGCGAGCCACCGCAGCGAGCGTCCGGGGGCGATCACCGGCAGGTCGGACGGCTGACGCGCGGCGAGTTCGAGCAGCCGGGGTGGCCCCGCAGCTTCGAGGAACGGCCCGCGCGAGACCTGCCACATCCGTGCGGCCCGTTCCTGCAATCGCTCCCATTCCCGGCTCGCCTTCGCGCCGAAGGCGTCCCGAACGGCGGCGGCGAGGGCCTCGCCGGAGGACGGGACCTCGAGCACCGCGCCGTCGTCGAACCGGTAGCGGCAATGCGGGTCCACCCTTTGCACGTCGAGCGTTTGCTGCAGCGGCTCACCCGTGGCGGCGAAGAGGTCTTCGAAGACGAAAGGCATCGTCAGCAGTGACGGGCCGGTGTCGAAGCGGAAGCCGTCACGCTCGTAGGTGCCGAGCTTGCCGCCGACCGACGGCGACCGCTCGCAGACCGTGACGTCATGGCCGAGCGCGTGAAGCCGGGCCGCGGCGGCGAGCCCGCCGAGTCCGGACCCGATCACGACGATGCGCGCCATAGCCCTTCCCTACGCCGGCGCGCCGGCGGCGACCACCGGACGGCCCTTCCAACGCAGGACACCCTGCAGGCGGGCTCGCCACGAATGCGCGGTGAGTCCGGCGAGCAGCGCAACGGACAACGGATGTGACAGGGCGTCAGGCAGAGTGCGGCCCCCGGTGCGGCGGGCGGCGATCACCCGGGAAACGACTCCCGCCAGGTAGCACACCCGGTCCGGCCGCAGATAAAGCCAGCACAGCAGGGTGAGCTGGGCGAAGCTCCCGGAGCGGCGGCCGCCGGCGGCGGCCCAGAGCGACTTGGCGTACCCGTCGCGAAGCGCCGGCCAGCCGTCATACATCCGGCAGGTGGCGACCTCTTCGCCAGCAGCCATGCCGCCGCGATACCCGTGTCTGCGCAGCGCTCGCGCGAGGGCGATGTCCTCCAGCACGCTCGCCCGTACCCCGGGCGAGGCATGTCCTCCGCACGTCCGATAGGCCGCCGCGTCCACCGCGAGCAGTTGACCGTTCGCGATCGCGAGTGACGGTCGCCGGGACCGTTCCGCGAACCGAAGCGGGACGAGCGTCAGCCATGACCAGGTGAGCAGCGGCTGGATGAGTCGCTCGGCGACGGACTGCGCCTCCTGCCGCGGATAGGGGCTGATGAAGTCCACTCGTGCCGAGCGCAACAGCGCCGCGGTGCGGGCCAGCCCGTCCGGCGCCAGCACCACGTCGGCGTCGAGGAAGACGAGAACTCCCGAGCGAGGGTCGGCCGCCTCCGCCAGCCGGGCGCACGCCCACGGCTTGCCCAGAAAACCGGGGGGCGGGTCACCGTTCCCCCGAATCAGTCGCACCCGCGGATCGCCTGCAAATACTGAGGAAACGAGGTCGACAGTGCCGTCCCGCGAGTCGTCGTCCAGCACGACGAACTCGAGGTCGGTCAGCCCGGTCTGGGCGGCCAGTGCCTCCAGGCATCGCCTCGCGCGGTCGGCTTCGTCGCGCAGCGGGAGCAGCACGCTGACCCGCTCGGTGAGGTCAGTGCTGCCGGCCTCGGGCGGGCGTCTGAGCAGGCGGGCGTTGATGGCGCTCTGGATCGTCAGAGCGACGGCGAGCAGCCGGGCCGCCTGGCGCGAGGGGTTCACGCCTGCGCGGTGAGCCGGCGCCGGGAACGCACGAGCAGCACGACCGGGATCCCCATCGCGAGGCCTCCGGCAAGCGCTGCACCAGGCTGGTGGAAGAACGCTGCGGCAGCAAGCACGCAGGAGGCGTACGTCCAGAGGTAGAGGCCGATCGGCACCCGATCGTCCACCGGCCGCTCCGCGCGCTGCGGGAGCCGCACCAACCCGGCCATGATCACGAGCGCGACGAGGCTCCAGCCCAGCGTGTTCGTCAGCGGGATCGCGTTGACGCTGGGCCCGCCGCCGGTGAAGTGCCAGTGCCCGGCGGCGACCATCTGCGGATCGAGGAACAGGTCCCAGCTCGCGAGCGCTAGTGCCCCGCTCAGGATCGGCGCCCCGATGCGCAGTCCGACCAGCAGCGCCGGGTAGGCCATCATCGTCCAGGCCAGCGGGACGATCACCGGGACGCCGAGCAGCCGCGGCCCCAACGTTGCCGCGTAGCCGTAGTGACCGAAGGGCACGCCCGTCGCGACGCCCAGCGCCTCCGAACCGAAACCCACCCCGGCGCTGATCGCGAGAACCCCGGCGGCGAACCACCGGCCCCGCGAGAGCGTCGCGTGTGCCAGCGAGGCCGTGCACCAGAGCAGCACGGTCGCGACAGTCAGCCGGTCACGAACGGTGCCGGAGGTGAGCGGATAGCAGATCTGGCTGAGCACGGTGAGCGCGGCGAGTCCGGTGATCAGCGCCGGGACGAGACGCACGGCGGGCATCCGGAGCCCGACCCGGGCGGGCAGGCGTCTGGCCGGGACAGCGCCGGTGGAGCTTGCCACAGCAGGAGCCTACGGGGGAGGGCCTACGGCAGCCGCGTGCGCGGCAGCGCGCCGAGACCCGGAAGCCGGCGCCGCCGCGCCGCGTGCTCGAGATCAGCGAGAACGACCCTGGCGGCGCTGCGTCCGCTCGCTCCCGAGACACCGCCTCCCGGATGGGTCGACGCACCGGCCAGATAGAGCCCGGCAAGGGGTGTGCGATAGCCCGACAGCTCCGGCAGCGGGCGCCAGCCGAACATCGACGGCAGGCTCATCTCGACGTGCATCACGTTGCCGTTCAGCAATCCGAGTTCGTCGGAAAGATCCTGTGGTGTCTGCAGATACGCGTGCTCGACGGTGGAGGAGAAGCCCGGTGCAGCCGACTCCACCGCGGCAAGCAGCCGGTCCGTCGTCTGCTCTCGAAGGCGCTCCCAGCCGCCCGGACCGACGCCTGCCAGCTCGTACGGATACCACTGCCCCCAGAGGGTGACGGCGTGCCGCCCGGCGGGCGCGAGCGACGGGTCGAGCGCCGAAAACCCCATGACGACAACGGGAGGTTCGGCCGGTGGGCGTCCGGCCAGGTAGTCGCCGTACGCCGCCGCGAGCGTGGCCCGGTCGCTCGCGAGCAGCCCGAGTCCGGAGTGGACGTCGCCGGGCGCGTCCGGATACTGCGGGAGCCCGGTCGTGCCCAGGCGCAGCGCGACGCCGATGCCGTTGCCGACACGCACCGCGCGGCGGGCCCGTTCGGTCAGGGCCGCGGGCAGCGCGCTGCGGGCCAGGTCCATGGTGGTCAATACGTGGCAGGCCGAGACGACGGCTTTGGTCGGCAGCCGTTCGCCGCTTGCGGTGACGACGGCGCTCACCCTGCCGCGTTCGACCTCGATGGAGCGGGCCGCATCACCGAGCCGCACCCGCCCTCCGTCGGCGCGCAGCCGGCTCGCCAGCGCTTGCGTGAGCGCTCCCGAGCCGCCGACGGGACGCGCCGGCGGCCGCCTGTGAAGCATGGCGCTCCAGCCGAGGTGGCCGGCCGTCCCCGGTTCCGACATCGGCGGCCCCGACTGCGATCCCATCCACGCGAGCGCCGCCTTCAGCCGCTCGTCGCGGAACGTCTCATCCAGGACGCCGTCGCCGGGGGACAGGAACTGTCGGCTGATTTCCATCCCGCTGACCGGCAGGTGCTTTCCGGCGCGCCACGCCGCACGCCCGATCCGGCCGGGTGTCGGCGGGCCGTTGAAGGCGTCGATCATCGGCTCGGTTCGGCGGGTCCAATCGCGTACGAAATCCTGGTACGCCTGGGCTTCTGCGCCTCCGCACACCGCTTCGATCGACGCACACGTGCGGTCCAGGTCGACCCGGAAGGTGATGCCCCCGCCGGGTGCCCCCGCGACGGGCAGGAACCCCCACGGGTCGCACTCCAGGTAGCGCAGCCCGTGGCGCGACAGGTCGAGTTCCTCGGTGATGCCCGTCCAGCGGATCATCACGTGAAGGCTCGAACCGCGGTCGATCCGGTAGCCGGGGAAGCGTTCGACGGTGGAGACGGCGCCGCCGATCACGTCATCGCGCTCGACGACCTCCACGCGCAGCCCGGCCTTGGCGAGGTAGCAGGCCGCGACGAGGCCGTTGTGTCCCGCGCCGACCACGATCACATCGGGGACGTCTGCCGTGCCGGGGCTGGTCACCGAAGGCGTTTGGCGAGCACGGCGTAACGCGTCGGCCCACCCGGGAAGCGGAAGTCCGAGAGCAATGGCACGAAGCCTTCTGCGGTGTAGAGCCGGCGCGCGCGGCTCCCGTCCGGTTCCAGCGCCGACAGTGCGGCCGTGCGCTCGCTGCAGTCAGCGAGCAGTTGGCGCAGGACGTCACGACCGATGCCGGCGCCCTGGTGGGTCGGCAGGACATGCAGTTCGACCACCTCGAAGCAGCTGGCGAGCCAGTCGTCGGCGAACTCGTACCCACCCATCTCGGTGACGGCCGTGACCACGACGTCGTGCCACCACTGACCCGGGGCGCCTGGCTGGCCGTAGCCGATGCCGACGAGGCGGTCGCCCTCCAGCGCCGCGACCGCCCGCAGTCCGGGCCGGTGCAGGTGACTGCGGGCGTGGGCGGTGCGTTCGATCTCGGCGCGGGCCGGAAAGGCCTCATGGACATCGAGGAACGCCCGCCGGTAGACCCGCATGACATCGGTCATCCGGGCGTTGATCTGGGCCGGCCCCCAGCGTTCGAGTCGCACCTCCCGGTGCGTTTCAGCCGAGCTGTCCACCGCCACCGCTTCCCATCGCCAGCGGGTCCTGTCCGTCGACCTCACCACTCGCGTCGATCACAGCAAAGCGGGCAAACAGCTGCTCGGCGTACCAGCCTTCCTGCCGCGTCCGGTCGATCACGGCACGATGAGCGCGGCTGTCGTACGCGAAAGCTGCCGCGGCCGCCGAATCGTCCCAGATGCTGAACGTTGCCTGCAGCCCGATGGGAGCCTCACCGATGCCGCGGGCGAATCGCAGTCCCGGTGCGACCGCGACGGCGGCGGCGACGGGCGGTGTCGCCCGCCAGAACGCGGCGGCCTTGCGGGGCACGAGCCGGGCACGCGTCAGCACGGCGAAGGGGGCGCCGCTGACGCGAGCCGCTCCGGCCGAGCGCTGCGGGCCGAAGGGTGTCGTGCCGGACCAGGATCCCGTCGAGGACATCGGCTGCAGCCTTACGCGCCACCGCTCGTCGCAACGCGCGTCCCACTGGCTGACCAGAGCCTGGCGGTCGAAGGTCTCCGCTTGTTCGGCGGTGTCCCAGGCAGCCAGCAAGGCCCAGTGCCGCGGATCGGCGTCAGCAGGAGTGAAGCTGCGGCCGTGCCCGGTGCCGAGCAGGCGGGCGAAGCGAAGGCCGGGCACCCGGCGCAGCGGCGACCGGTGACGGATCATGCGGCTCAGCGCCCAGGGGACGTGGCGGCGCGCAACACCCCAGAGGTGAAACGTGACCAGAGCAGGCGCGTCGTGCACCGGACCAGCTTGCCCGAGGAGGGTGTTACTCCGGGACTCGGGTGAGCGAGGAATCCTTGAAGGGATCGCGGGCCGGCGGCGCGGCAAGCGCGGCGCGCGGGCAGTTCGCCAGCGTCAGGCCTGCGTAGCTGAACGCCTCGTCGCACAGGCTGTCGGTGGTCCAGCCGGCGGCGACGCCGATCTCGGTGACCGCTGCGCGGTAGACCGTGATGCTCGATCGGGTGGGAGTGCCGTAGACGACGGCGATGGATCCGACCAGTTCGGAGCTGCCGTGACTACCCAGCGGCCCGTCCCATGGACGGTTGTAACGCTGCCACAGAGTGGGCGTCGTCAGCCACACACCGCCGGCGGAAACGTCGAGGCGCTCCAGCGCGGGCAGGATGAGCCGCGCAGCGTGTTCCGGCAGTACAGCTGCCGGGCGGATCACCGTTTGCATACCAGCCACACCACCTATGTCGGCAGCACAGGAGTGCGCCTACAGGCCCAACCGGGTTACGCCGTCCGGAGCAGTCGCCCGATAGCGCAACAGGACCAACTCCACGAGTTGCGGATGGCTTCCCAGATGCTCGGTATCCGGCCGGGCGCTGCTCGGCAATCGGCCCGGCGCGAGGAAGTAGCTCACGACAGCCGGCGCCGTATGCACAGGTGAAGTGCCCTGTCCTGGGGTGAGGGCACTCGCGGCGCTTGCCTGCGCGGCGGCGGCCTCGAGCGATGGTTCGCTCGTCACGAAGCCGGCCCGTACGGGAGCCCCCCAAGCGGCTTCGAGCATTTGGGCCTGTCGCGACACGTCCAAGGTCCCCAAGGCGTCCGCCGATCCTGCCGCCGCCAGGACCAGCGGGCGGCCCGCGGCGATGCCGGCCTCCCGGAGGCGATCGAGCAGCATCCGGGTGAGCATCGGGTCGGGGCCGAGTGGCGGCGCGGCGGCGGCGGGCAGGTCGCGGGCGGTGTGGGTCCCGCGAGACAGGAGCAACGGGATGATGACCGGACCGCTTTGCTGGGTCGCTCGTTCATCGCCTTCTGGCGGACCGATCAGGTCGGTCAGCAGCGGGGCGTCGAGTTCGATCCATGCGAGCACGACGCGCAGCGGAGCCAGCCGCGCGGCGACGGCATCGCGCAGCCCGCGCAAGACAGCTCCAGCGTCAGGATCGCGACTCCCATGGCCGACCAGGATGACGTCCGGCGGCCCGAGATCGTCCGATCTCAGTTGCTCAGACGTGCAGACCGCACTCGACCTTGTTCTGACCGGCCCAGCGTCCGGCGCGGCCCGATCCCCGGAGGGTGCAGGGTGCGCAGCCGACGCTGCCGTAGCCGTCGGTCAGCAGCGGGTTGACCAGAACGCCGTTGGCGTCGATGTACTCGTCGATCTGGTCCTGCGACCATCCGACCAGCGGGTTGATCTTGACCTTGTCACGGGTTTCGTCCCACTCGACGACGCGGGCGTGGGCCCGGGAGTCGCTCTCGTCGCGCCGGATCCCGGACGCGTAGGCGTCGTAGCTGCGCAACGCCGACTCGAGCGGGCGAACCTTGCGCATCCGGCAGCAGGCGTCGGGGTCGCGGGCGAACAGGTCCTTGCCGTAGGTCGCGTCCTGCTCCTCGACCGTGAGCTGCGGGCGCACGCGAAGCAGGTTCAGGTCATAGACCGATTCGACGGCGTCGGCAGTGCCGATCGTCTCCGCGAAGTGGTAGCCGGTGTCGAGAAAGATCACCGGAATGCTGTGGTCGATGCGCGAGCTCATGTGCAGGATCACGGTGTCCTGCATGGACGCGGTGATCGCGAACCGGGGGTTGAACCGGTCTACCGCCCAGCGCAGCACCTCGAGCGGGGGCGCGCCTTCGAGCTCGTCACCGGCGCGCTCGGCGAGCTCGCGCGGGGACATCGTGGTCAGATCGAGGCAGGTCACAGGGGTCCTTAGGCAGGTCTGGGTGGGGGAGGCGGGAGGGACGCGTCATAGGTGACGCGTCAGCTACCGCTACCGACAGACCGCGCTCGAGACGCGCTGCAGATCGACATGCAGCCGCGCTACGAGCATCAAGGACACGAAGTAACAGTACAACCGGCGTCCCGGATATGTTCCCGCGGGGGTCGCGAGAGTTCGCCGGAGCGCCCGCAGGACGGTTCCATGATCGCGCTCACATTCGTCGCGACTGCCTCTTGTGCGAGACTTGTGGGTAGCCAGCAGATGGGCGGTCAGCACAGCGGTGATCGCCCGCCGCTGGGCCGTACGGCTCCGATTACCCGGCGCCGGCAGCCCGCTTCTGCGCATACCTGTCCGTCGTCCAGATCTCCGGATTTTCGAGTGGAAGGACCCACGCGCATGCCCGCGCCGCAGCGCAGCACCGGTCAGGGTCAGTGGGCTCTGGGCCATCGGGAGCCGCTCAACGCCAACGAGCGGTTCAAGAAGGACGACGATGGGCTCAACGTCCGGCAGCGCATCGAAAACGTGTATGCCTACCGCGGATTCGATGCGATCGATCCCAGCGACCTGCGGGGTCGGATGCGTTGGTGGGGGCTCTACACGCAGCGCCGGCCGGGCATCGGTGGTGGGCTCACCGGGTCGCTCGAGCCTGAGGAGCTCGACGACAAGTTCTTCATGCTGCGCGTGCGCATCGACGGCGGGCGGCTGACCTCCGAGCAGCTGCGGGCCATCGCTGACGTCAGTACGGAGTACGGCCGCGACACCGCTGACGTCACGGATCGCCAGAACATCCAGCTGCACTGGATCCGCATCGAAGACATGCCGGCGATCTGGCAGCGGCTGGAGTCGACCGGCCTGTCGACCACCGAAGCGTGCGGCGACACCCCGCGCGTCATCCTCGGTTGCCCGCTTGCCGGTGCCGATGCCAACGAGATCCTCGACGGCACCTCGGCGATCAACGAGGTGGCGCGCCGCCACATCGGCTCCCCGGAGTTCTCCAACCTGCCTCGCAAGTTCAAGACGGCCGTCTCCGGCTGCCCGGACCACTGCACGGTGCACGAGATCAACGACATCTCGTTCGTCGGCGTTCTCGGTCCCGACGGCGCGCCGGGCTTCGACCTGTGGGTCGGCGGCGGCCTGTCGACCAATCCCAAACTCGCCGTGCGCGTTGGTGTTTTCGTCACGGAGGAGCAGCTGCCCGACGTCTGGGCCGGCGTGACATCGATCTTCCGTGACTACGGCTACCGTCGCTCGCGCACCCGGGCGCGGCTGAAGTTCCTGGTCTCCGACTGGGGCCCCGAGCGTTTCCGCGAGGTGCTGGAGAAGGAGTACCTGGGCTATCCGCTGCCCGACGGACCGGCTCCTGACGCGCCGCGCTCCAAGCGCCGCGATCACGTCGGCGTGACCCAGCTGCGCGACGGCACCTCCGCCGTCGGGTTCGCCCCGCGGGTCGGGCGCGTGTCCGGTTCCTTGCTGCGCGAGATCGCCGAGCTTTCCGACCGATTCGGCTCTGGTCAGGTGCGTACCACCACCGAGCAGAAGATGATCATCATGGGTGTCACGGACGTCGACGGGCTGGTGGCCGGGCTTGCGGCGCTTGACCTTCAGGTCTTCCCGTCCTCCTTCCGGCGCTCGACCATGGCGTGCACCGGCCTGGAGTTCTGCAAGCTGGCGATCGTCGAGACCAAGGCGCTGGCCAGCGAGCTGATCGATGAGCTCGAGCGGCGCATGCCGGAGTTCGACGAGCCGATCGGGATCAACGTCAACGGCTGCCCCAATGCCTGCGCCCGTTTCCAGGTGGCGGATATCGGGCTGAAGGGCTCGCTGATCGGCGGCGAGGAAGGCTTCCAGATCCACCTCGGCGGATCGCTCGGGGTCGAGGCTGCGCTCGGACGCAAGGTGCGCGGGCTCAAGGTCACCGCGCGGGAGCTGCCCGACTTCGTCGAGCGCATCCTGCTGACCTTCCAGTCCGACCGCGCCGAAGGCGAGAGCTTCGCGTCGTGGGTGCGCCGGGCCGATGAGTCGGTCCTGGCCTGAGCCGGTGAGCACGGTCAGCGCGTGAGCACGGCCGCCGGCTCCGGCGCAGCTTCCCCGGGAGGGGAACGCGCGGTGCCGTTCTACTGCCCCTACTGCGGCGAGGAAGACCTCGAGCCGGTGGGGGATCGCGGCGGCTGGTGGTGTCATTCCTGCAACCGGCGCTTCGTGTTGCGATCCGACGGGAGCGGCGCGCCGCCGACCGAGGGCTGACTGATCCGGGCCGGCGAGCCGTCGGCCGGCGTCGATAACTGGGTTATGTGCGTTGTCAGCGACGGTTAACGTCGATTACCCAGTTATCACGTACGCGCCTGGCTCTGGCCGAAGGGGCGTCGCCCACCGACTCGCGTTTATAGCTTGACCCGACGCCCCATCGAACGTATGTTCGGTACACCAGCTCGCAGCGTTCCCATCCAGCGTACGGGCGAGCGGGAGCCGTCGGCAGGTGGCGTCGTGGGGAAGCGACGCTGCCTGCCGGCATCGTCGCCTTCCCCCGGCGAGCCCAGCGGGTTTATTCGCCAGCCGGTGTCTCGGGGAGGAGGCGTTCATGGGTAGGCGTCATGCCGAGCCGGTCGATGTGCGCCGTCGCGACGATGTGCCGGCGCAGTTCCTCTGGCGCTCTCGCCTCTACGTCGTCAAAGACGTGCTGGAGCACTGGTTCGAGTCCGGCCAGTGGTGGGCGTCGGCCTCGGCGATGGCGTTGGGCACCGGCAGCGATGCGAAGCCCGGCTATGCGAAGCCCGGCAATGCAAGCGCTGGAGACGTTGGTGCGTCGATGGTTTCGGCCTCCATCGACGACGGTGAGCAGGAGTTCTGGCGGGTGGAAGCGGTGACGGGCCGAGCTGACTGCTCCGCGTCCCCCGGGATCTATGACCTTTGTTTCCTCTGGTCACTTGGTAGCTGGCAGCTGGTGGAGGTACACGACTGATGACCGTCTCTGATTCGCCTTCCTCGAAGTCACACTCTTCGAAAAACGCTGCGCAGGCACGGGCAAATGTGTTGCCGCGTGCTGTCGGCGGCTTGCTCACCGCGTCCCGGCAAGGCCTGGCTGATGCGGAAGGTGCCCGGGTCAGCGGGGAGCGTTACGCGCTCGCTCACCTGGCAGCCTTGCGCGCGGCAGCCGCGGTGCTCGCTGCCCGCACCCGTCCGCAGAGCAGGCGCGGCCGTCCGGTCAGCGCCTGGCGGCTGCTGAGCGATGTCGCTCCCGAGCTGGCCGAGTGGGCCGCCTTCTTTGCCGCCGGCGCCGGCAAGCGCGCTGCTGCTGAAGCCGGGCGTCCGGTCGTCAGCCAGCGCGAGGCCGACGATCTGATCCGGGATGCCGAGCACTTCTTACTGGCGGTGCTTGCCCTGCTGGGCCTCGTGCAGCAGCCGTCGCTGTCCCTGTCCGCCTAGCTCGTTCTCCTACCGAAGCCGGGGCATGTCCGACTACTTCGTTCATCTGCATGTGGCATCCGGCTACTCGCTGCGCCACGGCGCCTCGCATCCTCACCTTCTTGCCGCCCGGGCGGCAGAGCACGGGATGGATGCGCTCGCGCTGACCGATCGTGACGGGCTCTACGGGGCCGTCCGCTTCGCCAAGGCTTGCCAGCGTGAAGGCATTCGCCCCGTGCTGGGTGCCGATCTCGCCGTCGCCCCGGTGGAGCTCTCCGGTGATCGCACGCTGCCGAGTGATCACCGAGGGCTGTCCACCCGGCCGTCGACCCCGCCGTCCACCCGGCCGTCCACTCCCGGGCCGGCCCGCGGCGGCAGCTTCGTCGATCCCGGCTTGCCGCGGGTCACCCTGCTCGCTGTCGGCCGGCCGGGATGGGGAGCGTTGTGCCGGCTGGTGACGGCGACGCATCTCGCGGGGGAGCGCGGCACTCCGATCACCAGCCTCGATCTGATCGCCGAGCATGCCGAGATCGCCCGTGCGGCTGGTGGTGCGCTGATCGTGCTGATGGGACCGAAGTCCGAGGCGGCCCGAGCGCTGGCCTTGCGCCGGGGTGCGCTCGCTGCCGCTCACGTCGAGCGCTGGCGGGCTGCCTTGCCGGAGCCGGGTGAGTTGCAGTTCGAGGTGGTTCACCACCGTGGCCGGGGTGAGCTGGCGCGGGCGGGCAGGTGGGCCGGGTTCGGTGCGGCGTCCGGGCTGCCGGTGGTGCTCACCAATGAGGTGCGCTACGCCGATCGCAGCGATGGTCCGGTGGCTGATGTCCTCGACGCCTCGCGGCTGCTGGTCGCTCTCGATGCGCGTCACGTCGGCCGGGTCAATGCCGAGGGCTATCTGAAATCCGGCAAGGAAATGGGCGAGATCGCCGAGGAGGTCGCGCGGGCCGCCGGTTTCACCGATGGGGGCAGGAGCCTGCTCATCCGTTCCCGCCAGATCGCCGAGCGCTGCGTACTCGATCCCAAAGCGGATCTCGGGATCGGCGAGATCCACTTTCCGGAGCTTGAGGTGTCCGGAGGCGGGATCGCCGGTGCTGATGCCGATCTCGTGCTGCGGGCCCGCTGCGAGGCGGGGCTCGTGCGCCGGGGGATGCCGGCATCACGAGAGGTCACCGAGCGGCTCGATGCCGAGTTGAACATCATCCGGTCCCTGGGTTATCCGAGCTACTTCCTCACCGTGGCGGATGTCGTCGACCTGATCCGGGGGATGGGAGTGCGCTGTGCGGCCCGCGGGTCGGGTGCCGGCAGCATCGTCACGTATCTCACGGGTGTCTCCGATGTGGATCCGCTGCGCTACGGCCTGCTGATGGAACGGTTCCTGTCACCGCTTCGCCACCAGTTGCCCGATGTGGACATCGATGTCGAGTCCGCCCGGCGTACCGAGGTCTACGAAAAAGTGCTTGCCCGCTATGGAGGCGAGCGGTGCGCGTGCGTCGCCATGATGGACACCTACCGGGCCCGCCACGCCATCCGTGACGTCGGCGGCGCGCTCGGGCTACCCCCGGGCGAGATCGACGCGGTAGCCAAGGCGTTCCCGCACATTCGTGCCAGCCAGGTGCGCGCGGCCATGCACGAGCTTCCCGAGTTGCGGTCCAGCGGGCTGTCCACCGAAAGGCTGGACCTGCTGCTGCGACTCGTCGAGCGGCTCGACGGGCTGCCGCGCCACATCGCCCTGCATCCCTGCGGGGTGCTCCTGTCGGATGTGACCCTGCTGGAGCGCACCCCGGTCGAGGCGAGCTATCTCGGCTTCCCGATGAGCCAGTTCGACAAGGACGACGTCGAAGATCTCGGGCTGCTCAAGCTCGATCTGCTGGGCATCCGCATGCAGTCGGCCATCGCCCATGCCATCGAGGAAGTGCAGCGGGTCGACGGGGCCTCGGTCGACATCGACGAGATCGACCGTGCTGACCCGAATACCTTCGCGCTGGTTCAGTCCACCCGCACCCTCGGCTGCTTCCAGATCGAGTCGCCGGGTCAGCGTGAGCTGGTGGGCAAGTTCGCGCCGGAGACGTTCGAAGACGTCATCATCGACATCTCGCTTTTTCGCCCCGGTCCGGTGAAGAGCGACATGGTGACCCCCTTCCTCGAAGCCCGCCAGGGTTGGCGCGAGGCGCGTTACCTGCATCCGGATCTGGAGCCCTATCTCGCGGATACCGGCGGGGTCGTCGTCTTCCATGAGCAGGTGCTGCAAATCGTGGCGCACATGACCAAGATCTCGCTTGCCGAGGCTGATGAGGCCCGCCGTGCCCTGGGCGATCCCGACCTTCAGCAGGAGGTGCGAGCCGCGTTCGTGCCGGCGGCACTGCGAGCCGGCTACGACCTGGCGACCATCGAGCGGGTCTGGGAAGTGCTCAAAGCGTTCGGGTCCTTCGGTTTCTGCAAGGCCCACGCCGCGGCATTCGCGCTTCCCACCTACCAGTCAGCGTGGCTCAAAGCCCATCACACCGCAGCTTTCCTGGCCGGGGTGCTCACCCACGATCCCGGGATGTATCCCAAACGGTTGATCCTCGATGACGCCCGCCAGTTCGGGATCGCCATTCTTGGCCTCGACGTGAACCAGTCCGACAACGTCTATCGCATCGAGCGCATCGGCACTTTCAGCGAGCCGCCTCCCGCGGTGCTCGATGCCCCCTCCCGCCATCCACCGCTTGATCCCCGGCTTCCCGATGCGCGGGACTACGGGATCCGGATGTCGCTGGCTGAGGTGAAGGGGATCAGCTCGGCCGAGGTCGAGAGCATCGTTGCGGGTCGCCCTTACGGGTCGCTGTCGGACTTCTGGCACCGGGCCCGGGCTTCCCGGCCGATCGTCGAACGTCTCGTGCTGGCAGGGGGTTTCGATTCGCTCTACGGGATCGGGCTGGCGGCGCCGGTACGCCGGCGCGGCCGGATCACCCGCCGGGATCTGCTCTTGCAGGTGACCGAGCTCGACCGGTGGAGCCGGGCGGTGGCGCGCAGTTCCGGACGTTCGACGCGACGTCCCCGCCGGGCCGAGGCCGCCGCCTCAGGCGAAGGGGGCACCGGCGGCACGTGGGGAGTGGTGGAGCGGGCGGCCCGCCAGTCGCAAGCCCCACGCGGAGCAGGAGTCCAGGCCGATCAGGTCCAGCTCGCTCTTCCGCTCGACGACGACCCGTCGGCCGTCACGGCGTCCGGCCTCCCGGAGCTCACCGGCGCGGAGCAGCTGCGCGCCGAGCTCGACGTGCTCGGCCTCGATGTCACCCGCCACGTGGTGGATTTCTACGAGCCGTTCATGACGGCGATGGGGATCACCAGATCGCGCGACCTCATGGGCTGCCGCAGCCGCCAGGAAGTCCTCATCGCCGGGGTGAAGGTGGCCACCCAGACGCCGCCGGTCCGATCCGGGCGCCGGGTGGTCTTCGTGACCCTCGACGACGCGACCGGACCACTCGACGCGACCTTCTTCGAAGATGCCCAGGCTGGTTACGCGACGACCGTCTTCCACTCGTGGTTGCTGGTCATCCGCGGGTTCGTACGCCGCACCGGTCCGCGCGGGGTGTCGCTGCGGGCGACCGGCTGCTGGGAGCTGCCGGCCATGCGGGACGCCTGGGAATTAGGGGGAATTCCGGCTGTCGAGCAGTTGATGGCGACCCGCGCCGGGGTCAGCGAGCTTGCCGTGCAGGGCGCCGCCGCCAGTCGCTCCAGCCGGCCTGTGATGGTGAATCCGCCTTCGGGGGGCGCAGTGGGGCGGGCGCAGCAGTACGCCACCGGGTTCCGGCTGTCGCCGTATGCCGACATCAAGCCCTCCGGCGGAGATGCGCGCAGCGCTCCGCGCCGGTTGTGGCATTCCAGCCCGGGAAGCTCCGGCGGATGAGCGTCCGGCCCGCGTGGCGATTACCCTTCGCGGCGTGCCCCTCAGCCAGTCGACTCAGTCCGGCTCCTGGCCGGCGGCGCGCAGCAGCGTCGTCTGGGAAGACCTGCGCCGCGCGCTCGGCCAGCTCTCCGAGCGGCGAGGCGGGGAGCTGGCGGTCGTCGATGCCGGTGGCGGCAGCGGCGGTTTCGCGGTCCCGCTCGCCGAGCTGGGGCACCGGGTCATCGTGGTCGACCCGAGCCCCGATTCGCTGGCGGCACTGGAGCGCCGGGCCACCGAGGCGGGTGTGGGTGACCGGGTCAGCGGTCGCCAGGGTGATCTCGACACGTTGGCCGAAGCCGTCGGTGCGGAGCAGGCCGACCTCCTGCTCTGTCACGACGTCCTCGAGATCGCTGACGACCCCCGGCTGGGGCTGGCAGCGGTCGCCGCCGTGCTGCGCCCGGGCGGTTTGCTCAGCCTGCTGGCCGCCAACCGATCAGCGGCGGTGCTGGGCCGGGTGCTCGCCGGACGTCTCGATGCCGCCGAGGTCGTGCTGGACGGCGGAAAGACCGGTACTACCGACCGCTCGATCCGGCGCTTCGATCTGGGTGAGCTCGTGGCGTTCGTCGAAGCGGCGGGAATGTCGGTGGTCGGAGTCCACGGCGATCGGGTGTTCTCCGATCTGGTGCCCGGGGCCGTCCTCGACACCGAGCCCCATGCCCGCGAGGTCTTGGCGCGACTGGAGGAGAAGGTGTCGCGCCTCCCGGCCTACCACGCGATGGCCACCCGGCTTCACCTGCTGGCGCTTGCCGGACCGCGGCCGTAGGCCGGCCACTGATCGGCGGCCGTCATGAGCCGCCTTCCTGACGAGCGCCGCCTTCCAGACGAGCGCCGCCTTCCAGACGAGCACTGCCCGATCCTGCACGTCGACATGGACGCGTTCTACGCCTCCGTGGAGCTGCGATCGCGGCCGGAGTTGCAGGGCCAGCCGGTCATCGTAGGTGGCGGCGGCAGCCGCGGAGTAGTGCTCTCCGCGACGTATGAGGCGCGCGAGTTCGGCGTTCGCAGCGCGATGCCGATGATGCGGGCCCGCCGGCTGTGCCCGCAGGCGGTGGTCATCTCCCCGAAATTCGGCCGCTACAGCGAGGCCTCGGCGGGGATCATGGAGATCTTCCGTTCGATCACCCCCCTCGTCGAGCCGCTCTCGCTCGACGAGGCGTTTCTCGACGTTCGCGGCGCCATGCGGCGGCTCGGGCGTCCGGCGCAGATCGCGGAGTGGATCCGCGCGCGGGTCTGGGACGAGCAGCAGCTCACCTGCACGGTGGGGGTGGCCCCCAGCAAGTTCGTGGCCAAGCTGGCTTCGGCGCGGGGCAAGCCCGACGGGTTGCTCATCGTCCCGGCCGATGGTGTGGTCGCGTTCCTGCATCCGCTGCCCGTCGAGGCGCTGTGGGGAGTCGGTGAGCGCACCGCCGAGGCGCTGCATCAGCTCGGGCTGCGCACCGTCGGTGATATCGCCCAGGTGCCCCTCGAGACCCTGCAGCGGGCGCTCGGCGCCGGAACGGGTACTCATCTGTCCGCGCTGTCGTGGGGGCGTGACGAGCGCCGGGTCATCCCGACCGAACCGGACAAAAGCATCGGCTCCGAGGAGACTTTTGCGCGTGACGTCGATGATCCCGAGGTTGTTCTACGCGAGGTGCTCAGGCTGGCCGAGCGCACCGCGGCCCGGCTGCGCGAGCAGGAATACGCAGCCCGCACCCTGACCCTGAAGGTGCGATTCGCCGACTTCAGCACGATCACGCGCTCCCGCACGCTCGCGCAGGCCACCGATACCGGACGCGAAATCTACGAAGTCGTCCGCGAGTTGTTCCTCAAACTCGGCCTGCAGCGCGCCCGTCTGCGGCTGGTCGGCGTCCGGGCGGAAAGCCTCATCACCTCGGCAAAGGTCACTCGCCAGCAGATGCTGGGGGAGCGCGAGCTGGGATGGCGGGAGGCCGACCGCGCCGTCGATCGGGCCTCCGCCCGCTTCGGGTCGGGATCGGTGCGTCCCGCGTCGCTGCTCGAGCCTCCCGGCCGGTCCCCGCCCTGAGCGGTCATCGGGTAGCGGCCCGGCCGCCGTGAGAGCCCCAGAAGAATCGCTTGCAATAGCGAGCAACCTGCGGAGATGGTCCAATGGTGGAGGTTGGGGAAAGTTGCCTTACTGCCAGAGCTTGCGACTATCGTCCGACTTGCCGAAGTTCTATTCTAAGAAGACCCCCTCTCGGGGTCTGAATCGTTGGTGTGGGAGGAGGGCGGATGCCGCTCTCAGAGCATGAGCAGCGTCTGCTCGAGCAGATCGAGCGCGAGCTCTACGCCGATGACCCCAAATTGGTCAGCACAGTTCGTTCGATAAACCCGCGCTCCTACGCTCTTCGGCGCCTCTGGCGCTCCGCAGCTCTGTTCATCGTCGGCCTTGGCGTGCTGGTGGCCGCCGTGGTGATCAACTCGGGCGCGATCAGCGTCGTGCTGGGGCTGGTCGGATTTCTCGTGATGCTGCTCGCCGCCTTGCGCGGCTCCGGGGATCTGCGGCGGTTGGGCGGTCGTCCGGATCCTGACGCTCGCTCGGGCCGGTCGCGTTCGCCGAAGTCCCGGCGGTCGGTCGCGGAGCGTGCGCAGGAGCGTTGGCAGCGTCGCTGGGAAGACCGCGACAGCTGATCCGGTCTGGTCCGAGCGGGGCTCGACCCGAGCCTCAGGTTCAGCTCAGTTCTGCTCGCTACCTGCTGTCGGCCTGACCCAGGGAATCCGGGGAAGCCACGCGGGCCGGGTGAGGCGGCTGCGCCAGCGCGCAACACCCGCCAGCACTGACTGGGGCGCGAGCCAGGCGCGCCAGCGAGCCTGGCTGGTGCATGAGCGTTCCCATGCCTTCAGCGCCTCGGGTAGGTGCTTGGCGGCATCACGGGGCATCCTCGCCCCGCCGGCGTAGCGATCCAGTTCCTGCGCATGCGCGACGTCCATGATCGCTTCTCGGGTGAGGTCGGGCATGCTGCGCTCACCGCTCGGGCGTCGCGACCAGAACTGCACGAGCCGGCGAGGCGAGAGGTTCGGCGCCTGGGACAGCCCGAGATCCAGGGCAGTGTCGAGAATCTCGGCCCACAGCGCGGCTGGTCCGCTTGCGCCGGCCCGCAGGCGACGCCGGCGCCGGCGCCGGCGAACGGCGGCCGGAGTCAGCAGCAGCGTCGCCACCGCGACGATGCCCACGAGCCACTCGAGCGCCACACCTGAACCACCATGGCCGCTCCCGCTGGAGCCACCGACCGGGGCAGCGCTTGCCGCGCCCGACGTCGCGCCGCCCGCGGTGGGGGTCGGCGTGGCGGACTGCCCTGATGACGGGGAGGCCGTCGGCGGCGTCGTCGGCGTGCTGCCGATGGGAGGCACCGTGTAGCCGGGGGGCACGGTGCTCGCGTCACGCGGGGTGGGCTCGAATCGCACCCAGCCTGCCTGCGGGAACCACAGCTCCGGCCAGGAGTGGGCGTCGTGGTTGGTAATCAGCCAGCTGCCGTCGGTCTGCAACTTGCCGGGGGTGAATCCGACAGCGACCCGGGCGGGGATCCCGGCGATGCGGGCCAGCACGACCATCGCGCCGGCGAACTGCTCGCAGTAGCCGGTGCGCGAAACGAAAAGGAACTGCGACAGGGCATCGGCCCCGGTCGGCGCCCCGTTCAGGTTGTAGTGGAACAGCGGGCTGCGCAGGTACTCCTGGATGGCCGCTGCTTTGTCGTACTCGGTGACGAGGCCCGACGTGAGCGTATCGGCCAGCTGGTGCACGCGCACCGGCAGATCAGCGGGCAGTTCGGTGCTTGGCGTCACGTCCGAAGGAACGGTGCCGCCGGCCGACTCGGCGCGCAGCGACTCGGGCGTGGGCACAGCAACTTGCGAGGTCACCGTGTAATGCGCCTTCGAGGTGTCGGTCTGCGCCGAGAAGATGGTGAAGTTGCGGCCGGCGAGCCGCCAGTCGCCAGCGACGTCGATCTTCGTCGGCTGATAGGGCACGGGCAGGTAGCGCTGGTGCAGGACCGGTCGCACATCGACGGTCGCCTCGACGCGCTGCGTCGGACCGGGCGCCACCGCCGGCAGACCGTGCGACACCTTCGCGTTGGCGCCTGCGGTCAGCGAACCGAGAGTGAAGGTCTCACCGTCGAAATGCTCCAGTGCGGTCAGGCGCAGGTAGTCCGGCGCCGTGGTGCGAACGCTCAGCAGCGGCTGGTTCACGCTGCTATGCAATTGCTGTGCCAGCGTGACGACCGGTTCGATGACGGTCGCCGATCCGGACCCGCCTCCGCCCCGATGCTGGCGGGCGATCCCGCTGTAGCGCGGGACGATCACCGCCAGCACGAGCGAGGCGATGATGGCCACGGCGCCGACACGGCGTGCGGTGGCACCCGTCACGCGCCTGATCCCCGTCGCCGAACCGGCCGGCAGCTTGGCCCAGCTCGTCAGCTTTCTTCGGCCGGACGCGAGCAGGAGCGCGACGTAGGCAAGGCTCGCTGCCAGGAACGCCAGCAGCCCGACCCCCCGATCGACGACGGCAGCCGGGACAGCGAGCAGTGCCAGCAGCGGCAACCCGGCGGCGGCGGGCCGCTGGAGGGCGACTGCGATCGCGTCGACCAGAGCGGCGATGAGATAGACCCCGGCGACGGTCAGGAACAGGAAGCCCGGACGCTGGGGGACCGGCACGCTCAGCGCTCTGATGTCGCTGGAGCCGGAATGGGCCAGCGATTGCAGCGCGCTCCAGGTCGAGCCCCAGGGCGCCAGGCTGATCTTGGAGCTGAACGGCGACCCGCGCGTCGAAACCGGGATGACGTAGAGCCAGCCCGCGACGAGATAGACGAGCGGCATGACGACGACGAGCGCCCGCACCCGGCGTGCGAGCTCCCCGGCCAGCCCGGCAACGACGATCGCGCCCAGGACCGGGACCAGCCACCAGCGCAGGCCGTCGAACAGGTTGCCCAGGCACAGCGCCGTACAGAATGTCGCCAGCCCGGCCAGGACGGGAATCGGTATCTCGAGGTCGGGCGCGGGCTGCACAGGCGCCGGCGGAGGTGACCATCGCGACGCGGGAAGCGGTGGACGCGCGCTCGGCGGCTCGCGCAGGCCGACGCCGGTGCCGCTCATCCCACCCACCGCCGAGATTGCAGCCGGTCGGCGCTGTTCAGCTCCTGCCACAGCATCTCCAGGCTGCTCGACGGGCCGGCCACGACCGTCGACCACCCCGACCGATGAAGCAGATCGCGCCCCGCGGAGATCGCCGCAGGCGTCGGTCCGCCCCGGCGCTCCCAGGCCAGCGCATCGACGAGCACGCAAAGGCAGCGCGAACTCCGGCTCGCGGCACGCACCAGAGCGCCCACGTCGGCCGGGTTGACGCTGCCGAGTACCGCGATCACCGAATCGGGCTCTCCGGCGTCACCGCCGAGCCTCGTTGCCAGCGGCAGCAAGGTGGAGTTGTCCCGGCGTTCGACATCGGCGAGGGCGTCCATCACCCCGAAGCCTGCGTCGGCGCCGACGCTGTGCGATTGCGCCAGCAGGCCGCCGAGATCGTCGACCAGCCGGACGCCGTAACCACCGCGGATCAGCGCCGCGGCAATCGATGCCGCGGCCGAGACCGCGAACTCGAAGGACTCCGATCGGCTTCCGGAGCTGTGCACCGCCTGCCGGGTGTCGAGCAGGACCGTCGCCCGGCTCTGCCACGGCTGCTCTTCGCGGCGCACGCTGAGCTCGCCGGTGCGAGCCGTCGTGCGCCAGTGCACCCGACGCCGGTCATCGCCGGGTCGGTACGGGCGGGTCGTCACGTCCTGCTCCCCGCCGGTGGTGATGCCGCGCTGGCGGCTCTCCCCGCCGAGGCTCCACTGCCCGCCGAGCCGGCTGATGTGCAGCGGAGCGATGGCCGGCAGGACGCTGATCTTCGCGGTGATGGCGAAGGTGCGCAGGATCTGGCAGAAGCCGAACGGGTCCGCAAGGCGCACCGACAGCGGCCCGATCGTGTAGCGGCCGCGGCGAACGGGCCGAACGCCGTAGCTGACCGTCGTCTGGCCCGCTGCCGGAATGCGCGGCAGGACGAACCGGGCGCCCTCGCCATCAGCGGCCCCGAGTTCGGGAGGGAGCGCGTCCTGCGCGAGCAGGAGCGGGGTGGTCATCCGGGAGGCGTTGCGCACCTCCAGCTCGACGCGGACCACGCTGCCGACGGGGGTGCGGGTGCGGTCCAGATGGCGATGGGCCGCGATCCGGTAGCGGGCCCGGGTCAGAAAGATGGCCGCCGTCACCGGCAGCGCGAGCACCAGGATCCCGACGCGTACCAGGTCGCGCTGGTCCAGCAGAATGCCACCGGCCAGGCAGGTGATCCCAGCGGCGACGAACGTCCTGCCCCGGGCCGTCAGGCCACCGAGGGCGAGCCGGACATGGCCGTGCTGCTGCGGCCTGCGCTGCTGGGGCTCGCGCCGCACGATCAGCGACCCCGGCGAAGCGCGCCCGGGCCCGGCAAGGGCACCCGAGCGACCAACTCGTTGACGATGTCGTACGGCTGCCGCCGGTTGGCGGCGGCTTCCGGGCTCAGCAGCAGCCGGTGGGACAGCACCGCTCCGGCGAGCGCTTGGACGTCGTCGGGCAGCACGTACGCGCGTCCCTCGAGAGCCGCCGCGGCGCGCGCCGTTCGCAGCAGTTGCAGCCCCGCGCGGGGGGAGGCTCCGAGCCGCAGCTCGGGATGGCGACGGGTCGCCGTGACCAGATCGACCACGTAGCGGCGAACGTCGTCAGCGACATGAACCTGGCGCACGACACCGGTGAGCTCGGCGACCTCGGAAGCCGTGGTGACGGGCTTCAGATCCTCGAGCGGCTCGCCGCCGGCGTGGTTGTCGAGCATCGCGAGTTCGGCGTCGCCCGACGGGTAGCCCATCGCGACCTGTGCCGTGAAGCGGTCGCGCTGGGCTTCGGGCAGCGGGTAGGTGCCCTCCATCTCCACCGGGTTCTGGGTGGCGACGACGAAGAAGGGCGGATCCATCGAGTAGGTGACGCCATCCACCGTGACCTGGCGCTCCTCCATGCACTCGAGCAGCGCCGACTGGGTCTTGGGGCTCGCGCGATTGATCTCGTCGCCGATCACCACGTTGGCGAAGACGGCGCCAGGGCGGAACTCGAAGGTGTGATGCTCGGGCTCGTACACGCTGACGCCGGTGACATCGCTCGGCAGCAGATCCGGGGTGAACTGGATCCGCCGCACGGTGCCGGACATGGCTGCGGCCAGGGCCTTGGCCAGCATGGTCTTTCCGACGCCTGGGACATCTTCGATCAGCAGGTGACCCTCGGCGAACAGCACGACGAGCGCGGTACGGATGACCGCGGCCTTGCCGTCGATGACGGTCTCGATCGCCTCGAGCATCCGCTCGCCGACCGAACCGACCGTCTCCACGTCAGCGCGCGACTCAGGCGCGCCGCGGGGCCAGCTCCGGCCCACCGCGGGCAACGGATCAACCACCGCGTACCTCCAGGTACCTACATTTCAGTCTCATCAGTGTGCCTGCCTTGCTCCGCCGCGTGTGACGGTCTCCACAGAAGCAGCCCATTCAGAGCAATTGTGTGACGACTAGCTGGACGTGCGCACCTAGCTATCGGTTGTACGACCCGCGGAACGGGCGGTACGGGCCACTTCGGCCAGCGCATCGGTGAGCGCGGCCGCCTCCTGCTGATCCCGGTGGCGGAAGGCGGCATGCACGTTGCGACCTGCGGTGTCGAGGTGCACAGTCGCGAGCCGGAGCCGGCGCTGCAACGGCCCGGAGACGAGCCGCACGCTCTGCAGCTTGTCCTGGGGGACGACGTCGGTGACGCGCTTGATACGCCCGTAGGTGGTGACCGACCAGCCGTGGTCGAACGAGCCGGCCAGGAAATGCCACGACAGCGGGGCGCGCCAGCGGGCCCGCAGCGGCGGCTTCGTCACGTGGATCGCTTCGAGCCGGAGTCCGGGAAGGATCGTCTGGATCAGGTGCTCTGCCTCGGCCCGCGGCGCCACCGGAATGAGGACGCCGTTGGCCGCACGCTCTTCCGCCCCACCCGCGCCCCTGCCGCGATACCCCGCCACATCGACCTCCAGCCGCATCCACCCGAGCCGACGCCAGAGCAGCGGTTCGACGATGCGAATCGCCTGCACCCTCCCGCGCGGGACCGTCTGGTGGCGGGTGTCGAGCAAACCGTGCTTGAGCCGGACCCCCTGCGGGGAGAGCGAAACTGTAAACCCGAACTCCACGGTGAACTTGTAGTAGAGGGTTGCGCCGACAGGCAGGATGGCGGCCAGGATGGCGCCGCCTCCCGCGGGGGTGATGAGGGCGGCGAACACGATTGCTGCGATGAACACCACCGCAAAGGCGCCGGTTGCGGAGATCAGCAGCGAGATGACGAACCGGGACGTCGGCACGGTGGCGAGCACGGCTTCGTCTTGCGAGCCCCACGATCCGGCCGGCGGTGAGGCGGCCTGGGGTGCCTTGACCGCAGGAGGTGCTTCAGGAGCGGGCGCGCCTACCGGCCGGTGCGCCAGGTCCAGCAGGTGCGCTCGGACGGTGAGCGCCTCGCCCTCCGACAGGTAGGCGAGATTGGCCTCTGTGCTCCCATGCCCGACGACTTCGATGCGCAACTCCGCCAGCCCCAGCGCCCGGGCGAGCAGCGGGCGTACGACGTCGATCGCCTGCAGGCGCGCCAGCGGCACGCGACGGCTCTTGCGGGTGAAGATGCCGTACTCCAGCCGTAGGTCGCCGCCCTCGACGCGCCACCGGCGCCGCAGCCAGGACAGGTAGCCGGCGAGCGCGGAGGCTGGCAGCACGATCGCGACGATCAGCAGAAACTGGGTGCTGGAAAACCCCCCGCGGCGCAAGCCGTCCTGAGCCGTGATCGCGGCGACCAGTCCGAGCGCCCGCCAGCCCTTCAGCACCGGCGTCAGGGGATGCAGGCGGGCCCATTCCGTGCCGGGAGCGGTCGATGTCGTGGGAGCATCGGGCGCCGAAAAGGCCGTGCCTGCGGGAGATCTTTCACTCACAGCCCGGCGGCCCGCGATTCTCCGAGCATGGCCAGTCGGTCGCGCAGTCGCTCGGCTTCGGACGCCGGCAGCCCGGGCACACGCGCATCGCTCGCCGCCGCAGCCGTGTGAAGGCGCACGGTCGCGAGCCCCCACCTACGCTCCAGCGGACCCGCCACGACGTCGACGAACTGCATGCGTCCGTAGGGGACGACCGAAAGCCGGCGCACCATCACCCCGCGCCGCACCAGCAGATCCTCGGCGCGCTCGGCGTAACCCCAGGCTCTGAAACGCCGCAGGATCGTGACTTCCGCCGCGACGTAGCAGAGCAGGACCGCACCGATCGTGACCAGTCCGGCGACAGGGAAGAACGCCGCGATGACGCCGCCGCCGGCGAGCAATACGGCAGCGCTGCCGCGGACCTGGAACCTGCGCAAGCCGAGCAACCGCCGGGCGGGTGCGCGCCATTCCAGCGCCGGACCTGCGGCCCGCGCCGCGCCTTCCGCGACACCCTCGACGGCGTCCCTCACAGCGTCGCTCACGCGCCCATCTTCACCCCTTTCTGCCCTCGAGGTGCTCGGCGAGGAGACGGATGCGTAGTCAGGAGGGGGGAAGTGGGGTAGAGTGGGTGGCCGTGGGGAATAACGGCTGATCCAGCGCGTTCGGTGCTGCCCGGTGGAGGTGTGCTGTGTTCCTTGGCACTCACCGGCCGCGGCTCGACGAGAAGGGCCGGCTGGCGTTTCCCGCCCGATTTCGTGACGAGCTGGCGGAGGGCGTCGTGGTGACCAAAGGGCAGGACCGCTGCCTCTACGGCTACACGGCTGCCGCTTTCACCCGGCTGGGAGAGGCGTTGCGCGACGCGCCAGTCGGCTCGCAGGCGCTTCGCAATTACCAGCGCACTTTCTTCGGCTCGGCCTCGCTCGAGGTGCCCGACAAGCAGGGCCGGGTCACCGTTCCCGGCCCGCTGCGCGACTACGCGGGCCTGGATCGCGATTGCGTCGTGGTCGGCACGAATGCCCGCTTCGAGATCTGGAACGCGTCCGCTTTCGACGAATGGGAAGCGGGCAACGACGTTCGTTTCGCCGAGCTCCAGGAGGAGGTGCTGCCCGGGGTGCTCTAGAGCAGCACGAATTCATCGCATACGGCGAGGTTCCGGCCCGCTCGCATCCTGGCGTCCCTTCCCTGATGCCAGGCCAGAGCGGACCTGGACCTGACCGGATGCCTCTCGCTTCAGAAGGGCGGAAGCGGCTATGGGCCCGACCGAGCAGCCGGCTCCTTTCGCCGACGAGCCCTTCAGGCACGAGCCCGTTCTCGTCGATCGCATCGTGGGATTGCTGGGCCCCGCACTGCAGGCGTCCGGAGCCGTCTTCGTCGACCTGACGCTCGGGCTCGGAGGCCACACGGAGGCCGTGCTGGCCGCCGCTCCCGAGGCGATGGCGATCGGCGTCGACCGCGACACGGAGGCGATCACCCAGGCTCGATTGCGGCTCGCTCCGTTCGGGTCGCGGGTGCGCTTCGCGCATGCCGTCTACGACGAATTACCCGGCGTGCTCGAAGGTTTCGGCATTGGCCCGATTTCGGCAGTCCTGCTTGATCTCGGCGTGTCGTCGCTTCAGCTCGACGATGGAAAGCGAGGCTTCTCCTACAGCAGGGATGCTCCGCTCGACATGCGCATGGATCAGTCGCGGGGGCTCACCGCCGCAGATGTCGTGAATGGCTACGAGACAGGAGAGCTGGCGCGGGTGCTACGCACGTACGGCGAGGAGCGTTTCGCGCGGCGTATCGCCGAGGCGATCGTCCGGGAAAGGGACGTGGCACCGTTCACGGGGACCACCCGGCTGGCCGAGCTGGTGCGTGATTCGGTTCCGGCGGCGACCCGGCGCACCGGCGGCCATCCGGCCAAGCGCACCTTTCAGGCACTGCGCATCGAAGTCAACGACGAGCTGCGGGCCCTCGAGTCGGTCGTGCCTGCGGCCATCGGCGCGCTGGGTCCCGGGGGTCGCATCGCCGTCCTCGCGTATCAGAGCCTCGAAGACCGGATCGTCAAGCGGGCCTTTGCCGCGGGCGCCCACCCGGAACGCGAAAGTGACCTGCCGCCCGATTTTCCCCTGCCTCCGCCCGCGCCCGCACTGCGGCTGCTGACCCGCGGCGCCGAACGGCCGACCGAAGCTGAAGTGGCCGCCAACCCTCGCGCGGCATCAGCGCGGCTGCGGGCTGCCGAGCGGCTCGACGCGGATCTTCCCGCCGGCCTCCTGCCCTCGTCCCAGCCCAGGTCCGAATCCCTCCACTCCAGGCACCCAAGGAGAGGTCGCTCGTGAGCGCGCAACCGCTTCCCGTACCCCCGGAAGCCCCGCGGAAGACCCACAGCCGCGCGCCGGCCAAGGCGCCCACTCGCGGTCGGCTCGCTCTTGTTCCGACGCCTAGCAGGGCGCGCCGGGCGCCGTTCGTCGTCCTGCTGCTGGTGCTCCTGGCGGGCGGACTGGTCAGCCTGCTGCTGTTGAACACCGCGTCGGCGCAGGACTCGTTCCGCCTTCATGCGTTGCAGGATCAGGACGCCGCGCTTCAGCAACAGCAGCAGTCGCTGACGAGCTTGGCCGACGGTCTGGATGACCCGTCGCGGCTGGCTTCGCGGGCGGCGGCGCTCGGCCTGGTCGCCGGTGATCCGCCGGTCTTCCTGCCCCGAGGGGTGCCGATCCCCAAGGGTGCGATTCGCGTCGGCAATCTGATCTACGCCCCTAACATCGTGCCGGTCACCCCGTCGCCAGCCGTGCCGACGCCCACGGCTGTGAAGACGCCGGTTGTCAAGAAGCCGGTAGTGAAGAAGCCGGCGGTGAACAAGCCCGTCGTCGCCGGCAAGGTTCCCGCCGCGAAAACCTCGGTGGCGCCTAAGGTTCCTGCCGCAACCGTCACCCATCCTCCCGTCGCCAAGACACCGGTCGCCAAGACGCCGGTGGCCAAGACGCCGGTCGCGACTACCCCGCACACCGCGACCACCGTTCCGGCTACTCATACCGTTGCGGGAGGCCACTGATGAGCCCGACCGTGCCCCCGCCGGTACGCCAGCGTCCGGTCCCGTCGCGCAAGCCCGCGCGTCCTGCAGCGCGTCCGGCGCGATCGACAGCGCGTCCCGCGAGCGATCGGGCCTACCGCCGCTGGGGTCGCAAGCGCCGGCGTCGCCCGGTCTTCCGGCTGCGCCCGACGGGTAGCCGGTTGCGCATGGCGGCGGCAGCGATGGCAGCACTCTTCCTTTTGCTGGCTGGGCGTCTCGTGCAATTGCAGGGCTTCAAGTCACACAGCTACGCCGCTCTCGCCGAGCAGCAGCGCACCCACACCGTCGACCAGCCGGCCACCCGCGGCGAGATCGTTGACCGCACGGGCAATGTGCTCGCCGTCGACGTCGCTGCCGTCGACGTCTACGCGCAGCCCCCCAAGGTGACCGACGTGGTGGGAGAGGCCACCAAGCTCGCCGCCGTGCTGCACAAGCCGGTTTCCGACCTCACCGCCAATCTGCTCAACAACACGCCTTTCCGCTACCTCGCCTACGACGTCGACACCAACGTCGGCGACCAGATCACCAAGCTGGCCCTGCCCGGCATCGGCACCCTCCCGCAGAGCAAACGCCTTTATCCTGCAGGCAATCTCGCGGCGAACGTGCTGGGCGTCGTCGGACGTGACGGCACCGGTCTGGCCGGCTTGGAGAGTGCTCACAACACCAGCCTGGCCGGCAAGAACGGCACCCTCGTCGTCGAGGAGGATCCGCAGGGCCGGGTGATCCCCTCGGGAACACACCGTGAGAAGGCGCCGGTTCCGGGCCAGGGGCTGCAGCTGACGATCGACCGTGACATCCAGTACGAGGCGGAACAGGCGCTCGCGGCCGAGGTCAAGCTTTCCGGGGCGATCAAGGGCGTCGCCATCGTCATGGATCCGCACACCGGCGCCATCTACGCGATGGCGAGCGCGCCAGGATTCAACCCGAACGATTCCACGAAGATCACCTCGGCAGACCTGCAAAACCCCGATGTTGCTTGGACTTTCGAGCCGGGGAGCGTCAACAAGCTCATCACCGTGAGCGCGGCGATCGACCACAACATCGTCACCCCGACGACCTCCATCCCGATCCCCGGCTCGCCCACGCCCGGTATTTCGATCCCGGACTACACGATCCACGACGCCGAGTCGCACCCGGCGGAGAACCTGACGGTCGCCGGGGTGCTCGCCCAGTCGAGCAATCTCGGGGCGTTGCTCATCAGCCGGAAGCTTCCGTCGACGGCCATGCTGGGAAACGAACTGCACTCATTCGGGCTCGGGTCCCTCACGGGAGTCGGCCTTCCCGGCGAGTCGCAGGGCCTGCTGGCGCCGTCGAACAAGTGGTCGGTGGACCAGGCGGCCACCATTCCCTACGGCCAGGGGATGTCGGTGAACGCGCTTCAGGTGGCTGACGCTTACGCGACGATCGCCAACGGCGGTGTTCGTGTGACGCCGAAGATCATCGCGGGCACGATCAACGGCAAGGGCAAGGTGACCCCGACCGCCGCCGGGCCCACCCACCGCGTCGTGAGCTCCCAGACCGCAAAGACCATGCAGCAACTGCTGGAGCAGGTCACTACCACGGCCAGCGGAACGGGATCGAAAGCCTCGGTCGCCGGCTATCGGGTCGCCGGCAAGACGGGCACCGCGAACCGGATCGATCCCGCCACCGGCACGTACAAAGGGTTTGTCGCGTCGTTCGTCGGGTTTGCTCCTGCCGACAATCCTTCGCTGGTTGTCCTCGTCACACTCGATAACCCGCAGTCGAGCATCTACGGTGGCGACGTCGCTGCCCCGGTGTTCTCGCAGATCATGTCGTTCGCGCTGACCAGCCTGCGGGTGGCTCCGACGGGAACCACCCCGGTGATCTACCCCCAGACCGCCGGATGAGCCACGCGAGCGCTCCGCCCGGGGCGCCCGGGCACTTATTCTCGGGCTCGTGAGTTCCACGGCGCTTCGCCCCATCGCGGCGCCCGAGCTCTCGCTTGAACGTCTCGAGAAGGTGCTCGCGCGCCGCGGGGGGTCGGCAGCGGAGTCGGGCCCCGCAGCGTCGGTGCTGATCCGGGGTGTCACTCTCGACTCGCGGCAGGTCCAGCCCGGTGACCTCTACGCCGCGCTTCCGGGAGCCCGCGTCCACGGTGCGATGTTTGCGGCGGCGGCGGCGGCGGCCGGCGCTGTCGCCGTCATGACCGATCCCGCCGGGGCCGCGATTATCGGCGACGCGCTATCGGCGGCGGTATTGACGGTCACCGACCCCCGGGCCGTCCTTGGTGACGTTGCCGCGGCGATCTATGGCGATCCCACCCGGCACCTGTCACTGCTGGGGGTCACGGGGACCAACGGGAAGACCACGGTCGCCTACCTGCTGGAGGCGGGACTGGCGGCGGCGGGTCACCGCACAGGGCTGATCGGTACGGTGCAGACCAGGATCGCCGACGCGGTCGTTCCGAGCGTGCGTACCACTCCTGAGGCCCCTGAGCTGCAGGCGCTCTTCGCGACCATGCGGGAGCGTGGGGTCGACGCCGCTGCGATGGAGGTCTCCAGCCATGCCCTGGCCTTGCACCGGGTGGATGGCTGCCACTTCGCCGGCGCTGCGTTCACCAACCTCAGCCAGGACCATCTCGATTTCCACGACACCATCGAGGACTACTTCGAGGCCAAGGCATCGCTGTTCGACGCCCAGCACGGATTCGTCCCGCCGGGTCGCGCGGTGATCTGCGTGGATGACGAGTACGGGCGGCGGCTCGCGCGCCGCCATCCTGACGCCGTCACCTTCGGGTTCGGAGCGGACGCCGACTGGCGGGCGGTCGACGCGCGGTGCGGACCGGTGGGCTCGGAGTTCGGTGTGCTCGCGCCGGGTGCCGACGTCGCCGTCAGGGCCCACGTCGCGCTGCCGGGGTCGTTCAACGTCAGCAACGCACTCTGTTCCATCGCTCTGCTCGCCCAGACCGGCACCCCGCTCGAGGCGGCACTGGACGGAGTCGGGGGGCTGGTCGGCGTACCGGGTCGCATGGAGCGGGTCGACGCGGGGCAGCCCTTCCTCGCCCTGGTCGACTACGCGCACACCCCGGCAGCGGTGACGAGCTTGCTGCAGACGGTTCGTGAACTGGTGCCCGGCCGGTTGCTTCTGGTGCTGGGCTGCGGAGGAGACCGTGACCGCGGCAAGCGCCCGCTGATGGGCGCCGCCGCTGTCTTCGGTGCTGACGAGGCCGTCCTCACCAGCGACAACCCGCGCTCGGAAGATCCGCTGGAGATTCTGGCCGAGATGAGCGAGGGCGCTCGTACCGCCGCGGCAGGGATGAGTTCGGTGGGGGAGTTCGTCGTCGAGCCCGACCGGGCCGCGGCGATTGCCCTCGCGGTGCGCCGCGCTCAGGCGGGCGACGCCGTCATCGTGGCGGGCAAAGGCCACGAGACCGGCCAGGACATCGGCGGCGTCGTCCATCCGTTCGACGACCGCGAGGTTCTCCGGGCGGCGCTTTCCAGTTCGGCGGCGGGCTGATGATCGGGCTTGCCCTCAGTGAGGTGGCGGCCGCCGTCGACGGGGTCGTGGTGCCGGCCCGTGCCGGCGACCGCCTCGCCCATGGACTGGTGATCGACTCGCGTCAGGTGCAGCCCGGCGTCCTGTTCGCCGCTCTGCCCGGCGAGCACACCGACGGCCATGACCACGCGGCCGGCGCCATTGCCGCAGGAGCGGTGGCGATCCTGGGCACCCGTCCTGCCGCGCATCCGGCGGTCGTCGTGCCCGACGTGGCGCTAGCCATGGGAGCGCTTGCTGCTCACGCGCTGCGCCGGACCCCGCAGGCGCGGGTGGTCGCCGTCACCGGATCCTCGGGCAAGACGAGTACCAAAGACCTGATCGCGTCACTGCTTGAGGCAGGCGGCCCGACGATCGCTCCTCCGGGCTCGTTCAACAACGATCTCGGCCTGCCACTGACGGTGCTGCGCACCGATGAGGCGACCCGCTTCCTGGTGCTCGAGATGGGAGCGCGCGGGCGCGGCCACATCGCCCGCCTGTGCGCGATCGCGCCGCCTTCGATCGGCGTCGTGCTGAACGTCGGAAGTGCCCACCTCGGAGAATTCGGCAGCCGTCAGGCCATCGCCGAGAGCAAGGGCGAGCTGGCCGAGGCCGCACGCGATGTCGCCGTGCTGAACGCCGATGATCCGCTGGTGCTGGCGATGGCGTCGCGAACCCGGGCTCGCATCGTCACCTTCGGGGAGAGCCCGGACGCCGACGTGCGCGCCGAGCAGATCGACGTCGACGCCCAGGGCCGGGCCGGCTTCACTCTGGTCACCCCGCAGGGGAGTGTGACCACCCGCCTGAAGCTGATCGGCGGCCACCACGTGAGCAACGCTCTCGCGGCGGCGGCGGTCGCGCTCGAATGTGGCCGGGCCCCTGAGCAGGTGGCCGCTGGACTGGCCGAGGCCGGGCCACGCTCGCGCTGGCGGATGGAGGTGGCGACGAGCCCTTCCGGTCTGACGGTGGTGAACGACGCCTACAACGCCAACCCCGAATCCATGCGGGCAGCCCTGAAAACCCTTGCGCTGCTGGGAAAATCGGCACCCGGACGGGAACCCCGCCGCACCGTCGCCGTCCTCGGGCCGATGTATGAGCTCGGTCCGGCCAGCACCGAGGAGCACGACGCCATCGGGCGTCTGGCGGTGCGTCTCGGTATCGACAAGCTGGTGGTCGTCGGGCAGGACGCCGCCGCCATCCAGGCAGGCGCGCGCCTGGAAGATGCCCGCACGCAACCGCTGCTGGTGGCTGACGTGGCCGCCGCGCTGGCGGTGCTGGCTGACGAGGCCGGCCCGGACACCGTGCTGCTCGTCAAGGCCAGCCGCGCCGCCGGTCTCGAGCGCGTCGCCGCTGCCCTGCTGGCGGGGGCCCCGGAGAACGCCGCGTGAAAAGTGTCCTCATCGCGGCTTCGGTCGCCCTGTTCATCTCCCTTGTCGGCACGCCACAGGCGATCCGGCTCTTCCGGCGACGCGGCTACGGTCAGGAAATCCGCGAGGACGGCCCGCAGAGCCACCTGACCAAGCGCGGCACCCCGACCATGGGTGGGGCGGTGATCATCCTCGCGACCCTCAGCGGATATGGGGTCGCTCACCTCGCCGACATGCGTGGCTTCACGGCCAGCGGGCTGCTGATCCTCATGGTGATGACGGGGCTCGGAGTCGTCGGTTTCGCCGACGACTACATCAAGATCCGCAGGCAGCGAAACCTCGGTCTCTCGGCGCGGACGAAGTTCGTCGGACAGCTCGTGGTGGCGCTCGCGTTCGGCTTGCTCGCCGTGCGTTTCCGCAACTCCCATGGCTACTTGCCCGGCTCCACCGAGCTGTCCTGGGTGCGCGACATCGACTTCTCGGTCGGGACCATCGGCTTCCCGGTGCTCGCCTGGCTGATGATCTCCGCCACGTCCAACGCGGTGAACCTGACCGACGGGCTCGACGGCCTCGCGGCGGGCACCAGCGCGATGGTCTTCGGCGCGTACGTGATCATCTCGTTCTGGCAGTTCGGCAACGCGTGCGGCGAGGGCGGCGCCGTCAACTCCTGCTATGTCGCCCGAGATCCGCTCGACGTGGCGATCGTGGCTGCGGCGGCGATGGGGGCCTGTTTCGGGTTCCTGTGGTGGAACGCCAGCCCGGCGAAAATCTTCATGGGCGACACCGGTTCGCTGGCACTCGGCGGCGCCTTCGCAGCGATGGCGATCGTCACGCGAACCGAACTTCTGCTCGTGATCCTTGGCGGGCTCTTCGTCCTGGAGACGGTGTCGGTCATCCTGCAGGTCGCCTCGTTCAAGCTCACCGGCAAACGGGTCTTCAACATGGCGCCGATCCATCATCATTTCGAGCTGGCCGGCTGGCCGGAGACGACCGTCATCATCCGGTTCTGGATCATCGGCGGGCTGACGGTGGCGCTCGGACTCGGGCTGTTCTACGCGGAGTTCCTCTCCCACGGCTCGCTGCGCTGACGGCAGGCTGATCGCGGGAGAAGCCGAGATCCGCGACACGCAGTCCGACACGCGGCAAAAGATCCCCACCTCGCGGGCTACCTGCGGGGACGATGCCTGGGCGGCAGCCGCACCGGCCTGCCCTCAAGGCGAATCGGTATGGGGGGTTTCGTGGCGGCACTGGACACCCCAGGCACGCCGCGCACCCGCACGCCCCGTCCGGCGAATACCCGGCCGCAACGTTCACTGGGTTCCGCCCGCCGCGCACCCGCACCGCAGGCGTCCGCCGATGGCCTGCGGGTGCCGCTGCTGGCCCGGCCGATGGCGTCGTACTACCTGATCGCATCGGCGAGCGCCTTGCTGCTGGGCCTCGGACTGGTCATGGTGCTGTCGGCCTCGAGCGTGACGTCCTATGCGAGCTCCGGCTCCTCGTTCTCGGTCTTCGTCAAGCAGCTCATGTGGGTGGCGATCGGCGTCCCGCTGCTGCTGCTCGCCAATCGGATGTCGACCCGCGTGCTGCGGATGCTGGCGTACCCGATCCTGCTGGCGGGCATCGGCGGCTTGTTCCTCGTGCTCGTTCCCGGTATCGGGGTCTCGGCGTACGGCGCCACCCGCTGGATCGGGGTCGGTTCGTTCACGTTGCAGCCCAGCGAGCTCGCGAAGCTCGGCCTCGCGCTCTGGGGCGCCGATCTCCTGGTGCGCAAGAAGCGCCGTCTCGGTGAGTGGCGCCACCTGCTCATCCCGCTGCTGCCGGTCGCCACCTTGCTGGCGATGCTGGTGATGCTGGAGCCCGACCTCGGCACCACCCTGGTGATCGTCACCATCCTGATGACGCTGCTCTGGGTGGTCGGCTCACCCGCCCGGCTCTTCGCCGGTCTGCTTTCGGTCATCGGCATGCTCGTGACCTATCTAGCTGTCGCCGAGCCCTACCGGCTGGCGCGGCTCGCCTCCTTCGCCGACCCGTTCAAGGACTCGCAGGACACCGGTTGGCAGGCGGTGCAGGGGCTCTACGCGCTGGCCTCAGGCGGCTGGTGGGGCGTCGGCCTGGGCGCCAGCCGGGAGAAGTGGTCCTACCTTCCCAATGCCCACACCGACTTCATCCTGGCGATCATCGGCGAGGAGCTCGGGCTCGTCGGCACGCTGCTCGTCGTGGTGCTCTTCGGTGTGCTGGCCTACGGGGGGATCAGGGTCGCGCAGCGCTCGTCCGATCAGTTCGGACGCCTGGTGGCCGCGGCGATCACGGCCTGGTTGGTCGGACAGGCCCTGATCAACATGGGCGCCGTCGTCGGGCTCTTGCCGATCACGGGCATCCCGCTGCCGCTGATCTCGTTCGGCGGTTCGTCCCTGCTGCTGACCATGTTCGCGATCGGGATTCTGCTGTCGCTTGCGAAGACCGAGCCGGCGGCGGCTCAGGTCATCGCGGCCCGCGCGGCCAGCCGCTCGGCGCACCGCTCGATCGGACGCAAGCCGCGCCTGGGCTTTCTCGGTCTGCCGGGTCGCAAGGCGCAGAAGAAGCGAGCCGCCAAGGGCAAGCGGGCCGCGGCTGGAAAGGCCGGGGCAGCAAAGAACGCGCGCACGACGCGTGGCCGCGCGACGGCCGGTGCCCGGGGCAGCGGTTCCAGCCGGACGTCCGGGCGGCAGGCCCGCGGCGCCACTGGCGGACGCGCTCGCCGGACAAGTTTGGGCAGCCTGTCCCGTCGGGCGGGATCGTCCCGCTCGCGGCGCCGATAACCTAACCGCTGACGTGACAAGTGGCGGATCGCTGCCGTCCGGCGAAGGAGCGATTTCCGGCCTGCCGCGCAGCGTCGTGATCGCCGGCGGCGGATCGGCTGGGCACGTCGAGCCGGCCCTGGCCATCGCCGATGCCCTGCGCGCCGCCGACGCGTCGATGACGATCACGATGCTCGGCACCGCGGAAGGACTCGAGACCCGGCTGGTGCCCGCCCGCGGCTATCCGCTGCGAACGATCCCGCGAGTGCCGCTGCCGAGGCGAGTCACTCCGTCGCTGTTCACGGTCCCCACCCGGGCGGTCGGCGCGGTGCGGGCCGCTGCGCAAGTCCTGGCCGAGGTGCAGGCCGACGTGGTCGTGGGGGTCGGCGGCTACGTCGCCTTCCCGGCCTATCTAGCAGCCCGCCGGCGAGGTTGCGGGATCGTCGTGCACGAGGCGAACCCGCTGCCGGGTATAGCGAATCGGGTCGGCGCGCGGCTCACGCGGCAGGTGGCGATCAGCGTTCCGGGCACCAAGCTGCCGCATGCGGTGCTGACCGGGATCCCGTTGCGAACGTCATTGCTCACTCTCGACCGGCCTGGCTCCAGGGTTTCCAGTCGCGAGGCCTTCGGGTTGGATCCCGACCGCCCGACGCTCCTGGTCTTCGGCGGTTCGCAGGGCGCCCGGCGGATCAACGCGGCGGCGGTGGCCTCCGCCCGCCACCTGACCGAAGCGGGGATTCAGGTGCTGCACGCTGCCGGAGCCGCCGGCGTCGCTGACGTGCAGGCCGCCCTCCCGGGAGAGCTCGCGGCTGCGTACGTCGTGCTGCCCTACATCGACGACATGGGGGCCGCCTACGCGGCGGCCGACCTTGCGCTCTGCCGGTCCGGCGCCATGACCTGCGCCGAACTGTCCGCCGTCGGGCTACCGGCGATCTACGTGCCGCTGCCCATCGGCAACGGCGAGCAACGTCTCAACGCTGAGCATGCGGTGACGGCGGGGACGGCGGTGATGGTCGCCGACGCTGAGCTCACCGGAGCGTGGGTGGACTCGCAGGTACCCGCGCTGTTCGCGGAGCCCGGCAGGCTGGAGCGGATGAGCGCGGCGTCGGCCACCTCCGGACATCGGGATGCGGCGACGGCTCTGGTGGCGATGGTCGCCGCCGCCCATCGAGAAACGACCCGGCGCGATCGTCCTGACTCGTGACCGGAGCGCGGACAATGGGACAGGTGCCCGCCGATCTGCCCCCCGAGCTCGCCCGCGTCCACCTGATCGGAATGGGCGGCGCCGGGATGAGCGGCATTGCCCGGCTGTTGCTGGCCCGCGGGGGCATCGTCAGCGGGAGCGATGCGCGCGACAGCCGCGTGCTGGCGGCGCTGCGTCAAGTGGGGGCGAACGTCTTCGTCGGCCACGATGCGGCCCATCTGGCAGCCGCCGGCTCGGACCCGGAAGCACTCACGGTCGTCACCTCCACCGCGATCCGTGCGAACAACCCCGAATTGATCGAGGCGCACCGCCTGGGCCTGCGGGTGCTTCCGCGCGCGGCCGCGCTGGCAGCGTTGATGTCCGGACGCAAGGGCGTGGCGATCGCCGGAACTCACGGCAAGACCACCACCACCTCGATGCTCACGGTGGCCCTGCAGGACGCGGGGCTGCATCCCTCCTTCGCGATCGGCGGTGACCTGTCCGAACCGGGCAGCAACGCGCATGCCGGCAGCGGCGACGTGTTCGTCGCCGAGGCCGACGAGAGCGACGGTTCCTTCCTGCTGCTCGCTCCGTTCGGCGCCATCGTCACCAACGTCGAGCCCGACCACCTGGATCACTACGCCGATGCGGCGGCTGTCGACGCGGCCTTTGACCAGTTCGTCGAGCGCATCGATCCCAGTGGCTTTCTCATCGCCTGCCTCGATGATCCCGGAGCCGCTCGGCTCATCCCGTTGGCCAAAGCCCGCGGAGTCCGGGCGGTTTCCTACGGCACCGCCGCCGACGCCGATGTGCGGATCGACAAGATGCGCACCGGGAGTGGCGGCGGTGGGATCACTTATCAGGCGGTGGCCCGGGGTCGGCGGCTCGGCGAAGTGAGCCTGCAGGTCCCCGGTGCGCACAACGCGCGTAACTCCGCTGCGGTCATCGCCGCCGGGCTGCAACTCGGCGTCCCCGCGTCGACATTGCTGCACGGGCTCGCGACCTACCCGGGGGTGCGCCGGCGTTTCGAACTCAAAGGACGCTCGCGCGGGGTCACGGTGGTCGACGACTACGGCCACCATCCGACGGAGGTGGCTGCAACTTTGTCCGCCGCCCGTCCGGTCGCCGGAGACGGGCGGCTGCTGGTGGTCTTCCAGCCGCACCGCTACAGCCGTACCGCGGCGTTCGGCAAGGAGTTCGGTGAGGCGCTGGCCCTGGCCGACGTGATCGTGGTGATGGACGTGTACTCCGCGGGGGAGGACCCGATCCCCGGGATCACCGGGCGCACAGTGGCGGATGCCGTCCCGCCGCCGGTCGACCGGGTCGTCTACGAGCCGACCTGGGCCCGGGTGCCGGCCCTGCTTGCTGCCCTCGCTCGCCCGGGGGATCTCTTGCTGACGATGGGTGCGGGTGACGTCACCTTGCTCGGCCCCGAGGTGCTCCGCGAGCTTTCACAAGCCTGATCCGCACGTCGAGGGTTTGGGTGGGTGAAGCTGAAGTCCAGAGTCGGTGGTGAACCTCGGGGGAGAGGCGCCGGTGTCGGATTCTTCACCAGCGAAGACGCGCCGCCGTCAAGGTGGACAGGCCCAATTGTTCTTATGATGGGCGACTTTTGGGGTCCGGATGGTGTCAAAACAGGGCCTTACCGTGAACCCCGCGCAGGTTCTGTTGCGACACGCCGTAACGCTGGCCGACAGGGTCGATCGCTGGGCTAGTCTGCGCCCAGACCTAAGCCTTACCACCTGGTAACCGTCAACTTAACGGTGAGGGTTGAGGGGTTGGGGTCGACCGCTCGAGGCCCACTCGCTCGTATCCGCCATGGAGGATCGCCGTATGCCTGCCCCTCAGAATTATCTCGCTGTCATCAAGGTCGTCGGCATCGGCGGGGGCGGGGTCAACGCCGTCAATCGGATGATTGATGTCGGGCTGAAGGGCGTCGAGTTCATCGCGATCAATACCGACGCGCAGGCGCTGCTGATGAGCGACGCCGACGTCAAGCTCGACGTCGGCCGTGAGCTCACCCGCGGGCTCGGCGCCGGCGCGAATCCTGACGTCGGCCGCCAGGCGGCGGAGGATCACCGCGAGGAGATCGAAGAGGTGCTGAAGGGCGCCGACATGGTCTTCGTGACCGCGGGCGAGGGCGGTGGCACGGGCACCGGCGGGGCGCCGGTTGTCGCCAGCGTGGCGCGGGCGATCGGGGCCCTCACCATTGGTGTCGTCACCCGGCCGTTCACCTTCGAGGGACGCCGGCGGGCCGGCCAGTCCGATGTCGGCATCGACGCGCTGCGCGCCGAGGTCGACACCCTCATCGTCATTCCCAACGACCGCCTGCTGTCGACCGCCGAGCATCACGTGAGCGTGATGGACGCGTTCAAGAGCGCCGACCAGGTGCTGCTGCAGGGCGTGCAGGGCATCACCGACCTCATCACCACCCCGGGCCTGATCAACCTCGACTTCGCCGATGTCAAGGCCGTCATGTCGCAGGCCGGCAGCGCCCTCATGGGTATCGGCCGCGCCCGGGGCGAGGACCGGGCAGAAGTTGCGGCACAGCAGGCGATTTCGAGCCCGCTGCTCGAGGCGAGCATGGACGGCGCGCAGGGCGTGCTGCTCAACATCTCCGGCGGTTCGGACCTCGGCCTGTTCGAGATCAACGCCGCTGCCGAACTCGTTGCGGAGGCCGCCCACCCGGAGGCCAACATCATCTTCGGTGCGGTCATCGACGACGCGCTCGGCGACGAGGTCCGCGTCACCGTCATCGCTGCCGGGTTCGACGCGCCTACGGAGCGCCGCCCCAAGGGTTACGGCGCCCTCGGCCGCCGCGCACCCGGTGCACCCGGCTCGCCGACCGACCCACGGATCGTCGACCTGCGCGAGGAGCCGGCTCGGGTGGCGGCGCCGGCTGGCGCCTCTTCGCCGACCCGCACCGTGGAGCAGCGTCCGAGCGTCAAGCCTGCTCCGGTCCGGCCGGCTGCGGCCGCTTCCGGCGGTTCTCCCGCGCCTGGCGCCGCGGCGCCGACCTCGCCTCCGCCGGGAGCTGCCCGCCCCAGCAGCCGGCCACCGTCCGAGGCGCCGCGTTCCGAGCCCCGCCGCCCAGTCGTCTTCGACGACCTGGACGTCCCCGACTTCCTGAAGTAGGCCGGCTGAGCTCATGGCGGTCTGGTTCACCACCCGCCGTGGCGGCGTCAGCGAACCGCCTTACGCCGAGCTGAATCTCGGCGCTCACGTCGGTGACGATCCTGACGCCGTGGCCGAGAATCGTCGCCTGCTCGAGGCGATGACGGGCGGCCGGCCGATCGTCTGGATGGATCAGGTGCACGGCCGGCGGGTGGCCGTGGTCGACCGGCCACAAGAAGGTGCTGTACCCGAGACAGATGCACTCGTGACCACCACCACCGATCTCGCGCTTGCGGTGCTCGTGGCCGATTGCGTGCCGGTGATGCTTCGCGGGCCGGTGGGTGAGGGTCCCCGGTCCGGCTCGCTGGTCGTGGCGGCGGCTCATGCGGGACGCCGCGGTCTGCAGCTCGGAGTGCTCGAAGCGGTGGTGAGCCGGATGAGTTCGATGGGCGTCCAGCCCAAGGCGGTGGTGGCGGAGCTGGGGCCCGCGGTGTGCGGCAAGTGCTATGAGGTCCCGACGTCGATGCGCGAGGAGGTGGCGGCGGTGGCCCCGGCGGCTCGCGCTACCGCTCGCTCCGGAAGGCCGGCGCTTGATCTGCGCGCCGGGCTGGTCCAGCAGCTGCACGCGCTAGGAGTCAGCAGGGTCACGGTCGACCCCACGTGCACCTTCGAATCCCCCGAGCATTTCAGCCACCGGCGAGATCAGCGCACCGGACGCAGCGCCGGTCTGATCGTCATTGACGGCTGACCAATTGCCGGATCAGCCCGCAGGTTTCTCGCCGCGCCGCGTCGAATTGGCTCGCCGCCGCGCCGCGCTCATGGAGCGCGTCGAGCGGGCGGCGGCGGCCGCGGGCCGGCGGCCCGCGGAGCTCACCGTCATCACCGTCGCGAAGACCTTCCCGGCGAGCGATGTGGCGTTGCTGCACGAGATGGGCGTCCTTGACATAGGCGAGAACCGGGCGCAGGAGCTCGCGTCGAAAGTCACTGCCCTGCAAGGGATGGCGGGGGTGCCCATCCGGTGGCACTTCATCGGCCAGCTGCAAGGCAACAAGGCCTCGCTCATCGGTCGCGAATGCTTCGCTCTGCACACGCTCGACCGTGAAGCGCTTGTCGCACCGCTCGATCGCGCGGCGATACGTGCCGGCCACACCTTGGAGGTCTTCCTGCAACTCAGCCTCGATGGCGATCCGCAGCGCGGCGGCATTGTCGAAGGCGAGATCGGCCCACTCGCCGACGCCGTCGCCGCTCGAGGGGGGTTGCGATTGGCCGGGCTGATGGCGGTCCCGCCACTCGGTGCGGCGCCCAGGCCGGCATTCGCCAGGCTCCGTGCGGTCAGCGAACGCCTGAGGCTCACCCATCCCGGCGCGGGCGCGCTGTCCGCCGGGATGTCGGCTGATCTTGAAGATGCCGTGATCGAAGGGGCGACACACCTACGTGTCGGCACCGATTTGATGGGGTCTCGGGCTTAAAGTTCTGCCCATGGGAATGGGCCGCAGGGCGATGGTCTACCTCGGGCTTGCTGAGGAAGACGAGGGCTACATCGACGACGAGTACGAAGCCGAGGAGCCCGTTCGCGAGCCGGTGGCCGCGCGACCGGCTCGCCGGGCCGAGGCGCGCGAGATCCGAGACGTGCGTGAGCGTGAGGTTCGCGTCGCCGACGTGAGCTCCGGGCGACGGGCCCGACACGAAGCCCGCGGCGATCTCGCGGTCGAGCCGATCCGCGGCAGCGCCGCTCCTCGCCTGGCCGACCCTGTCGTCCATGAGCCTGCGGATTCAAGCGCGTCGTATCAGATCACCACTCTGCAGCCGCGCAGCTACAACGAAGCGCGCCAGATCGGTGAGGCCTTCCGCGAGCACATCCCGGTGATCATGAATCTCACGGACATGTCCGACGAAGACGCCAAGCGTCTCGTCGACTTCGCGGCGGGGCTGATCTTCGGCCTGCGCGGGAGTATCGAAAAGGTCACGAACAAGGTCTTCCTGCTCTCCCCAAGTAGTGTGGCCGTGAGCGCGGAGGACAAGCGCCGGATCGTTGCGGGCGGTTTCTACAACCAGTCCTGACGGTCTCGGAGCGAGGCTGCAGGAGGCGTTATTCACGCGGTTGGGGTTGTCCTCGTCACCCTGCTGTGGATCTTTGCTGCCATGCTCATCGGCCGCTTCATCATCAGCTGGATCATGGTGTTGAGCCGCAATTTCCGCCCCACCGGACCGCTGATCGTGGTCTTCGAGATCATCTACACCGTCACGGATCCGCCGCTTCGATTGCTGGGTCGGATCATCCCGCCTTTGCGGATCGGTGGCTTCGCACTTGACCTGGGCTTTATTCTTTTGTTCATCCTCGTCCAGGTCGCGATCCAGTACGCAGCCCAGCTGTAACCCCTGCGTTCGCGACCCCGCCATGGCAGGAGTAGTTTTTGACATCTTTGTGACGCGTGTGATGGGGGAGCTGCCATGCCGCTGACACCTCAAGAGGTGGCCAGCAAAGTCTTCGGTCCGACCCGAATGCGTCGTGGATACGACGAGAACGAGGTCGACGCCTTCCTGGACCAGGTGGAGGCCGAGCTCACCAGGCTGACGACGGAGAACGAACGTCTGCGTCAGGAGCTCGGGCAGGGCCGAAACGGTGCCGCGAGCCCCGTGGCCGCGACCTCTGCTCCGCCGGCTACCGAGACCCCTGATCCGCTGGTCAAGGCGACCCCGGAAGCTCCCGCGGCCGAGCCGGTCGTCGAGCCGGCCGCCGCGGTCGAGCCGGTTGCGGTTGCCGCGCCGCCGGATGACACAGCCGTTGAGCAGCGGGTCGCCCGGATGCTGGTGCTGGCGCAGCAGACTGCCGACGCCGCCGTGCATGAGGCGCAGACCGATGCCGACCGCACCCGCGGCAATGCCCGGGTCGAGGCCGAGCGGGTGCTGTCGGAAGCCCGGTCACGAGCCGCGGAGGAGATCGGTTCTCTCGAGCGCAACAAGTCCGGCCTCGAGACCGAGATCGAGGGGCTGCAGACCTTCGAGCGGGAGTACCGCCAGCGGCTGCGGGCGTATCTCGAGATGCAGCTGAACGACCTGGAGTCCGGAAAGTCGGGCCTGCCGGCAGTCGAGGGCCGGCATCCGGGCGAGCTCGGCGTCTCGAGCGAGGGCGGGGAAGGTCACGTCGAGTCGAACAATGCGGGCGCCGCCGTCGGCCTGGCCGATCCGCCCGGATTTGGACCGGTTTGGTCTCCGGACAACGCGGGCAGCCCCGAAGGGGAGCCGCTCGCTTCTGCCGGCGACCAGGACTCGCAGGGCGGCGGATCGCCGTTTGACACGGGCTCTGAGGGGCACCATCACGGTTGAGCTGCGCCCGTAATCATGGAGGCTGCGGCCCGCCGTCATCGTTGGCACGCAGAGACAAGGGTGTAAGCGCTTGATTGTGATCAGCGGGGCGCTTGTCCTGGTGGCCGCCGTACTGCTGGTGCTGGGGATCATCTCCAGCATCACGCTGGTGTACGCGGCCATTGGGCTCTCGATCGTTTCTGCCGTTTTCCTGCTGGTCGGGGTTTTCCAGCGGCCGGCTCCCGAGGGTGAGCCGCGGGAGTCCGAAAGCGATGGCACCCGGCGCGAGGCCAGGCAATCGATCAGCCAGCCGGTCAACGTGACGAAAACCGCCGAGCCCGAGCAGTACGAGCCGGCGGAGCCGACCGGCCACATCGATCTTGTGGACGCCGAGGGCTCCACGGATTCAGCGGATCCTGACGAGGTCGCCGCCGACTTCCCGCTGGAGAAGGCCAACACCAACTTCGAGAGCCGCTCGGGTGCGACCGGTTCCGACGTGCTCGTCATCTCCGGGCGTCCCCGCTATCACGTCGGTGGCTGCGAGTACGTCGAGGGCAATGACGACTCCGAGCCGCTGGAGATCAACGAGGCGCGCGAACTCGGCTTCACCCCCTGCGGCGCCTGCCGGCCGAATGAAACGCTCGCCCGCAGCGCCTCCGGCAAGGAGTCCGCCGCACACCCCAAGCCGAGTCCGGTCAGCGTCAGCGAGCCGGTGACGGCCAGCTACGAGCCGGCTCCGGTCGCCGTTGCTGCCGCTGCGCCCGTCGCCGATCCTGCGCAGAATCACCGGCCGCGCCAGGCCCAGACGGCCACCGCGTCAACGGCCGCGCCGGCCGCGCCGGCTGTCGCGCCGCCTCCCGTGAGCGAGCCGGTTGCTGAGCCACCGGCGACCGTCAGCGCCCCTGCCGTCGCCGCGCCGCCGCCCGTCGCCGCCCCCGAGCCCGAACTCCCCGCTGCTGAGCCGGCCGCTGCCCAGCCGCCTGCTGCTGAGCCGCCGGCGACCGGGCGCGCGGGCCGGGCAGCGCGCACCGTGCTTGCCGTCGCGTCGACCAAGGAATACCACCGGCCCGATTGCGAGATGCTGACCGGCGCCAGCGCCGAAGAGATCACCAAGGTCGCCGCCATCCGGCAGGGCTACCTGGCCTGCGGTCTCTGCAAGCCCTGAGCGACCGGGCGATCGCGTCGTCAAACGGCTCGGATCTTTGCCACGGGACCAGGATTTGTCCTGGTACGCGAGGCTTTTTGGCTGCCTGAAGCCATAGTTCGAGCCGTTTGACGAAGAGCGCCGAGCTGGCGCCCGGCTTCACTCCCCGGCGGCCCTCAGCCAGACCGTGAGACCGAGGTCCTGGTCGTGGTGCGGCGCGATCGCCACCGGCGGTCGCCCTTCGATGAAGCTGGTGGCGAGGACCTCGCCGGCGACCAGTTCCGCGTGCTCGCGGATTGCGGCCACCAAGTCGTCGCCCTGCGCCTGCCACCACAATTCGATGCGGTCACTGACGTCGAGACCCGACTGCTTGCGCGCCTCCTGGATCCGCCGCACGACGTTGCGGGCCGCGCCCGCGCGCCGCAACTCGTCCGTGAGCGTGAGATCGAGCGCGACCGACGCGCCGGATTCCCGGGAGACCGCCCATCCTTCCTGCGCCGTCTCGGTGATGATGAGTTCCTCGGCCGAGAGCTCGATCGCCTCGCCGTCGACCTCGATCGTCAACTTGCCAGAGGCTGGCTTTCCGGCCTGCGCGACGGCAGCCGCGATCTGCTTGGTCCGGGAGCCGAAACGCTTGCCCAGCGCGCGGAAGTTGGGCTTCACCGACACGTTGACCAGCTCGCTGTCGAGCGCCTCGAGGGTGAGCACGTTGAGCTCCTCGGCCACCTCGCGCACCAGGTCAGCGGTCAGCTGACGGAGCAATCCGCTGGGCACACCGGCGCGTGCCAGCGGCTGGCGGATGCCCACCTTCGCGGTCGCCCGGGCGGCCCGCCCGAGCTCGACGAGGCGGCGCACCAGCGTCATCTGCCGCGAAAGCTGCTCATCGATCGCGGCTTCGTCGACAGTCGGCCACGAGGTGAGGTGTACCGAGTCCGGTGCACCGGGTACTGCCAGCTGCGGCCAGAGCCAGTCGGTGAGGAATGGGGTGAGCGGGGCCATCAGCCGCGTCACGGTCTGCAGGCACAGATGCAGGGTGGCCAGCGCGCCGGGATCGCCCGCCCAGAAGCGCGGACGCGAGCGGCGCACGTACCAGTTGGACAGGTCGTCCAGGAACGCGGCGATCCGCTTGCCGGCCCGCGCGGAGTCGAAGTCCTCCAGCGCGGCGTCGACCTCGGCGACGGTGGCGGCGAGCTCGCTGCGCGCCCACCGGTCCAGGACGTGCTGCGGTCCATCCGGCGCCCCGTCTGCCGGCTGCCAATCGCTGCTGCTCGCGTAGAGCAGGAAGAAGGACGCCGTGTTGTAGTACGTCAGCAAGACCTTGCGCACCACTTCTTCGACGTTCTCGTGGCCGACCCGGCGGTCCATCCACGGAGAGCCGCCGGCGAGCATGAGCCAGCGCACCGCGTCAGCACCGTGGCGGTCGAAGAGCTCGAACGGGTCGAGCACGTTGCCGAGGTGCTTGCTCATCTTGCGGCCGTCGCCGTCGAGCAGCAGCCCCAGGCACAGCACCGTCTCATACGAGGACTTGTCGAAGACGAGGGTGCCGATCGCCATGAGCGTGTAGAACCAGCCGCGCGTCTGGTCGATCGCCTCGCAGATGTACTGCGCCGGATAGCTCGCCTCGAACTCGGCAAGCTGCTTGTGCGGCGCGCCCCACTGAGCGAAGGGCATCGCCCCGGAGTCGTACCAGACGTCGATGACCTCGGGCACCCGGCGCATCTCGGCGCCGCACTCGGCGCAGGGCAGCACCACGTCGTCCACGAAGGGACGGTGCGGGTCGAGCGCCGAGAGGTCCTGGCCGGCGAGCGCGCCCAGCTCGGCGAGAGAGCTGACGCAGACCCGGTGCTTGGCTTCCTCGCCGCAGATCCAGATCGGCAGTGGCGTACCCCAGTAGCGGTTACGCGAGAGCGCCCAGTCGACGTTGCCGCGCAGCCACTCGCCGTAGCGGCCGTGCTTGATCCGCGCCGGGTGCCAGTCGGTCGCCTCGTTCTCGGCGAGCAGCCGGTCCTTGATCGCGGTCGTGCGGATGTACCAGGAGGGGAGCGCGTAGTAGAGCAGTGGGGTGTCGCAACGCCAGCAGAGCGGGTAGCTGTGCTCGTACGGGACGTGGCTCCACAGCACGCCGCGCCGCTCCAGCTCGGCGACCAGCACCTCGTCGGCGGACTTGAAGAACATGCCGCCCACCAGCGGGACGCTCTCGTCGAAGGTGCCGTTGGCCCGGATCGGGTTCACCACGCCGAGCCCGTAACGCCGCGCGACCTCCAGGTCCTCGGCGCCGAACGCGGGTGCCTGGTGCACGAGCCCGGTGCCGTCCTCGACGGTGACGTAGTCGGCGAGCACGATCTGGTGGGCGCCCGGGCCGAACTCGTCCTTGGCGATCAGGTCCAGCGGGCGCTCGTACGCGATCCCCTCCAGCTCGCGGCCGGAGATGGTCGCCAGCACGACCGCGTCGGGTCCGGCGATCGCCTCCACCAGCGGCTGGGCGACCAGCACCGGACGCCGGCCGGCCACCTCGATCACCGAGTAGGTGACCTCGGGGTGCACGGCGACGGCGGTATTGGAGACCAGGGTCCACGGCGTGGTGGTCCACACCAGCAGGTCGTAGGGCTGGCCGACGGCGGGGAAGCGCACGTAGACGCTCGGGTCGACGACGTCGGTGTAGCCCATCGCGACCTCGTGATCGGAGAGGGCGGTCTGGCAGCGGGGGCAGTACGGGGCGACCCGGTTGTCCTGCACGAGCAGGCCCTTGTCCCAGATCGTTTTCAGGCTCCACCAGACGGACTCGATGTAGCTGGTGTCCATCGTCCGGTAGGCGCCCGCGAGGTCGGTCCAGTAACCCATCCGCTCCGTCAGGCGTTCGAACTCATCGACGTGGCGCAGCACCGACTCGCGGCACTTCTCGTTGAACGCGGCGACCCCGTAGGCCTCGATGTCCTGCTTGCCGTTGAAGCCCAACTCCTTTTCGATGGCGAGCTCGACCGGCAGGCCGTGGCAGTCCCAGCCGGCCCGGCGCGGGACGTGGTAGCCCTTCATGGTCTTGAAGCGTGGGAAGAGGTCCTTGAAGACGCGTGCCTCGACGTGGTGGGCGCCCGGCTTGCCGTTGGCGGTCGGCGGACCTTCGTAAAAGACCCAGCCGGGACCCTCGGCGGTCTGCGCCATCGACCGGTCGAAGACCGACGTCTCGTGCCAGCGCGCGAGCACCTGCGATTCGAGGGAAGGCAGGTCGGGAGGACCCATGGGCAGCTGCCGGAACGGCGAGTTGGTCATCTGCGGGGTGCTCCTTCGTCGGCAGTCCGGCGAAGGGACGAGGCCACTTCACTGCCGGCCCCGCGGTACCACCCTCCTTGGTTCGCCGACGCGCACGAACCCACTCACAGTGCGCGGGCCGGGTCTACCGCGGGACGGTTTCGTTGCCGTCCCACTTCTTCCGGCGGCTCAGGGGTGATGTTCACACCGGGCCGGCCTCCGGGCTCACACCGCCCCCGGATCGCTCTTGGCTGCTACCGGCGCTACTCGTCCCCGTCAGGGCCGTTTCCGCGCGCCCCGAGAATACGCGTCCGGGTCGTGCTTGCGAGGCGGACCTAGACTGCGGGGCGTGGCAATGGCACCTCAGTCCGGCTCCGAACCGGCCGATTCCACAGTGGTGCCTCCTGTGCTGACGAAATCCGATCCTTCCGACGCTGCCCCTCAGGAGACAGTGCCGACTGTGCCGAAGGTGCCGCGCCGCCGGCTCCCGCTGCTGGTGATCGTCGCCGCCGTGGTGCTGGCCGCTGACGTGGTGAGCAAGCAACTTGTCGTGGCCCACCTGAGCAACCGCGCCCCGGTCAACGTCATCCCGTCGGTACTGGACCTCGAGCTGACCCGAAACCCCGGAGCCGCCTTCGGGTTCGCCGCCGGCGCCACGATCATCTTTTCCGTCGTCGCGGTGGCGGTTGTCATCTTCATCGCGCGGGCGTCCCGGCGGCTCGCGTCGGCAGGATGGGCATGGGCGCTCGGCTTGCTGCTCGGCGGGGCGCTGGGCAACCTGGGCGATCGGCTTTTCCGCGACCCCGGTCCGCTGCGTGGCCACGTGGTCGACTGGATCCACCTGCATCACTGGCCGGTTTTCAACCTCGCCGATTCCGGCATCGTGATCGGTGGCATCCTCGCCGTGCTCCTGTCGATGCGCGGGATCAGGCTCGACGGCCAGCATGTCCATGCTTCGCCCCCAGGGTCCGGCTCGAGCACCGAGTGAGCCGATACGGCGCTCAGTTCGGTCCCGACGTCACCTTTCTCGGCGTCGAACGGGTGTCCCTCGACGATCCGCAGGCGCTGGCCGCTGCCGACGTCGTGATCGTCGGAGCCCCGTTCGACGGGGGCACGTCACACCGTCCCGGCACGCGCTTCGGGCCGATGGCGATCCGGACGACCGACTACCTCCCGCACGACGGATCGCGGCCGTCGCTGGCGCTGCGGACGGATGGCCTGCGGGACCTGACCGTGCTGGACGCGGGCGATGTGGAGATGTTCGCCGGCGACATCGAGCGGGCGCTCGGCGCCTTGGAAGCCGCCGTCCAAGCGGTGACTGAGGCCGGCGCGATCCCGCTCGTGCTCGGCGGCGATCATTCCATCGCTCTGGCGGACGCGACGGGCGTCGCCAACGTGCTGGGCCACGGCCGGGTGTCGATGATCCACTTCGATGCGCACGCTGACACCGGCGACATCGAGTTCGGCTCGCTCTGGGGCCACGGCCAACCGATGCGCCGGCTCATCGAATCGGGTGCCCTGCGCGGCGACCGGTTCCTGCAGGTGGGTTTGCGCGGCTACTGGCCCGGCCCGCAGACGCTGGAATGGATGGCCCGTCAGGGGATGCGCTCGTATGAGATGACCGAGATCGGCGTGCGCGGCCTGGACGCGTGCCTGGCTGAAGCATCAGCCATCGCGACCGACGAGTGCGACGGCGTCTTCCTGTCCATCGACATCGACGTCTGCGATCCCGGACACGCGCCCGGCACCGGCACCCCCGAACCCGGCGGCCTGACGGCACGCGAACTTCTCGACGCGGTGCGCGGGCTCGCGTACTCCCTGCCGGTCGTGGGCGTCGACATCGTCGAGGTCTCCCCGCCGTATGACTCCGCTGACATCACGGCGGCTCTGGCGAATCGGGTGGCGCTGGAGTTCCTGTCGGCGACCGCCCGCAAGCGACGCGATGCGGCGGGCGGACCGAAGTGGGATCCGTCGCTCCCGTTGCTCGCCGAGCGGCTGCCCCCGGACTGACCCACCAGTCGCCCCGGACGTCCCCCGTACGCTGGCGACATGGCCGCGGAGCGCTCGCTGGCCGTCCCCGATGGGCTGGACGGCATGAGATTGGACGCTGCCGTCGCGCGCATTTTCGGGCTGTCGCGGGCGGCCGCGGCGAGCTTGGTGGAGGCCGGTGACGCGAGCCTCGACGGCGCGCCGGCAAGCAAGTCGGCGCGCGTGACGGCTGGTGCGACGCTCGACGTCCGGCTTCCCGATCCACCGCTCGCGCCTTCCGAAGTCGAAGCGGTTGCGCAGCGAGTGCCGGGGCTGCGGGTCGTGTTCGAGGACGCCGACCTCATCGTCGTCGACAAGCCCGTCGGGGTCGCTGCTCACCCGAGCCCCGGGTGGGAAGGCCCGACGGTCACCGGGGGACTTGCCGCGGCCGGGCATCGCCTCGCGACGAGTGGGGCGGCCGAGCGTCAGGGCATCGTGCACCGGCTGGACGCGGGGACGTCCGGGCTGATGGTCGTCGCCAAGAGCGAGATCGCCTACTCCCGCTTGAAGGACGCCTTCCGCGACCGTGAGGTTGACAAGCGCTACCGGGCGCTCGTGCAGGGCCACCCCGATCCTTCGCGCGGCACCATCGACGCGCCGATCGGCCGCCATCCCGGGGCCGACTACAAGTTCGCGGTCGTCGCCGGTGGGCGTGACAGCGTCACCCATTACGAGACGCTCGAGGCGTTCCGTGCCGCGAGCCTGCTGCACATCCGGCTCGAGACCGGGCGTACGCACCAGATCCGGGTGCACATGGCAGCCATCCGCCACCCCTGCGTCGGCGATCTCACCTACGGCGCCGACCCGACGCTCGCCGCGCGCCTCGGGCTGACGCGCCAATGGCTGCATGCCGCTGAACTTTCATTCGCCCATCCGACCGAGGGGCAGCCGGTGCACTTCACGAGCCCGGATCCGGCCGACCTCGCGCACGCGCTGGCGGTGCTGGAGGACGAGTCGTGACCCGCGCCCGCATCACCAGCGACCCGAGCGTCCTGGCCGCGGCGTCGAAGCTGCGGAACCGCGTTTTCGTGCTCGAGCAGGGGGTCGACGCGGCCCTGGAGTTCGACGGCCGCGACGGGGATGCCGCGCACGTGGTGCTCGAGGACGGCGGCGTGGTCATCGGGACGGCACGGATCTTTGACACCGGTGCAGAGGCGGTGGTCGGACGGGTGGCCGTCGAGGCGGACCGACGCGGCCAGGGTCTCGGCGTGAGGGTCATGGCGGTCGCCGAACGCTGGGCGAGTGATCAGGGGCTGCGGGCGGTCGAGTTGCACGCGCAGCAATCGGTCACCGGCTTCTACGAGCGCCTGGGGTATGCGGGAATCGGCGACGTCTACGAGGAAGCCGGCATCCTGCACCTGACAATGCGCAAGGAACTGGTCCCGGGCCTGCGGCCGGCGACCGACGCCGACAGCGCGGGGCTGATCGATCTCATCGGGGGAGTCTGGGCCGAGTACCCGTCCATCGTCTTCGACATCGACGGCGAGGAGCCGTGGCTGCGGGCCCCGGCCACCGCGTACTCCGGTCGCGGGGAGCTGTGGGTGGTGGCGTTTCCGGACGCGGGCGGGCTGCTTGCCTGTGCCGGGTGGCGGCCGCATCCCGAAGGCGCCGAGCTGAAGTCGCTCTACGTCGCGGCGCAGTGCCGGCGTCAGGGCTGGGGTTCGCGGCTGGTGCATTTCGTCGAGCGCCGGGCCGGCGGGGTGGCACGTTTGCGGGCGTGGAGCGACAGCCGCTTCACTGACTCCCACCAGATGTATGAGCGTCTCGGCTACCGGCGCACGGGGGCGACGCGCGAATTGCACGACAAGTCCGCCACCGTCGAGTTCGAGTTCGTGGGGACTTCGGAAGGGGCTGGCGCGTCATGATCCGGCTGATCCTGAATGTGCTCTGGCTGGTGCTGGCGGGATTCTGGCTGGCGCTGGGCTACCTCTTCGCGGGCATCCTGATGTGCCTGCTGATCATCACGATCCCTTTCGGCATCGCGTCTTTCCGGCTGGCCGCGTACGTGCTCTGGCCCTTCGGCCGCACGGTTGTGGCGCGCCGCGGGGCGGGCACGGCGTCCTTCATCGGCAACGTCATCTGGTTCATCCTGGCCGGGCTCTGGCTGGCCGCGAGCCACATCGTGACCGGCTTCGTGCTCTGCCTGACGATCATCGGAATCCCTTTCGGCATCGCGAATTTCAAGCTCGCGTTCGTCGCGATCGCCCCGCTGGGCAAGGAGATCGTCCCCTCCAGCGATCCGCGGGCGATGGGCTACGCGCGGGTCTAGCCGCACGAGGACCGGCCGGTCGCTGGCACACACTGGGGGTATGCCGAAGCTGCCGGAGTTGATCGCCGACTACGCCGCCAGGATGCACCGCCAGGTGTCCGGACACCACGTGCTGTCGCCGCTCGGGGCGTGGCTGCTGCTGGCGCTGGTGGGGCCAGCCACCCGTGGCACGCATCGCGAGGAGTTGGAGGCCGTGCTCGGCATCGACGCCGACACCGCCTTTGCGCAGGCCAGCACCTTGCTACGCGAGCAGCATCCCGCCGTCGCGGCTGCGACCGCGTGCTGGCACCTGTCCGCTGTCGACACGGCCGCCCTGGCCGCGTGGCTCGAAACGCTGCCTGCGAGCACTGAGCAGGGCGACCTCCCGAGCCAGGATCAGGCCGACGCGTGGGCTGAGCGCGTGACGGACGGGCTCATCACGAGGTTCCCGTTGAAGATGACGCGAGATCTGGTGCTGGTGCTCGCGACAGCGCTGGCCACGCGGATCAGCTGGCAACGCCCGTTCGAGCTGACGGACGCCGCCGATCTCGGCCCCGTCTGGGGAACCGAGGTGCAACAGGTGCTGCGGTCAGTCCCGACCCATCGCGCGTCCGTCGCCGACACCGAGGCGGCCGGACGTGTCGGCGTTCACGTCGCCGGCAGCCTGGACGGTCTCGACGTGGTGTCGGTCGTCGCGGGTGAGTCGGTGCCGCCCGGGTCCGTCATCGCCGCCGCGCATGAGATCGCCGCCGGCAACGTGCCCGAGGTCGCCTTGGGCGACCTTCCGCTCGGTGACGGGCATGCGTGGAAGGTCACCGAACGCGTGGCCGGCCCGGGCCGCGAGGACCAGGAGGAGAAGCGCTACGCCCTGATCCCGGCCTGGCACGCCACTACCGAACTCGACCTGGCTGCGACGGATCTCGGCTTCGGCATCGCCGCTGAGGCGCTCATGGCATTGCTGCCGCCCGGGCACTACGACCACGGAGCGGTCCAATCGGCCGTCGCCTCCTACAAGCGCGAGGGATTCGAGGCCGCGGCGATTACCGGCCTCTACATTCGGGCGAGCGCTCGCCGTCCACAGCCGCGCGTTCGTGACCTCGAAGTCCGCTTTGTGCGTCCCTACGCCGTCGTTGCCGTCACGCGCGGCCGCAGGAACGGCGGCGATCCGTGGCATGACCCGTGGTGGGGCATGCCCGTCTTCAGCGCCTGGGTCGAGCGCGCCGACAACGCGAGCTGACGAACCTCACCAGCTGCTGTGCAGCGGCCGCCCCTCGGCGTAGCCTGCCGAGCCTTGGATGCCGACCACCGCGTTCCCGTAGAGCTGCTCCAGGGTGCGCGCTCCGGCATAGGTGCAGGCGCTTCGCAGCCCGGCGACGATCGTGTCGAGCAGGTCCTCGACGCCCGGGCGCGCCGGGTCCAGGTACATGCGGCCGGTCGAGATGCCTTCCTCGAACAGCGCCTTGCGGGCGCGCTCGAACGGGGTGTCGTCAACGCTGCGCACCCGTACCGCGCGGGCCGACGCCATCCCATAATTCTCCTTGTACAGCCGGCCATCCGGGGCCCGCTGGACGTCGCCGGGCGACTCGTGGGTGCCGGCGAGCCACGAGCCGATCATCACGTTCGACGCGCCTGCCGCGATCGCGAGGGCGACGTCGCGCGGGTGGCGGATGCCGCCGTCGGCCCAGACGTGGCGGCCGAGCCGGCGGGCTTCCGCGGCGCATTCGAGCACCGCAGAAAATTGCGGCCGGCCGACTCCGGTCATCATTCGCGTCGTGCACATGGCACCCGGTCCGACGCCGACCTTGAGGATGTCGGCCCCGGCCTCGACCAGATCGCGTACGCCCTCTGCCGTGACGACATTGCCGGCGACGATCGGCACCTGCGGGTCGAGCGCGCGCACCGTGCGCAGCGCGTCGATCATGCGTTCCTGATGGCCGTGTGCGGTGTCGAGCACCAGCACGTCGACCCCGGCGTCGAGCAGACCCTTGGCGCGGGTCTCGACGTCGCGGCTGACGCCCGTTGCCGCCGCGACCCGAAGCCGTCCGCCGGAGTCGACCGCGGGGGCGTAGAGGCCGGAACGTAGCGCTGCCTCGCGGGTGAGGATGCCGACCAGCCGGCCGGCGCCGTCCACGACCGGGGCGAGCCGGTGGCGACCGTCCTGGAGGCGGTCGAAGGCGGCCCGCGGGTCGACGGTGTCGGGCAGCGTCAGCAGGTCGCGCGACATCACCTCGCGGACCTGGGTGAAGCGGTCGACCCCCAGGCAGTCGGCCTCGGTGACGACGCCGACCGGGCGCCCGTCCTCGATGACGACCACCGCGCCATGGGCCCGCTTGGGCAGCAGCACCAGTGCCTCGCCGACCGTGTCGGTGCGCCCGAGCGTGATCGCCGTGTCGAACAGGACGTGGCGGCTCTTGACGAAGCTGATGACGTCGGAGACCACGTCGATGGGGATGTCCTGGGGGATGACGGCGATGGCGCCGCGACGGGCGACCGTCTCCGCCATCCGCCGTCCGGCGACCGAGGTCATGTTGGCCACGACCACGGGAATCGTCGTGCCCGACCCGTCGGAGGTGGACGTATCGACCTCGAGTCGCGACGTGATCGCCGACCGATGGGGCAGCAGGAAGACGTCGTCGTAGGTCAGCTCGTACGGAGCGGGCGTGAGCAGTCGCACGTGGGTCAATTGTGCCCTACTGAGAGGCCCGCGGCGAGCCCCTTCAGGCAGTCGTCCGCGGTGACACGCCCGCCCACCTGAAGGCGCGCCCTAAGCGTCGTTTTTCGTCGGTGCGAAGTGCTAAACCTGAACCTTGCATTGAAGGCGTTCGCAGTGGGGAAGGCGGGTCTGAGGTATGACGAGCGAGGGGCCCGCGGGCAAGGTGTCGCGGGACGATTCGTTCGTCCATCTTCACGTCCACACCGAGTACTCGATGCTCGACGGAGCGGCTCGCCTCAAGGACCTGTTCGCCGGCTGCGAGCAGCTCGGCATGCCTGCCCTGGCGATGACCGACCACGGCAATCTCTACGGCGCGTTCGACTTCGCCGGTCAGGCCGCGAAGGCCGGGATCAAGCCGATCATCGGTACCGAGGCCTACATCGCTCCCGGTTCGCGCTTCGACAAGCGGCTGCCTGACGGGGGCAATGCGAAGACTGACAAGTACAGCCATATGACGCTGTGGTCGGCCGACCCCGAGGGCTACGCCAACCTGATCAAGCTCTCCAGCCTGGCGAGCCTCGAGGGCTATTACTACAAGCCGCGCATGGACCGCGAGCTCCTCGCGCGCTACGCCGGCGGCATCATCGGGACCACCGGCTGCCCGGGCGGTGAGGTGAGCCAGGCGCTCGAGCGCGGCGATTACGAGCTCGCCAAGGCGACGGCGGGGGAGTACGCGGAGATCTTCGGCCGCGGCAATTTCTACGTCGAGCTGATGCAGCACGGCATCGACATCGAGAAGCGCACGTTCCCGCAGCTGGTCAAGATCGCCAGGGAGCTCGACCTCCCGCTCGTCGCCACCAACGATCTGCACTACACGCAGCAGGCCGACCACACCGCGCACGAGGTGCTGCTGTGCGTGCAGACCGGCGCCACCCTCGCCGATCCGACCCGCTTCAAGTTCGAGGCCACCGAGTTCTATCTGAAGTCCCCGGCTGAGATGCGCGCGACCTTCGCCGAGCTTCCCGAGGCCTGCGACAACACGCTGGTGATCGCCGAGCGGATCCAGCCGCCCTCGTTCGCGCCGAAGCAGTTGCTGCCCCAATTCCCTTGCCCTGAAGGCGAAACCGAGGAGAGCTGGTTTCGCAAGGAGGTCGCCCGCGGGGTCGCCCAGCGCTACCCGGGCGGGGCCACCGAAGCCCAGCAGGCGCAGGTGGATTACGAGGTCGGGGTCATCCTGCAGATGGGCTTCCCGGCCTATTTCCTCGTCGTCGCCGACCTCGTGCGTTACGCGAAGACGGCTGGGATCCGGGTGGGCCCGGGCCGGGGCAGCGCCGCCGGAAGCATGGTCTCCTACGTCCTGGGCATCACCGAGCTCGATCCGCTGGCGTTCGGGCTGATCTTCGAACGCTTCCTGAATCCTGACCGCATCTCGATGCCTGACATCGACATGGACTTCGACGAGCGCCGGCGCACCGACATGATCCGTTACGCCACCGAGCGTTACGGCGATGACAAGGTCGCGCAGATCATCACCTACGGCACCATCAAGGCCAAGGCGGCGATCAAGGACTCCTCACGCGTCCTCGGCTACCCCTACGCGATGGGCGACAAGATCACCAAGGCCTTCCCGGCGGCGGTCATGGGCCGCGAGATGGCGCTGGCGGACTGCTTCGACCCGTCATCCAAGCGCTACGGCGAGGCCGGCGAGCTGCGGGCGATGGCGGCCTCCGAGCCTGATGTCGCCAAGGTGCTGGAGACGGCTCGTGGGCTGGAAGGGCTCAAGCGTCAGGTCGGCGTCCACGCGGCCGGCGTCGTCATGTGCCGTGACCCGCTGACCGACCACGTGCCGGTCTGGCGCCGCGACGCCGACGGCGCGATCATCACGCAGTTCGACATGGGCGCGGTCGAGAGCCTCGGCCTGCTGAAGATGGACTTCCTGGGCCTTCGCAACCTCACGGTCCTCGACGATTGCCTGGCCCACATCGAGTCCAACCGCGGCGAGACCCTGGTGCTCGAGGAGCTCACCCTCGACGATCCCGAGGCCTATGCGTTGCTCGGGCGCGGCGACAGCCTGGGCGTCTTCCAGCTGGACGGTGGCCCGATGCGCTCGCTGCTGCGCTCGATGAAGCCGACCTCGTTCGACGACATCTCGGCGCTCATCGCGCTGTACCGGCCGGGCCCGATGGGCGCCAATGCGCACAACGACTACGCCGACCGCAAGAACGGCCGCAAGCCGGTCGAGCCGATCCACCCCGAGCTGGCCGAGGCGCTGGCCGACATCCTGGATGAGACCCACGGCCTGATCGTCTACCAGGAGCAGGTCATGGCCATCGCGCAGCGCGTGGCCGGCTACACGCTCGGCGCCGCCGACCTGCTGCGCCGCGCGATGGGCAAGAAGAAGCGCGAGATCCTGGACAAGGAGTACATCCCGTTCAGCGAGGGGATGCGCGCGCAGGGCTTCGGCGACAAGGCGATCAAGACCCTCTGGGACATCCTGGTCCCGTTCTCGGACTACGCGTTCAACAAGGCCCACAGCGCCGGCTACGGGCTGGTGTCGTACTGGACCGCGTTCCTGAAGGCCAACTTCCCGGCGGAGTACATGGCGGCGCTGCTCACCAGCGTCCGCGACGACAAGGACAAGACCGCCATCTACCTGCAGGAGTGCCGGCGGATGGGGCTGAAGGTGCTGCCGCCCGACGTCAACGATTCCGACCGCGACTTCACCCCGCGCGGCACCGACATCCGCTTCGGGCTCGGCGCCATCCGCAACGTCGGGGCTAACGTCGTCGATTCGCTGGTGCGCACCCGCAAGGCCAAGGGGCGCTTCGGGGACTTCGCTGATTTCCTGCGCAAGGTCGAGCCGGTCGCCTGCAACAAGCGCACCGTGGAATCGCTCATCAAGGCCGGTGCTTTCGACTCGCTCGGTCATCCGCGGCGCGGGTTGGTGCAGATCCACGCTGAGGTCATCGACGCGTGCCTGGAGGTCAAACGCGCTGAGGCGGCGGGCCAGTTCTCGCTCTTCGGCGGGCTCGGGATGGAAGATCCCGAAGCCGGCGGCCAGGACGCTGATGCGGCCCTGGAGACCACGATCCCCAATGGCGAGTGGGAGAAGAAGCTGCTGCTGGCCTACGAGCGCGAGATGCTCGGGCTTTACGTCAGCGACCACCCCCTGCTCGGCGTCGAGCACATCATCGCCGCCGGGTCCGATGCCACCGTCGCCGATCTCTCCGAATCCTGCGACGACGGGCAGATCGTGACCGTCGGCGGGATCGTGGCCAGCATCACGCGCAAGGTCACCAAGACCGGTAACCCGTGGGCGGTCATCCAGCTCGAGGACCTCGACGGCGGCGTGGAGACGTTGTTCTTCCCGCAGACCTACGCGGCCGTCTCGCATCAGCTGATCGAGGACGAGGTCGTGCTCGTCAAGGCCCGGGTCGACAAGCGGGAGGAGATGCCGCGCCTGATCGCGATGGAGCTGATCGTCCCCGACCTGACCCAGGGTCCGCGCGGCCCGCTGACCGTGTCGCTGGCCGCGGCGCGCTGCGTCCCGGATCTGGTGACCCGGCTCAAGGGCGTGCTCTCGACGCATCCGGGCACCACCGAGGTGCGGCTGCAGTTGCTGGGCCCGGCGCGCGTCACCACCCTGCGCCTCGATGACGGGCTGCGGGTCAGCGTCTCCACCAGTCTTGTGGCGGACCTCAAAGAGTTGCTGGGTGCTGGTTGCGTCTCCGGCTGAGAGACTGAACTCATGCGCCTGGCCATGGGAACCAAAGAGGTGCTCGACGCCGAGGGCTTGGTGCGTACCTACGTCAGCCCCGGACGACGAGGACTTCGCTACGCCTACCCCTACTACGACGGGCTGATCACCAACGACGATCCGGCCACCCTCTGCACGGGCGACCTGCTGGCGCCGACCCTGCTCGGGGTCAACCTGAGCCTCGACCGGATGCACACCCTCACCGCGCTGCTGCCGCTGCTGCAGCGCGGGCTCGACGCGCTGCCCCCGGTCGACCTGGTGGAGGCCGACGAGGAGACGTGTGACCTGGTGGCGGCACTGTACGACCCGCTCGATGACCCCAGTGCGCTCGACCGCGACGTCCGCGGATCGCTGCTGGCCAAGGTGCTGCACCGCAAGCGTCCGGGGCTGGTGCCACTGTTCGACAGCAAGGTCCAGATGTTCTACCAGAACGAGGCCTGCGTGCCGCCGGCACCGAAGAATGGCCGCACGGTGCGCCAGTACATGGGCCTGCTGGTGCGTGCGATACAGCAGGACCTGCGCGACAACGCCGATGAGTTCGCCGCGCTCGCCCGCCTGGTGCCTGAGGACTGCCCGCCGATCACCCCGCTGCGGGTGCTCGACATCGTCGTGTGGACCAGCAGCCTGGTGTGATCGGCGTTTGCCTGGCGGTGTGATCGGCGAGCACCGGCGGGGCACACGATGAGCTGCGACACTGAGCCGGTGGACGGGCCGCTCGCGTATGAGGTGCGCGGACTCGTCCGTACCTTCGCGGCGGGCCGGGGCAAGGGCGAAACAGTCCTCGCGAACGACCACATCGACCTCGACGTGGCCGCCGGCACCGTCTTCGGCCTCCTCGGACCCAACGGGGCGGGAAAGACGACCCTCGTCCGCCAGCTGGTCGGGCTGCTGCGTCCGGACGAGGGGAGCATCCGGCTTCTCGGGTCCCCGCTCGACGCCCGGGCCAGCGCCTGCGTCGGCTACCTGCCCCAGCACGAAGCGGCGCTGACCGACCTCACCGTCAGCCTGGCGATCGAATCCACCGGCCGGTTGCGGGGGCTCGGTGCCGCAGCAGCACGGACGACGCGTGACGCGCTGGTCGAGGAGCTCGGCCTGGCGCCACTGGCCGGCCGGGTCATCGGGCAGCTGTCAGGCGGGGAGCGCCGGCTGGCCGCCTTCGCCGCAGCGCTCGCCGGACCGCGTCCGATCCTGGTGCTCGACGAGCCGACCACCGGTCTGGACCCGCAGGCCCGCCGCGCCGTCTGGACCGCCCTCGAGCGCCGCCGCCGGGACGCCGGGATGACGATCGTGCTGGTGACCCACAACGTGCTGGAGGCCGAATCGGTCCTGGACCGGGTGGCCGTGCTCGACGCCGGCCGGATCATCGCCTGCGACACGCCAGGCCGGTTGAAGGCGCAGGTCAGCGAGGAGGTGCGGCTGGATCTGGTGTGGCGCGCCGAACCACCGAGCAGCGATCCCGTAGTCGCGGCGCTCGCCGCTCGGGCCACCGTCACCGGCCGGCGCTGGAGCGTCCACCTGCCCGTCGGCCAGGCGCGGGAGGCGCTCGGCAGCCTCACGTCCGGTCCTGCCTTCGCCGCCCTCGACGACTTCACTCTCGCCACCCCCACCCTCGAGGACGTCTACCTCGCGCTGGGCGGCCGGGCGCGTGACCTGGAGCGAGCATGACCCAGTTGCTACCCGGCGCGGCTGCCCGTCTGAGGACGGAGGCCACCGCAGCGACCCCGCGCCCCGGTCTGTGGTCGGCGATGGCCACCGTCTTCCGCCAGCAATTGGCGCGTGGACGCGTCGCCCGCGTCCCGCTGCTGTTTGTCGCGGCTTTCCAGTCGATCGGGCTGCTGCTGCTCCTGCGCGGGGTGGTCGATCGGGGGAGCGAGACGACCGGGGCGCAGGTGGTCGCCGGGACGACGGTGCTGGTCGTCGCTTTCGTCGCGCTGAACCTGCTGGCGCAGCGCTTCGGGGCGATGCGGGCCTCTGGCGCGCTGGACTACTACCTGACGCTGCCGGTGCCGCCGAGCGCGGTCGTGCTGGGGACGGCGGCCTCCTACGCGACGTTCGCCGTTCCGGGGACGATCGTCACCGCCGTCACCGGGGGGCTGGTCTACCGCCTTCCGCTCGGCCGGCTGTGGCTGCTGGTGCCCGTGGTCTTGCTGACGGGCGCCGCGCTGGCCGGCGTCGGCGCGCTGATCGGGCTGGTCGCTCCCCGTCCGGAGATCGCGACGGTGCTGGGTCAGCTGGGGATGAGCGCCGTGCTCTTCCTCGACATCATTCCCGCCTCCCGGCTGCCGGAGGTGCTCCGCGCGATCCGGGCGATCCTTCCCGGCACCTACGGCGCTGACGCGCTTGCCGTCGGTTTCCGCCATCGGGTGCCCTGGGGGTCGGTCGGCATCGATCTGCTGGTCTGCCTGCTGGTCGCGATTGCCAGCCTGCTGGCCGCCGGGTGGGCGCTGCGCCGGCTTGCTCGCCGCTGATTTGTCGCCTCGACAGCGTGGTGGTGCAAAACGCCTTGTTCCGGTCAGGGAGACTGTCGGTATGACGGCGCCGGGCAACGAGCCTCCTGACGCGCAACCGGACCCCGGCTTCGGTGTGCCGCCCGGAGCGCCGCAGACCCGGCGCTGGACTCCCGAGGCACCTCATTCGCGCGACGTTCTCAGCGCCCTTGTCGTGGCCATCTCCCTGGTCGTGGTGGGCGTTCCGATGGGCATCATCTGGGCGGCGACCACGCCCAAGCTGAATGTGAAGCAGGCCCTGGCAGGCAGCGAGGCGGCGTTCAACGCCCAGGGCGGCGCTGACGTGCATTTCGCCTTCCTGGCGTTGATTTTCGGGGTGCTGGCGGGAGCAGTAGTCGGATGGCGGGGCCGGCGGGGAAGCTGGACCCTGCCGGTGGCGCTGGCGGTCGGCGGGGTCGGCGGTTCGCTGGTGGCGGCGCAGGTGGGACACCTGCGAGGCAGCAGCCGGGTGCTCGACCAGCTGCCCCAGGACATTCGCGGCCGGGTGAGCAACGTGGTCGATTTCGTCCTGCGCAGCCATGGCTTCCACGTCGTCTTCCCGGTGGCCGCGCTGCTGACGTACCTGATCATCATGCTGCTGACGACGAGCCACCAGGAGCCGGTGCTGCCCGAGGCTCCCGAGCCCGAGCGCTACTGGTCGGTGCCGCGCTAGCCGCAGCTGGTCGGTGCTGGTCAGTGCTGGTCAGTTCGGTGAGCGGGGGATCCGGAAGAGCTCGGGCGCGTTGACGGCGCGTAGCTCCGCCATCAGGAGTTGCTCGCGGCGCAGGAGGCCCACCTCGGTGCGCAGCCGGGTGGCGGTGTCACCGAGTTCGAGCAGCGCCTGCCGCTCGCGTAGCGCCAGCAGAATGGCGCCTGCCGTCAGGTAGCTGAGCTCGGTCGGATCATCGGGCAGATTGTCGTTGTCGATGGTTGCGCCGGTCAGGTCAGCCAGCGTGTCGACGTAGGTCAGCAGGGCGTCGTGCACCGCGGGGACGATCGCCTCGGCCAGGCCAGGCTCTCCGACGGGCTCGTCGAGCCACCGCACCTTGCCGATCAGGTACGGCTTGCTGACGGTGTCGACCTCGAGCAGCCGGAAGCGGCTGCGTCCGAACGCGAGCAGCTTGCTACGCCCGTCAGGTATCGCTTCGATCCGCTGGACCCAGGCCTCGCAGCCCACCGGGAACATCTGGGGGAGCGCCATGCCCGCCTCGCTGCCTGCCTCGATGGCGACGACGCCGAAGCGGCGCTGCTCGGGTTCGAGTTCGAGCAGGTCGCGTACCAGCTCGCGGTAGCGCTCCTCGAAGACCTGCAGGGGCAGCGGAGCTCCGGGAAACAGCACGGCAGACAGCGGGAACAGCGGGAGTGCCTGCACCGCGCCCTCATCGCTCACCCGGCCATCATCGCGGGTGTGAGGTAGCGGCGTCTTGCTCAGAGCTGAGAGCTGCCTGCCAGGACCGATATCCTCAAAGCGTGCTCACCCGTCTCGACCTGCGCGTCAGTGCCGAAGATCCGCGTGATCTCCTGCCGCGGGCCGATCTTGACGTGGCGGCGGCAGTGGAGACTGTCCGGCCGGTCTGCGAAGACGTCCGTACCCGCGGCGATGCGGCGGTCATCGCCGCCACCGAACGTTTCGACGGGGTCGATCTGGCTGATCCCACGGTGGGCTTCGGGCTGCGCGTTCCCGCGGCGGAGCTGACCAAGGCGCTCGACGCGCTGGACCCGGCCGTGCGAAGCGCGCTCGAGGAGGCGATCCACCGCACGCGCAAGGTCACTGCGGCCACCCGCCCGCGTGACGTGAGCGTCGAGGTCATCCCCGGAAGCTGCGTCACCGAGCGCTGGGTGCCCGTCTCGCGCGTCGGGCTCTACGTGCCGGGCGGGCGCGTCGCGTATCCCAGCAGCGTCGTGATGAACGTGGTGCCCGCTCAGGTGGCAGGCGTGCCTTCACTGGCCGTGACGTCGCCGCCGCAGCGCGAGACCGGGCTCCCGCACCACGCCGTGCTCGCCGCGTGTGCGCTGCTCGGCGTCGATGAGGTCTACGCGGTCGGTGGGGCTCAGGCGATCGCGATGCTGGCGTACGGCACGCAGACCTGCCCGCGCGTCGACGTCATCACCGGCCCCGGAAATGTCTACGTCGCCGCGGCCAAGCGGCTGCTGCGGGGCGTCGTCGGCATCGACGCCGAAGCCGGCGCCACGGAGATCGCGATCCTCGCCGACTCCACCGGCGACCCCGTCCACCTCGCCGCCGACCTGATCTCCCAGGCCGAGCACGACCCGCTCGCCGCCTGCCTGCTCGTGTCCGACAGTGAGACGTTGCTGGAGCAGGTCGAGTCCGAGGTCGTGCGCCAGGTCGCCGCGGCCAAGCACCACGAGCGGATCACCGCGGCGCTCACGGGTCAGAGTGCGACCGTGCTCGTCCGCGACATCGACCAGGGCCTCGAGGTGGTCGACGCGTGGGCGGCCGAGCACCTCGAGATCGTCACGGCGGATGCGGATGAGGTGGCCGCGAGGGTGCGTCACGCCGGCGCGATCTTTGTGGGCCCGCACGCTCCCGTGACCCTCGGCGACTACCTCGCCGGCTCCAATCACGTCCTGCCGACCGGCGGCACCGCTCGCCACACGAGCGGCCTGTCGGTCTTCTCCTTCCTGCGCCAGCAGCACGTGGTGACGGCGACGGCTGAAGCGCTCGCCGCCTCCGCGCCCGGGGTGTACGCGCTGGGGGCCGCCGAGGATCTGCATGCGCATGTGGAGGCCGTGCGCGTGCGGGTCGATCCGTGAGCGGGTGGGACGGGCTGCCGCTGCGCGATGATCTGCGCGGTCTCAGCCCGTACGGAGCACCCCAGCTCGACGTGCCATTTCGCTTGAATACCAACGAGAATCCGTACCCGCCGTCGCCCGCGCTCGTAGCCGCGTTGACAGCCGCGTGTGCGGAAGCGGCGGCGACGCTGAACCGCTACCCCGACCGTGACGCCATCGCGTTGCGTGAGGATCTGGCGGCGTATCTGACCGTGGAGTCGGCGGCGGCCGGCCAGGTGCTCGGCGTGGGGCAGGTGTGGGCGGCCAACGGTTCCAACGAGATCCTGCAGCAGCTCTGCCAGGCGTTCGGTGGCCCCGGCCGGATGGGGCTGGCGTTCGAGCCGACCTACACGATGCACGGCCTGATCGCCCTGGCGACCGCGACGGGGTGGGTGCGGGGCGAGCGCGACTCCGAGTTCCGGGTCGACGTTCCCGCTGCGAAAGCGGCGATCGCCGAGCACGCGCCCTCGCTCGTCTTCCTGTGCTCGCCCAACAATCCCACCGGCACGGCGCTCGAGCTGGACACGATCCGCGAGATTCACGACGCGGCGCCGGGCATGGTCATCGTCGACGAGGCGTACGCCGAGTTCCGCCGGGCGGGCGTGCCGAGCGCGGTGACGCTGCTGCCGGAGTGCCCGCGGCTCGTCGTGACCCGCACCATGAGCAAGGCGTTCGCGCTGGCGGGTGCGCGGGTCGGCTATCTGGCCGCCGCACCCGGCGTCGTCGAGGCGCTGCAGCTGGTCCGGCTGCCGTATCACCTCTCGGCGCTCACGCAGGCGGCCGCCCGCGTCGCGCTGGCTCACAGCACGGAGCTGCTGGCGAGCGTCGAGGCGTTGCGGGGGCAGCGTGACCGGTTGCTGACGCAGTTGCCGGCGCTCGGGTGCCCGGTGGTCCCCAGCGACGCCAACTTCGTGCTCTTCCGGGTGCCCGGCGATCAGCGCCGGGTGTGGGAAAGCCTTCTGGAACAAGGGGTTTTGGTGCGCGACGTCGGGCTGGCAGGCTGGCTGCGGGTGACCGCCGGCACCCCTGGTGAGATGGACGCGTTCCTGTCGGAGCTCGGGAGTCTGATGAAGAACACAAGAATTGGGGCAGCGTGACGCGCACCGCGCGGGTTGAGCGCACGACGAAGGAATCGTCGGTGCTGGTCGAGCTCGAGCTCGACGGCACCGGTCAGGCGCAGTCGCAGACCGGGGTCCCGTTCTACGACCACATGGTCGCCCAGCTGGGCAAGCACGCCGGCTTCGATCTGAAGGTCGTCACCACCGGCGATCTCGACGTCGACATCCACCACACCGTCGAGGACACCTCGCTGGCGATCGGGACGGCCGTGCGGCAGGCGCTCGGCGACAAGTCCGGGATCCGCCGCTTCGGTGATGCGTTGGTCCCGCTCGACGAGGCGCTGGTGAGCGCGGCGGTCGACCTCTCCGGCCGGCCGTATTGCGTCCACGAGGAGCCCGAGGGCCTGGCGCCGATGATCGGCACCTACGACATGACCCTCACGGGCCACATCTGGGAATCGTTCGTCGCGTCGGCCGCGATCGCCCTGCACGTGCGGGTGCTTTCCGGGCGCAACGCCCACCACGTGGTCGAGGCGCAGTTCAAGGCGGTGGCGCGGGCCCTGCGTGATGCGGTGGCGCTCGATCCCCGTAGCGGCGGCATCCCGAGCACCAAGGGCGTGCTGTGAGCGCCCGCCCGCAGATCGTGGTCCTCGACTACGGATCGGGCAACTTGCGCTCCGCCGAGCGGGCGCTCACGCGCGGGGGTGCCGATGTCACCGTGACGGCCGACCTCGATGCCGCTGCCGCGGCTGACGGTCTGGTGGTGCCCGGGGTCGGCGCCTTCGCGGCCTGCGTCGAAGGGATCCGCGGCGTCGGCGGACACACGGTGATCGCGGAGCGGGTGGCGGCAGGCCGGCCGGTGCTCGGCATCTGCGTCGGCATGCAGGTGCTCTACGAGGCGGGCGAGGAGCACGGAGTGCGCACGAAGGGGCTGGGTCTGCTGGAGGGCGAGGTGCTGCGCATCGAAGGCGCGAAGGTCCTGCCGCACATGGGATGGAACGTGGTGTCTGCGGCGGCCGGGTCGGCGCTGTTCGCGGGCGTCGAAAGCGAGCGTTTCTACTTCGTCCACTCCTACGCCGCGCCCGCGAGGGCAGGTGACACGGTCGCCGAGCACGGCTCTCCCTTTGCCGCCGCCGTCGAGCGGGGCGCCCTGGCAGCCACCCAGTTCCACCCTGAGAAGAGCGCCGATGCCGGCGCCCGGCTGCTCGCCAACTGGCTGGGTCAGCTGTGAGCCTGATCCTCCTGCCGGCGGTCGATGTGACGGCCGGGCAGGCCGTGCGGCTGGTGCAGGGCGAGGCCGGCAGTGAGACCGGATACGGCGATCCGCTGGAGGCGGCGCTGCGCTGGCAGCAGGACGGCGCCGAATGGGTGCACCTCGTCGACCTCGATGCTGCCTTTGGACGCGGAGACAACCGGGAGTTGCTCGCCGAGGTCGTCGGCAAGCTCGACGTCGCCGTGGAGCTTTCCGGCGGCATCCGAGATGACGCGTCGCTCGACGCCGCGCTCGCCACCGGAGCGGCCCGGGTCAATGTCGGTACCGCGGCGCTCGAGAATCCCGATTGGGTACGCCGGGCCATCGCCCGCGTGGGTGACCGGATCGCCGTCGGGCTCGACGTGCGGGGCACCACTCTCGCGGCGCGCGGGTGGACCCGCGAGGGCGGCGAGCTCTTCGAGGTGCTGGCCCGCCTCGACGCCGACGGCTGCTCGCGCTACGTGGTCACCGATGTGCGCCGCGACGGCACCCTCACGGGGCCCAACGTCGAGCTGCTGGCGAGCGTCACCGCGGCCACCGATCGTCCGGTCATCGCCAGCGGCGGGGTGAGCAATCTCCTTGATTTGCAGGCGATCTCGCAGATCCCAGGAGTCGAGGGGGCGATCGTCGGCAAGGCGCTCTACGCCGGAGCGTTCACCTTGCCGGAAGCGCTCCTGGCGACGAGATGAGCCGCCCGATGACAGCCCTCACGTGACCCTTGCCGTACGCGTGATCCCGTGCCTCGACGTCGACGCGGGCCGGGTCGTGAAGGGCGTCAACTTCACCTCGCTGCGCGACGCCGGTGACCCGGTCGAGATGGCCCGCCTGTATGACGCGGAGGGCGCCGACGAGCTGGTCTTCCTCGACATCACCGCCAGCAGCGGCGATCGCGAGACGACCTATGACGTGGTCCGGCGCACCGCCGAGCAGGTCTTCATCCCGCTGACCGTCGGAGGCGGCGTGCGCAGCCCCGGTGACGTCGATCGGCTCCTGCGCGCCGGTGCCGACAAGGTCGGGATCAACACGGCAGCGATCGAGCGCCCGGAGTTGCTGACGGAGTGCGCCGAGCGGTTCGGACGCCAGTGCATCGTGCTGTCCGTCGACGCGCGCCGGGTCACCCCTCGCGACGCCACGCGCAGCGGCTACGAGGTCACCACCCACGGCGGCCGGCGCGGGACCGGGATCGACGCGGTCGAATGGGCAGCGCGCGGCGCCGAACTCGGAGCCGGCGAGATCCTGCTCAACTCGATGGATGCCGACGGCACCAAAGCGGGCTACGACATCGAGATGGTGACCGCCGTGCGCGCCGTGGTCGACGTGCCTCTGATCGCGAGCGGCGGCGCGGGGGCTGTGGGCGACTTCGCTCCTGCGGTGCAGGCCGGCGCTGATGCGGTACTCGCCGCGAGCGTCTTCCATTTCGGGACGCTGCGAATCGGTGAGGTCAAGGCAGCGCTTCGGGACGCCGGGTTACCCGTCCGCTGACGCTGCGGAAGCTCCCGCCTCACTGGCCGTCACGGGCCGCGGGGGGTCCGGCGTTCCCGGGCCGCGCTTGAGCAGCCGGCTGGCAAGTATCAGCAGTCCGACGGCGCCGACCGCCCATCCGATCAGCACCAGCAGCGGCTCCAGCCGCGACGCATCGGGGAAGTAGGCCGTCGTGCGCAGCAGGCTGACCGTGGCGCCCGATGGCAGCGCGCGGGACAGGAAGCTGAAGGGCTGCGGGAGCAGGGCCGGTGACACCGCACCACCGGAGGAGGTGTTGCCGAGCACCACGAAGATCAGCCAGGTCGGGATGATCGCCCAGCGACCGATCAGGGTCGCCATGAGCGACGCCACCGCCGTCGCCGTGATCATCTGCAACGTGACCACGCCCCAGCCGTCGAAGAACGGGACCGGAAGCGCATGCAGGATTCCCTTGACGACCGCTGTCAGCACCAGCCCGCCGAGGATCGCCAGCCCACCGGTGAAGGCCAGCCAGGGCGGCAAGGGCATCGGCCGGGCGTTCGCCCGCAGCTGGAACGTCGTGACGAAGCCGAGAATCGTCGCCCCCAGCGTCAGGTAGAACGCTGCCAGCCCGGACGGATCCTGGCTCGGGAGCGGATGCAGATCGGTCTCGGTGAGCACGGCGCCCGCCCGCGTGGCTGCCTGCGGCAGTGACGTCGACAGCACGCGCGCCACGCTCGGTCCCGAGGCGCTCGACAGCAGCACCGAAACCGCGTTCGGTCTGTCCGGCGAGAAGACGAGGGCGACGTAGACCTGCTGCTCGCCGATCGCCTTCTCCGCCGCCTGCTGCGTCGGAAAGCTGCGCAGTTTCAGGCCCTTGTTCGAGGCGCCCTCGAGCGCCGCGACGAACGGCGCCCGTACCGGCGACGTGCCCACCACGGCCGTCGTGATCCGGCGCGCGACCGGATGCCCGAGAGCGTCGATGTAGCTGTAGACGAACAGCGAGCCCATGGCGAACGCGATCAGCACGATCACGAGAGCGCGCCGGTAGGGCGGGTGGACGGCGAGATTGCGCGGATGCAACGTCGGCCAGTCGCGCTCGGGCTGCGTCTGGCCCTGCCGCTCGGAAACCTGCCGCACGGAAATGGCGCGACCTCGCAGCCAACGTCCAGGCATGCTGTCGAGCGTGCACCAAGCACCACCCGAGACGCCATCCCACGCTGGACACGGCGCGCGACCGGTCCGCAGCGACCGTCGCATCGTGCTGCGCGGATTCGCCGTCCTCGGCCGGGGCGCGGCACAGCAGCGGCTGGCGTTCACGCTCTCGGTGCTGGGCAGCTCGCTCTGGGCACTGATGACGGTGGGACAGGCGTACGTACTGGGCCGGATCACCGAGAACACCGTGCTGCCGGCTTTCCGGGAGGGCCGGGTGCTCTGGGGATCGCTGCTGGGCGCCGCGCTGCTGATCATGGGCGTCGCTGCGTTGAAGGCGCTCGGGATCGCCGGGCGGCGGATCTACGCCGGGCGCGTGCAGTACGAGCTGGGGGCGACGTACCGGCGCAAGATCGCTGCGCGCTACCTCGCCCTGCCTTTGCGCTGGCACCAGGCGCATCCGACGGGCCGGCTGCTCTCGCTCGCCAACTCCGACGTCGAGCAGACCTGGGAGCCGATGGCGCCCTTCCCGATGGCGGTCGGCGTCGTGGTGATGCTGCTGGTCACGCTCGCTTTCCTGGTCGCGACCGACCCCGTGCTCGCGCTCGTCGGCGGGGTGATCTTCCCGCTGATCGCGGTGCTCAACGTGATCTACAGCCGCCGGCTGGCGCCGCTGATGATCCGGGCCCAGGAGCTACGTGCCGAGGTCAGCGGGCTCGCCCACGAGAGCTTCGACGGCGCGCTGACGGTCAAGGTGCTCGGCCGCGGGGAGCACGAGACGCAGCGCTTCGCCGAGCAGGCCGGCGAGCTGCGTGACGCGCTGATCCGCGTCGGGCGCCTGCGCGGCCTGTTCGACCCCGCACTCGAGGCGCTGCCGAACCTCTCGGTGCTGGCCGTGCTGCTCGTCGGGGGGCTACGCGTGTCGGCAGGCTCGCTGGATCCCGGCGGCCTGGTGCGGGTCGCCTACCTGTTCACGCTGCTCGCCTTTCCGGTCCGGGCCATCGGCTGGGTGCTCGCCGACCTGCCACGCGCGGTCGTCGGCTGGGAGCGCATGCACATCGTGTTGAACGCCGACGACACGATGCCGGCCGGGCAGCGCCGGTTCGACCCGGCGGATCCCACCGGAGAACCGGCCCAGCTGGCCGCCACCGGCATCGGTTTCGGCTACGGCGCAGCAGTCGGCGATGACCGCGTGCTCGATGACGTCACGCTCGACGTCCCGGCCGGCAGCACCGTCGCGATCGTCGGGCCGACCGGGTCCGGCAAGTCCACCCTCGCGCATCTGAGCCTGCGGCTGCTCGATCCCGACGAGGGCGTTCTCACTGTCGACGGGCATGACCTGCGCGAGCTGGCGGCCGGGCAGCTGGCAGAAGCCGTTGCCCTCGTACCGCAAGGGGCGTTCCTGTTCGACGACACCGTGCGCGGCAACGTCACTCTCGGCGCGGACATCGAAGAGCCGGTGCTGGCCGAGGCGCTGGAGATCAGCCAGGCGGCCGGCTTCGTCGCGGACCTGCCCGACGGGATCGACACGGTTGTCGGGGAACGCGGGGCGACCCTGTCCGGCGGTCAGCGCCAGCGGATCGCGCTCGCCCGCGCCCTGGCCCGCCGCCCGCGCTTGCTGGTGCTCGACGACGCCACCTCCAGCGTCGATCCCCGCATCGAGCGCGCCATCCTCGCCGGGCTGCGGGAGTCGCCGTCCACCGTCGTCGTCATCGCCTACCGGCAGGCCACGATCGCGCTCGCCGATCTGGTCATCTATCTCGAGGACGGTCGGGTCCGCGGTCGCGGCACCCACGAGCAGCTGATGGCGTCGGTGCCGGGATACCGGGAAGTGCTCACGGCGTACGGCGCGGCCCACGAGTCGCGCCCGGGCGCGGAGTCGGCCGCATGAGCACCCTCTCGGTCAATCCTGACGCCGGTGGCACGGTCGTCACCTTCCGGCGCGCCTTCCGGATGGCCCCCGAGTTCGCGCGCGGGCTGGGTTTCACGCTCTTCCTGGCGGTGCTCTCGACCGCCGGCCGGGTGGTCATCCCCGTCGCGGTCCAGCAGACGATCGACCACGGCCTCGGCGGTGCCTCCAGCGCTTCCGGTACGAAAGTCGACCTCGGCGCGATCCGGGCTTCGCTCGCGCTGGCGGCCATCGCGGTGCTGGTGACGGCGACCGCGGCCTACCTGCTGAACGTGCGGTTGTTCACGTCGGCCGAGTCCGGGCTCGCGTCGCTACGCGTGCAGACGTTTCGCCACGTGCACGACCTGTCGATGCTGCGGCAGGCCTCCCAGAGCCGCGGCGCGCTGGTCAGCCGCGTCACCAGCGACGTCGACCAGCTGTCGAACTTCCTGCAGTGGGGCGGGATCCAGCTGCTGGTCAGCGTGCTTCAGCTGGCGCTGGCCACCGTGCTGATGTTGGTCTACTCCTGGCCACTGACCCTGCTCGTGTACGCCTGCTTCACCCCGCTGGCGCTGCTCGCCCGCGCGATGTCGGTGCGGCTCGCGGCGGCGTACGGACTGGTGCGCGAACGCGTCGGGCTCGTGCTTTCGGCCGTCTCCGAGGCCGTCGTGGGTGCCGCCGTGGTGAAGGCCTTTGGCGTCGGGGAGCGGACCGGCCGCCGGATCAACGTCGCCATCGGCTCGCATCGTGACGCCGCGGTGCGCGCCCAGCGCCTCGCCGCCCTCACGTTCTCGGGTGGAGAGCTGGTGGCAGGGCTGGCCAACACCGGCGTCGTGGTCGTCGGCGTCTGGCTCGGGGTGGGCGGCCACCTGTCGGCGGGGCGGCTGGTGGCGTTCCTTTTCCTGGTGACGCTCTTCGTCGGTCCGGTGCAGGTGGCGACCGAAACTCTGAACGACGCGCAGAACGCCCTGGCAGGCCTGCGCCGGGTGCTGGACGTGCTCGATACCCCCATCGACGTCAGGGACCCGGCGACCGATCCGGAGAATTTGCCGAACGGTGGCCGGGAACTGCCGCCCGGGCCGATCGACATCCGGTTCCGCGATGTCGCGTACGCCTATCCCGGCGGCCCGGAAGTCCTGCGCGACGTCAACCTCACGATCCACGCGCGGGCGCGCGTCGCGGTCGTGGGTGAGACGGGCAGCGGGAAGACGACGCTGGCCAAGCTGCTCACGCGGCTGATCGATCCGATACGCGGTTCGGTGGAGCTCACCGGCATCCCGCTGCAGAAGGTCCCGTTCTCCTCGCTGCGTCGCCGGGTCGTGATGGTGCCGCAGGAGGGGCATCTTTTCGAGAGCACCATCGCCGAGAACGTCCGCTATGGCCGCCCCGATGCCTCCGACTCCGACGTCGCCCGGGCGTTCGACGAGCTCGGCCTGACCGACTGGATCTCCGGCCTGCCGGGTGGGCTGCAGGCGCCGGTGGGCCAGCGCGGCGAGTCGCTCTCGGCGGGGGAGCGTCAGCTGGTAGCCGTCGCTCGCGCACATCTCGCCGATCCCGATCTCCTCGTGCTCGATGAGGCGACGAGCGCCATCGACCCCGCGACTGAGATGCGCCTGTCGGCAGCGCTCGAATCACTGGCCGCCGGCCGTACGACCGTCACGATCGCCCATCGGCTGAAGGCCGCCGAGCTGGCCGACGAGGTGATCGTGGTCGACGCCGGCCGCATCGTGCAGCGCGGCCGGCACGCCGATCTGGTCGACGTCCCGGGGGTCTACGCGCGCCTGCACGCCTCCTGGTCGGCCCGAGGCACGCTCCTGTAGCAGCCGTGCTCGAGACGATTCGGCGAGTTCTAAGGTTCGTGGGCCACAATTGCGCGGTGACCCTGCCCCCGGAGCCAGCGCCAGCGAGCGGCGGGCCTGACGACTCCGAGGCGACCCGCGAGATACCCAAACCGGCGCCCGAATCTCCCTGGTCGCGGCAGTACGCGGGTCCGGTCCCGGCGTCGCCGCCGCCGCCCTCGTGGGCCACGCCCGCCCCGACAGCCGAGCCACCGTCTCCTCCACCTGCCTATGCGCCTTCCGGCACGCCGCCGCAGTCGACCTTCCCGCCGGCCTCCCAGCAGGGGTGGCCGGCGGCGGCCGCGCAAGCCCGGCCGCGCGACTCCCGGCGTGCCCTGTGGACCGGGATCACCCTGGTCAGCATCGCGATCGTTGCGACGCTCATCGCCGTGCTGGTGTCCTCGACCACGTCCGGGTCGTCGGGATCGTCGAATTCGTCAGCGTCGGGCGGCACCACGCTGCCGAACCCGGCGCCGTCGCTGGCTCCGAGCCCGCTCCCGAGTGCGTCCAGCCCGGCCAGTCCCCAGTCCCCGCTGCCCTCGCTGGGTGCCGTGGCGACCCCGCCCGGGCTGCTGGCCATCGACTACCACGCGTACGCGCTGGACAAGCTCGAACCGTCCGATGTGGCGCTAGGCCCGGCGGAGCTCGTGCAGTTCAAGAAGTACGGGCTTTCCCGGGTGGTCGGGCTGCACGCACTGACACTCGGACCGAACTCCGCGCCGGGTGATGACTGGGACGCCGACATCAACATCCTGCAGTTCAGCACCCCCGCTGCGGCGGCTGCCGAACTGAATTACTCCAACACCGAGAACAAGAAGAACTCCACGACGATCCCGCTGCCCGGATTGCCCAACGCCACCGCGTTCGTCAACAAGGACGCCGCAACGGGCATCGGCATCGGGGCGTTCACCACCGTCGGCCGCTACCAGGTGGTGGTCATCCTCAGCGGGGTCGCCGGCAACGTCCCGACGAACGCGACCGCCGTCGCGGCTGAAGCCGGCAAGGTCATGCGGGCCGTCCTGCCGGATGCGGCGACGATCGTGCCGACGCCTTCGAGCGGTGGCAGCGCCGGTCCGACCGTTCCGGGATTCCCGACCCCGACCCCTTCCGGTACGCACGCCTGATTCCTGTCGCCCAACCGACACCCCCTGCCGCGTCATTCGTGCGGTGATCCACATCTGCGCGCGCTACGTTCCCGTCGTTACGGGTGTGTTAACCGAGCGTGCGGAGCGTCGTGGGCCTGCTTGTCATCAGCGCCAACTTCCTCGCGGGTTTGGTGATCGTCTCCCTGGCCGCGTGGGGGGTGGCGCTTTGGCGCGGGCGGCGCCGGCGGTGGGTGAGCGCCACCGGCTTCGGGGCGCTGGCGATGGTCCTTTCGCTCGTCACAGCCGCCGACTTCGTCAACGCCCACTACGCGTTCCTGCCGCGCGTCGCCGACGTGCTGGGGCTGCGCACCTGGCCGTCGGCGCGGCTGACCGAGGTTGCCACCCCGCTCGCCCGGCCCGATGCCACCCACCCGCGCGGTGCGGTGGTCAGCGTGCCGCTGCCGGGGGTGGAGAGCGGTTTCGGCACGCAGGCGGCGCTGGTCTACTTCCCGCCGCAGTACTTCACCGAGCCGACCCGCCGGTTCCCGGTCGTCTACCTGCTGCACGGTTCCCCCGGCGCGCCGATCGATTGGTTCCGGGCGGCCAGGGCGTCGGATGCCGGGTACGCGACGGCGCGGGCGGGCCACCCGGTGATCCTGGTGGCGCCCCGAGCCAGCCACAGCTGGACCGACGATTCCGAATGTGTCGACCGTCCCAAGGAGCGGGTGGCGACGTACGTGGTGAAGGACGTCGTCCGGGAGATCGACGCGCGCTTCCGCACCATCCCGACCCGAACGGCCCGGGCCGTCGCGGGCAACTCGGCCGGTGGCTACTGCGCGCTGAATCTGGGGCTGCGCAATCGCGGCCTGTTCTCCGCCGTCATCGACCTCTCCGGCTTCGACCGGCCGACACACGACGGCGGCCTGAAGAGGCTGTTCGGCAATCGGCCCGACCTGGCGCGCGTCGCCGCCGCCAACACGCCGATCGCGTACGTCCCCACCCTGAGCCCGTCGCCCCAGGTCAGGTTGTGGCTCGATTGCGGGCGCAGCGACACGACTGCGCGGCTCGACACTCTCAATATCGCGCAGGAGCTGGGCGATCGCGGGTTCAGCGTGGCCTTGCACCTGCGGCCCGGCGGGCACGACTACGGCGTCTGGCGACCCGCTCTCGCCCAGGGTCTCAGGTGGGTCGCGGCCGGTCTTAACGGTTCGGCCTGACCTCAGCAAGCTGGCAGGATGGGACCGTGACACGTCCGAACTCCCTGGATCCCGCGATCGCGGCGCGGCTCAAACGCGACCCCGCCGGGCTGGTGCCCGCCGTCGCCCAGCAGTACGACACCGGTGAGGTGCTCATGCTCGGCTGGATGGACGACGAGGCGCTGCATCGCACGCTCACCACCGGCCGCTGCACCTACTGGTCCCGCAGCCGCCAGGAGTACTGGGTCAAGGGCGAGACGAGCGGTCATCAGCAATGGGTCAAGTCGGTCGCGCTCGACTGCGATGGAGACACCCTGCTGGTCCGCGTCGACCAGGTCGGCGCGGCCTGTCACACCGGTGACCGCACCTGCTTCGACGCCGCCGACCTCGGCGCCGTCGTCGGCTCGGTGCCGGCTTCGCAGACGTGACCGACGGCTCGTTCTACCCCGATCGCGCAGAGTTCGCCCGCCTCGCCGCGCACTACCCGGTGGTCCCGGTGACCCGCCGGGTGCTGGCGGACGGCGAGACCCCGATCGGTGTGTACCGCAAGCTCGCCGGCGGTCCGGGCACGTTCCTGCTCGAGTCGGCAGAGCACGGGCGTAGCTGGTCGCGGTACTCGTTCGTCGGGGTGCGCTCGAGGGCCACCCTCACCGAGCGCGACGGCGAGGCGGTCTGGCTGGACGATCCGCCGCCCGGGGTCCCGCTGCGGGGCGATCCGTTGGAGGTGCTGCACGCCTGCGCCAAGTCGTTACGCGCGCCGCGCCTGCCGGGGATGCCGCCGCTGATGGGCGGGCTCGTTGGCTATCTGGGCTATGACTTCGTGCGGCGCATCGAGCGCCTGCCCAGCCTTGCCGTCGAGGATCTGCACCTTCCCGAGCTCGGGATGATGCTGGCCACCGAGCTGGCGGTGCTCGACCACGACAACGGCTCGTGCCTGCTGGTGTCGAACGCGTTCCCGGCCGCCGCGGCGTCGGTCGATGAGGCCTACGACGACGCCGTCGCCCGGCTACGCGAGATGACGGCTGCACTCGCCGAACCGACGCCGGCGTCGGTCGCCGTGATCGCGACCCCGCAAGAGACCCCGGAGCTCGGCTTCCACAGCCGGACCCCGGCGGGGGAGTACCAGCGCGCGGTGGAAAGCGCCCTCGAAGCCATCCGGGCCGGCGACATCTTCCAGGTCACCGTCAGCCAGCGTTTCGAGGTCGCGACCGACGCCGACCCGCTCGACGTCTACCGGCTGCTGCGCACCAGCAATCCGAGCCCGTACATGTACCTGCTGCGCCTGGCCGGCACCGGCGCGCAGAGCACCGGCGCCGGAGCGGCGACGCTCGACATCGTCGGCTCGAGCCCGGAGTCGCTCGTCACGGTCACCGGGACCGACTCCGGGCTCGTCGCCCGGCTGCACCCCATCGCCGGCACCCGCCCGCGCGGCGGCACCGAGGCGAAGGACGCCGAGCTGGCCGCCGAACTCGTCGGCAGCGAGAAGGAGCGCGCGGAGCACATCATGCTGGTCGACCTCGGCCGCAACGACCTTGGCCGGGTGTGCGAGCCGGGCACCGTCCGCGTCGTCGAATTCGGTGCTGTGGAGCGCTTTTCGCACGTCATGCACATCGTCTCCACCGTCGTCGGTGAGGTGCGCGCCGACCTCGATGCCGTCGACGTCCTCACCGCCTGCTACCCGGCGGGCACGCTCACCGGCGCACCCAAGGTCCGGGCCATGGAGCTGATCGACGAGCTCGAGCCGGCCCGGCGCGGGATCTACGGGGGAGGGGTGGGCTACCTCGACTTCGGCGGAGACCTCGACCTCGCCATTGCCATCCGTACCGCGGTGATGCGCGAGGGCATGGCCTACGCCCAGGCGGGGGCGGGAATCGTCGCCGACAGCGAGCCCGACTTCGAGGAGGCGGAGACGCGTCACAAGGCCCGGGCGGTGCTTCGCGCGCTGGCGCTGGCCGAGACGCTGCGGCCGGCGGCTGACGTGCCGGTCTCGCCGCTGCCGTGACCCAGTTGCCGCCCGAACCGGCCGAAACGACCCCGCCCCCGGGCCGGACGATGCCCCGCTCGGCGATGATCGCCGCGTTGGGCGTCGGCCTCGGCGCCGTGGTCGTGCTGCTGTCCTCCTCGCCGACATGGCTGCGGGTGACGATCCGCGCCACGCGCACCGACGTGACCCTGACCGGCCGCAATGCGGCGGCGGCTGCGGTGCCGCTTGCTCTGGTGTCGGCCGCGGGCCTGATCGCCGTCGTGCTCGTGCGCAGCTGGGCCCGCCGGTTGCTCGCGATCCTCATCGCCGCTGCCGGAATCGGCGTGCTGATCGCCGCCGTCCAGGTCATCGCCGATCCCCGGCGGGTGGCCCGTAACAGCAGCAAGGTCCGGTCGGCGGGCGCGTTCGTCTCGGCCCATCTCGGTGCCCCCGCGTACCTGTGCGCGCTCGGCGCGTTGCTGATCATCGCGGGGGCGATCGTCGGGGTGCTGCGCGCCGGCGCCTGGCCCGGCCCCACCCCGCGCTACGAGCGCGCCAGAGCCCGGGCGGCGCGGCCGGCCGACGCGTGGGAGGCCCTCGACAGGGGCGAAGATCCCACTCAGGGCTGACCTGCGCGTTTAACCTCGCACTTGTGGCAGAAGCGGCAGCTCCAACGGGCTCCACCGGTTCTTCCCGTGGGCTGGTGCTCGTTGTCGAAGACGAGACGCACATCAGCGACCTGGTGCGCCTGTACCTGCGACGCGAGGGCTTCGGGGTGCACGTCGAGTCCGACGGGCGCGCCGGCCTGGCGGCGGCACGCTCGCTGAAGCCGGTGGCCATCGTGCTGGACGTCGGCCTGCCGACGCTGGACGGCACGGAGGTCTGCCGGGCGCTGCGCTCGGACGGCAACTGGGTGCCGATCCTGTTCGTGACCGCCCGCGACGATGAGGTCGACCGCATCGTCGGGCTCGAACTCGGCGCCGACGACTACGTCACCAAGCCCTTCTCCCCGCGCGAACTCGTGGCTCGCGTCAAGACCGTGCTGAGGCGGGCGTCGGGACCTCCGGGTGATGCTCCCGTGCTGACCGTCGCCGAGGTGAGCCTGGATCCCGCCCGAAGGGCCGTCACCGCGGGTGGCTCGCCGGTGGCGCTGACGGCCACCGAGTTCGACCTGCTCGCCATGCTGCTGCGCCGGCCCGGACGCGTCTTCACCCGCGAGGAACTGCTCTCCGAAGTCTGGGGCTACGAGGCCGCGGCCGGGACCCGCACCGTCGACGTCCACGTCGCCCAGTTGCGGGCCAAGCTCGGTGATCACAGCCCGCTGCGCACCGTGCGCGGCGTCGGCTACACCGCGGGCGCCTGAGTGGCCGTCCCGCCGCCGGCGCCGGTAAAGCGCCGGACCGGGCTCGCCTCCCGCCTGGCCATCGCCACCACCGCGGTGGCGGCCCTCGCCGTCCTCGTCTCGGGACTGGTCTCGCTCGGCTTGCTGCGGGGCGCCTCGCAGACCGAGGCACGCCAGCAGCTGAGCCGGCAGGCCGACGGCTACGTCCTCATCGTCGATCGGGCGGTTCGTGGTGCCCGCTTCCAGCAACTGAAGAATGTCCTGGCCCAGCAGCAAACGGTGCTCGAAGCGATCAACGCCAGTGGCCAGGCTTGCGGTGCGAACGCCATCCAGCTGCCGACCGACGTCGCCGGCAAGATCGTGAGCGGCCGATCTGTCAGTGCCGTGGCTCGTGCCGGAGGAGCCCGCCGAATCATCGAGGGCCGCGCACGGTCGCCGGACCAGGCGGGTGCGGTGCTGGGCGGCTGCCGGGCGGTCGGAATTGCGTTGCTGCAGAAGGCCTCCCAGGCGAAGGTCCTGGCCGATCCGCTCCGCAACCGGCTGTTGATCGCACTCGCCATCGGCCTGGTCGGGGCTGCGGTCGCCGGCATCCTGCTCGCGCGTCGCCTCGCCCGCCCGCTCCAGCACGCCGCGGCGGCAGCACGGGCGTTGGCCGGCGGGCGGCGCGACGTGGAGATCCGCCCGGAGGGTCCGGCCGAGGTCGCGGAAGTCGCCGACGCGCTCAACGGGCTGGCGGCGGCGCTCGCCCGCAGCGAGGGACGCCAGCGCGACTTCCTGCTCTCGATCTCCCATGAGTTACGCACCCCGCTGACCGCGGTCAGCGGTCACGCCGAGGCACTGGCTGACGGCGTCATCACCGGTGAGGACACCCGGGCTGCGGGCACGGTCATGCTCTCCGAGGCGCACCGGCTGAACCGGCTCGTCTCCGACCTGCTCGATCTGGCCCGGCTCGGGGCCGACGACTTCCGGATCGACCTCGCCGCCACCGATCTGGCGGCACTCGTGCGGGGGGCGGAGCAGGTGTGGCGCCCGCGTTGCGCCTCCGAGGGCATCGAACTGCGACTGGAGCTCCCGCCCACGCCGCTGGTGATCGTCACCGACGGCGGCCGGGTCCGCCAGATCCTCGACGGTCTTGCCGAGAACGCCCTGCGCGTGGTTCCGCAGGGCGCGCCGATCATCTTTGCCGTCGGGCCCGACCCGCTCTACCCCGGATTCGCGCTCCTGCAGGTCCGCGACGGTGGCCCCGGGCTGACGCCGGAGGACTGCGCGGTCGCGTTCGAACGCTCGACGCTCTACGAGCGCTACCGGGGCATCCGCCGGGTCGGCACCGGTCTCGGGCTCGCCCTGGTCGCGGGGCTGGCCGGCGCGCTCGGGGGGAGCGCCGCTGCGGGCCGCGCTCCGGAAGGTGGAGCGGCCTTCACAATTCGGCTTCCGTACGGCTCTCGCTAGCGGCTACCCGTGCCGATGTCTGGAAAGAAGCGCGAGGTAACCATAGAACGTCTATTATTTCACTGGACATAGTCGGCGCGGTGGGGAGTTCAGCAATGCATGTGGATCTGCTGATCGCGCTGGCTGGGCTCTTCGTGGGGTTCGTCGTCGGCCTGACCGGCATGGGCGGCGGCGCGCTCATGACTCCGATGCTGGTGCTCTTCTTCGGTATCCAGCCGCTCGCGGCCGTCAGCAGCGACCTGGTCGCGTCCCTGTGCATGAAGCCGATCGGCGGCCTCGTCCACTTGCGACGCGGCACCGTCCACAAGGAGCTCGTCACCTGGCTGGTCCTGGGATCAGTGCCCGCAGCCTTCTGCGGCGTGCTGCTCTTGAAAGCGGTCGGCACCGATTCCACCGTGCAGGACACCGTCAAGATCTCCCTCGGTGTGGCGCTGCTCGTGGCCGTCGCGATGATGATTTTCAAGGCGCTGCTCGACGTGCGCCGGCGCGCCCGGCTCGGTCCGGCGGCCGACTTCACCGGCCGCATCGAGGTGCACAAGGTGGCCACGGTCATCATCGGTGCGATCGGCGGCCTGGTTGTCGGCATGACCTCGGTGGGGTCCGGGTCGCTGATCATCGTGGCCCTGCTGGTGGTCTACCCGCAGCTCAAGACGGGCGATCTGGTCGGTACCGACCTGGTGCAGGCAGTGCCGCTCGTCGGCGCCGCGGCGCTCGGCCACATCATCTTCGGCGACTTCTCACTCGGCCTGACCAGTTCGATCCTGATCGGCAGCCTGCCCGGCGTCTACCTGGGCGCCCGGGCGTCCGCCGTGGCACCGAGCTGGATCATCCGGCGCGCGCTGGCTTTTGTGCTGCTCGCCAGCGCGCTCAAGCTGCTCGACGTGCCGACGGCGACGGTCGGCTGGGTCCTGCTGGGCGTCGTGGTCGCCGCCCCGCCGGTCTGGATCCGCATCCGCCGCACCATGCGCCACCGGATCGCTCCGGTGAGCACCCCGGTGCAGGAACAGATTCCCGTCGCCGCGTCCTGAGGACGTTTGCCAGCATCTGTCCAGGCCCGGCGCACCCGGCCGATCGGTCGCTCGCCCGTACGATCGAGGCGTGGCTGCCACCGTTCTCGACGAGATTCTCGTCGGCGTCCGCGCCGATCTGGACGAGCGGCAGGCGGAGCGGTCCTGGCCTTCCATCCAAGCCGCAGCGGCCGATGCCATGCCTGCCCGCGATGCGCTGGCCGCTCTCTCCGGTGCCGGCGCGAGCCTGATCGCGGAGGTCAAGCGGCGTTCCCCGAGCAAAGGGGAGCTCGCGACCATCGCCGATCCGGCAGCGCTCGCCACGTCTTACGCGGCCGGGGGCGCTTCGGCGATCAGTGTCCTCACCGAGCAGCGCCGCTTCGGGGGTTCGCTGGCTGACCTCGACGCCGTCCGGGCTGCCGTTGACGTCCCGCTGCTGCGCAAGGACTTCGTCGTCACCCCCTACCAAGTGGCCGAAGCCCGGGCCCACGGCGCCGACCTCGTCCTGCTGATCGTGGCAGCCCTCGAGCAGCCGCTGCTGGCTGAACTGCACGCCCAGATCCGCGAGTACGGCATGTGCCCGCTCGTGGAGGTCCATGACGAGGCCGAGCTGGAGCGGGCCGCCGAGATCGGCGCCGCGCTCATCGGGGTGAATGCCCGCGACCTGCGCACGTTGCAGATCGATCGCGCGGTCTTCGCCCGGCTCCGCCCGCTCGTCCCGCTGGGTGCGCTCGCCGTGGCCGAATCGGGGGTACGCGGGCCGGCCGACGTCGCGGAGTACGCCGCGGCCGGGGCTGACGCCGTGCTGGCCGGTGAGGCGTGCGTGAGCGGCGCTGATGCGCTGGCCACGGTCGCGGAGCTGGTCGCCGCCGGCGCTCCTGCGGTGCAGGCCGCCCGATGACCGTCCTGCCGGTGCTGCCGGTCGTTCCCGACGAGACCGGCCACTTCGGGCCTTACGGCGGACGGTTCGTCCCCGAGGCCCTGGTCAAGGCACTCGACGAGCTCAATGCCGAGTACGCCGCCGCCCTCCAGGATCCGGCGTTCGTCGCCGAGCTCGACGGCCTGCTCTCCAGCTATGCGGGCCGCCCGACCCCGATCACTGACGCGAAGCGGCTCACCGAGCGAGCCGGCGGCGCCCGGATCCTGCTCAAGCGCGAGGACCTGGCCCACACCGGCTCTCACAAGATCAACAATGTGCTCGGCCAGGCGCTGCTGACGGTGCGGATGGGCAAGAAGCGCGTCATCGCCGAGACCGGAGCGGGCCAGCATGGGGTGGCCACGGCGACGGCGTGCGCCCTCCTGGGGCTGGAATGCGTCGTCTACATGGGCGAGGAGGACACCGTCCGGCAGGCACTCAACGTTGCCCGGATGCGCCTGCTCGGAGCGACCGTCATCCCCGTCACCGCCGGCAGCCGCACCCTCAAGGACGCCATCAACGAGGCGATGCGGGACTGGGTCACCAACGTCGAGTCCACGCACTACTGCATCGGATCGGTGATGGGGCCGCATCCCTTCCCGATGATGGTCCGCGACTTCCAGCGGATCATCGGGGTCGAGGCGCGCGCCCAGATGCTCGAGCTCACCGGACGCCTGCCCGATGCGATCGTCGCCTGCGTCGGCGGCGGGTCGAATGCGATGGGCATCTTCTCGCCCTTCATCGCCGACCCCGGCGTGCGACTGCTCGGCTGCGAGGCCGGAGGAGACGGGATCGCCACCGGCCGCCACGCTGCGACGGTCGCCGGCGGTTCGGTCGGCGTCATCCACGGCATGCGTACCTACCTGCTGCAGGACGACGACGGGCAGACCCTCACCACGCATTCGATCAGCGCCGGGCTGGACTACCCCGGCGTCGGTCCCGAGCACGCCTGGCTGCACGATCAGGCCCGCGCCGAGTACCTGCCCGTCGACGACGCCGGGGCGATGCGCGCGTTTCGCATCCTGGCGGAGGCCGAGGGAATCCTGCCGGCCATCGAGAGCGCCCATGCCATCGCGGGTGCGCTCGACCTCGCGGCCACCATGTCGCCCGACCAGCAGATCCTGGTCAACCTTTCCGGGCGCGGCGACAAGGACGTCGATACGGCAGCCCGCTGGTTCGGGCTGGTGACCGGCGAAGAGGTGGCGGAGGCCGAGCTGTCCAAAGATGTCGCCGAGGGCGAAGGGGAGGGCTGGTGAGCGCGCTGCACCCGCTGGCCGACGTCTTCGCCGAGGCTCGCGCCGAAGGCCGGGCCGCGCTCATCGGGTACCTGCCTGCCGGGTATCCGTCGGTCGGCGGAGCCCGGGCCGCCCTCGAGGCGATGGTCGAGGGTGGATGCGACGTCCTCGAGGTCGGCCTGCCCTACTCCGACCCGCTGATGGACGGCCCGGTCATCCAGCAGGCGGTCCAGGCGGCGCTCGACCGCGGGGTTCGGGTGAGCGACGTCGTGGCGACGGCGGCGGCCCTGGCACCGCAGGTCGCGACGGTCGTCATGACCTACTGGAATCCGGTCGACCGCTACGGCGTCGAGCGGTTCGCCGAGGGTCTGTCGACCTCCGGGGCGGCGGGTGTCATCACGCCCGATCTGATTCCTGACGAGGCCGGGCCGTGGCTCGCGGCAGCGGCCAAATACGACCTCGACCCGATCTTCCTGGTCGCGCCCTCGTCGACAGAGCCTCGCCTGCGCATCGTCTCCGACGCCAGCCGCGGGTTCATCTATGCCGCCTCGGCCATGGGTGTCACCGGCGCCCGCGCCAGCATCGGGTCGGCCGCCTCGGAACTCGTCGCGCGCGTCAGAGCGGTTACCGACAAGCCCGTCGCGGTAGGACTGGGGGTGTCCAACGCGGCGCAGGCCGCCGAAGTCGCCGGATACGCCGACGGGGTCATCGTCGGTACGGCTTTCGTCCGGGCGCTGCTGGAAGCTCCGACCGAATCCGAGGGCATCGCCGCCGTGCGACGCCTCGCCGCTGAACTGGCTGAAGGGGTGCGCGCCGGATCATGATCATTACGGCCTCGATCCCGAGCCCGTCGGAAGGCGTCGTCCATCTCGGGCCGCTGCCCCTTCGCGGGTACGCGCTCTGCATCGCCGTCGGCGTGATCGTCGGTGTGCTGCTCGCCGAGCGCCGGATGCGCGCTCGTGGTGCACCTCCCGGAGTCGCCGCGGACATCGCCACCGTCGCCGTGCCGTTCGGCATCATCGGTGCGCGGATCTATCACGTGATCACCACGCCCGACCCGTACTTCGGCAAGGGCGGCCATCCGATCGAGGCGCTCTACATCTGGCGCGGCGGGCTCGGGATCTGGGGCGCGATCGCCGGCGGCTTCCTGGGCGCCTGGCTGGTGCTGCGCCATCGCGGGATCCCGATCAGCGTGGCCGCTGACGCGTTCGCGCCGGCCCTTCCGGTGGCTCAGGCTTTCGGCCGCTGGGGCAACTGGTTCAACCAGGAGTTGTACGGGCGTCCGAGCGGGCTGCCGTGGGCGTTGCGCATCGATTCCGCACACCGCCTGCCGGGCTACGAGAACGTGGCGACCTACCAGCCGACGTTCCTCTACGAATCGCTCTGGTGTCTGGGCGTCGCGCTGCTGTGCCTGTGGGCCGACCGGCGATTCCGGCTCGGAGGCGGCCGGGTGTTCGCCCTGTACGTGGCGGCATATACCGCGGGTCGGGGGTGGATCGAATCGCTTCGGATCGACACCGCACACCGCTTCTTCGGACTCCGATTGAACGACTACGTGAGCATCATCGTCTTCGCGCTTGCCGTGGCGTATCTGATCAAGCACCGCGGTGCCCGTGACATGCCGTTCGAGGCCTCCGGACCGGTCCGCGTCAGCCTGACCAAGCCCGTGGACAGTGCGCAGGAAGCCGCTGCCCCGAAGGCCACCGAGCCAGTTGCCGACGTCCAGGAACCGGTCGACCCGGAGAAGGTCACCCGGGAGTCGTAGCGCTCGAATCCTTCAGCTACTTGCGTGCCTCGGCAGTCGTCTGACTGGTCTGACTGGTCTGACTGGTCTGACTCGTCTCACTGGCCTCGCGGGGTTGGGGCAGGGCGCTGGGCGCCGCGGGGCTGCTCTCCGGATCCCCGGCCAGTACCACCCGGTCGCGGCCGGCGGCCTTCGCGGCGAACAGCGCCTGGTCCGCGGCGGAGATCACGTCATGCAGGTCGTCGATGTGCAACCCCTCGGCGACCCCGAGGCTCACGGTGAACGGCGGTTCCGACACCCCGTCCCGATCGCGCAGCCGCCCACGGACCCGCTCCGCGAGCGCCGCCGCTTCCGGTGCGAGCAGATGCGGGAGCAGGACGATGAACTCCTCGCCGCCGATGCGGGCCACGATGTCCTCGGGTCGGGTCACGCTGCGAAGCACCTCGGCGAAGCGGCGCAGCGCCCGGTCACCCGTCGAGTGGCCGTGCACGTCATTGAGGTTCTTGAAGTTGTCGAGGTCGGCCATGACGAGGCTGAAGTGTTCGGCGCCGTCCAGCATCGACGTCGCCCGCTCCTCGAAGCTGCGGCGGTTCAGCAGCCCCGTCAGCGGGTCGGTGGAGGCCTGGAGCTGGCTCTTGGCGAAGGCGCGGGTCGCGCCGATCGTCGCGCCGGTACGGCCGGCAATCGTCTGCAGCGAGCGTTGGGCGTCGCGGTCGATCGGCTGGTCGGCTGCGCGTACCGAATGCAGCACGCCCACCGCCTGGCCACGGCTCGCCATCGGCAGGCACAGTGCGGTCAGCCTGGTTCCTGACGCGTCGGCCCGATCGCGCAGGAACTGGCAGGCGTCGAGGGCACCGCTGTCCGGGAAATGGTGGGACTGCGATGTCGACATGGCGGCGCAGTCCCAGGGAGAGACGACCTGACACCCCTGATGGGGGAGGGTGCCTTCGCCGGTGTGCAGATCGAGCAGGGGGAGCGGGGCGCGCCGAAGGTGGGCGCGGGAGGAGTCGGCGATGAGCGCCTCGGTCGGCAGCGTCGCGTCGACGGACGCCGCCGCTCGCATCGTGACCTTCAGGACATCCGCTTCGGTACGTGAGCGCTCGAGCGCCCGGTTCAGCTTGGCGCCGAACTCCTGACGGTCCGCTTGGCGCTGCAGGTCCGCCTCACGGTCCTCGATCTTGCGGTAGAGCGGCTCGAACTGGTAGCGCAGCAGCAGCCAGCAGCTGACGGCGGCGGTCACCCCGGACCCGATGGCAATAGTCGCGGCGTTGTGCCAGGCGTTGCGCATGAGCGGGGCGAGGACGGCCATGAGAACGCCGCAGGCCAGGCACACCAGGTACCCCCGGAGGCGCCGCCGGCGCCGCCGGTCGTCGGCCTGGGGTCGACTTCCCCGGCGACCGCTACGGACTAAAGTCACCTATCGCTTATCGGGTCCGTCGCCGCCGCCTGTAGAGCGCGATGGCAAAGTTGGTCCGGTTGCGCTAACCCGTTAGTTCACGTGGCGGTCGCGACTCTCCCAAAACGGGGCACGCAATTCTCTCTTGAGGACCTTGAGGGCTCCCGATAACGGCAGCGCATCGGTGCGGAATTCGATGGATTTGGGCACCTTGTAGCCGGCAATCTGGTGGCGGACGTGCTGTCGCAGGTCGTGCTCGCTGAGCTCTGCACCGGGGTGGAGTACGACCACGGCGTGAACCGCCTCGCCCCATTGCTCGTCCGGGATGCCGATCACCGCGGCTTGCGCGACGGCCGGATGATCGGTCAGCGCGTTCTCCACCTCGGTGCTGTAGACGTTCTCGCCGCCGGTGACGATCATGTCCTTGAGCCGGTCGACGAGAAACAGGTAACCGTCCTCGTCCACATAGCCGGCGTCTCCGGTGTGATACCAGCCGCCGCGGAAAGCAGTAGCGGTTTCCTCCGGACGGTTCCAGTACTCGCGCATGATGTTGCCCGAACGGGCGCAGACCTCACCGGTCTGGTGCGGGCCCAGCACGTTGCCCGCCTCGTCCTGGATCGTGAGCGCGACGCCGTGCAGCGCCTGCCCTGCCGAGTGCAGGCGGTGTGAGCCCGGAACGTGATCCTCGGGCCCCAGGACGGTCAGCAACGCGGCGGCCTCGGTCATCCCGTATCCCTGGGAGATTTCGAGCTTCGGGTACTCGGCAATCAATCGGTCCAGCAGCGCGGCAGGCATCGGCGATGCGCCGTAGGTGAGCCGGCGCAGCGAGCCGAACGTCTGGGGGGTGAAGTCCGGGTGGGCCATCGTCATCGCGATCATGGTCGGAACCATCACCGTGGCTGTCACGCCGAGGCGCGGGATCGCGGCGATCACCACGCCCGGATCGAAGAACGGCACGAAGGCGGTGGTGCTGCCGAAAGCCGGGGCGATCGCGATTCCACCGAAGGACGCGGCGTGAAACATGGGGGTCTGCAGAAGGTAGACCTCGTCGGGCTCGAACCGCCATTTCAAGCCCGTGTGGTACGCGGTCAACGTCATCGCCCGCTGGTCGAGCAAGACCCCCTTGGGGAGTCCGGTGGTGCCGCCGGTGTACATCAGGACGCACGGATCGGACTCTTCCGGCTCGTCCCGGTCGGACCCCGGCGAGCCGTGACCGACCACCTCCTCATACATGACGTCGGCCGCGATTGCGTCCGGCACCGGCGCGTCAGGGGAGCTTTCGGCCATGAGGACGACGCATTCGATGCCGGCTTCCTCGCGTATCGAATGGATGACGTCAGCGAATAAGGCGTCGGTAAAGACGACCTTTGCTCCTGAGTCACGTAAGACATGCACGAGTTCGCGGCCGGAGAAACGCAGGTTCAGCGGGTTGATCACCCCGCCGCCGAATAGCGCCGCATGCCAAAGCTCGAAATGCCGGGCCGAATTCGCGGCCATCACCCCGAACCGGTCGCCCGGCCCGATGCCCAGGCGCTTGCTCATGCCCGAGACCAGGCGCTGGACCCGGTCGACGTGAGCTTCGAACGTGCGGGGGACCCCGTCCTCGCTGATCAGTACGCGTTCGGAAGCCAGGCGCGAGGCGGTGCCGAGGAACAAGCGGGGAAAGACGAGTTCGCGCATGCCGCTTTCTACCGCTTCGGCAGGGGTGAGCGCGCAGGTTCTGGCGGCCCAAATTCCTCGGCTGAACTCGCAGAACATGGCACACTCGACAGCGTCGGCGTGGGCTGCGTAACCTGCATGCAACACGAGTGCGGTGTCTGACTGAGGCCGGTCAGGCGCGCACACCGGTGGGAAACAAGAGCAGAGCCTCCTGGGCGGAGGTAGGCCGGACAGCGTCGTCCGATTTCGAGCAATTTACGAGACGGATGGACGGCAATATGCCTTCTCGGCAGGGTCTTTACGACCCCCGCTTCGAGCACGACGCCTGCGGCGTCGCCTTTGTCGTGGACACCCACGGCCGGGCGAGTTCCGAGATCGTGTCCAAGGGCCTGACCGCCCTTCGCAACCTTGATCACCGCGGCGCGTCCGGCAGCGACCCGAAGGTCGGCGACGGCGCCGGCATGCTCGTTCAGGTTCCCGACGCCTTCCTGCGCGAGGTCGCCCCGGTCCCGCTGCCGGAAAAGGGCGAGTACGCCGTCGGCATCGCCTTCCTGCCCCGCGAGGCGGGTGAACGCGACGCGGCGCTGCAGATGATCCGCAAGATCGTGCGCCAGGAGGGTCTGACGCTGCTCGGCTGGCGTGAGGTGCCGGTCTGCGGCGATTCCATCGGCGAGGCCGCCCGCGAGGTCGAGCCGGTGATGCGGCAGATCTTCCTGGGCGGCGCGAGCGGCATGGACCTCGAGCGGCGGGCGTTCTGCGTGCGCAAGCGCGCCGAGCGGGAGGCTTTCGTCTACTTCCCGAGCCTTTCCGGACGCACCCTCGTCTACAAGGGGATGCTCACCACCAACCAGCTGCCGGCCTACTTCCCGGACCTTTCCGACCCGCGCTTCGCCAGCGCGATCGCCCTGGTGCACAGCCGGTTCTCGACCAACACCTTCCCGAGCTGGCCGCTGGCGCACCCTTACCGCTTTGCGGCGCACAACGGCGAGATCAACACCGTCCGCGGCAATCGCAACTGGATGAGCGCCCGCGAGGCGCTGCTCGAGTCCGACCTGATCGAGGGCGACCTCGAGCGGCTCTTTCCCATCTGTACCGACGGGGCCAGCGACTCGGCCAGCTTCGATGAGGTGCTCGAGCTGCTGCACCTGGGTGGCCGCAGCCTGCCGCACGCCGTGCTGATGATGATTCCCGAGGCGTGGGAGAACTCGACCGAGATGGACCCGGCGCGCAAGGCGTTCTACCGGTTCCACAGCTCGCTGATCGAGCCCTGGGACGGCCCGGCCAGCATCGCGTTCACCGACGGCACCGTCATCGGCGCCGTGCTCGACCGCAACGGCCTGCGCCCGAGCCGGTACTGGGTGACCGACGACGGCCTGGTCGTGATGGCCAGCGAGGTCGGCGTGCTCGACATCGCGCCGGAAAAGATCGTGGCCAAGGGCCGGCTCCAGCCCGGACGCATGTTCCTGGTCGACACGGCCCTCGGCCGCATCGTCGACGACCAGGAGATCAAGTCCACCCTGGCCGCCGAGCATCCCTACGACGAGTGGCTCATGGCCGGCACGGTCGAGCTCTCCTCGCTGCCGCTGCGCTCCCGTCTCGTCACGACGCACGAGTCGGTGCGGCACCGCCAGCAGTTGTTCGGCTTCACCGAGGAGGAGCTGCGCATCCTGCTGCTCCCCATGGCGCGTGACGGCGCCGAGCCGATCGGCTCCATGGGCACCGACACCCCGATCGCGGTGCTCTCGCGCCGGCCCCGGCTGCTGTTCGACTACTTCACGCAGCTGTTCGCCCAGGTCACCAACCCGCCGCTGGACGCCATCCGCGAGGAGCTGGTGACCTCCCTCGGCGGCACGATGGGTCCGGAGGGCAACCTGCTCGAGCCCGGCCCGGCGAGCTGCCGGCAGATCTTCCTGCCGTTCCCGGTGATCAGCAACGAGGACGTCTCGAAGATCGTCGGGATCAATGACGACGGTGACCTGCCCGGCTTCGCTGCCACCAAGATCCGTGGCCTCTACGACGTCGCCGAAGGAGCCATCGGGCTCGAAGCTCGCCTCGATGAGATCTTCGCCGAGGTCGACGTCGAGATCGAGCGCGGTGCGCGGCTCATCGTGCTTTCCGACCGGGGGGCCAACCGCCGGCTCGCCCCGATCCCGAGCCTGCTGCTCACCAGCGCCGTTCACCACCACCTGATCCGCAGCCGCAAGCGCACCCGGATCGGGCTCGTCGTCGAGTGCGGTGACGTGCGCGAGGTTCACCATGCCGCGCTGCTGATCGGATACGGCGCCGCCGCCGTCAACCCCTACCTGGCATTCGAGTCGGCCACCGATCTCATCAACAGCGGCGACCTGGTCGGGGTCACCTCCGATCAGGCCGGCTACAACCTGGTCAAGGCGCTGGGCAAGGGCGTGCTGAAGGTGATGTCCAAGATGGGCATCAGCACCGTGGCGTCCTACACCGGGGCGCAGGTCTTCGAGGCGATCGGGCTGTCCAGCGAGCTGATCGACCGCTATTTCACCGGTACCCCCAGCCGGCTGGAAGGCGTCGGGCTCGAGGTGCTCGCCGCCGAGGTGGCTGCCCGTCACGCTCGCGCCTATCCGGACAATGCCGCGGAACTGGCCTACCGCAGCCTGGAGACCGGCGGGGAGTACCAGTGGCGCCGCGACGGCGAGCCCCACCTGTTCAACCCCGAGACCGTTTTCAAGCTGCAACACGCGACCCGCACCCAGCGCGAGGACGTCTTCCGCGAGTACACGGCGCAGGTCGACGAGCTCTCCCGGCAGGCGGGCACGCTGCGCGGGCTCTTCCAGCTGCGCGAAGGGGTCCGGCCGCCGGTGCCGATCGAGGAGGTCGAGCCGGTCAGCGAGATCGTCAAGCGGTTCGCCAGCGGCGCCATGTCCTACGGGTCGATCAGTGCCGAGGCGCACGAGACCATGGCGATCGCCATGAACCGGCTCGGCGGCAAGAGCAACACGGGCGAGGGCGGCGAGGACGTCGTCCGGTTCACCCCGATGGAGAACGGCGACTCCAAGCGCTCCGCGATCAAGCAGGTGGCCAGCGGGCGCTTCGGCGTGACGAGTGAGTACCTGACCAACGCCGACGACATCCAGATCAAGATGGCCCAGGGCGCGAAGCCCGGTGAGGGCGGGCAGCTGCCGGCCCACAAGGTCTATCCGTGGATCGCCAAGACCCGCCATTCCACCGCCGGCGTGGGCCTGATCAGCCCGCCGCCGCATCACGACATCTACTCGATCGAGGATCTCGCCCAGCTGATCCACGACCTGAAGAACGCCAACCCGGCTGCCCGCATCCACGTGAAGCTGGTCGCCGAGGTGGGGGTCGGAACGGTCGCTGCCGGCGTCGCCAAGGCGCACTCCGACGTCGTGCTCATCTCCGGCCACGACGGCGGCACCGGGGCCAGCCCGCTGACCTCGCTCAAGCACGCCGGCGCGCCCTGGGAGCTGGGCCTCGCCGAGACCCAGCAGACCCTGCTGCTGAACGGGCTGCGTGACCGAATCGTCGTGCAGGTCGACGGCTCCATGAAGACCGGTCGCGACGTCGTCATCGGCGCCCTGCTCGGGGCCGAGGAGTTCGGCTTCGCCACAGCGCCGCTGGTGGTGGCCGGCTGCGTGATGATGCGCGTCTGCCATCTCGACACCTGCCCGGTGGGCGTCGCGACGCAGAACCCGGAGCTGCGCAAGCGCTTCAACGGCAAGGCCGAGTACATCGTCACGTTCTTCACCTACATCGCCAACGAGGTGCGCGAGTACCTGGCCAGGCTGGGTTTCCGGTCGATCGCCGAGGCGGTTGGCCACGCCGAAGTGCTCGACATGGCGTCGGCGATCTCGCACTGGAAGGCCGACGGGCTCGACCTGACCCCGCTGCTGCACGTGCCCGAGCGCCCCTTCGGCGGCGAGGCCCACGCCACCAAGAAGCAGGACCACGGCCTGGAGCGGGCGCTGGACAACACGCTCATCCAGCTCTGCGAAGGCGCGCTCGCCGATGGGCGGCCGGTGTGGCTGGAGATGCCGATCCGCAACGTCAACCGCACGGTCGCCACCATGCTCGGCCACGAGGTGACCAAGCGCTACGGCGGCGCCGGGCTGCCCGAGGGAACGATCAGCCTGCACTTCACCGGATCAGCCGGCCAGAGCTTCGGCGCCTTCGTGCCGCCGGGGATCAGCCTGCGACTGTCCGGTGACGCCAACGACTACCTCGGCAAGGGCCTCTCCGGCGGGCACATCACCGTGCTGCCTCCGGAGGGATCGACGTTCGCAGCCGAGGACAACATCATTGCCGGCAACGTGATTCTCTACGGTGCCACCGCTGGTGAGGTCTTCCTGCGGGGCCTGGTGGGGGAGCGGTTCTGCGTCCGCAACTCGGGCGCCACGGCGGTGGTCGAGGGCGTCGGTGACCACGGCTGTGAGTACATGACCGGGGGCCAGGTGCTGATCCTCGGCCCCACGGGCCGCAACTTCGCCGCGGGGATGAGCGGCGGCGTCGCCTATCTGCTCGATGCCGACCGGGGACGTATCAACCCCGAGATGGTCGACATCGAGCAGCTCGACCTCGACGACGAGCATCTGGTCCGCGATCTGCTGCAGCGCCACGCGCAGGAGACCGCCAGCCCTGTCGCGCAGCAGCTGCTCGACGGCTGGGACCCCTCGCGGTTCACCAAGGTGATGCCGCGTGACTACAAGAGAGTGCTCGAGGTGATGCGCGAGGCGCAGGAATCGGGTGCCGACGCGGACGAAATGGTGATGGCAGCGGTGAAGCGCTGAGATGGCTGACCCTTCAGGCTTCATGAAACACAAGAAAGAGCTGCCGACCCGGCGGCCGGTTCCGCTGCGCCTGCTCGACTGGAGAGAGGTCTATGAGCCCTTTCCCGAGGAGAAGCTGAAGGAGCAGGCCACCCGGTGCATGGACTGCGGCATCCCGTTCTGCCACAACGGCTGCCCGCTCGGAAACCTGATCCCCGAGTGGAACGACCTCAGCCGCCGCGGGCACTGGGCTGACGCGATCGACCGCCTCCACGCCACCAACAACTTCCCGGAGTTCACCGGCCGGCTCTGCCCCGCGCCGTGCGAATCCGCCTGCGTGCTCGGCATCGCCGACGACCCGGTCACGATCAAGCAGGTCGAGGTGTCGATCATCGACCGGGCCTGGGACGAGGGCTTCGTGACCCCGGTGCTGGCCTCTGAGCACACCGGCAAGCGGGTGGCCGTCGTCGGCAGCGGGCCGGCCGGCCTTGCCGCCGCCCAGCAGCTGACCCGGGCAGGCCACACCGTCATCGTCTACGAGCGCAACGACCGCATCGGCGGACTGCTGCGCTACGGCATCCCCGAGTTCAAGATGGAAAAGATGGTGCTCGAGCGCCGCCTTCAGCAAATGGAGGCCGAAGGCACCCGGTTCGTCACCAGCTGCAACATCGGGACCGACATCTCGGCGCAGGAGCTACGCGACACGCACGACGCGGTCGTGCTGGCGCTCGGCTCCACGGCCGGACGCGACCTGCCGGCCACCGGCCGCGAGCTCGACGGGATCCACCTGGCGATGGAGTACCTCGAGCCGTCCAACCGGGTCCAGGAAGGCGACCTGGAGAGCTCGCCCATCGTCGCGACCGGCAAGCACGTCGTGATCATCGGCGGCGGTGACACCGGCGCCGACTGCCTCGGCACCGCCCACCGCCAAGGCGCCGCCTCGATCGCGCAGCTCGAGATCCTTCCCCGGCCGCCGGACTCGCGTGCCGACTCCACCCCCTGGCCGACCTGGCCGCTGATGTATCGCGTCTCCAGTGCTCACGAGGAGGGCGGCGAGCGAATCTTCTCGGTCTCCACCCGGCGGTTCGTCGGCGAGGAGCGAGTGCGGGCGCTGGAACTGGTCGAGGTCGCGATGGTCGACGGCAAGTTCGAGGAGATTGCCGGCTCGGAGCGGGAGATCCCGGCCGACCTGGTGCTGCTGGCCATGGGATTCACCGGGCCCGAGCGGGGACCCCTGCTCGAGGGGCTGGGCGTCGAACTCGACGCGCGGGGCAACGTCGCCCGCTCGGCCGGCTGGGAGACCACCGAACCCGGCGTGTTCGTCTGCGGAGATGCCGGTCGCGGGCAGTCCCTGATCGTCTGGGCGATCGCGGAAGGACGCGCGTGCGCCGCTGCCGTCGACCGCCGGCTGGCCGGTCACACCCTGCTTCCGTCGCCGATCCTGACCACGACCCGTTGACCCGAGCAGTCGCATAGCCGACATTTGCCTTCACCCGCGTGGCCCTCTTCCGAGATGGGGTCTGCTGCCGATCGAAGAACATGGACGCAAGAGCGTTCGTACCGATCCCCCAGCTGTTCGCTGAACTCGTACCAGGTCTGGTCGAGCCGGCGCACGAAAGGCATGTGGCATGACCGAGGTGGCCGTCGACCTCGACCCGGCGTTGGTCGAGGGGCTGGACCGTTGGCACCTGATGGGGGCAGAGGTGCACGTCCTGCGTGCGCGGGCGGAGAGTCTTCGCGGACCGCGCCGTGGTGAGCGGGCTCTGGTGCTCGCCTTGCGCGCAGGTGATCTGGAGGCAGAACTGCTGGCCAAGGTCGGCGTCGAAGCCGGCGCGGCGATCCTGCGCGAGATGGAAGAGCATCCCGCCGCCGTCGCCGCGATCGAGCGGTGGCGCTATGCCCAGCTGCTGGCCGAGCGCATGACCAGCGGCGACCTCTCTCGCGGCTCGGACTGACCAGCTCGCGTGGGCTGGCTAGGCGGCGCGCGATTGCATCAGCGCGGTGACGTCGGCGCGTAGGGCGTCCAGATCGACGCGGCTCTCCACCAGCAGCCGAACGGCGAGGCCTTCGCCTTCGCGCAGCAGGCCGAGCAGCAGGTGACCGGTTCCGATCTCTCCGGACTTCAGGTGCAGCGCCTCCCGCAGGGAGAGTTCCAGCGCCTTCTTCGCGCCTTTCGTGAGCGGAAGGTGGCCGCCCTTGACCGGTGGCCGCGGCTTGTCGAGGGCGCCGGGGCCGAGGTGGGCCTCGGTCGCCAGCCGCACCTGCTCGAGGTCGATGCCGACCGTGGCGAGGGCATCGGGGTCGAGCCCGTCGTCCACCCGCACGATCAGCCGCTGCCGCAAGACCTGCGGGGTGAGGCCGCGGGCGAGAAGGACCTGGGCAGCGGGCCCGTCGACCTCGGCGATGCCGAGCAGGACGTGCTCGGTGCCGATGCTCGGATGGCGCAGCTCCCGCGCCTCGTCTTGGGCTCGGCGGATGCTCTCGCGTGCCGGGGTCGTGAACCGCTCGAACATCTTTTACTTCTCCCTACTGAGAAGGCGGCGTCTGCCAGTGGGTGATCCCGAAGGTGCGTGGCCGTACTTCTTGTGGACGGCCTGCCGGCTCACGCCGATGCACAGGGCGATGTCCTGCCAGGACCAGCCTTGCTCCCTCGCCTTGGCGACATGGCCGGCTTCGAGGCGCTCGGCCAGCTCACGCAGCGCGCGCACGGCCCGCAGGCCCACGGCCGGATCGGTGCTGCTGGCCTCGACGGCGAGTTGGGTTCCTTCGCTCACAGGTGTCAACCTAGCTTGACACCACAAGGATGTCAACCCACATTGACACGCCTGCCGGGTGCCGGCTGGTTGATCTTGTGCCCCCGGTGGGATTCGAACCCACACTGTGCGGTGTTTGAGACCGCCCTCTCTACCGGTTGGAGTACAGGGGCCAACGCACATGGCTGCCTGACGTGCTGCCGTGTGACTTGCGCCGTGCCAGCTTAATCTGCTGATCGCCCCGGTCGCGGGCGGCGATCAGGCCGGTACTCTCAGGGGCGTTCCCGCGCTGCGCCCAGCCTCCCCTGACCTGCCTAGGAGTCCCTTTGACGAGCCCGTCGTCCGCGCCGGCACCGCGGCGGGTCCTGCTCGCCGAGGACGAGGCACTCATCCGGCTCGATCTGAAGGAAATGCTTCAGGAAGAGGGTTACGACGTCGTCGGCGAGGCCGGCGATGGCGAAACCGCCGTCAAGCTCGCCGAGCAGTTGCGGCCAGACCTGATCATTCTTGACGTCAAGATGCCAGGCATGGATGGGATCACCGCCGCCGAGCGCATCGCCGCCAACCGGATCGCCCCCGTCGTGATCCTCACCGCCTTCAGCCAGCGTGATCTCGTGGAGCGCGCGCGCGACGCCGGAGCCATGGCTTACCTGGTGAAGCCGTTTCAGAAGCGGGATCTGCTGCCCGCCATCGAGATGGCCGTCAGCCGTCATGCCGAGATCGTCAGCCTCGAATCCGAGGTGTCGACGCTGGGAGAGCGGCTCGAGGCGCGCAAGATCGTCGAGCGCGCGAAGGGCGTCCTGCAGGTCGAGCATGGTTTGTCAGAGCCCGAGGCCTTTCGCTGGATTCAGCGCACTTCGATGAACCGGCGCTCCACCATGCGCTCCGTTGCCGAGGCCGTCATCGCCGGGGAGCTTTTGCCCACCTGAGTGGTGGCCGGCGCGTCATTCCGTTGCCGAATCTTGTCTGGACACGCAATTACCTTGTCCGCCAGAGTCAGGTCCGTCACACGGTATTCATCTGTGGTTGGCACCATGTACCCCCGGTACACCTGCGCGTTACTCCGTCCCCATACCCGAAGGAACATCACGTGGCATCACGCACTCATCTGGTGAGGCGCTCCGCGGCGGTTGGCACCGCGGCCACCCTCGCGCTCGCCCTGGCCGCCTGCGGCAGCAGTAGCAAGGGAGCGAGCACGCAGCCGAGCAGCGTCCCCAGCGCGTCGGCCGACAGCACGATCTCCGTGCCTGCCGCGATCAAGACCAAGGGCACGCTCGTGGTGGCGACCGACCCCTCCTACGCCCCCAATGAGTTCTTCGGCTCCGACAACAAGACGATCGTCGGCATGGACATCGACCTGGCCAACGCCGTCGCGCAGACGCTCGGGCTGAAGTTCAACATCGTCAAGGCCGACTTCGCCGGGATCATCCCCGGGCTTTCCTCGGATAAGTACGACCTCAGCTTCTCCTCCTTCACCGACAGCAAGGAGCGCGAGAAGGCGGTCGACATGGTCACCTACTTCACCGCGGGCACCAGCCTGCTGGTGAAGTCGGGCAACCCGGACAAGCTGACACCCGACGCGCTTTGCGGCAAGAAGGTGGCGGTGGAGAAGGGCACGGTCCAGGAGAACCCCGACCTGCCCACGAAATCCAAGGCGTGCACGACAGCAGGAAAGTCCGCGATCACCACGCTGAGCTATCCCGACCAGGCCGGGGCCAACCTTGCCCTGCAGAGTGGCCGGGCTGACGCGGTATTGGCCGACTCGCCGGTCGCTGAGTACGCGGCCAAGCAGTCCAGCGGCCAGTTCGAGGTGACGGGCAGCAGCTACGACGACGCCCCGTACGGCATCGCGGTGCCCAAGACCACCGGCATGGCGGCCCCGGTGCTGGCGGCGGTCAAGAAGCTGATGGCTGACGGCACGTACACGACGATCCTGAAGAAGTGGGGCATCGAGAGCGGTGCCATCACCAACCCGCAGATCAACGGAGCCGTCAGCTGACATCACCGACGCCGGAGCTGTCCAAGCCGGTGGGTCCGGACCCGTCCGGACCCAGCGCTGACGGCGCCGCCGGCACGCTGGCCTCCCTGGCTACCGCCAGCTGGGGCCAGCGTGCCTACGCCCAGCTCATCGACTGCGCCCTGCTGGCTGTTGGTGAAGGCATCGCGATCGGCTTGATCGCGGTGGCCGGCCTGCACGGCATCGGTGGCCTGATCCTGCAGATCGCGCTGCTCGTCGTCCCTGCGCTGCTGTACGCCTGGCAGGCGGTGGTGCGCCAGGCCGCAGTCGGGCAGACCATCGGCAAGGCGCGAGCCGGCATCTCGCTGGTCGACGACGCCGACGGGCTCTCACCCACCGAGGCGACCTGCCTGCGCCGGCTGCTTGCGCACCTCGTTGATCTGGTGAGCCTGGTCGGCTTCTTCCGGCCGCTCTGGAACGCCGAACGCAAGACCTTTGCCGACACGATCTGCAAGACCCGGGTCATCGACGGCGTCCCGGTCCCACCTCCGCCGGGGGAGCTGAAGACCGTCCCGTTGCGCCATCCCGGTCGGTGGGTGGCGACGGCGCTGGTCTTCATCGGCGTCGGGATGCTGGTGCACAGCGTGGCGACGAACCCCAACTTCCACTGGGACGTCGTCGGCAAGAACCTGTTCAAGCAGGTGATCTTCGAGGGCATCCTGCGCACCCTCGAACTGACGGTGATCGCCATGGTGATCGGCATCGCGCTCGGGATCGTGCTTGCGGTCATGCGGCTTTCGCCGAACCCGATCGTGTCCAGCGCGTCGTGGATCTACATCTGGGTTTTTCGCGGCACCCCCGTCTACGTCCAGCTGCTGTTCTGGAATGCCGTCGGTGTCCTGTACAAGCACCTGGCGTTCGGGGTGCCCTTCGGCCGCCACTTCTTCAGCGGCAGTTCGAACACGATCATCACGACCTTCACGGCCGCGATCCTCGGGCTGGGGCTGAACGAGGGCGCCTACATGTCCGAGATCGTCCGGGCCGGCATCATCTCGGTCGACCAGGGCCAGACCGAGGCCGCCCAGGCACTCGGCATGAACCGGATGCGCATCATGCGCCGGATCGTGCTTCCCCAGGCCATGCGGGTGATCATCCCGCCGACGGGCAACGAGACCATCTCCATGCTGAAGACGACCTCGCTGGTGAGCGTCATCTCCATCCAGGAGTTGCTCGGCGCGGCACAGTCCATCTACGACACCACGCTCCAGATCCTGCAGCTGCTGATTGTCGCGAGCCTCTGGTACCTGCTGTTCACCTCGGTGCTCAGCGTCGGTCAGTACTACCTCGAGCGCCGCTACACCCGAGGCTCGGCGCGTGAGCTTCCGCCGACGCCCTGGCAGCGGCTGCGCCGGAGCCTGACGACCTTCCACGCGCCCGAGGCGACGGGACCGCTCCAGTGACGCCCCCGCTGGTGCGCGCCGAAGGCGTCTCCAAGCATTTCGGACGCCTGGAGGTGCTCAAGGGCATCGACCTGGAGGTGGCGCCTGGTGAGGTCATGTGCATCATCGGCCCTTCCGGCTCGGGCAAGTCGACCTTCCTGCGGTGCATCAACCACCTCGAGAAGATCGACGGCGGCAAGCTCTACGTGGACGGCGAGCTGGTGGGTTACCGCCAGGCGACCGGCAAGCTCTATGAGCTGCGGGAGCGCGAGGTGGCCCGCAAGCGCGCCGAGATCGGGATGGTCTTCCAGCGCTTCAACCTCTTCCCGCACATGACGGTCATGGGCAACGTGTGCGAGGCGCCGATCGGGGTGAAGGGCGAGGCCAAGGAGTCCGTCCGCGAGCGCGCCCGCGCCCTGCTCGATCGCGTCGGGCTCGCCGACAAGGTGGATGCCTACCCGGCCCAGCTCTCCGGCGGCCAGCAGCAACGGGTCGCGATCGCGCGGGCGCTCGCCATGCAGCCCAAGCTGATGCTTTTCGACGAGCCGACCTCCGCCCTCGACCCCGAGCTGGTCGGGGAGGTGCTCGACGTGATGAGAGGCCTTGCGCAGGACGGACTCACCATGATCGTCGTGACTCACGAGATGGGATTCGCCCGCGAAGTAGGCGATGAACTGGTGTTCATGGACGACGGCATCGTCGTCGAACGCGGCAGGCCAAGGGACGTTCTGGCTGCGCCGCAGACCGAGCGATGCCAGAGCTTCCTGTCCAAAGTGCTCTAGCCCGCGACTACTCGCAGGTAACAGTTCGGATAACGACACACAGATAAGGACCCTCGACCGTCACAAGTTGCGGTTAGTCTGGCGCCCGGCACCGGGGACGCCCGTCTCCCGTCCAGTGCAAACAAGAAGGAGTTCAACCGTGGGACTGCGGACAAGAAAAGCGACGGCCGGCGTTGTCGGCGTCATGGTCCTGCCCCTCGCGCTGGCGGCGTGCGGCAGCAGCAGCAAGGGCAAAGCAACTGCCAGCACGGCGCCTTCCAGCGGCGGTAGCAGCGCGGCGGCACAGACCGGGGGCACGGTCACTATCGGCTTCCAGGGCCCGCTGTCCGGCCCGAACTCTCCCCAGCTCGGCATCAACGGCGTCGACGGCGTCAAGCTGGCCATCGATCAGGCCAACAAGGCCAAGGCCCTGCCGTACACCCTGAAGCTCGACCAGAGCGATGACCAGGGCACGCCCGACCAGGGCCCGACGGCGGCGCGCAAGCTCGTCGACGACAAGGTCATCGCGGTCATCGGCCCGATGTTCTCCGGCGCCACCAAGGCATCTGAGCCCGTCTTCTCGCAGGCCGGGATCCTCTCGGTGAGCCCGTCGGCCACCAACCCGGCGCTGACCACGCTCGGCTTCAAGACCTTCGTGCGCGTCATCGCTCCTGACACCGTCCAGGGCAAGGCCGCGGCCGACTACGTCGTGAAGAAGCTCGGCGCGAAGAAGGTCTTCTCCCTCGATGACAACAGCGACTACGGCACCGGCCTCTCCAAGGCGCTGGAAGCCGAGTTGAAGGTCGACGGCGCGAGCGTCACTCACGACGGCATCAACCCGACCAAGAACTACACGTCAGAGGCCACCAAGATCATCGGTGACAACCCCGACGCGGTGTACTACTCCGGCTACTACAGCGAGTTCGGCCCGCTGGCCAAGGCGCTCAAGGGTGCCGGCTACAAGGGTCAGCTGATCAGCGGTGACGGCTCCAACGATGACCAGTTCATCAAGGACGCCGGCGGCGCCAGCATCGCCAATGGTGCGTACCTCACCTGCGCCTGCGGCGACGCGAACAGCGACCCCAAGGCCGCCGCGTTCGTCACCGCCTACAAGGCGCTGAACGGGGCTGCACCGGGCACGTACTCCGGAGAGGCCTACGACGCCACCAACGCCCTGATCCAGGTGCTCAAGGGTCTCGGTGACAAGCCCAGCGCCTCCGCCGTCGTCGACGCGTACAAGAAGGTCGACTACACGGGGCTGACCAAGCAGATCAAGTTCACCGCCTCCGGTGAGGTCGAGGGCGACGCCGTGTACGTCTACCAGGTCAAGGACGGCAAGCGGGTTGTGCTCGGTCTCGTCTCGGATCTCCTCAAGTAGCTCGCTCATAACTCGGGGGCCCCGCAGTCATCTGATGACTGCGGGGCCCGCCGGGGTATAGCGGCAGACGCGATGGGCTTTTATCACCAGTTCTGGCAGCTGACGGTTGACGGGCTGTCCACAGGCAGCCTCTACGCGGTCATCGCGTTGGGTTACACGCTCGTCTACGGCGTGCTCCAGCTGATCAACTTCGCGCACAGCGAGGTCTTCATGTTCGGCGGGTTCGCCGGGATCTTCGTCGTGCGGGGGATCGCGCCCGGCGGGGCGAGTGGCTGGTCGTCCGTCGGCCTGATCGCGTTCGGCCTGATCTGCGGCGCCGTCGCCGGCGCCGTGGCCGCGTTCACGCTCGAGCGCACGGCGTACGCGCCCTTGCGCCGCCGCGGCGCTCCGAAGCTCGCGTATCTCATCAGCGCGATCGGCGCCTCGTACTTCGCGTTCAACCTGGCGGGCAAGGAGTTCGGCCGCCAGAGCGTCAACGGTCCCAACCTGTACGACAACCAGACCGTGCTGTTCCACATCTTCAGCGCCAAGATCCGGATCCAGACCGTGCTGATCTTCGGCGTGGCGATCGCGATGCTGATCATCCTCGACCGGTTGGTCAACGCGACCCGGCTCGGCAAGGCGATCCGGGCCGTGGCCCAGGACTCCGACACCGCGTCGCTGATGGGCGTGAACGTCAACCGCGTCATCGTGCTCACGTTCATCGTCGGGGGGCTGCTGGCCGGTGCCGGAGGCTTCCTCTACGCGCAGGTCTTCAACGCCAGCTACACCATGGGTTTCATCCCGGGTATCAAGGCGTTCACGGCAGCCGTGCTCGGCGGCATCGGCAACGTCCGGGGTGCCATGCTGGGAGGGCTGCTGCTCGGTGTGGTCGAGGCGTACGGGGGTGACCTCTTGGGAGCCAGTTACATCGACGTCACGGCCTTCCTCGTGCTCGTCCTGGTCCTGCTCTTTCGCCCGTCGGGCCTGCTGGGCGAGCGGCTGGGGAGGGCGGCATGACCACTGCGACCCCGACCGGCACGCAGCCGCGGCCCGGTCCCCTCAGCCGGCTGCGCGAGGTCTTCCGGCCCACCGCGGCCGATCGCGGCAGGTTCATCGCCTGCGTCCTGATCGCCCTGCTGCTGTCGATCGTGACCGGCAAGGACGGCAGCGGCGACCATCCCCTGCACGGGATCAACTGGTCGCTGACCCACCACGGGCTCTACTACGCGCTCGGCGGCGTGGTGCTCTGGGTCGTCATCGTCGCCGGGCGCAGCCTCACGCCCGCCTTGCGCGCCACCCGCGGGCAGGTTGCCGCCGTCACCAACCGGGCGCTGCAGCCGCGCTGGGCACGGCCCCTGCTCTACCTGGTCCTGCTCGGGATCGCCATCTGGTATCCGCGCACCATCTCCGCGGCGGGTCAGCAGTCGCTCGTCAACGACGTGGCGATCTACGCGCTGCTCGGGCTCGGGCTGAACGTGGTCGTCGGCTTCGCCGGGCTTCTCGACCTCGGGTACATCGCGTTCTACGCGATCGGGGCCTATACGACCGCCTACTTCACCAGCAAGACGGCCATTCCGTGGCATGCGCCCTTCGTCTGGAACCCGTTCTTCATCTTCCCCGTAGCGGTGATCATCGCGGCGCTGGCCGGCGTGTTGCTCGGCGGCCCGACTTTGCGACTGCGGGGCGACTACCTGGCGATCGTGACCCTCGGCTTCGGCGAGATCGTCTACCTGCTCGCCAACAACGAGAAGAACATCACCAACGGCGCCTCCGGAGCCTTCGGCGTGCCGCAGCTGTCGATCCATCTCGGCTCGCTCAAGTACAAGTGGGGCTTGAACTCGCTGCCGTACTACTACCTGCTGCTCGGCATCATCGTCGTGGTGATGATGGCCTTTTCGGCGCTGAACCGCAGCCGCACCGGGCGCGCCCTCGCGGCGATCCGTGAGGACGAGGTCGCCGCTGAGGCGATGGGCGTGCCGACCCTGAAGTACAAGCTGATCGCCTTTGCGATCGGGGCCTCGGTGTCCGGCTTCGCCGGGGTGATCTTTGCGACGGAGCAGTTCTTCGACCCGTCGTCGTTCACCTTCCAGGCTTCGATCCTGGTTTTGACGGTCGTCATCTTCGGCGGCATGGGGTCGGTCTTCGGGGTCGTGCTCGGGGCCATCGTCCTGCAGGGCTTGCTCTACAACCTCAAGGACACGGTGCCTGCCAACGATCGCTACATCTACTTCGGCGCTGTGATCATGCTGATGATGGTCTTCCGGCCGCAGGGCCTCCTGCCGTCACGAAGGCGTAGCCGCGAGATCGCGCTCTCCGAGGCCGGCATCGGCCACGCCGACGCCACGATGAGCGGCGGCGCCGCGTGAGCAGCCTGGTCAAGGACGAGGCTGCTCCGGCGCCCGCTGCTGCGGGCTCGCCGGTGCTCGAGGTCGAAGGCATCACGTTGCGCTTCGGCGGGCTGACCAGTCTGGACAACGTCTCGCTGACGATGACGAGCGGCTCCGTGCTGGCGGTCATCGGCCCCAACGGGGCGGGTAAGACGTCGCTGTTCAACTGCTTGACCGGGGCCTATCACCCGCAGCAGGGCAAGGTCATCTTCCACGGCGCCGGCGGGACCGTGTCGATTCTCGGCCGCAAGCCCCACAAGATCGCGGGCCTCGGCATCGCCCGCACGTTCCAGAACATCCGGCTCTTCCCGGCTCTGACGGCGCTGGAAAACGTCCAGGTCGCCGTCGAGACGCTCCAGCATTCCGGTCCGATCAGCCACATGCTCGGCCTTCCCCGCGGTCGCCGCGATGACCGCGAGAGCGCGGCCGCGGCACACGCGCTGCTCGAACGGGTCGGCCTGGGAGGCCGGGCCAACATCCCGGCCGCCGGCCTGCCGTACGGCGAGCAGCGCCGGCTGGAGATCGCCCGCGCGCTCGGTACCAAGCCGCGCCTGCTGCTGCTCGACGAGCCGGCCGCGGGGACCAACCCGACCGAGAAGCGTGAACTGTCGGCGCTGATCCGGAGCATCGCCGCCGATCACGTCAGCGTCCTGCTGATCGAGCACGACATGCCTCTCGTCATGGGTCTGGCCGAGCATGTCGTCGTGCTGAACTTCGGCAAGGTGATCGCCGGCGGCACACCGGATCAGGTGCAGCGCGACCCCGCGGTGATCGAGGCCTACCTCGGCAGCGACGACGAGGCGACCGGATGAGTGAGCCGCTGCTCGAGGTCGAGGACATCAGCGTCAGCTACGGAGCCGTAGCGGCGTTGCGCGGCATTTCGCTCACTGTCGGTGACGGTGAGATCGTCACGCTCCTGGGCGCCAACGGCGCCGGGAAGACCACATCCCTGCGCAGCATCTCGGCTCTGCTGGCCCTGACCAAGGGCGAAGTACGTTTCCGCGGTCAGCGCATCGACCGGATGCCGCCCCACAAGGTGGTGGCGCTCGGCATCGGCCACGTACCCGAGGGCCGGCGGGTCTTCCCGCGAATGTCGATCATGGAAAATCTCGAGATCGGCGCCTATCTCGACAAGCGCAATTTCACTACCGACTCCGAGCGGGTCTTCTCGCTCTTCCCGGTGCTGGCCGAGCGCCGCAAGCAGCAGGCCGGCACCCTCTCCGGCGGGGAGCAGCAGATGCTCGCCATCGGCCGGGCGCTGATGAGCCGCCCGAAACTGCTGCTGCTGGACGAGCCCTCGATGGGCCTTGCCCCGCTGATCGTCGCCCAGATCTTCAGCATCATCCGGCAGATCAACGAGCAGGGGACCTCGGTGCTCCTGGTCGAGCAGAACGCTGCGCAAGCGCTGAAGTACGCGAGCCGGGGCTACGTCCTGGCCAATGGCGAGATCGTGCTCGCCCGCAGCTCGGCGGAGTTGCTGGCCGACGAGCGGGTGCGCGCGGCCTACCTCGGTGAGGGCGAGCAGGCCGGCTGAGTTCCGGTCCACCGGGTGGGCATTCTCACGATGTGGTCGCCCATTTGACGGTACCCTTGTGTGGTTACGGTGTGTAGCGGTGGTAACCGGATAGAGGGAGATCGGCGTGCGTCGTGCCACCGTCTCCGCTCGTGAAGCAGTAGCCGCCGATATCCCCGAACTGCTTGATCTCTTCGATCAGTTGCGGGCGGCCGGACCCCGCCGTTCGGTCTCCATGCCGTCCGATCCCTCGATGATGCGCGAGGCCGCCGCCGAGCGGTTCGCTGCCGTCATCGCCGATCCGCACGAGCGGCTGCTGGTCGCCGAAGACGGCGAGGGGCTCGCGGGCATGGTGCTCTGCTCGATCGGCACCTCGAGCACGCTGGCCACCGCGCCTGCCGTCGTGCTCTCCCACCTCACCGTCGCCGCCAACTCGCGCCGCGGAGGCGTGGGCCGGGTGCTCGTCGCGGCCGCCACCCAGTGGGCGGAGGAGTGCGACGTCGATCATGTGCGCGTCGCGGTCTACGCCTCTTCGCGCGAGGCCAACCGCTTCTTCGCCCGGCTTGGTTTCGCGCCCGTTTCGGTGAACCGGGTTGCGCCGGTGGCCGGTCTGCGTCGCATCCTCGGGGCCGAAGTGCCGGCCGCTGAGGCCGACAGCGGTGACAGCGCTCGGCGGCGCCGGCTGCGGCTCGGCATCACCGGCGGCCGTACCCCCACTGCTGTGCGGCGCCGCACTCCCAGCTAGGGCTCGAGATTCGCCAGCCTCACGTCACTTTTCGCGACGAGCCTGCCGCTCTCGTCCGTGATCATGACGTGCCAGAGCTGCAACGTCCGTCCACGGTGCAGGGCAGTGGCGACGACCGAGAGCGTCCCTTCGCGGACCGCCCGCAGGAAACTCGTGTCGTTACTGACGCCAACGGTGCGTCCCCCGGGGACCCGGGCCATGTTCCAGGTGGCACCGCCCAGGCTCGCGGCGGACTCGGCGAGCGAGGCGTAGACACCGCCGTGGACGATCCCGTACGGCTGCAGCAGGCCCTCGTGGACGGTGACGTGCGCGCGCACCACGTCAGGGCCCGCTTCGTCGATCTTCAAGCCCAGTAACCCGTTGAATCCGCCCATGAACGCGGCGTCAAAGCCGTCCTTCGAGACTCCCTCTTGCGTGCCGCCGCCACCCTCGGTCGCCGTTTCTGTCATGGCTTCGACCCTAGACTCGGCCGCGTGCCCGAAGTTGATACGCCGATCGCACCGAACGAGCTCGCCGCCGACCTGACGGTCGAACCCGAGGCGGCCGCGCCGCCGCCGGTGCGCCGCCGGCGGGCACCCCAGAAACCCATCGAGGAGCCCGCCCGCAAGCCCGCTGCCGCCGGCGAGGCGGGTAAGGAACGCCTGCTGCTGCTGGACGGGCACTCGCTGGCGTATCGAGCATTCTTCGCGTTGCCGGTGGAGAACTTCTCGACCACGACCGGGCAGCCGACCAACGCCGTCTACGGGTTCACGGCGATGCTGATCAACGTCCTGCGCGACGAGACCCCCACCCACTTGGCCGTCGCCTGGGATGAGAGCCGGCCGACCTTCCGGCACGAGGCCTACGCCGAGTACAAGGCCAACCGTTCCGAGACCCCGTCGGACTTTCGCGGGCAGGTGTCGCTGATCCGTGAGGTCTGCGACGCGCTGGCGGTCCCGATGGTCAGCGCCCCCGGCTTCGAGGCCGACGATGTGATCGCGACCCTGGCTACTCAGGCGGAGCAGGAGGGCATGGACGTCCTGATCGTCACCGGTGACCGTGATGCGCTGCAGCTTGTCGACGACGAGATCACCGTGCTGATGACCCGGCGCGGGATCAGCGACATGACCCGCTTCACCCCAGAGGAGGTCATGGCCAAATACGGCCTCACGCCCGAGCAGTACCCGGACTTCGCGGCGCTGCGCGGTGATCCGTCCGACAACCTGCCGTCGATCCCGGGGGTGGGGGAGAAGACCGCCTCGAAGTGGATCACGCAGTTCGGATCGCTCGACGCGCTCGTCGACCGGGTGGATGAGGTGCCGGGCAAGGCCGGCGCGTCGCTACGCGAGCATCTGGCCTCGGTGGTGCGCAACCGGCAGCTGACCGAGCTGCTGCGCACCGTGGAACTGCCCGTGGGCCCCCACGACTTGCGGCTCGGCTCGTGGGACCGGGAAGCGGTCCATCAACTCTTCGACACGTTGCAGTTCCGGGTGCTTCGGGAGCGGCTCTACGCGACGCTGTCGGCCGTCGAGCCGGAAGCCGACCAGGGTTTCGAGATCGACGTGGAGACGCTCGGCGCAGGCGAGGTTGCACAATGGCTGGCCGAGCACGTCAAGACGGGCGAGCGCTCGGGGCTGGCGTTTCGCGGGACCTGGGGCCGCGGCACCGGCACGCTCTCGGGCATCGCGATCGCGGCCGGCGACGGCGCCGCGGCCTGGGTCGATCCGACCCGGCTCGGTTCCGAGGACGAGGGTGCGCTTGCCGCCTGGCTCGCCGATCCCGACCAGCCCAAGGCCGTGCACGACGTCAAGGGCCCGCTGCTGGCGCTGGCTGCGCACGGGTTGACGCTGGCCGGCGTCACCAGCGACACCGCTCTCGCGGCCTATCTGGCGCTGCCCGGGCAGCGCTCCTTCGACCTTGCCGATCTGGCGCTGCGCTACCTGCGCCGGGAGCTGCGCGCCGAATCTGTGGCGGTGGCGACCGACGGTCAGCTCACCCTCGACGGCACAGGCGAGGAAGGTGAGGCGGCCGAGGACGGCTTGCGGGCCTTGGCCGTACGTGACCTGGCGATCGCGTTGGAGCAGGACCTCGAGCGCCGCGGCGGCACCCGCCTCCTGCGCGAGATCGAACTGCCGCTGGTAGGTGTCCTGTCGGAGATGGAGCGGGTCGGGATCGCTGCTGACACCGATCATCTCGAACGGCTGTCGTCGGAGTACGGCGCAGAGGTACGTCGCTCCGCGGAGGCGGCGTACGCGGCCGTCGGACACGAGTTCAACCTCGGTTCGCCCAAGCAGTTGCAGGTGGTCCTGTTCGAGGAGCTGAAGCTTCCGAAGACCAAGCGGATCAAGACCGGCTACACCACCGATGCCGATGCGCTGGCCTGGCTGGCGCTGCAGAGCGAGCATCCCGTCATCCCGGCATTGCTGCGCCACCGCGACGTCGCGCGGCTGAAGACTGTGGTGGATTCCCTTATTCCGATGGTGGATTCGGCTGGCCGCATCCACACCACGTTCAACCAGTTGATCGCCGCGACCGGCCGGCTCTCCTCGACCGATCCCAACCTGCAGAACATCCCGGTGCGGACGGCGGAGGGTCGCCAGATCCGGCAGGCGTTCATCGTCGGAGCCGAATTCGAGAGCCTGCTGACGGCCGACTACAGCCAGATCGAGATGCGCATCATGGCGCACCTTTCTCATGACGAGGGCCTGATCGAGGCGTTCACCTCCGGTGAGGATCTGCACACCTGGGTGGCCTCGCGGGTGCACGAGCTCGATCCCAAGGACGTCGACCCGGAGCTGCGCCGGCGCATCAAGGCGATGTCGTACGGGCTCGCGTACGGGCTGTCGGACTTCGGCCTGGCGGCTCAGCTCGGCATCCCGCGGGACGAGGCGCGCGAGCAGATGGACGCCTATTTCGCGCGCTTCGGTGGGGTGCGCGGCTACCTGCGCTCCGTCGTCGGCGAGGCGCGCGGAAACGGTTACACCGAAACGATTCTCGGCCGCCGGCGCTACCTGCCCGACCTGACGTCCGACAACGGTCAGCGCCGCGCCATGGCCGAACGGATGGCGCTCAATGCGCCCATCCAGGGATCGGCCGCCGACATCATCAAGATCGCCATGCTCGGGGTGCACCGGGCACTGCGCGATGCCAAGCTGCGCTCGCGGCTGCTGCTGCAGGTCCACGACGAACTCGTCCTGGAGATCTCGCCGGGGGAGCGTGACGAGGTCGAGGCGCTCGTGCGCCGGGAGATGGCGGGGGCGTACGAGATGGACGTGCCGCTCGATGTCTCGGTCGGCTACGGGCGCACCTGGGACGACGCCGCGCACTAACCTTCAGCAGGCTCGCGCGGGACGTCGCGCCGGGCCCAGCCGACGAGTACGTCGGCGACGAGCAGGCCCGCCGCGAGCCACGAGATCGTCGCGACGCGATGGAACGCCTGCACCCACTGACCGGTCTCGGGCAGGTTGTAGCGGGCCTGCACCTCGAGGACGTATCCGGCGCTCGCCGCCAGCGCTGCCACCGAGCCTGCTCGCAGCAGGAAGCGCCCGCGTGGGATCAGCAGCGCGGCGACCGTCAAGGCCAGCACGACCAACCCGGCGAGGGGCGTGATGAGGGCGAACGCGAGCCCCGCCGAAATCACGACCGCAATGCCCCCGCGTACCAAGGGAACCTTGCCCATTTCCCGAGCGATCGGCGAGACGAGCACGGGTGCGGCTTCCGACCCGGGCGCCGGGTCGACCTCCGGCGCGATCCGCAGCCGCACGGGCTCGCGGCGCAGCACCATCAGCAGGCAGATCAGCAAGGCGACGGCCGAGATCCCGATGCCGATCCAGACCCGGTTCTGCGGCGTCCAGTCCAAGGAGACGTCGAACGTCGAGGACGTCGGAGTGATGAGCCAGCCGTTGGCGTAGCCGTCGACCAGTTGCGGCTTTCCGAGGCTGCCGAGGCCTGCCGCCTTTGCTGCCCAACCGGGGGACAGGCTCTGCCCGAGCACCAGCCAGAACGGCTTGCCCGGGGTGGCCCCGCTCACCGAAAGCCGATAGGCCACAGGCCCTTCGCCGGTGACGGTCACCTGCGGCACGTTCGAGCCCGACGTCGTGGCGGTGCGCACGGTGCCGGGGAACGGGTCGGTCGGATCCGCGGCAGCGCCGCTGGCCGAAGAGGAGAGGATCAGCCGGTCGAGGTCGATCCCGGTGCCGCTGCCGCGGGCGGTGGTCAGCGTGTGGGCGCCGGCCGACAGTTCCAGTGCCTTGCCGCAGAGTTGGACCTGCAGCCCGTCACGGGCGATCGCGGCGGTGGTGGACCCGCCGATCTGAATGCCGACCGGCTGCCCGTCGATCTTCAGCAGGTCGGTGCGGCACGTGCTCGGAAGGCTCGCGTTGGCCGCGGCGACCTTCAGCCCGGGGGCACCGAGTTCGGCGATGGCGACAGGAACCTCGAGCGGCTCGTGGGTGAAGTAGTCGGTGGTGGTCTCGCGGCGCTCGCCGGCGATGACGAAGCGGAACGTCGACCCGGTGACGGGGGCGAAGGACACGGGCGCCGAAACGGTGCTGTCGGCCGCCTTCTGGTCGGTGATCGCCGGCAGGTGCAGGATGCGCTTCTGCTTGCCACCGTCGACCTCGAGCTCGATCGTCGTCGGCACCGAGTGCTTGCCGTCCGCGATGATCTGCAGGTTCAGCTTCGAGAGCGTGGTGGGGGTCGCGGAGTGGATCTGCACCCAGGCCCCGACGTTGCCGCCGAACGAATTCGTCCAGGCGGTCTTGGGATTGTCATCGATCGCCGACGGCGCCCGGGCGTCCAGCGAGCCGGGAAGCGCCGAGGATGACGTCGCCGTCACGACGCCGCTTCCCGGGGCTGCGGCCGCCGCGTTGGCGGTGCGCCCGAGCAGCTGATCCAGGATCGAATCGTGGGTCGTGGCCGAGACCCGCGCGGTGCCTCCGACGCTGAACGTCCGGCTCGTCGGCAAGGTGAATTCGCGTGACATCGAGAGCTCGGTGTCGGTCTTGAACGGCTCCTGCGGGTTGGCGCGGTCGCGGGTCAGCATGACCGTCAGCGGTTGCTTGGCGCCGTCGGTCCCGGCGGCCTGGAAGAGGTCGGTCGGCAGCCGGAGGGTCTCGGTCGCGGTGACGCCGGGGATGTCCAGCTGCGCGAGGCCGACGCCGCTCTGCCCGTCGTAGCTGTTGAGGGTGCCGTTGCTGGTCTGCACGATCTTGAACTCGACCTGCGTGAACGACCGGCTGGGGAAGGTGACGACCTGCCCGGCCTTCGTCAGCGAGCCAGGGGTCAGGTCGACGTCGACGGTGGTCGCTGGGCTACCGCCGCCGGAGAAGGTCAGCTGGCCCTTGGTGATCGTGCGGGTCGCCGGCGTGGTGTAGGGCTGCACCAGGGTGACGTGGTTGCTCGTCACCGGCGCCAGCAGGTTGACGCGCAGCCGCTGGCCGCGCGGGTCGCCGAACGCGCCCACGGACCAGGCGGTCGTGGTGTCGCCGTCGAACGCGTAGAACGGCCGATCGGCCGGCGCGTAGCTGACCTCGTTGCCGTAATTCGACGCCTCGATGTCGGCGACGCCGCCCAGGACAGCGACCGTCTGGTCGGCCGTGGTCTCGTCGGGGAAGACGGGAAGGCGGGCGTCGTTCGGATCCTTGGCCAGCGGCACGCCGGTGGCCGTCTCGACGTAGCCGTAGTTCTCGCGCACCGTTCCCCAGCGTTCGGCGCGCTTGCGGTTGGAATCGGTGAGCAGGAGATCGGCGTTGCTCGGGACGGGTGCGGCCTTGGTCTTGGTGGATTTCGCCGTCGTCTGCGAGGCCGCGAAACGCACGGTGCCGGTGGAGTCGAGCATCCCGGCGGCCGACGCGTCGACCAGTCCCTCGCTGTCCCCGGCGACCAGCAGTGGCTCGCTCGCCCGCTCGGCGCGCACGATCGGCACCGGATCGGTGACGGGGAAGTCGGCCAGTGACGGGGGCTCGGCAGCGCCCGGAGGGTTGGCCAGGCTGATCTCGTCGACGAAGGGAATGGCGGGGGTCTCGGCGACCGGTGGCCCGAAGGCCTTGGGAGCGCCGAGCCCTGGCGGGCGCTGCGTGGTCCATTCCACCCAGGTGGAGATCGGCTGCGGGGTGCGGAAGCGCTCGTACTGAAGGTCGCTGCGCAGCACGACGTCACCGACGCCCATCAGGCGGGCGAGCGAGGGCAGTGCTGCCGGTTCGTAGACGCCCTCCTGCAGTCGCCGGTCGATGGCTTCCACGAGCGCGGCGGACTGCGGGGTGCCGGACGGGATGAGTTCACGGGACACGTAGGGACGGTTCATCAACCCGGGCAGCGGCGGATCGAGGGTCGCCCCCCAGCGGTAGTCCGAGAAGTCGGCGCCCGGCAGTTCCAGGACCCGGGTCTGCGATCCGTCGATACGCGGGGCGGCATTCAGCGAGCCGGCCGCCGCAGTCAGATACGAAGGCAGCTTCTCGGGGCGGCGCAGGTTGGGATCGACGAACTGCCCGCGCCACAGCGGAAGCATGTCGATCGCGATGAGGATCAGCACCGCGACGAACGCGCCGATCGGCACCCACCGGCCCGGGGTGAGACGGCGTCGCACCGCATCACCCGAAGGCACCAGGCGTCGCCACGGCAGGTGGAAGAGCGCTTCCAGGCCGCCGGCCAGCAACACCCCGAAGCCGAGCGCTACCAGCGGGACGGCGCGGGGCGTCGAGCGCAGCGCCAGACCCGCGGTCGAGCCGGTCGCGAAGGCCTTGAAGAGCGCGCCCGCCGGAGACGGGCTGTTGTACGGGTAGACCCCGACGGACAGTGCGGTTCCGACGAGGACGAGCGTCACGAAGTACGCCCGGTGAACCCAGCGCAGGCAGGCCGCGGCAGCCAGCGAAAGGATGGGCACCGCGAACGAAACCGCAAGAACTGCAAGGTTTTCGGTGTAGGTGAGCGAGGGCTGTATCCAGGCGCTGATGCCGTCACGGCCGTAGAAGAACCAGTTGCCCAGGCCCCGCAGCACTTCTGAGGCCTGCGAGTCCGAGGCGACCGTCTTCACGGTCTCGGAGTAGGCGAGGACATCGAGCCCGTACGCCGCCTGGCTGGCCAGCCCGCTGACCCACCACGCGCTCACGGCCGCGGTCAGCAGAAGCGTGCGCGCGACGAAGGCCAGCGCGTCGCGGAAGGTGACCTCGCGGCGCACGATCGCGAACGGCAGCCAGATGGTCGGGGCCAGGCCGGCGTAGATCAGCGAGGTCGCATTGGTCCCGCCGATGAGGGCGACGACGAGTGCGAACAAGGCTGGGTAGCGCCAGCGTGCCAGACCGTGCAGGAAGCGCGAGAAGTGCCCTTCCTCGCGCTCGAAGTCCTCATCGAACTCCTCGTCGAACTCCTCCAGCGGCTCGGCGGAATCGCCTGAATTCATTGATGATTCGACTGGAGCTTCGACGCTGTCCGCGACGTCAGCGTCAACGAACTCGCCCTCGGGTCCGTGGGTGACGTGCAACGCCTGGAACCGCAGGCCCCGCACGACGAAGACGACCATCCACGGCAGCCCTGCCCAGGGCAGCAGGATCGCCGAGATGCGCGCGACGTACTCGAGCACGTACGGCGAAAGCTGGTAGGAGACTGCGGCGAGGAACGAGGGCCGGTTGCGCCAGCCGAACGTGCGCAGCAGCGCGAGAACGCCCATGGCTGCGGCGAAAAGCAGGGTGCCGGTCCACAGCCGCTGCGCCACCCAGTCGGGAACCCGCAGATGTTCGAAGACCCAGTACCAGGGTCCCTGCGGCAGCAGGTAGCCGATGTTCTGGTGGGTGACCCCGCCCATCCCGGTGTGCAGATCCCACAGGTAGGGAGCACGCGAGAGCAGCCGGTCGGGATTGATGTAGAGGTATTGCTTGGTGTCAGCGCCGACCCATCCGGGTGCGGTAAGCAGCAGCGGAACGTAAGAGATCAGCGCGATGACCAGCGCGGGCCACGACGGCGCGCGGCGGGGGAGCCAACGCAGCCGCCGAACGCGCGGCGGCGGCCCGGGACGGGTGGGAACGTCGGCTGCGGCCGGCCCTGCGGTGACGGTCACGCCGACGTGCGGGGAACTGAGCTTGCGGACTCTCCGCGGTGAAGACCCCGCCGGCGGGAAGCGAACCTTTCGGCCTCCCCGGCGAGCACGCGAAAGGTGTCGCGTGCGGTGGCTTCCCAGGTGAAGCGGGCGGCGTGGCTGAGCGCCCCGCGGCGGAGCTTCTCCTGCTCGACCGGGTCGAGCAGTACGCGGGTCAACGCGGGCGCGAGGTCGGCTGGCGTCGGCACCAGCAGACCGCTCACGCCAGGCTCCGCGGAATCACGGTGGCCGGCGATGTCGGTGACGACGGCGGGCGTGCCGCAGGCGGCCGCCTCGGTCAGCGTCATGCCCCAACCCTCACGCGCCGAGGCGGAGGTGAGCACCCACGCGCGCTGATAGAGCTGCACGAGTTCGTCGTCGCTGACCCGGCCGGGCAGGCGTAACCAATCCTGCGCTCCGGCGGCGCGGATCTGCGTTTCCAGCGACTCCCGCTCGTAGCCTTCACCGACCAGAACGGCCTCGAGCGCGGGCACCGCCTTCTTGGTCTCCAGCAGCGCGGCGACGAGTTCGGCCGGGCGCTTGACCGGCACCAGCCGTCCGACAGCGACTACCAGCGGGTGGAGCGAGCGAGCGCCGCCCGGCCGGTACACCGGGTCGATCCCCGGCGGGACGACCGTGACGTTCTGCTCCGGCATGGCGAGCAGCTCGATGATCTCGTCGCGACTCGAATTCGACAGCGTGACGATCTGAGAGGACCGGTAGAAAGGCGGCGCCGCCTTGAACTCGATGGTTTCCCCGACCTTCGCCAGCTTCGGCGGCAGCACCATTCGCCACATCTCGGCGTGCACATGATGCAGAAAGACGATCTTGGGGCCGCGGGCCCAGACGGGGGAGAAGAACGGCATCCCGTTCCAGATCTCCACCAGGCCGTCGCGGGGACCGGTGCGACCGATGGCACCCGAAAGCGCCGTGCGCGGAAAAACCGTGTAGCGCCCGGCCTTGCGCACCACCGAGTACCCGTTGCGCTTGCCGTACGCGCGCTGCCCCGGCGCGGCCGCGGTGCGCATCGTGACGTCCAGCCCCGCCCGCGCCCACGCCTGGGCGACCTTGTCGGCATGGACCTCACTGCCGCCCGCCTCAGGGTCGGCGAGATCGCGCCAGGCGAGCAGATGGATACGCGTCAGCCCGGAGGCCTCGACCAGCGCCTGAAGCGAGGGATCTGCCACGATTTCGTCCGACTCGGCGGGCGTGCCGGGCGCTGCCAAGCCCGCCGGCACCAGGTCAGTCACAAGCTCCTCGGGGTCTTACCAGTGCGCTCAAATCACTACCGCTTTGCGGCTGCCCGAGGCTATCCCACAGACCTTGAACGGCTGCGCGGACGCGCGGTGTGAAGCACAAGAGCTCCGGTGGCCACTGCCACGATCGCCTGACCGATGAGGTCGACCCTTGCCGTCGCCACCAAGGCGCCGTGAGCGTTCAGCAGCAGGACGACCGTCAGAGCGGCGCCGACGGCCAGCACCAGGAGCACCACCGGGCGGCCGGCAGCCAGCAGGTAGTGCGTGAACAGCACCGTCGCCGCCAGCAAGGTCATGGCCAGGGCGAGCATCAGGAACGCGGGAGCTGCTGCCGTCAGCCGGGGCCCGAACGCGATCTTCAGCACCTGGGTCGGCGCGGCACCCGCCAGCGCGATGAGGATGACCGCGGGGGCGGCGATGACCGCGAGCACGACACCGAGCTGGCGCAGCGCATGTTCCCCGGCATGGCGTCTGGAGGCGGTCTCGGGCAGCAGGAAGCCTGCGAGGACGAACGCGGCGAGCACCAGCGGCTTGCAGGCCACCGAGATCGGCGCGTAACTGCCGGCATTTCCCGGCGCCGCGCGTCCGAGCAGGACGACGTCGAAGTTCTGCAGGATGGCGAGCAGGGCGAGCGCGATGAGCGCGCTCAACAGGTCGGTCGCGAGGGTCCGCCGCTCCTTGCGCTGCTCGGTGGTGGTCGGCTGGGGGAGGACGACCGGTTCCTCGGCCGCGGGAGGCGGCTGCGGTGCAGGCTCCGCGCCCTTGTCCTGCGCGGCCGCGCGACGGATGGCCCTGCGGTCGATGATTCCTTGCGCGGTGAGCGCGTGCGCCTCCGCCAGCAGCACGGAGAGCAGGATCGCCACGGCCGCACCGGTGACCCCGAAGCCCGCGCCGACCAGCGCCACGGTCAGCACACCCCGGGACAGGCCCTCGACCAGCAAGTTGACGCCAAGTGCCCGGTAGGCATGCGAGGCCTGCAGCAGCCCGCGCTCCAGGCACAAGACGCCCCAGACCCCGCCGGCGATCAGGGTTTCCGACAGCCCGCCCGGCCCCGGGAGCGAGAGCTGGCCTGCCAGCGGTCCACGGATGGCGATGGCGATCACGGCCCACACCACGACGAGCACCAGCGCGCGCCGCCGGGTGCGGAAGGCCCACCCGGGCACCCGGGCGCCGTGGCCCGTCCGCTGCCACAGGGTGATGCGCCGCACGATGCCGACCAGCAACGCCGACCCCGGGATCGAGAGCACGAAGAAGACGGCGACCAGCTGGTTCAGCGCGCCGTAACCACGGGTGGACAGGAGCCGGGCGACCAGGAGGGTGACGCCGATGTTGGCGACATTGGCGACCAGACCGGCGAGCGCGATCGGGCTGGCGCCGCGAACGGCGGCGCGGGTGTCGGAGATCACGGGAAGGTCGTCGGTCACCTGGGGATCAGCTTCCGGCGCCTGCGGGGCGGGGTCGGCTACGGCGGGTGTGCCCGTCACCGCCACCTCGCTCCCCGACCGCGCCCGGAACCTCACAAGTCGCGAACTCCCAACAGGCCTCGGGCCGGGCAGCCAGGGAGGCCAAAGGCGCTGATGCTCGGCCCGAGTTTAGCCCCGACGGGCGTGTCAGCGGGGGTCATGACCACGCGAGTCGTGGCTGCGGAGTCTGCCATTGCGTACGGCTATTCGCGGTGGCGCTCGGCCATCTGCTCGGCCTTGACGTCGGCGTCGACCATGCGTTCCACCAGTTCCTGGAAACCGACTTCCGGACTCCAGCCGAGGACGTCACGCGCCTTGCTCGGGTCGCCGACCAGCAGGTCGACCTCCGCGGGACGGAAGAAGCGGGGGTCCTGCGTGACGTATTTGCCCCAATCGGCGATACCGACCCGGTCGAAGGCGACATCCAGCAGCTCGCGGATGCTGTGCGTGCTGCCGGTCGCGACCACGAAATCGTCCGGCTCGTCCTGCTGCAGCATCGCCCACATGGCCTTGACGTAGTCGCCCGCGTAACCCCAATCGCGGCGGGCTTCGAGGTTGCCGAGCGCGAGCGTCTCCTGCAGGCCGAGTGAGATCCGAGCCACGGCGCGGGTGACCTTGCGGGTGACGAACTCGTAGCCGCGGCGCTCGCTCTCGTGGTTGAACAAGATCCCCGAGCTGGCGTGGGCGCCGTAGGACTCGCGGTAGTTGACGGTCATGTAATGCCCGAACGTCTTCGCGACGCCATAGGGCGAGCGGGGGTGGAAGGGGGTCGTCTCGCGCTGCGGGACCTCGCGCACCTTGCCGAACATCTCCGAGGAGGACGCCTGGTAGAAGCGCACCCGGCTCATGTCGTTCTGGGTGGAGATGCGGATCGCCTCCAGCACGCGCAGCACGCCCATCCCGGTGATCTCCCCGGTGAGCTCCGCCTGCTTCCAGGACAAGCCGACGAAGGAGATGGCGCCCAGGTTGTAGACCTCATCGGGCTGGGCGATCTCCATGGCGCCGATGAGCGAGGGCAGGTCGGTGAGGTCGCCTTCGAGCAGGCTGACACCCGGGATGTAGCGCTCGACCTTCTCGATCTTCGGGTTGCTCTGCCCCCGTACCAGGCCGAACACCTCATAGCCCTTGTCCACGAGCAACTCGCCGAGATAAAGACCGTCCTGTCCGGTGATTCCGGTGATCAGCGCGCGGGGCATCCGGCTAGCCTGCCACGGGTTTAGCGGCGGGCGGGTCAGCCGGCGGATCGAAGCGGTGCCGCAGGCGCAGCATCGGCCGCTCCAGCAGGTAGTAGGAGATCGTCGCCGCGGCCAGCGTGACCGCGATCCGCACGAGCTGGGTGGGGCCCCACGACAGGCCCAGCCGGGCCTCGTGCAGGTAGCGGAACACCGGCCAGTGCCAGAGGTAGAGGCCGTAGGAGATGCGTCCGAGCCAGACCAGCGGCGCGACGGCGAGCACCCGGCCGAGCAGACCGGCGGGTGCCAGGACGAGGCCGCCGATGAGGACGCCACAGACGAGGGCGAACGCGGTGAGGCCGCCGTCCTGATAGAGCCGTGAGGAGTTGTCGTGGGCGAATCCGAACGTGACGATGATGATCAGCATCGCCACCGGTGCCAGCATCGGTAACTGGCGCCGAGCGCGTTCGAGCCAGCCACCCGCGTACGCGATTGCGAGGGCCGCGCCGATCAGCAGCGAGTCGGCCCGCGTGTCGGTTCCGTAGTAGATCCGTGCCTGCGAGCCCGCTCCGGACCACATCACGATCTTGAGCAGGGCCGAGACGGCGGCCAGGACCAGCGCGAGGGCCAAGGCCGCGCGCAGCGGATGACGGCCGCGTCGCCGGGCCAGGAACATCGCCCCGATCAGCAGGGCCGGCCACACCAGGTAGAACTGCTCCTCGATCGCGAGCGACCAGGTGTGGTCGGTCAGCTGCAGGATCGGGATCAGGTGAAACGCCTGCTGCCAGTTCTGGAAGTAGAACAGCGTGCCGGCGACGGCCTTCCAGAGCGCGTTGCGCGCGGCGGCCCCGGTGCCGACCGGGCCCACGATCAGCAGGAAGGCGCAGAGCAACGCGACCGCCGGGAGCAGGCGCAGAGCTCGGCGGGCGTAGAACCGCCGCAGGCTGACCGTCCCGCGGCGCTGCCACTCCTTCACCAGCAGGACCGTGATCAGGAAGCCGGAAAGCACGAAGAAGACGTCGACGCCGAGAAAGCCGCCGACCGCCCAGCCGGCTCCGGTGTGGAAGGCCATGACGGCCGCGACGGCGATCGCCCGGAGCCCGTCGAGCGGCGCGAGGTGAGCGAAACGGCCCGGCGGGGTGGCGTTTTCGACTGCGCCGGGGCCCGCCGCGGTGGGTGCCGCCACGTCAGCAGAGGACACGGGCGGCTACGTGGTGGTGCCGGAGTCGCCGGCGCCGATCTCGGCGTGCGTACCGGGGACGCGGTCAGGAGTGAGCGCGTCGACCTGCATGCGCAGCAGGCCGATCTCCTCGGCGAGGGTGCGGGTCTCCTCCTCCAGGCGGCTCGCCTCCCAGGACAGGTGCACAGCGACGAGCAGCAACACCAGTACCGCGGCGAACAGCAGCAGGTTGGGAGGGGAGTAGATGCCGAGCCGGTGCGCCGACCAGTCCAGCAGGCCCGGGAAGGCCGCGAGCGCGATGACGACGATGCTGACGCCGAGCCAGAGGATCGCGTACTTCTCCCGCAGCTGGCGGCGACGCAGCAGCTCGACCATCACCGCGAGCACGAGCACGCCGCAGACCCCGGCGATCACGTGGGTACGGATCATGGCTGCTCCTTCTCGTCTGTGAGCTGATCCTGGTCCTCGGGTGTCAGCTGCGGCCAGCGCCGGACCGCCGCCAGCATCAGGACGAGGAACGCGCGGCCGAGATACGCGATGGACTTCCACGCCGACTGGCTCGGCGTACCGGCGTAGCGCGGTCGCATGACCACCGGCACCTGCCGGCACACGCAGCCCGAGCGGGCGGCGATCACCAGAGATTCGATGGTGTCGCCCAAGTACTCGGTCGGATAGCTGCGCGCGAAAAGCGGCAGCGCGCGGGGTCCGGTGGCGCGAAACCCAGAGGTGGCGTCGGTCAGCTTGGTCTTGGTGATCCGCGAGAGCATCCGGGCGAGCACGCGCATCGCCGCCCAGCGCGCCTTGCCGACCTTGTAGGCGCCCTCGCCGGCGAAACGCGCCCCGACGACGATGTCGGCGCCGCGGGAACCGTCCGTTCCGTCCAGCGCCGCCACCAGTTGGGAGATGGCGGCCGGATCGTGCTGACCGTCCGCATCGACCTGCACCACGACCCGGTAGCCGCTGCGCAGCGCGTAGCGAAAGCCCGCCCGCATCGCCCCGCCGACGCCGAGGTTGTACGGCAGCCGCAGCACCGCAGCGCCGGCCTGCTTGGCCACCGACGCCGTCGCGTCGGACGAGCCGTCATCGACCACCAGCACGTCAGCCTGCGGGCAGGCCGAGCCGATCTCCTTGATCACATGGCCGACCGACGCCTGCTCGTTCCACGCCGGGACCACGACCAGTAGGTCGCGTACCGGGCGATCGGTGGACACCAGGCCAGACTAGGGCTCCGAGCGGCTCGCGTCGGGCATCCACGCTTCGGCAGGCGTGGCAGCGCCGAAGGCGGGGGCCAGCCAGATAACCTGCGGCCGTGCGGCTGCCCCTCCACCGTCCGTCCCGCTGGTGGGCGATCATGATCGCCGTCGCGCTGCTCGGGCTGACGGTGCGGCTCGGCTACGTGTTCATTTACCAGTACCACGTGCACATCGGCGGCGATTCGTACTACTACCACTACGGGGCGAATCTGCTCGCCACCGGCCACGGCTTCATCCAGCCCTACGACTTCTTCCAGCGCGGCTGGGCCGTGCAGGCGGCCGAGCACCCACCGCTTTACATCGTGCTGCTGGCCGGCGAGTCCTTCATCGGGCTGCACACCTACCTCGAGCACCAGATCTTCACCTGCCTGATGGACACGGCAACGGTCGTGATCATCGGCTACTCGGCGCGGGAACTGTTCGGCAAGGGCGCGGGGATCTTCGCTGCGGTGATCGTGGCGATCTACCCCTATTTCTGGTTCAACGACGGCGCCGTCCTGTCGGAGGGCACCGCCCAGCTGACCACGGCGCTGACCGTGCTGTGGGCCTATCGCTTCTGGCAGCGCCGCACCGTGAAATCGGCGTGCTGGCTGGGAGTCGGGATGGCATTGGCGACGCTCTCGCGCGCCGAAGCCCTCCTGCTGCCCGTCCTGATGCTCGTCCCGATGGTGCTGTGGATGAAGGGGATGGCGTGGAAGCGGCGGATCACCCTCATCCTCGCCTCCGGTCTGACGACCTCTCTGCTGTTGGGTCCGTGGGTCGGCTTCAACCTCTCCCGCTTCGCCAAGCCCGTCACGGTCAGCAGCGGGTTCGACGTGACGCTGCTCTCGGCGAACTGCGACCTGACCTACAAGGGTCCGTTCCGGGCGTACTGGGCTGCGCTTTGCGTGATCTACAAGCCGCGGGTCTATCGCGACCTCTCGCTGCAGGCGGGGATCTATCGCAAGGACGCGCTGGACTACATCAAGGCGCACAAGAGCGAAGTGCCCCTGCTCGTCGTGGACCGCGAGGGTCGCACCTGGGACTGGTATCGCCCGCTGCAGAACGTCCAGCTGGACTCCACGATCGAGACCAAGCCGCTGAACTGGGGACGCTTCGGCTTGGGGATCCTCTACCTCTTGCAGGCGTCGTCGATCTTCGGCGTCTTCGTGATGCGAAGACGCAAGCTCCCGGTCACCCCGCTCGCGGCGCTCATCGTGAACGTCGTGATCTCCACCGCGATCACCTTCGGCCAGAGCCGGTACCGGGCCAGTGCCGAGATCGCGTTCGTGCTGATGGGGACGGCGGGCTTCGTCGGGCTGGCCGAGATCGTCAAACGATGGCGGCAGCGCGGCCTGCCGCCCGCGGATGACGCTGCGGCGCTGGACGCACCGCTCGGTCCGGATCGGGCGACCGTGTGACGGCTCCTTCCGCGTCCGTCGCCACAACCGGGTCGGACCCTGCCCAGGCCCGCGGCAAGGCCGCCGGCTTCGTCGTCGGTTTCGACGGGCTGCGCGCGATTGCTGCCCTCCTGGTCGTGGTCGTGCACGTCGGGGCGGCGTCAGGCTTCACGTTCCGCAACTCGCTCGGCCGGTACACCTCCCGCGGTGAGATCGGCGTTTCGGTCTTTTTCCTGATCTCGGGTTTCCTGCTCTACCGGCCTTTCGCGGCGGCCGCGCTCGCAGGTCGCGCGGGGCCCAACGTGCGCAGCTACCTGGTGCGCCGGGCGCTGCGGATCGTGCCGCTCTATTGGGTGGCCCTCGTCGTCACCTATCTGTTCACCGGCTGGGCGAGCGTGCACGGGATCAGCGGATTCTTCGAGAATGCCTTCTTCCTGCAGGTGTATTCGCGCCAGTGGGTTTTTCACGGAATCACGCAGGCCTGGTCGCTGTGTATCGAGGTGACGTTCTATCTCGCCCTGCCGGTGTGGGCGGCGTGGATGCGTCGCATCGATCGCGGGCGAGGGAAGCCGCACGATCCCGCGGCGGTGTTGCGTCGCGAGCTCTTCGCGCTGGCCGTGCTGTACGTCGCCAGCCTGCTCTTCCGGCTCTGGGTCGTCGCGTCACCGCATGGCCCGACGCAGACCGCCCGCAGCTGGCTTCCCGCGTGGAGTGATCACTTCGCGCTCGGGATGGCACTGGCGGTCACCGGTACCTACGTGAGCCAGACCGGCGCCGTGCCGAAGGTGCTGCGCTGGATCGCCAAGCCCGGCGCGGATCTGCTCTGCTGGATCATTGCCGCGTTCATGTTCTGGTTGGTGGCGACGCAGGTCGGACTCACCACCGATCCGCTCGGCGTCGGAGGCGCCGGAACCGACGTCGCGCGCGAGATCCTGTACGGGCTGTTCGGGTTTTTCCTTTTGCTGCCAGCTGTTTTCGGCACACCGCGCACCGGGCTCGTACGGCGGCTGCTCGCGAGCCATGTGCTCTCGCTGATCGGCCTGGTCTCGTACGGGATCTACCTCTGGCACCAGCTGGTGGTGCGCGAGTTGCAGGCTCACACCTCGTGGAAGGTGCTGGACGCGCCGTTCCTGCCCTTGCTCGCTACCGCCGTCGTCATCGTCATCGCGGTCTCGACGGTCAGCTACGTACTGGTGGAACGCCCGGGCATCGCCGTCGGCCATCGCTGGCTGCTGCGCCAGCGCGAGCGCGCCGCCGTCCACACCGACCGCTGATCTGTCGCTGCGGCCTACGGGGGCGGCGGCGCGGACTGGTTGGCGACGGTGTTCTGGGCTTCGGAGGCGCGGTGCGGGGAGCCGAGGGCGATGATCTGTGACGCCAGCCGGGTCGCCGCGTATTGGCCGCCTGCCTCGGAGATGTGGACCCCGTCGGAGTTGCGGACGACGACCCCGTTGACCGACGCCGAGTAGGTGTTCGTCGGGCAGAACTGCGCGTCCAGATCGCCGATGCTGGCCACGCCCGGGTGGGCCGCCGCCGCCTGACGCAGCAGCTGGTTGTAACGGATGACCCGGGCAGGATCGTCGAACGGATAGGTCGAACCGTCCGGCTGCTCCTGCGGAGCGAAGCACGGAGTCGTCAGCAGCAGCACTTTGGCGCCGCCGGAGCTGAGCACGCTGATGGCGAGGTTCATCTGCCGCAGGAGGTAATTGTCGTAGGCAGGCTGGCCGACGTGGGTCCACTGGCCCTCGTAGACCCGGTCGAGCACCTCCCAGCGTCCGGCGAGCAGGACCACCACATCCGGGTCGTACGTGCGGACGTTGGCGGCCCGCTTGACGGGCCAGGTCGCGCAGTTGGGGTCGGGGTAGTTGACGCCGCGGTCGTCACGGAAGGGTCCGACGGTCGCCAGGCCGCAGCCGAGCACGCCCAGGTTGAAGGACTGGTAGCCGTACTTCGACCCGAGGTCGCCGAAGCCCACTCCGAAGGTCGACGCCAGCGAGTCGCCCTCGACCAGCACGCGGATCGGCCGGTTCAGAGCGGCCTTCTGCGCCGAGTTCAGCTCCGGCGGTTTCGGCGGCGGAGGCTGGACGGTGGGAAGCGCTTCGTGGGCTCCGCCGGCGGACGCGAGTTGTGACGCGGAAGCCTGGGTGCTCAGGGTCAGCCCGGTGATCAGTCCGCCGACGACGAGGACGGACGTCACCGGCAACGCCGCGGCGGCCACGCGTTTGGGCAACCAGCGGCGCAGCCGGACCCGGGTGAGTGCCCCGCGCCGGATGGGCTGCTCGATGAGGTGATAGGAGACCACCGCGACGCCGAACGTCACCCCGAAGCGCGCCCAGAGCAGGCCCGCTCCGCTCAGCCCGGTGCGGGCGTGGGTGAGGTATTGGAACAGCGGCCAGTGATAGAGGTACAGGCCGTAGGAGATGGCCCCGATGTAGCGCAGCGGGGGCAGCGAGAGCAGCCGGGCCAGCGGCCCGCGCGGCGCGTCGGTGCAGGTGAGCAGGAGCGCTCCGGCGGCCAGCGCGACGAGGACGAAGCCGCCTCGATACAGCCAGCTGCTGCGGTCCTGGGTGCGCAGCCAGCACAGGACGAGACCGGTGGCTCCCGCAAGACCGATCAGTTGGATCGCGACGCGGATGGTCCGGGCGACGGCGACCTTGCGGATGCGGGTGAGCGACTCCTCGATGCCGCCGGGGGGTCGCATCGCGGCGAGCGCGCAGCCCAGCAGCAGCGGAAGGGCGCGCGTGTCAGTGCCGTAGTACAGCCGGTCAGGGTTGGCCCCGTCGATGGAGAGCACGGCCATCCAGATCGCTGACGCCGTCGCGCCGGCGAAGGCCAGCCCGAAAACGCCGCGCCGTCGCCACCGGATCACGAGCAGCAGCAGCAGCGGCCACACCAGGTAGAACTGCTCCTCGACCGCGACCGACCAGGTGTGCAGCAACGGCGACTGCGGTCCGAAATGGTCGAAGTAGCCCTGTCCCGAGACGATGAAGCGCCAGTTGGCCGCGTAGCCCAGGGTCGAGAGCGCGTCACCCCGAAGCGAGGCGCGCGACGTCGCGGGGGAGAGGTAGGTCGCCCACGCGATCATCGACGCCAGCAGGATGGCCATCGCCGGCAGCAGGCGGCGAGCCCGGCGACCCCAGAACCCGAGCAGGCTGATCCGCCCGGTCCGGTTGTGCTCGGTCAGCAGGAGGCTGGTGATCAGAAACCCGGAGAGCACGAAGAAGACGTCGACACCGAGCAGCCCGCCCGGCAGCCAGCTGACACCGGCGTGATAGCCCATGACCGACAACACGGCGAGAGCCCGGACCCCGTCGAGCGCGGGCACGTGCTGGAACCCGCGGCGCCCCTGCCGCACGGCCGCACCGGGACGCGGACGACCCGGACGGTGGGCGCCAGCAAGCCCGTCGCTCTCCGGCGCAGCGGCGCCGGTGTCGACAGCGGTGCCGGCGGCGGCGTACGTGCTCGAGGAGATCGTCTACCTCCGGGCCTCGTATCAGACGGCAGCGGGCTTGCTCGTTACCGCCGCCCGGTCACTTCCGCCGTGTGGACGTTACCGCAGGCGGCTGAGCCATTCCGGCAGTTGAAGGGGTGGTTCGGACCCTGTTTTGCGCTGTTGGGGCTTGTTTCAAACCGGCGTACCCAGTGCCCGCTTGTACTGTCCATGCGTGTCCGGTGCCCGCACGCCGGATCCTGGGGTCCGCTCGGCCACTCTGACCCGGATCCCGGCCCTCGATGGCATGCGCGCCATCGCGGTCTTCGCTGTGCTCCTCTTCCACGCCGGACTGTCCTGGATTCAAGGCGGCACCCTGGGCGTCGACGTGTTCTTCGTCCTGTCCGGATTCCTGATCACGGCGCTGCTCGTCGCCGAGCGCGACCGCAATGGCCATATCGGCCTGGCGGCTTTCTATCTGAGACGCGCCCGCCGCCTGCTACCTGCGCTGATCCTGGTGCTGCTGTTCGTCGGGCTGACCTGGGGCGTGCTGCTGTCGACCAGGACGCCGACACTGCGCGGCGACGTGCTCGCGACTCTGGGCTACGTCGCCAACTGGCGTTTCGCCTTTACCGGCCAGGGCTACTTCGCCTCCTTCAACGCCCCCTCACCGCTGCTGCACACCTGGTCGCTGGCGGTGGAGGAGCAGTTCTACCTGCTGTGGCCGCTCGTCGTGATCGTGCTGATGAGACGCGGGCGCAACGTGTCGCGGTGGGCCGCCGGGCTGGTCGGGCTCGCGTTCGTCAGCACGCTCATCCAGTCGCTCGCCGGCGTCTGGACCGACCGGCTGTACTACGGCACCGACACCCGGGCGATGCCGCTGCTGCTCGGGGCAGTGCTCGGCGCCTGGTACGTGCGCCGCGATCCCGCGACCACCCTCTCGGCAAAGTCCAGGACCGTTCTGCAGGTGGCGGGTGTGGCTGCAGCCGCGGGGACGCTCTACTGCTTCCACGCGATCAACGGCCAGTCGACGTTCCTCTACAGAGGCGGGTTCCTGCTGATCGCCGCGCTGGTGGTCGTGGTGGTCGCGGCGGTGGCGTTGGTGCCGACCGGGCCGCTCGCCCGCCTGCTGGGGATGCAGCCGCTGCGCTACCTGGGGCAGATCTCCTACGGGATCTATCTGTGGCACTGGCCGCTTTTCCTGCTGCTGAATCATGAGCGCACCGGGCTCGGCACCGCCGGGCTGCTGGTGGTGCGGCTCGCGGTCACGCTGACGGTCTCGGTGGCCAGCTACCACCTCATCGAGCTTCCGGTCCGTGAGCGCCGGCTGCGACTGCCGCGCCCGCGGGTGACGGCCCCGATCGCGGTCGCCGCTCTGGTGGGCGTGCTCGTCGCGGCGACCCCGCCTCCCGCTGCCCTCACCCCGACGGTGGCAGCGAACGCACCTCCCGCCGACACGTCCATCAAGTCCCAGAAGCCGCCCGGCACGTCACGCGTGCTCTTCGTCGGCGACAGCGTCGCGCTGGCGCTGGCCGACGCGATGTCGCGCAGCGAAGTCCCCTACGACGTCCATATCGACAACGCGGGATATCTCGGCTGCGGCATCGCCATCGGCAGCCCCCGCCGGTTTCGCGGTACGGACTCCAACGATCCGAGCTTCTGCCTGGTGTGGCCGCAGCGACGGGCGAGCGAGGTGGCGCAGGACCGTCCCGACCTGGTCGCGGTGCTCGTCGGCGAGTGGGAGCTGATGGACCGGTACTGGCACGGCCAGTGGGTGCACATCGGGGAACCGGCGTATGACGCGTATCTCGGCCAGCAGCTCGACCTGATGATCAATGTTGCCTCGGCGCGCGGCGCCAAGGTGGCGCTGCTGACAGCGCCGTGCAGCGCCCCCGCGGAGAGCCCGAGCGGCGCGCTGTGGCCGGAGAACGATCCGCAGCGCCTGGCCCGCTTCAACGAGTTGCTCCGCGCGTCGGCGGCGCGACACGCCGACAAGGCGAGCGTCGTCGATCTCAAGGCGATCGTCTGTCCCGGCGGGAAATACGTGACGACGATGGACGGGTACCTCCTGCGCAGCTCCGACGGCATCCACTTTCCGCACGACGCCATCCCGCCGCTTGCGGCGAAGCTGCTGCCGACCCTGCGTTCCCTCGCCGTGAAAAACCAGCAGGCGAAATCTGCGGGGTAAGGCGATCAGCCAAGGTCACTCCCGGTACTCTGCGGTGGTGCCGCCGGTTGCCGAAACGCGATTCCCAACGCGTTGGCAGGGTAGAAGCGGCACGAGCCGGGGTACCTGCGGGTGATGTCGACGGCGCTGCTTGCGCGCTCGGCCAAGCGTGACCCTTCGGGGCGGGGGCGACCCACCCCACATCCAGCCCCTCAGCGCCAAGCCCGCTGGTCAGCGCTCGACGGCGTACGTGCGCTGGCCGTTATCGGCGTCATCCTCTACCACGCCGGGGTCAAGTGGGTGCCGGGCGGACTGCTCGGCGTCGACGTCTTCTTCGTCCTTTCCGGCTACCTGATCACCAGCCTGCTGCTGCGCGAGGTGCGCGGCGGCGGGCGGGTCAACCTGGCGGCGTTCTGGGCCCGCCGCGCCCGTCGCCTGCTGCCGGCGCTGCTGCTGGTCCTGATCGCCGTGATGCTGTGGGCGGCGCTGGACCGGTCGCTGGACATCCACAGCATCCGGCTCGACGTGACGTCCGCCCTGCTCTACGTCGCCAACTGGCGCTTCGCCTTCTCCCATCAGGGCTATTTCTCTTCGGCCGCCGCCCCGTCGCCGGTGCTGCACCTGTGGTCGCTCGGCGTGGAGGAGCAGTTCTACCTGCTCTGGCCGCTGCTGGTGGCCGGCGTGGTCGGCTTCGCGCGCCTGGGCCCCCGGCTGGTGCGTTTCGTCACCCGCCGCGAGGCGAGCGCCCCGGTCGGTGGCGGCCGTCGCAGCGTCTTCATCCTCGCGGTCCTCGGCGCTGCGGCCAGCACCGCTTGGATGGTCTACGGCGCCCTGCACGGCACCGACGCCTCACGGCTCTACTACGGCACCGACACCCGCGCTCTCGCGCTGCTGACCGGCGCGGCGCTCGCCGCCTGCCTGCCGCTGCCGCACTCGCCGCGGGCCGTGCGCACCAACATCCACGTCGTGCGGCGCTGGTCGCTGGTCGGGGCGCTCGCCCTCGGCGGGCTGATCTACATCTTCGTCACGATCAGCGGCCAGGACCGGCTGCTCTACCGCGGCGGATTCCTTGTCGTGGCGGTCCTTGTCGCCCTGGTCATCGCGACACTCATCCGGGCGCCGCGCGGCCCGCTGTCGCGCTTGCTCGGCCTGCCTCCGCTGGCCCACATCGGGCGTATCTCCTACGGCCTCTACCTCTGGCATTGGCCGGTGATCCTGTTCGCCACCGCCGCCCGTACCGGCCTGACCGGCGCGGAACTGCTCGGCGCCCGCATCGGCATCTCGCTGGCGCTGGCGGAGCTCTCCTACTGGCTGATGGAGCGTCCGGTCCTGGCCGGCTTCATGCCCGGACGCCGGCTGGCCGCAGCCGGGTTGGTCAGCGTCATCATGCTCGCGGGGATCGCCGGGCCGTGGTCGGTGCTGCCGCGCGGAAGCGGAGCGAACGACGCCAACTTCGCCTCGAAGCTCGACGCGATGGCCCAGAAGCAGAACGCCGAGACCCAGCAGTTGACCCGCCAGCGCGTGACGCTGCCGAAGAAGCCCGCGCCGAAGCCGATCCCGCCGCCGGTGTACAGCAGCGTCCCCGGCAAGCTGCCCAACGGCGTTCCCTATGTCCCGCCGAACCCGGTGCCGGCGGAGCCGCTGAACGTGCTGCTGGTCGGGGACTCGACCGCGTGGAGCGCCGACCTCGCGCTGCAGGACCGGGCGTATGCGTGGAAGGTCAACCTCATCAACGCGGCCCGCATCGGCTGCGGCATCGCCCCCGGTGCTGGTGCCGGAGACGGCGACCAGGCGCCGGTCAAGTACGGCGAATGCTGGAACTGGCCGACGCAGTGGCAGCAGACCGTCGCCGTTCAGCGCCCCGATATCTCCCTTGTGGTGCTCGGCCACTGGGAGGTCGTCAACCGCAACGTCAACGGCAAGGTCATGCACATCGGCCAGCCCGTGTACGACAACCTGCTCAAGGCCCAGTTCGAGAAGGCGGTGCAGGTGCTCGGCTCGGCGGGCGGCAAGGTCGCCCTCGCAACGGCCCCCTGCTACCTGCGCCCCGAGCGTCCCGACGGCTCGTTCTGGCCCCAGGACAACTGCCAGCGGGTGCAGGACTTCAACAAGATCGTGTGGGCGGTCGCCGCCGAGCATCCGTCCAACGTCGTCGTGCTCGACCTCTACCAGTTCTTCAGCCCCGACGGTAAGTGGCACCTCGACATCGGCGGCCACCAGGTCCGCGACCCCGACGGCATCCACTTCAACATCTACGGCGGCGAGTACCTCGCTCCCGTCTTCCTCGGCGGCATCCGCCAGCTCGAGGGCCTGCCGCTGATCCCGCAGAACCCGCCGGTGATCAAGGTGACCGCCGCTGACGGCGGTTAGCGCTTGCGCAGCACCAGGACCAGGTTCCAGGTGACGATCTCGCGCACGCCCGGCACTCGCACCACCCAGTACGCCCACCGCGGGTGGTAGCGCGGAAACGCCTCGATCACCTCGACTGATCCCTCGCTCTCACGCCGGCGGGCCCAGCGCAGCGCCTCGTGCACGGACACCGCGTACATGCTCTCGCCGAAGACGTTCTTCGGCGGTTTGCCATGGGCGCGCTCGTAGCGGTCGAGCGCACGCTTGCCACCGAGGTAGTGCCACGGCGAGGTCTCGTGGCCGCCGTGGGGTGAGAGCCAGATCGTGTACGAGAGAAACACGACCCCGCCGGGACGGGTGACGCGCACCATCTCATCGGCCATCGTCCACGGCTGCGGGACGTGCTCGAGGACGTTGGAGGAGAAGCAGATGTCGACGCTGCCGGTGCGGAAGGGAAGCTGCAGGCCGCTGCCCAGAACCGTGGTGCCGCGCTCGGGGGAGCGGCCGTGCAGGCTGAGCTCACCGGCATCGGCGTCGAGCGCGAGGTAGGTCGCCCCGGCCGCCCGGAAGGCGTCGGCGAAGTAGCCCGGACCCCCACCGACATCCAGCAGCAGCTTGCCGTCCAGCGGCGCGTAATGGCCGACGTGCGCGGCGGAATCGGCGGCCACCATGCCGTAGAAATGCGCCGGGTCGGTCTGCTCGAGGCCGAACGCCCGGAACAGGGCACGGCTGCGGGAGACGGTCGGGCTGAAGCTCGCCACGGGACCCGACGCTACTGGCTGAACAGCCGCCGATGGTGGAGCGCAACGATGGCGACGAGCGCGGCGGCAAGGGCCGCCTGGGCGATCGCGTCGGTCCAGGCCACTCGGGACGGGCTGGTGCCCGCGAGGGCGAGCGCGAGCGTCGTGCCCACTCCGGCGACGAGGAGCACCCAGAGCACCGGGCGTTCGCCGGCGGCCAGCAGGTAGTGGGTCAGCACCACCGAGGCGGCCAGCAGCGCCATGGCAACGGCGAGGGGAGTGAACGCGCCGGACGCACCGGCCAATCGTTTGCCGAACGCCAGCGAGAGCAACGGGTGGCCGTCGACGGCTGCGAGCAGGATCAGCAAGGCGGACGGGACGGCGACGAACGTCAGCGAGACCACCAGTGAGGTCATCGCATGATGGCCGGTCGCCCGGCGGGTGGCGGCCTCCGGCAGCAGGAAACCGGCCAGCACGAAAGCTATGAGCACCAGGGATTTGCAAGCGACCGACACCGCTCCGTAGCTGCCGCTGGAGGCGGGGTCGTGACGGCCCAGCACGAGCACGTCGACGTTCTGCAGCACGGCCAGCAGGCCCAGCGCCGCCAGAGCCAGGAGCGCGTCATGACGGGGCCGGCCGGGAGCCTCGCGCCTGGCCGGCTGCTCGCCCGGCGGGGGAGGCGGGGCGGCGGCGAGCCGGTGCTCGGCCCACCTGGCGTGGCCGATTGCCGATGGCAGGCTGATCAGGAGCCCGGCGGCCGCGCCTGGCACGCCGAGCCCGGCGCCGACCGCACCCAGCGTCACCGCGCACCGCAGGACGCCTTCGAGCAGCAGGTTGCTCGCGTAGGCCGGATAGGCCTGCCGGGCCTGCAGCAGCGCCCGCTCGAAACACACCACGGTCCAGAGAGCTCCCGCACCGAAGGTCTCGACCAGGCCGCCGGTGCTCCTGATCGCGAGCAGGCGTGCGATCGGTTCCGAGAGCGCGGCTCCCACGACGAAACCGGCGGCAGCGGCGAGGTAGACCTTGCGACGGACCGTGCTGACCCAGCCGGCGAGCGCCGCACTGCCGACCTGGGCCAGTTGATCGGTCATCCGGCGCACGACCGCGATGGCGAGCGCGAGCCCGGGCATCGTCAGGACGTAGAACACCGCGACCAGCTCGATGAACGTGCCGTATTCACGGGAGTTCAGCAGGCGGGCGATGGCGAGCGTCGTCCCCGCGACGACGACGTTGACCGCGACCCCGGCGCCGGCCACCGGCCCGGCGCTGCGGGCGGTACCCGTCAACGACCTGCCTTGCGACAGCGCCGGGTCGGTCAGAGGATGCCGCCCGGCTCGGGGAGGTCGTCGCTGCCGGCGCCGCCGAGCACCCGGGCCAGCTCGGCTTCCACCTCGGGAGTGGTGGCGACGGCGAGCACCTCGTCGCCGCCTTCGAGCGTCGCTTCGGGCGCCGGAAGCACGACCCGGCCGTCACGCAGGATCGTGACGAGCGCGGTGTCGGGCGGAAGGTTGATCTCATCGATGCGCCGGCCCGCGAGCGGGCTGTCGTCGGCAAGCGTCACCTCGACCAGCGACGCCTCGCCCTGCATGAAGCTCATCAGGCGGACAAGGTCGCCGACGCTGACCGCTTCCTCGACCAGCGCGGTGAGCATGCGCGGGGTCGAGACGGCGACATCGACGCCCCAGGACTCGTTGTAGAGCCACTCGTTCTTCGGGTGATTCACCCGGGCTACCACGCGGCGCACGCCGAACTCGGTCTTCGCCAGCAGCGAGACGACGAGATTGACCTTGTCATCACCGGTCGCGGCGACGACGACGTCGTACTCCTGCAGGCGCGCCGACTCCAGGGTGGCGACCTCGCAGGCGTCGCCGTGCACCCAGGCCGCACCGTCGACCGTCTTGCGCTTGAGCGCCCGCGGCTCGCGTTCGATCAGCATGACCTCGTGGCCGTGGTCGATGAGCTCCAGCGCGATCGAGCGTCCGACGTTGCCGGCCCCGGCGATGGCCACCTTCTTCCGGGGCCTGGTCTGCTCGCGTGAGGAGCGCGGGATCCCGGCGTCAATAGCCGAGCTGAACGCGCTCTCTCCCGGATCGGTCACTACGCGCCTTCCGGTCCGGCGGCGATCGCCCGCTCGACGTCGTTGATCTGCATGCGTACCAGCAGGAGATGAACCGTGTCGCCGTGTTGCAGGGCCGTGCCCGGCTCGGGAAGCATGCCTTCGCCGAAGCGGATGAGGCAGGCCACGCGCACGCCGGCCGCTTCCTCGAGCTTGGCCACCGAATGCCCGATCCAGCTGGCGTCGACCGGCACCTCGGCGAGGATGATGCGTCCGCTCTGGTCGGTCCACTCGGGGGTGGTGCCCTCGGGCAGCAGCCGGCGCATGATCTGGTCGGCGGTCCAGCGCACGGTCGCGACGGTCGGGATGCCGAGCCGCTCGTAGACCTCCGCGCGCCGGGGGTCATAGATCCGCGCGACGACGTGGTCGACGCCGAAGGTCTCGCGGGCCACCCGCGCCGACAGGATGTTGGAGTTGTCACCGCTGGAGACGGCGGCGAACGCGTCTGCCTTCTCGATGCCCGCCTCGATCAGCGTGTCGCGGTCGAAGCCGACGCCGGTGACGGTCTGGCCCGGGAAGTCCTCCCCGAGCCGATCGAACGCGGTGGCGAGCTGATCGATGACGGCGACGGAATGCCCGCGCCGGGTCAGGCTGCGCGCCAGGGTGGAGCCCACCCTGCCGCAACCGAGAATGACGACGTGCACGGGCTGGAACACTAGCCGTGCCCGGACCCGCGCGAGCCACTCGCCGGGCACTTGCCGCGTAGCATTCCGCGCCGTGGGTTTGCTCACGGGCCTGCTCAAGCGCGGCGTGGTTGGCCGACCGGTCCGGAGCGACCGCCTCGGCGAAACGCTGCTGCCCAAAAAGATCGCGCTTCCGGTCTTTGCGAGCGACGCGCTCTCCTCCGTGGCGTACGCGACCGAGGAGATCCTCCTCGTGCTCACGCTCGGCGGCTTGTCGTTCATCCACTTCACGCCGTACATCGCAGCAATGGTGGGCATTTTGATGCTCGTCGTGGTCGCGTCGTATCGCCAGAACGTGCACGCCTATCCCAGCGGCGGCGGCGACTACGAGGTGGCCACCACCAACCTCGGCGGCAATTTCGGGGTGCTCGTCGCCAGCGCGCTGATGGTCGATTACACGCTCACCGTCGCCGTCTCGGTGTCCTCCGGGGTGTCGAACTTCCTGTCGGCGGTGCCGTCACTCGCGTCGCACCGGGTGCTGCTGGCCGTGCTCGTTGTGCTTGTCATCACAATGCTGAACCTGCGCGGCATCCGCGAGTCGGGCACCGCGTTCGCGATCCCGACGTACGCGTTCATGGCCAGCGTGCTGATCATGATCGGTTACGGGATCATCCGGATCGCGACCGGAACCCACCTGCGGGCCGAGAGCGCGCATTTCGGTGTCGTCGCCTCGAGCAGCTTCGGCGGCGCCGCGACGATCTTCCTGGTACTGCGCGCCTTCTCCTCGGGCTGCACCGCACTGACCGGGGTCGAGGCGATCAGCAACGGCGTCCCGGCGTTCAAGAAGCCCAAGAGCAAGAACGCCGCGACCACCCTGCTGCTGCTCGGCGTGCTGTCGATCACGATGTTCGTCGGGGTCACCTGCCTGGCGCTCTGGTCGAAGGTCCACGTCGCCGACGACTCGCAGCTGACCGGCGCCCCGAAGGGCTACCAGCAGCGCACGGTCATCACCCAGGTTGCCGAAGCCGTGTTCGGCGGCACCGGCACCGTCGGATTCATCGTGATCGCCAGCACCACCGCGCTGATCCTGGTGCTGGCGGCCAACACCGCCTTCAACGGTTTTCCGGTGCTGGGCTCGATCCTCGCGCAGGATCGCTACCTCCCGCGCCAGCTGCACACCCGCGGTGACCGCCTCGCGTTCAGCAACGGGATCATCGTGCTGGCCGGCTTCGCGACCCTGCTGATCATCGCCTTCCAGGCCGAGGTCACCCGACTGATCCAGCTCTACATCATTGGCGTTTTCGTCTCGTTCGTGTGCAGCCAGAGCGGCATGGTGCGGCACTGGAACCGGCTGCTTCGCACGGAGACCGATCCGCAGGCACGCCGCCGGATGCGCCGCAGCCAGTCGATCAACATGACCGGCGCGATCCTCACCGGCACCGTTCTGGTGATCGTGCTGCTGACCAAGTTCACCCGCGGCGCGTGGATCGTCTGCGTGGCGATGCCGGTGATCTTCATGACGATGAAGGCGATCCGTCGCCACTACGACCGGGTGGCCCGCGAGCTCGTCCCGGAGCCGGGGCCGCCGACACTGCCGAGCCGCGTGTACGCGGTCGTGCTCGTGAGCAAGCTGCACCGCCCGACGCTGCGGGCGCTCGCGTTCGCGAAGGCCAGCCGGCCGCACGTGCTTGAAGCGATCACGGTGAACATCGACGACCACGACACCGAGGCGCTGCAGGAGGAGTGGCACAAGCGCGGGATCGGTATCGACCTCGTCGTCATCGATTCGCCGTTCCGGGAGATCACCCGGCCGGTGATCAAGTATGTGCGCCGCATCCGCCGGGAGTCCCCGCGCGACGTGGTCTGCGTCTACATCCCCGAGTACGTCGTCGGGCACTGGTGGGAAAATCTGCTGCACAACCAGAGCGCGCTGCGATTGAAGAGCCGGCTGCTCTTCGAGCCCGGAGTGATGGTGACGAGCGTGCCGTATCAGCTCGATTCCGCTGAAGGACGCGCCGAGGACTTCGGCGGCCGTCCGCGCGCCGGCGACGTGCGCCGGGGGACCAGCCGGCGCACCCCGGTCCCGCCCCCTTCCGATCAGCCGCCCGCCGACCCGAAGGCTCATGATCCGGAACCCCGAGAGCCGGTGGCGTGACCCGCCGCAGCACCACCCCTGCCCGCGGCGCCGCCCTGCTCGAGCTGACCGTGGAGCGCGTCGCTCCCGGCGGTGATTGCGTGGCTCACGCACCTGACGGCCGGGTGGTCTTCGTGCGCGGGACGTTGCCCGGCGAGCGCGTCCGGGCTCGAGTGACGGACGAGAACAAGCGCTTGCTGCGCGCCGAAACCGTCGAGGTGCTCGAGGCCTCCCGCGACCGGGTGAGCCCGCCGTGCCCGCTGGCGGTACCCGGCCGGTGCGGCGGCTGCGATTGGCAGCACGCCTCCGTGGGGGCGGCCCGCAGCCTCAAGGGCCAGGTGCTACGCGAGCAGCTGACCCGGCTCGGGGGCATCGATCCGGGTCCGGTCCTGGTCGAGTCGGCGCCCTCGTCGCCGGACGGTCTGGGCTGGCGCACCCGCGTCCAGGTCTCCGTCGGACGCGACGGCTCCCGCGGCTTGCTCCGCCACCGCTCGCACGCCGTCGAGCGGGTCCGGCAGTGCCCGATCACGCACCCGCTGATCGATGCGGCGGGGGCATGGCGCGCCGACGGACCCGAGGCCCACCGCGTTGCGCATCAGCCCCGGCTGCGGGTGGCGTTCGCCGCGTCACCGACCACCGGGGAGGTGGTGATCGACGACGACGGCACGCTCGTCCACCATGCGCTCGGACACGCATTCCAGGTGACCGGCGGTGGCTTCTGGCAGGTCCATCCGGATGCACCGCAGTTACTGGCTGATGCCGTGCTCGAGGCGCTCGCGCCGGCGCCGGGGGAGCGGGCGCTGGATCTCTACGCGGGCGCCGGGCTCTTCTCGTACGCCCTCGGCTCGCGCGGGATCCGGGTGACGGCGGTCGAGATGGTGGCGGAGGCCGCGGTCGACGCGCGGGTGAACTGCGCGGGGCTCGACGTGACCGTCCACAAGGCCGACGTCGGCGCTGCGCTGGAGGGCGACCTGGCCGGTGCGCCGGTCGATCTCGTCGTGCTCGACCCGCCGCGCACGGGCGCCAGCCCGCAGATCATGCGTCAGCTCGCGGCGGCCGGTCCACGGGCGATCGCCTACGTGTCCTGTGACGGCGCGACGCTGGCCCGCGACATTCGCGCCGCCGCCGAGGCCGGGTACCGGCTGCAACTGCTGAGGGCGTTCGACCTCTTTCCGATGACCGCCCACCTGGAATGCCTCGCGCTGCTGACACGGTCGGACCTGCAGGAGTCAGCGTGAGCGGGGCCATCCCGGCGGGATGGCCTGCCGACCTGCCGCCGCCCGGCGCCTCGGGATGGGAACGGCGAGCCATCGGCTGGCTGTATGACCTGTGCCCGCCCGACCATCGCGGCTATGGCGTCCTGCAGCGCTGGCCGGTGCTGCTTGCCCGGGTCGCCGGCGAGAACGTGACCGCCGCCATCGAGGCGTGCCGTCATGGCGCCGCGACGGCTCGCGCCGAGCTGCGGGACATCGGCAAGGGATTGCCGCCCGAAGCGGTCGACGCGCTGCTGGCGATGTACGAGCGCGAGCTGCTTCGCCTCGAACGCGCTGGTCGCGGGGTCGAACTGGTCCAGCGCGCGCTGGCCGGCCAGCGCTTCATCCCCAAGCTGTAGCGACACGCCGCGCGGCAACTGTTCCGTGCGGGGGAGCGGGCCTACCTTCATGGCGTGTCTCGTCGACGCCGCGCCTTTCCGGCAGCCGCAGCCCTGTCTTGCGCTGGGGTGATCTCGGCTTGCGGTTCGAGCAGTCACGCCACCACCACGCCCAGTCCCACGCTCGCCGAATCGCCGACTCCCAGCCCGAGCGCCACCGCCACTGTCACCGCCACGGCCACGGCCACCCCGAGTGCGACGAGCACCGCGACCGCCACCGTGAGCTCCGGACCGAAGAGCGCCACCTGCGTCAACGGCTGGGTCCAGCCGGCGCCCGGCGCTGACTTCTACCGGCAGGCCACCGACGCGCTGCAGGCGGCGCAGGGGGGCACCGGCTACGTGATCCACGCCGTCCGCTACTTCGCCGGCCCGCTCGCGAGCGGAGGCATCGGCGCCGTGTACTACCTGGATGTACGCGACCCCCGGTTGACGGCCCGCGTGCTGCTGGTCTCCGGGGCCGGACCGTCGACGGCGGCGATCGCCAAGACCGGCACGACCGGTTGGACGCAGGGCGACTGGTACGGCTTCAAGGGCAGCGAAGCGGCCGCGGTCACCCCGTTGCCCGGGATCCCCCTTCCCGGAAAGTGGGCGGGGCCGTCCTACGACCCGGTCGGCGGCAGCGCGCCGCTGCTCTCGCCGTCGCTCGCCGGCTGCCTCGCCGGATCCTGACGCCGGATCCTGAGCACGCGTAAGTCGGCTTATGTCGGGCGTGCCACGCGGCGGCGGCCGCGCGGCTTCTCTACACTGGGCCCAGACCCTTGGGGTAGTGCTGCGCCCTGACGTTCCTGATGTCGCACGTGCGTGAGGAGGCTCTGTGACAGCGCTCTCGGAGATTCGCGGGCCCGCCGACCTTCGAGGCCTCTCGGATGAGCAACTCGTCGCGCTGGCCGCCGACATTCGCGAGCAACTGGTCGACTCGGTCTGCCGCACCGGCGGGCACCTCGGGCCCAACCTCGGGGTCGTCGAGCTCACCCTGGCGCTGCACCGCAGCTTCGACTCCCCGCACGACACCTTCCTCTGGGACACCGGCCACCAGGCCTACGTCCACAAGATGCTGACCGGACGCGCCGGCGCTTTCGACACGCTGCGCCAGGCGGGCGGCCTCTCGGGCTACCCGAGTCGCGAGGAATCCGAGCACGATCACGTCGAGAATTCCCATGCATCCACGGCACTTTCGTATGCCGACGGCATCGCGAAGGCCTACGCGTTGCGCGGCGAGAAGCGTCACGTCGTGGCCGTCGTCGGCGACGGCGCGCTCACCGGCGGGATGAGCTGGGAGGCGCTGAACAACATTGCGGGCGCCGAGCGTCCGGTCGTGATCGTCGTCAACGACAACGGACGCTCGTACGCCCCGACCCTTGGGGGCCTCGCCCAGCACCTCGCCGGGCTTCGCCTCACCCCGCAGTACGAGCAGGTGCTCGATGTCGTCAAGAGCGCGCTGGCACGCACCCCGCTGGTCGGCCCTCCGCTGTATGACGCGCTGCACGGCATCAAGCGCGGCATCAAGGATCTCGTGCAGCCGCAGGCGATGTTCGAAGACCTCGGGCTGAAGTACGTGGGTCCCGTCGACGGGCACGACATCGGCGCGATCGAGTCGGCGCTGCGTAAAGCGAAGGGCTTCGGCGCGCCGGTCATTGTGCATTGCGTCACGACCAAGGGGTCGGGATACCAGCCGGCTGAGGACCACGACACCGACCGGATGCACAGCGTCGGTATCAGTGACCCGCGCACCGGCCGCCCGGTTTCCGTCGCCGTCGGGCGCAGTTGGACCTCAGCGTTCTCCGAGCAGATGCTGCACATCGGTGCCGCCCGCTCCGATGTCGTCGCCATCACCGCGTCGATGCTCGACCCGGTGGGTCTGGCGCCGTTCGCCGAGCGCTGGCCCGATCGCGTCTTCGACGTCGGGATCGCTGAGCAGCACGCTGTCACCTCGGCGGCCGGGCTCGCGATGGGTGGGCTGCGGCCCATCGTCACGGTCTATGCCACGTTCATGAACCGCGCGTTCGACCAGGTCCTCATGGACGTGGCGCTGCACAAGCTGCCGGTCGTCTTCGTGATGGACCGGGCCGGGGTGACCGGCGAGGACGGTGCCTCGCACAACGGCATGTGGGACATGTCCTGGATGCCCGTCGTGCCGGGCCTGGATCTTGCCGCCCCGCGCGACGAGGACCGTCTCGAGGAGGCCCTCGAGGCGGCGCTGGAGCGCGTCGACGGGCCGACGGCGATCCGCTTCCCCAAGGGGCTGCTGCCCGACGCGCTGCCTGCCGTGCGCCGCGAGGGACCGCTCGACGTCATGCGCGATCCGGAGGGTGAGGAGACCGCCCTGCTGGTCGCGTACGGGGCGATGGTGCCGATGGCGCTGGAGGTGGCCCAGCGCGTGGCCGATCAGGGCATTGAACTGCGCGTCGTCGATCCGCGCTACGTGGTGCCGGTCGCCGACGAGCTGATCGAGATGGCCCGCCGCGCCCGGCTCGTCGTCACGCTCGAGGACAACGGGCGCCAGGGCGGCGCGGGGAGCACGCTGGCGAGCGCACTGCGCGCGGCCGACGTCGACACCCCGCTGCGCGACATCGGCTTGCCGCGCGAGTTCCTCGTGCAGGGCAAGCGGGCGCAGGTCATGGCTGACGCGGGTCTGTCGGCGCAGGCCGTGGCGCGCAAGGTGACCGAAGCGGTCGCGCGCTTGGAGCCGACACTCGACGCGCAGGGCGCCCAAGCCTGAACCAGGTGCTCGGGCTAGTCGTCGGCGCGTAGAAGGCGCATCGGGTCGCCGCCGGCCCGCACCTCGCTGATTTCCTCGGCGGTGACCAGCAGGGGGCGGTCGAAGCCGCGCTCCAGCTCGGGCATCGCCGCCGCCAGCGCCGGCCCGTACGCCGGGTCGCTGACGTACGTGGCACGCCAGCCCCGGTTGCGCAGCGGGACGATCAGCCCGATCATGCCGTCGCTCTCGGTCGCGACCAGTTCCCGCCGCAGGCTGGCGCTGCCGAGGAGGGTGACGACATCGGCGCCGCCGAACGGCTTGATGGCGCGCCGGGTCTGACGCCGCTCGCGCTCGGCTGCCAGCGTGCCGAGCCGTTCGAGTTCGGCTCGCGCCTGCTCCCACTCCCGGCGGATGTCGATCCGGGCGTGTTCGAGCACGCCAACCGGTACCGGCTGATGCTCGGGGCCGTAGCCGAAGCCGAGGTTGAGGGCGTCACCGGGGACCGACTCGCGTACCCACTCGGGGCCGGGGTGGCAGTCATGGTCGGCCGGGATGCCGAGTGCCACGAGCTGCGCCGATCCGGCAGCCGCGTCATCGGCGAAGGCCCGCCGCGCCGTCAGCCAGGCGGCGAGCGTGTCGATCTGGCTTCGCTCCTGGGCCTGCGGCGCGCTTTCGACGATCGCGCTCAGGGCATCCCAGCCGACCTGGATCTCGGGCAATTCGGTGAGGACGAGGCCCTCTTCCGTCGGAACGAGGTCGACGTCGTATAAAACGGCAACGGCCAGCGCTAACCGCCGCAAAACGGGCGGCGCAAAAGCCACGAAGCCTCCGAAGTCGATGCGGACCTGTCTGTTCGAGTGTCGGCAGCTACGAGCGGTGGCCTGAGCGGATCAGAAGCCGAGCGAGCGCCCGACGATCTCTTTCATGATCTCGTTGGTGCCGCCGTAGATACGCGTGACGCGCGCATCCCGCCAGATCCGGCTGACCTCGTACTCGTCCATGTAGCCGTAGCCGCCGTGCAGTTGGACCGCCGCGTCAGCCACCTCGGTCAGCAGGTCGGTGGTCCAGTACTTGACCCCGGCGGCCTCGTCAGCGGTGAGCTCGCCGGCGTTGAGCGCGAGGATGCACTGGTCGACGTAGCTGCGCGCCGCCCGGGTCTTGGTGACCATCTCCGCGATGGCGAACCGGCTGGCCTGGAAGGTGCCGACGGGCTTGCCGAACGCCGTCCGCTCGCTGGCGTAGGCCCGGGTGAGCTCGATCGCGCGCTCCATGCCGGCGACGGCGGCGACCGCGATGGACAACCGCTCCTGAGGCAGGTTTTCCATCAGGTAGATGAAGCCGCGGCCCTCCTCGCCGAGCAGGTTGGCCCGCGGGACATGGACGTCGGAGAAGAAGAGCTCGGCGGTGTCCTGCGCGTGCTGGCCGGCCTTCGCCAGGTTGCGTCCGCGCTCGAAGCCGGGCATCCCGCGCTCCACGACGAGCAGGCTCATCCCGCGGTGGCCGGCCTCGGGGTCGGTCTTCGCCACCACGATGACGAGGTCGGAGTGGATGCCGTTGGTGATGAAAGTCTTGGAACCATTGAGGATCCAGCCGTCACCGCCCTCGCTGTCCGTCGCGGGACGCGCTGTCGTGCGGATCGCCTGAAGGTCGGATCCGGTCGACGGCTCGGTCATGCCGATGGCGGTGATGAGCTCGCCGGAGACGAAGCCGGGCAGCCAGCGGGCCTTCTGCTCATCGGTGGTGAGGGTCAGCAGGTACGGCGCACAGATGTCGTTGTGCAGGGTGAAACCGACGCCCACCGAGCCCGTCGCGGCGACCTCCTCGCTGAGGATCGCGTTGTAGCGGAAGTCCTTGATCCCGGCGCCGCCGAACTCCTCCGGCACCTCGAATCCGATCAGCCCGGTGTCGCCGGCCTGCTTCCAGATCAGCCGGTCGACGATCCCGGCGGCTTCCCACTCGGCGGTGTGCGGCGCGGCCTCGCGGAGCAGGAAGTCGTGGCAGAGCTGGCGGAAGGCGAGATGTTCGTCATCGAATATGGCGCGTTTCACGTCACCAAGGGTGCCATGCAAGATGGCGGATGTGACCACTTCAGTTGATCCCGAGGCTCATCCCCTACTGACGGAACGCCGCGGCGCGAACGCAGACGTGCTGGTCGTCACCATCAACCGGCCCCACGCCCGGAACGCGATCACGCGCGCGGTGTCGGACGGCATCGCGGCGGCGATGGATGAGCTCGACAGCAATCCCGAGATCCGGGCAGCGATCCTCACCGGCGCCGAGGGGACCTTCTGCGCCGGAATGGACCTGAAAGCGTTCGTGCGCGGCGAGGACCCGTACGTGCCGGGCCGCGGATTCGCCGGGCTGGCGTTCGCCCCGCCGAAGAAGCCGCTCATCGCCGCCGTCGAGGGCTGGGCGCTCGCGGGCGGCTGCGAGATCGTGCTGTCCTGCGACCTGGTCGTCGCTGCGGAATCGGCGAAATTCGGCATTCCGGAGGCCAAGCGCGGGCTGGCCGCCGCGGCGGGTGGCCTGTTCCGGCTGCCCTTGCGCATCCCCTACCACGTCGCGATGGAGCTGGTGCTCACCGGCGACCCGGTGGAAGCGCCCCGGGCGTACGAGCTCGGCCTGGTCAACAAGCTGACTCCCACCGGCGGGGCGCTGGAGGCGGCGCTGGACTTCGCCGCCAGGATCGCCGCGAACGGCCCGCTGGCCGTCATCGCGAGCAAGGACGTCGTGCGCCGCGCCCACGGCTGGTCGGACGAGCAAGCCCAGCAGGCGCAGGAGAGCATCGTGCGTCCCGTATTGCGGAGCGAAGACGCGAAAGAGGGCGCCCGGGCCTTCGCCGAGAAACGGCCGCCGGTGTGGCGCGGTCGCTGACCATCTCGCCCGTGCCGTTTGCCGAAGCTGCCGAACTTGTCGCCGAACTCGATGCCGACCTGACCGTGCGCTATGGCGGGGACGGCGATCCGGTGCATGCGCCCGCGCAGGAGTTCGACGGTCCCGGCGGGCAGATGCTGCTCGCGAGCCTTGCCGGGGAGGCGGTGGGGTGCGCCGGGGTGCGTCGCATCGATGACGCGACGGCGGAGCTCAAGCGCATGTACGTGCGTCCGCAAGCGCGGGGCCGGGGGATCGCCAAGCAGTTGCTGGCCGCCTGCGAGCGTGAAGCGAGAGCACTCGGCTACGGGCAGCTCTGGCTCGAGACCGGAACGATGCAACCCGAGGCCGTCACGCTGTACCTGACGTCCGGATATGAGCCGATCCCGGCCTTCGGTCAATACGCAGGTCAGAGCCTGTCCATCCACCTCGGACGCGCGCTGTGAACTTCGCCGGGGGCGAACCATGACATCTCGAGGTGCGATTAATCCCCATGCGGGTCACACTGAAGGGGTGACGCAGCCGGGTTCTTCGCGCAAGCGTCGCCACTCCCGCCAATCCGTGGTGATCACCGACCTGGGGTCCTCGCGTACGGCCGAGATCAGGGAGCGGGAGCGTCGCTACATCATCGCGATGCTCTTTCGGGCCGTCTGCTTCATCGCCGCCACCCTGATTTTTCACGGTGCCGCCCGCTGGTTCGCCATCGGCGTCGCGATCGTCATGCCGTGGCTCGCGGTGATACTCGCTAACGCGCCCAACAAGGTGCGCGCCGTCAGCCATGCCGCCTTCGAGCCGCCGGCCCCGCGGGAGACGCCCAGCCTTGCGCCCGCCCGCGAACCGCGGATCATCGACCCGGATTGAGTCAGGCGGCGGTGCCGCCGTCGACACGCAGGCGCCCGATCAGGGCGTTGGACACCATCTGCGAGCCAAGGGTCGACAGGTGGATGCCGTCGGGCTGATGCGCGACGGGGGTGCCCGCGTTGGCGCCGAGCAGGACGTCGGTGTCGTACACGGTGACGCCGGGACGGTCCTTGGCCGCCGCCCGGATGGCCTGCCCCATGGCCGCCACGGCGCCGTTCATGCCCTGCAGATCCGTGGTCGGCATCGTCAGCCAGTAGACCCGATGGACTCCACCGTTGCGCAACGCATCCATGACGAGTCCGGCGCGGCGGGCGTACTCGGTGTCCCATTCGGCGCTGGCGGGCTGCAGATGGGTCCCGGAGCTCAGGGTGATGGGCTGGTCGTCATTCCCACCGATCAGCATGATCACGGTATCCGGGTGCTCAGCTGCGATCTTGTGAGCCTCGGCGGGCCAGTCGAAGTAGTCATCCCGCACCAGGCCCGTGATCGGGTGCGACTCGGTATGGCCGGCGAACAGCGGCCCGTCGAGGGTGTGGGTGATCATCGGGCCGAGGTCCTCGGGGATGGAATCGCCCGCGATGATGACGCTCTGATGGTGCGGCGCGCTCACCGGCTGCGGAGATGGGGACGGTGAAACAGGGTGGCTCGGGCTCGGCCGCGCCGGCGCGGAGACGTGGGTGAGCGGCGTGCTGACTGCCCGCTCCTGGTGCACCGCTTTCGAACCGGCGGCGCCGCAGCCGGTGAAAGCGATCAGCCCCACCAGAGCCGCAAGCGTCGTAGCCGGCAGGAGACGCTTCACGGGACGTGAGCCTAGGCCCGCGCAAAGCCCAAAAAGCATTGAAACGCCGTGAGTTCAGACGCCGGCTTTGCAGGTTCGGCAGGCAGGATGAGGCCGTGCCCCGACTGACACGACGTTCCCGATCGATGGCCCTCGGCGGCTGCCTGGTCGCCGCTGCCGTGGTGGCGGCAGGCTGCTCCAGCGGAGGGGGAACGCCGTCGAGCAATGCCGCTCCGGCGAGCAAGAGCGCGTCACCTTCGCCGAGCCCGACCCCGTCTCCCACCCCGCCACCTCCGCCCAAGCCGATCACGATGGCGTTCACCGGCGACCTCCTGCTGCATTCCCCGGTCTACAACCAGGCGGCCGTCGACGGTCGCGCCACCGGGATGGCCTACGACTTCCGGCCGATGTTCACGCAGGTCAAAGCGCAGCTCTCGGCCGCCGATCTGGCGATCTGCCATCAGGAGACGGCACTGACCGCGACGGACGTCGGGCTGTCTGGCTACCCCGTCTTCAACTCCCCGCACGAGATCGCCGTCGCGGTCGCTGATGCCGGCTACGACGGCTGCTCGACCGCCTCTAACCACAGCTACGACCATGGCGCCCAGGGCGTCGCCGACACGATCTCCGCGTTCGATGCCGTTCATGTCGAGCATGCGGGAACGGCGATCTCAGCCGCTACCCGGCTGCCCGAGGTGCACACCGTGCGCGGGGTGAAGGTCGCGCTGCTGGACTACACGTACGGCCTCAACGGCTTCGTCCTTCCGGCCGCCCAGCCCTATCTGGTCAACCTGATCAACGTCGCGCAGATCCTGAGCGACGCGAAGGCCGCCAAAGCCGCCGGAGCGCAGATCGTCGTCGTCCAGATGCACTGGGGCGAGGAGTACCAGGCGACCCCGACGACGGAGCAGCGCACGGAGGCCACCCAGCTGCTCTACTCGCCCTACGTCGACGCGATCGTCGGCGGCCACGTTCACGTGGTGCAGCCGGTGGAGAAGATCGGCAACAAGTACGTCGTGTATGGCATCGGCAACTTCCTGTCCAACCAGTCGGGGGAGTGCTGCCCGGTCTCTTCGCAGGACGGCGTCATCGTCACGCTGCACTTCGTCAATACCGCCGGGAAGTGGTCGGTCGGCAGCATCACCTACACGCCGACGTACGTCGACCGCTTCGGCGGCTACGTCATCTACCCGGACGCGGCGGCGTACGAGAACCCCGCCACCAGCGCCGCTCTCAAGCAGCAGCTGGCTGCCTCGTTCCAGCGCACGGTGGCGGTCATGTCGTCGCTGAGAGCTCCCAACGTCACGCCAGATCTGACACCGCCCGGCTTATGAGCCCGCCCGCCCTTCCGTGAGCGAGATCGCCTACATCAGCTCATCCGACGACCCCCGGCTCGAGGACTATCGCTCGCTGACCGACGTCGCCCTGCGGCACAAGGTCGAGCCTGCGGGCGGCATGTTCATCGCCGAGGGCGAGAAGGTCGTGCGCCGCGCCCTGGCGGCGGGCTACGAGCTGCGCTCGCTGCTGTGCGCCGATTCGCGCGCCGCGGATCTCGCTGATCTGCCCGGGCCACACCTCGTCGCCGGCTACGACGTGCTCGAAGCCGTGACCGGCTTTCACGTGCATCGCGGCGTGCTCGCCGCCATGAGCCGGCGTCCGCTCGCGACCGTCGAGGAGGTGGCGCGCCGCGCGCACCGGCTGATGGTGCTCGAGGAATTGTCCAGCACGACCAATCTCGGCGCCGTCTTCCGCAGCGCGGCAGCGCTCGGGATCGACGGCATCATCCTTGCCCCCACGTGCGGCGATCCGCTCTACCGCCGGGCAGTGCGGGTGTCGATGGGCCAGGTCTTCGCCATCCCGTACGCGCGTTGCGAGACCTGGCCGCAGCCCCTGGCAGACCTGCGGGCGCAGGGCTGGAGGGTGCTGGCGCTCACCCCGGATGCGCAGGCCACCGCCATCGACCGGCTCGACGTTGGTCCCGGTGAGCGGCTGGCGCTTCTGATCGGCGCCGAAGGGTCGGGGCTGTCCGCGCAGGCCCTTGCCGCGGCCGGCGAATGGGTGCGGATTCCCATGGCGAACGGGGTGGATTCGCTCAATGTGGCGGCGGCTGCGGCTGTCGCGTCTTACGCACTTCGCCGCTAGCCCCTCAAGGGGGGCTCCTAACCCGCCGATCCTGGTCACGGGGTCGCCTTCGGCCCCGCATTTGGAGGGGTCGTGGACCAGAGCCAAAACGAAAGCTCGCCCGAGAGCAACGGTGCTGTGCCGCCGTATGCCGCGAGCCCGCCGTTCGACGGCAATTTTCCCGCGCCCGTAGGGCCGCCCGTTCAGCCCGGCGCAGGCGCGCCGGCTGGTCTTCCCTCGATGCCGCCCCCCGCGCCAGGCGTCGGCCCGGTTCCAGGTCTGGCGGCGCCCAGCAACGGCGGCTTCGTCACCGCGACCATGCCCGGTGCTCCGCCGGCCGCCGCACCGTCGGTGCCGGCTCCCTCACTTCCTGTGCCACCGTCGGCCATGCGCCCACAGGGCGCCCCCGGCCTCACGCCCGGAAGCGCCCTGCCGGAAATGAGCAAGGCGCGCAGCACCCGCGGCACCGAGGTCGAGACCGACCTGGCCGGCTGGGACCTCAACGGCCTGCTCATCCAGGTGCTGGAGCGCAAGTGCTCCGACCTGCACATGACGATCGGCGCGCCCCCGACCATCCGGCTGAACGGCTCCCTGATGCCCATCGAGGGCTTCCCCGAGCTGACCGCCGCCGTGCTGCAGAAGCTGCTCTTCGCGATCATCACCCAGAAGCAGCGGGAGCGCTTCGAGGAAGAGCTCGAGCTCGACTTCGCCTATTCGGTGCCGGGGCGGGCCCGTTTCCGGGTGAACATCTACCGCCAGCGTGACGCCATCGGCGCCGCGTTCCGCCTCATCCCGTACGAGATCAAGAAGCTCGAGGAGCTCAACATGCCTCCGAGCATCGCCAACTTCGCCATGCTGCCGCGTGGTTTTGTGCTGGTCACCGGTCCCACCGGTTCGGGCAAGTCCACGACGCTCGCGAGCCTCGTCGACCTGGCCAACCGCCAGCGGCGCGACCACATCATGACCGTCGAGGACCCGATCGAGTTCTTGCACCAGCACCAGTCGTGCCTGGTGAACCAGCGCGAGGTCGGCGAGGACACCCACTCCTTCCAGAACGCGCTCAAGCACGTCCTGCGTCAGGACCCCGACATCATCATGGTCGGAGAAATGCGTGACCTGGAGACGATCTCGGTCGCCCTGACCGCGGCCGAAACCGGTCACCTCGTCTTCGCGACCCTGCACACCCAGGACGCTGCCCAGACGATCGACCGCATCATCGACGTCTTCCCGCCGCACCAGCAGCAGCAGGTCCGTGTGCAGCTCGCCGGCGCGCTCCAGGGCATCGTCTGCCAGACCCTCTGCAAGACCGCTGACGGGCGCGGCCGGGTGGCGGCGACCGAGGTGCTGGTCGCCACTCCTGCCATCCGCAACCTGATCCGTGAGGGCAAGAGCCACCAGATCTACTCGGCGCTCCAAGCCGGCGCCAAGCACGGCATGCAGACCATGGATCAGCAGCTGGCCGAGCTCGTGATGGCGGGCCGGATCTCCTACGAGGTCGGGCTCGAGAAGTGCCATCACACGGAGGACTTCAGCCACCTGTGCGGGCCGATGCGGACACGCCAGCAGTACGCGTGACCTCCGCCTGCTAAAGGCGGCCGCTCCAGGGGACGAAACGAGATCAGGGCCATCTGCAGTAACGCAGCTAGGCCGCCGGTATCAAGCTCGAGAGGTAACGACTCGCAATGGCGACGACGTACGCATACGCGGTCCGGGACCGTGCCGGCAAGATGATCAATGGTCACCTCGAGGCGGATTCACCGGCCTTGGTGGCGACCAAGCTGAAGGCGATGGGCTACGCGCCCATCAACATCACCGAAGCCAACGCCGGGATGAAGCGCGAGATCACCATCCCCGGTATGGGCAAGAAGGTGAAGCTCAAGGAGCTCGCCATCATGTCGCGCCAGTTCGCGACGATGGTGAACAGCGGCCTGCCGCTGCTGCGCGCCCTGCGCATCCTGGCGGAACAGACTGAAAGCAAAGAGCTTTCGCGAGTTCTGCATGAGGTTCGCGCTGACGTCGAGGGCGGTTCGGCGCTGTCGGTCGCGATGGCGAAGTTCTCCCCGAAGGTCTTCCCGCCGCTCATGATCAACATGGCGCGGGCGGGTGAGGTCGGCGGGTTCCTGGACACCGTCCTGCTCCAGGTGGCCGAGAACTACGAGGCTGAGGTCAAGCTGCGCGGCAAGGTCAAGAGCGCCATGACCTACCCGGTCATCGTCTTCATCATGGCCATGCTGATGTGTACCGCCATGCTGCTGTTCATCGTTCCCGTCTTCGCCAAGATGTTCTCGACGCTGGGCGGGAAACTGCCTGCGCCTACGCGACTTCTGATGGACGCGAGCGACATCCTCAAGAGTTACTTCCCCATCTTCTTCCTGATGCTGGTCGGCTTCATCATCGTGTGGAAGAAGGTCAAACACGATGAGCGGGTACGCAACGTCGTCGATCCGCTGAAGTTGAAGATGCCCGTCTTCGGAAACCTTGCCAAGAAGATCGCCCTCAGCCGCTTCGCCCGCAACCTCGGGACCCTCATGTCCTCCGGCGTGCCGATCCTGCAAAGCCTGGAGATCGTCGCCGGCACCACGGGAAACGTCGTACTGTCACGGGCGATCGCCGATGTGCAGGAGAGCGTCCGTTCCGGCGAAAGCCTCACGGCCCCGCTGTCGAACCACTCCGTCTTCCCGCCGATGGTCGTGCAGATGATGGCGGTCGGTGAAGACGTCGGTGCACTCGACGAAATGCTGGCGAAGATCAGCGAGTTCTACGACCAGGAAGTCGAAGCCACCACCGAGGCGCTCACCGCCCTCATCGAGCCGCTGATGATCGCCTTCCTCGGTGGCGTCGTCGGGTCGATGGTCATCGCGCTCTACATGCCGATGTTCAAGATCTACAACCTCGTGTCATAAGCGCCTTTTCGGCTCGTCCACTCGGGCGAATCCGGTCTTGCGCCCTTCAGCCGAAGATCCCCAGGGCCGATGAGCATGGAGCTTGCTTCGACCCAGCCGAAGGGACCTCCTGTGTACCGCAAGGATCTCCGGGACGCTCGTCCCGATGAGGGTTTCACCCTCATCGAGCTGCTGGTCGTCATCATCATCATCGGCATACTTGCCGCCATCGCCATTCCCGTCTTCCTCTCCCAGAAGTCAAAGGCCTACGAGGCGTCGGAAAAGGCCGATCTCGGTGCCGTCGCCCAGCGCATGGAGATCTTCTTCACCGACAATCTGACCTACGCCGGCATCCCCTTCGGGGCCGGCACCGGCGCGGGACAGTCGATCACCGGTAGCAGCCAGGCGGTGGGTTCGGGTGAAGCCGTCACCCTTTCGAAAGGCAACTCCGTCACGCTGTCGGTGACCGGGTTGAGCGGCTACTGCCTGACGGCGTCCAACCCATCGACGCCGACCACCTGGTACTACGACAGCAGCGGCGGCGGGGTCACCAAGTCCAGCTGCACGTCCAAGACCTATCCCTGATCGACGCTCCCGAGCCATGGGTTGCCCCCACCAGGCCCGAGTTGGACTGAAGTCGCTGCCGATTACGTCGAAGTAAAAGAGTGGCCTGCGCGAGAATGACACCGGCCGCGGTCGACCGGTGGAACATGTGGGGTCCCCTCGTGCGCTGGCGGCACCCGCTCTTGCTGGTCGCGGTCCTCTTACAGACGTGGGGAAATCGCCTCGACACCGACTGGAACATGCTGACCGCAGGCGGTCACGCCCTGTTCGGACCGTCGGCACTGTCGCTCTATCAGGCGAACCCCAACCTGCAGGCCGGCCCGCCGGTTCTGGTCATTGCGCGCGTGCTGGACTTCTTGCCGGGCGAGTGGGGAGTGGACGTCGCCCATGTACTCCTCGCGCTCATCGGCTGGGCCCTGCTTTACCTCGCCGAGCGTTGGTACGTCCCGGACGCCAGGTTCTTTTCGGCTCCGCCTCGCCAGGGGCTGCTGACCCTCATTGTCGGCCTGCCGGTACTTCTCGCCTGGGTCGCGCTCGCTGGCCACGTGCCGCATCTCGAGGACGGTCTCGCACTCCTCACCTTTGTGCTGGCGTTTCAGGCGGTTTCGCAAGGGCGCGAAGTCTGTGCCGCGTTACTGGCCGGTTTGGCCGCCGCGTGGAAGCCGTGGGCCGTGGTCGCGCTGCCGTTGCTTTGGGGGCTGCCCCGAAGGTGGCGCATGTTGGCGCTTGCAGTCGCGGTACCGGCCGTGTGCTGGCTGCCGTTCATGGTGGGCGATCCGGCCACCCTGGGCACCGTGAGCCACGGTTTCGAGCTGCAGCTGAATTCGACCGTGCGTGCGCTGGGCCTGTCGAGCACCTTCGTCCCGTCCTGGTGGCGCGGCGTCGAACTCGGGGGAGCGCTTGCCGCTGCCGGCCTGGTGGCGGTTCGCCGCGACTGGAGAATGGCTTTCGCTGCGGGCTGCACCGTTCGGCTGCTGCTCGATCCCGCCGGCTTCGACTACTACATCGCCGGTCTGCTCATGGCAACGGCGGTCACGGAGCGGATGATCGGCCTGCGCCCCTGGCGTACGGCGGTGCTCCTGGTGAGCATGGTTTATGCGAACACGTTCCTCTCGCCGGGCTCGATGTCCGTGATCCGCGCCTGCGTGCTGACATTTCTTTTCCTCAGTTGGGTGCACCCGTGGCGGGCCCCCGATCGACTCCTGCGCACGTTCCGCAAGGCGCACTTCGTCGGGGTCGCGGAGATACCGGCGCCCCGCGCCGCCCTTTCAGGCGTTCGGCTGCGGGCACACGGCCCAGCGCGACGGGGCTGAACGGCCGTATTTCAGGCCTGGCTACCACCGAAAGAATGAATCCAAACTCGCCTCTACAGGTCCGCCCAATAGCTGACGATATTGCTGGAGTCGTGAGTCGCCGGTCGGACCGGAGACTCGAAAGTCTGGTCCGAGAAGGGACAACAAATGCTCGCACGCCTCCGCAAGCGGATTGACGAGAACGAAGAGGGCTTCACCCTCATCGAGCTCCTCGTCGTCATCATCATCATCGGCATCCTCGCCGCCATCGCCATCCCGGTCTTCCTTAGCCAGAAGACCAAGGGCTACGAGGCCTCTGAGAAGTCCGACCTTCGCACCGTCGCGCAGGAGATCGAGTCTGCCAACGTCGACGCCCAGAACTACACCGGAATCACCTTCGGTGCTACCAAGACGATGGGCACGACCCCGGGAACCCTGTCGGGTACCGGTGCGCTGGCCGTCGGTGGCAGCACCACGCTCCACGTGAGCAACGGCAACAGCATCACCGTCGTGGGTGTGGCCACTGACAAGTTCTGCATCCAGGCCGCGCACACCGGTGCTGCTTCCTGGTACTACAGCAGTGACCAGGGCGGGCTCCTCAGCTCGAGCAACGCCTGCACCTCTGCCGCTCCGTGATCGGTGCTTCTGCTTGACCGTTCGTGACGTGCCCCGGCCAACTCGGCCGGGGCACGTTTTTTTGTGCCCACGAATATGTGGCGCAGATTCGAATCGAGCGTGAATTCGCCTCTTCAGGAGTGCCGGATTCCTGACGATGTTTCTCTCGTCGTGAGTCGCCGGTCGGGCCGGAGACTCCAGTTTCTGGTCCGGGAAGGGACTACAAAAATGCTTGCACGCTTGCGCAAGAGGATCGACGAGAACGACGAGGGTTTCACCCTCATCGAGCTCCTGGTGGTCATCATCATCATCGGTATCCTCGCTGCGATCGCGATCCCGGTCTTCCTCAGCCAGAAGACCAAGGGCTATGAGGCGTCGGAGAAGTCCGACCTTCGTACCGTCGCTCAAGAGGTCGAGTCCTTCAACGTCGACGCCCAGAACTACGCCACGGTGCCTTTCGGCGCCGGAACCATGGGCACCACGCCCGGCACCCTCTCGGGCACCGGCGCTCTGACTGTCGGCGGTAGCTCCACGCTGCACGTGAGCAATGGCAACAGCATCACCGTCGTGGGTGCGAACACCGCCGGCTTCTGCCTGCTGGCCGCCCACACGGGTGCGGCGTCCTGGTACTACAGCAGCGACAAGGGCGGGCTCCTGAAGGACGCCACCACCGCGCCCTGCACGTCCGCCAGCCCGTGATCCTGCTGATCAACTGATTTATCCCTCGTGGGTTCCTGCCCCGGGCCAACCGGCCCGGGGCAGGTTCGCCCGCGGGGGATGTTAAGCCGTTTGGGCGCTTAATACCTGCGCCATTTGCGGCGAAGTAAAGAGACATGCCGGCCGTCACCAGAGGTGAGGAGTGATCGCGATGTCGCGCACGCGGCGCATCATCACGTCTTGCCTACCAGGGCGCCTACGCGCAGCGGGCGACGACGGTATGTCGCTCATCGAGGTGCTGGTGGCCCTTGGTCTGCTCATCACCGTCATGGCGACCACTGCCGGCTTCTTCACCACCTCGCTCAAGCAGAGCAACGGCCAGACGCAGGCGCAGGAAGCGTCGGTCCTGGCCGAGCAGCAGCTCGACTACACCAGAAGTGTCGCTGCCACCTCGCTGTTGGCGGGACGGACCCAGACCGCGGTCCAAGCAGCTATCGCGACTCCCGGCATCGCCGACCTCAGCCAGGACGTCACCGCGACGGGCAACTACGACACCAGCGTGCCGCCGGCGAACTCGATGGCCGTACCGATCAGCATCACCGCTGCGGTGAACGGGACCACGTACATCATCACGACTTTCATCGACCAGTGCTACACCTCGGTCGCCGCCAGCCAGACGTGCACCACGACTGACTCCGGCAACGGCTGGGTCTACCGCATCACCGTCGACGTCGCCTACAAGTTGAGCGGTGGGCGCGCGTGTGGCGCCTCGTCGTGCCAGTTCGTCGCAAGCACGCTGCGCGACCCGGGCACCGACCCCTGCTTCAACATCAACGTCGACTACGCCGGCTGCTCCACCTCCCAGCCGACCATCAGCTCCTTCCTGCCGAACACGGTGACGACGAACACGTCGACCACGATCACCATGACGGGCACCAACTTCGACCCCGGTGCGAAGGTCACGATCGACACCGGCGGCACCATCAGCAACGTCAACCGGGTCAGCGCGACCTCGGTGACCTTCACCTTGACGACCGACAACACCGCGGCCGCCGTCGGAACCCGGACGATCAAGCTGGCCAACCCGAACGGCAAGTTCGCCTACGGAACGCTGACCATCACGACCACGGCGATCAATGTCGCCTCCGTCAGCCCGTCGCCGATCTACACCGGGTCGACCAACACGATGACCATCTCGGGTTCGGGCTTCCAGAGTGGTTCCATCGTCACCATCCCGGTGACCGCCGGCACGATCTCCGGTGTCCCGACGATCACCGCGAACACCATCACGGTCACCTTCAACGCTGCTAGCACCGGGTCGGCGCCCGGCTCGTGGGCCGTCACCGTCACCAACCCCGACGGCAATAGCGACACCGCCAACTTCACGATTCAAAAGGCTCCGGTCACCCTCACGACGATCAACCCGTCGTCGCTGCTCTGGGGTGCCACCCGCACCTTCACGCTCACCGGTACCGGCTTCAACAGCGGGGCTCAGGTGACCCTCGATGGGACAAACGTCAGCGAGACGTGGAATTCCGCGACCTCGATGACCGTCATCCTGACGACGGATCCGGCGGTCGGCACGCGTACCTTCGCCGTCACCAACCCCGACGGCGGAACGGCGAGCAAGACGTTCACGGTCACGGTCAACCCG
>DATAZK010000039.1:0-22405 GCA_036272075.1 Frankiaceae bacterium
GAGGTCGGCGACGGCCAGTGCGGCTTCGAGGACGCACTGCAGAGTCAGCAGCCAGTTCACGTCGCGCGGCAGGTCGTCCAGGACCGGGCCGTGGAAGCTGTGCACCAGGGTCCGGGCCCGATCGAGCCTGCCGGTACAGGCCCAGAGGAACGCCATTTCGGCGCATACCGCGGTCGCGCCTTCGGCAAGTGCGAAGGCTTCGCCTTCCGCAGCGGCGGCCTCGCAGGACTCGGTGTCTCCCGCCAGCGCCGCCGAGTACGCGGCCATGGCTTTGAGTACGAGCCAGGCATCAGCGAGCGAGGCGTGCTCACCGGCTTGGGTCGCGATGGCGATCAGACGCGGCGCGGTGTCGGTGCGTCCGCGCAAGAGATCGAGCATCAGCCGCCGCGACGCCGCGAAGAACATCGCCCGGGGCGACTCCTCGCCCAGGAGCTCCAGCGCGCGCATCTCGCGGTGAATCGCCTGCAGATCAAGGCTTTCGCAGGCGGTCGTCAAGCCCCACAGGTGCGCCTGAAGTCGAGCCTCGGGATCGAGGACATGAGCGGCGACGTCATCGAGCTGACCGGCGAGCGAGCGGCGGATCCCGAGCTCGTCCGGCCCCCAGTGCGCTGCAAGGGCGGCGTCGAGGCAATCGGCCACGAGCTCGGGCGCTCCCACGATTTGAGCACGTGCTACCGCTTCGTCGGCGAACTGGACCGCACGCCGCATCTGGCCCGCGTAGGCCCAGCAGCGGGCCAGCGCGGCCCCGAGCCGGGCCCGGGGTTCGTCGTCTGTCGCCCGGGCGAGGACGTCATACAGCTGGGCCGGCAGCTTGCCCGGCTCGGCCCCGAACACGTACACCGACGCGGCCCCGAGCAGAGCGGCGGTCCACCCCTGCACGTCATCGTGGGCCCGGCAGAAGGAAGCGGCTTCGTCGTACAGGCCCGCCGCGATCTCTCCTCGACCGGCCGCGCGAGCGGCATCGGCGCGGTCGAGGAGCTCGCGGATTGCGGCCGGTCGCGTCACGACACGTGATCCTAGATTTCCCGGCGCTTGGCGGACAGCGTTCAGGGGCGAATCAGCGTCACGGCTTCGGCGTGCTCGCTCTGCCGGGCCTCATCCCAGTCGCCGGTGCAATAGATCGACATGTCGACGATGGACCGGTCCACCACGTCAGCGCGGATCATCTCCCGGCAGTACCAGCCCTGACCCTCGTGGTCCCAGCGCTCCTCGAACTCGATCGTGAACCCGTGTCCGGTTTGCTCGACCCGCTCGACGCGCACCTTCCCGGGGAAGGGGTGGCCTTCGGCGCGTTCGGCGAGAATCTGCGCGGCCGTGGCGGTCTGGACCCGCCAGTGCGGCAGCGACAGATCCGCGAAGACGTTAGGGGCGAAGAGTCCCGCGGGGACGGAGCCGGTCTCCAGGAAGCGGATCAGATCTGCCACGACCGCGGTGGTGTCGACGCCGGCTGATTCGCTCACCGGGGCGGTCATGACCGCGCCGCCATCAGGTTGTTCCCGATGACGGCCATGGTGGCCTCCAAGTCGGAAGCGGGGCTGAACTCGACGATCGACGTTCCCGCCGTCAGTAGGGGCAGATGTCCCGGCGGCGCGTAGTAGGCATCGCCGGCGACGTAGGTCTCCTCGTGTCCCGGCCAGCGAAAGGTCAGCTGGCCGGCCGTCACGACTCCCCAGTGGGCGCAGGGGCAGCGGTCACCGGGCAGGCCGACGAAATACGGGGCGGGATCGGTGTCCTGCTTGAAAGTTTCGAAGCTGACGGTGTACTCGCCTAGCGGCGCGTAACGGCCTTCGATCTCGGCTTCGTCCATGGCGACCGGCGTGGTCATCCGGTTGGCACTGGGCATCGGGTGTCCTTCCTCGGGAAGCGTGGAACTGACACCCCTATGGCGTGAGGAACGGGGGAACATCGTGACGCCGGGCGTCACATGCCGTTGCTCAGGGGGAGTGTTCGAGGGCGGCGAGACCCATGAGGTCGAGACGGTTGATTCCGTGCGCCTCGACCAGGACCATCGCCACACTGCTGCAGTGCCTGCAGCGCACGACCGCGCCGGGAGCCTGCGAATAGACGGCGAACTCGGCGACGCGACTTCGAGTGCTGCAATTTGCGCAGACTCCTGTCGCTGTCGTGATGTCTTCGCCGAAGGCTGCCAGGAGCAGCCCGGCAAGCGCGTTGCCGTCGAGTGCGTCGGTGAGGTCGACCAGTGCGCTGGCGGCGGTCTCCACGAAGGTCGTGGGCCACAGACGTAGATCAGCGCGTGATGGCTCGGAGGCCAACTCACCTCTTCAATGAGATCGCGATCGATCCGGCGGTCATAACCGTGCCAACCCTGGGGTTGTTCGCGGGTCAGCGTCAGGCTGACGTCGACCGCATCGTAGGCGCATCAGCTCCTCCCGGTAGATCACGGTGGGAAGGGAGCGTGCCAAGTAGAGCAGCCACACTGGTTGCGCGCTTGCGATCAATCGGTGGTGGCGCAGCATCGCGCGAAAGGGCACGACGCCAGAGCCCCCGGCCACCAGCAGAAGCGGGCCGCCGAGCGAGCTTTCCCAGACGAAGTAACCCTCAACCGGGCCACGCAGCTCCAACTCATCGCCGGGGCGCAACTCGTCCACCGCATCAGGTCCTGCGGCGGAAGGTTGGTCGTATATCCGCCGTTACAAAACGCCAGAACGAGGCTGCGCTGGAGGCTTTCCTGCAGCCTGAGACCGTCAGGGCGATCTACACGACCGGGCATCCGGATCCGAGCAAGATCAGCCCGGACAACTGGAACATGGATCTGCATTTCCTCGCCCGGCCGCAGGCTCACCGGGTCCAGCTCGACCTGTTCTACGACTACCGGACCAACGCCGCGCAGTACGACAGCTGGCAGGCCTCGCTGCGTGAGCGGCAGCCGCGGACCCTGATCTTCTGGGGCCAGGGCGACATCTTCTTCACTCCTGAGGGCGGGGAGGCCTACCTGCGAGACCTTCCGGATGCCGAACTCGTACGTCTGGATTCGGGTCACTTCGCTGTCGAGGACAACCTCGAGCTCATCGCCGGCAAGATCGTGCGGTTCTTCGATACGACAGTTGTGGCCGGCAACGTCTGAGCGGCGCAGGCAAGGGAGCAAGGAAGATGGACGGCATGAGGATCGCGCAGCTCTGGCGGTATCCGGTGAAATCGCTACGCGGCGAGACGCTGGAGCGCGCGACCCTCACCGCCGATGGGGTGGAGGGCGACCGGCGTGTTCATGTGGCCGGTCGCCGAGGACCGCTCACCGGCCGTACCCGCCACGCCCTGCTGGCGGTGCCGGCATCCACCGGCCCGGACGGCGTACCGCTGGTGGCTGGTCACCGGTGGGATTCTGCTGAGGCGGCCGACATCATCCATCGCCAGGCCGGCGAGGATGCCCGGCTCGTCGCCGATGACACCCCGGCCCGGTTCGACATCCTTAACCTGCTCGTCGCCACTGACGGCGCCATCGCCCGCTTCGGTTACGACAGTCGCCGGCTACGGCCCAACATCGTGGTGTCAGGAGTCGCGGCAGAGCTCGAACCAGCCTTACCCGGTCAGGCGCTCGCGGTCGGCGAGGCGCTGATCGGCGTCCACTCCGTCCGTCAGCGTTGCATCGTCACGACGATCGATCCCGACACCGGCGAGCAGGACCTCGACGTGTTTCGCCGCATCCGCAACGTGTTCGGCGGTGAACTCGCACTGAACTGCTGGGTCATCAGGCCGGGAATCATCAGCGTCGGCGATCGGGTGGATGTCGTTGCCGCAGACGCCGTGCCGGCCGACATCGGCGGGTGGATCGTCGGGGCGCCCTACGACCCTCCCTAGTCAGCCCGCCCCTTCAAGGACCCGCTTGAGGCGATCGAGATCCTTGCGATTGGCGCGGCTCATCGACCTCGCCATCATCGGGGCCACCCAGCGGGAGAAGCCCGCCGGCGCCCCGCGGTTGCGCAATTTCATGCGGGTGCCACCGCTAGCCGTGTCGTCCCACTCGTAGGTGGTTTCCATCGGGAATGGACCTTCCTGAGTGCTCATCACGAACCGCCTCGCCTGTTCGAATTCCCGGACCTCGTAGGTGTAGGCGAGGCGGCGACCCAGGAACTGGGCAGTGAAGGCGATCCGGGATCCGACGGCGAGCGGACGCTCCGTCTTCCATTCGACGGACGTGATGTTCGCGTACCAGGCGGTGGCGTTGTCCGGGTCGGCAGCAAAACTCGCCACCCGATCCCGGGGGAGCGAGATCTCGACTTCCGTCACGACGTCTACGGGCACGCCGTGCAGCCTAGGCCGTCGCTGCCAATAGGGCGGGCACTCTCTGGATGCTCAAGCGAGCAAGCGTCGAAGCGAAGCGGCTATCCGGAACGAGCGCGGCTACGTGATGAGCGTCGGCTGCGGTGTCGACGTCCCGCAGCATCGGCAGTGCTGTCACCTGCAGGCCGGCTGCGGTCAGCCGGTCATGCTGGTCCCGACCCGTATGCGGTGTCGAGGTCGGCACGCCGAGAATGAGAGATGCGGCTGGCCGGTTGAGGCCCAATCCCCACCACCCTCCGTCCTCCGCCAATCCCATTACCGCGTCGGTGTTGGCGGCGCAGAGTTCATCGATCGCGTCCACCAGGATTTCCGGTGTGACTTGCGGAGTGTCCATGCCGATGAGAAACGTGCGCGAGCCGGCGGATCCCGTCGTCGCGTCCCGAAAAGCGCCTGCTATTCGGGCATCCAGCGTCCCGGAGCGTTGAGCGATCACCCTCAAGGTGACGGGAGCCTCGACCCGTAGTGCATCGAGCCAGGCTCCCGGCCGGCCATCGAGCGCCAGCACGGGATCGAGCCGATGTTCGCGCGAGTGGGCGAGCGGCACGGCGGACCGTACGGCGGCCAGCGTGTCGGCGAGCGCGGCGAGCGCGAGTTGGGCGGCCTCGGCGTGCGAGAACGGGGGACAGAGGCGCGTCTTCACCGATCCCGCGCGCGGTTGCTTGGCCAGCACGACCACCCGGCATGACCGCTCACGTAGGGAAGCGTCAGGTGAGCTCATGACAATCGGCCGGTTGCGGGCGGCGACAGCTCGAGGAACCAGCGGCCGCCGGCGGTCCACTCGTCGGTCGCCCGCAGGCCCATGGCAGCGGCGACGGATCTGATGCCGTTCGCGTCGGACACATGCCACCGGAACGGACGGCTCGAGGCGCCGGCATGAACGAGCCGTACCAGTAATCCACGGCTTCCGGTGCCCGGAGGTCCCGTCTCGACGAGGACCGTCCCATCGCGCGCGAGCAGTTCCCGGCAGCGTTGCAGGAGATGCCCGGGGTCCCCGCCGATACCGATGTTGCCGTCCATCAGCAGCACATGTTTCCAGCGGCCGAGGCTCGGGGCCTGGGCAAACACGTCACGTTGCCGGGCCTGGACACCGCGTCGCCTGGCCAGCCGGACGGCGTGAGGCGAGATGTCGATGCCGAGCGCCGCCAACCCGGCGGCGGCGACCGCCTCGGTGAAGCGACCGGAGCCGCATCCGACGTCCAGCGTCGCCCCGTGACAGCGGGAGACGACCGAACCGTCACCGGGCCTTGGCCGGCTCCAAACGTCGGCTGTGAGGGGGGCATGGGTGCCGTCTTCGAGCTGCACTCCTACCGGGTGACCCGCCAAAGCCCGCTCGTAGAGGTGGATCGGAAGCGTGTCGCTCAGCTGGAGGCTGGTCATGCTCCGATCTTTAGGCTCCGCGACCCCTTCTGGCGCCCGCTGCGCCTTACGGGACTATTACGGTTCTTCATCTCGGCGCCGGGCCAACCTAGGCTGTTCCCATGGTCGTCGCGGAGTTGGCCGGCAGTCGCCCGGCGCGAAGCGTGCTCGTCGTCGATGACGACCGGACCGTTGCCGATGTTGTCTCCGTCTACCTTGCACACGTCGGCTTTTCAGTGGCCAGTGCGGCGGATGGAGCGACCGCGCTGCAGATGGCCGCCGCCGACCCGCCCGACCTCGTCGTGCTGGACCTGATGCTGCCTGGAGTGCCCGGCTTGGAAGTGTGCCGGCGACTTCGAGAACTCGGCTCCGTCCCGATCATCATGCTGACGGCGCGCGGCGGTGAAGAGGAGCGGATCGTCGGCCTGCAGTGCGGTGCCGACGACTACGTCACGAAGCCCTTCAGCCCTCGCGAGCTGGTCGCGCGCGTGGAGGCGGTCCTGCGCCGGGCCCAGGCCCAGCCGGCCCACGTGCAGGACACGAACATCACCGACGGTGGCTTGACGATCGATACCGCTGCCCGCGAGGTCCGAGTTCATGGCCGGCCCATCGGCCTGACGAGCCGGGAGTACGACCTGCTGGCGTTTCTCGCGGGCCACCCACGCACGGCATTTTCTCGCGAGCTCCTGCTGCAGCGCGTGTGGGATTGGAGCTTCGGGGACGTTTCGACCGTCACCGTTCACGTCCGCCGGTTGCGCGAAAAGATCGAAGACGACCCGGCAAATCCCCAACGTCTCGTGACCGTATGGGGAACGGGATACCGGTATGAACCGGTGGAGTCGGACAGATGACCGCCGTCCTCACCTCGATGGGGGTGACTCTCGCTGCCGGACTTGCCGGCTGCTACGCGATCTGGCTGCTGCGACACCGCAGCCCTGCCGCCGTCATGACCGGCGCGGTGCTGACGGCGGTGCTGGCGGCCGCCGTCGGGATCGTGATTGCCGCGCGCCAGATGCTGATATCCGATCACGATGCTGCGGTCCTGGGCGCGATCGTCGGCTGCGCCACCCTGGTCGGAACGGCGTGCGCGCTCACGATGGGCCGGCGCGTCGGTCGACTGGTGCAGGATCAGGTCGAGGCTCTGGCGGCCCGCGAAAGGGAGCAGGCTCTGGAAGCCAACCGGCGCGAACTCGTCGCGTTGCTCTCCCACGACCTGCGCAGCCCGCTGGCCGGGATCCGGGCGATGGTGGAGGCGCTGTCGGACAACGTCGTCGTGGATGCGGCGAAGATCGCCGAGTATCACGCCGCGATCGGACTCGAGGCCGAGCGGCTCACCGAGATGGTCGATGACCTCTTCGAATTGGCGCGCATTCACCGCGGGGGCCTTGTCCTTCGCAAGCAATGGGTCACCCTCGCTGACGTTGCGGCGCAGGCGTATTCGTCGATGATCCCGCTCGCGGAAGCGCGCGGGATCACGTTGACGGCCGACGTTCCGGAAGCGCCCGTCGAGGTGGACGTCAGGCAGATGACGCGAGTGCTGTCCAACCTGCTCACCAACGCGATTCGCCATACCCCACCGGGAGGATGCGTCAGGATCGTCGGCTCGCAGGAGGCGTTGACGGTCAGCCTGGCGGTCGAGGACGAGTGCGGCGGCATCCCCAGCGGCGATCTGCCACGCCTGTTCGAATTGGCCTTTCAGGGCAGCCCGGCCCGTACGCCCGATCTTGAGTCGGGCGCGGGTTTCGGGCTGGCCATCGCGAGCGGGATCGTCGACGCCCACGCCGGACATATCGAGGCCCACAACGTCGGACGCGGCTGCCGCTTCGCCGTGCACCTCGCCGGCTAGGTGCCCCCGTTGAGCGTGCGCCGGCCTGCCATGCCGGTGGGACCGTTTCGCCCGTCGTTCTGGAAGAGTCCAGTGCGCAGCCGGCGGGTCACGTCGACGCTGGGCCTGATTCTCTTGCCGGCATTGACCATCGTCGTCATCACGGGCCTGCTTTCTTACGCCGCCTACAACCCCCGCTTGCCGGGTAACGACTCCACGCCGGGCGCCGGGGTCTTCCGGTTCTACGTCTTCGACTGGCCGGTCGTGCCGTCGTGGCTCTATCGCCTCAATCAAGGCCTGCACGTCACGATCGGCGTTGCCCTGGTGCCCATCGTGCTCGGCAAGCTCTGGTCGGTGTTGCCACGGCTGTTCCAGTGGCCGCCGCTGCGTTCGCCCGCCGAGGCGTTGGAGCGGATCTCGCTGCTCGCGCTCGTCGGCGGCATCCTCTTCGAGTTGGTCACTGGACTGCTGAACATCCAGAACGACTACGTCTTCGGATTCAGCTTCTACACCGCGCATTTCTACGGGGCGATCGTCTTCCTGGCAGGGTTCGTCGTCCATGTGAGCCTGAAGGTGCGGCTCGCGGTGCGCTCTGTTCGCCGGCGCGAAACCAGTACTGACGGACCCGACGATCTCGCCGCACCGGCTCCGGGTCCGCAGACCATCAGCCGGCGCGGAGCAGTGGCGCTGATCGGCGGAACCTCACTTGTCACCACCACCCTGTACGCGGGGCAGACCATCGGCGGACCGCTGCGCCCGCTGGCGCTGCTCTCGCCTCGGGGCGGACCCGGCAGCCCTTCCTTCCCCATCAACCGCACTGCCAAGACGGCTGCCGTGCGCCGCGCCGGCGACGACTACGCCCTTGAACTCGTCGGCTCCACGAAGCGGAGCCTGAGCTTGGCGGAACTACGTGCCATGGCGAGCGTGACGGCGTCGTTGCCGATCTCCTGCGTAGAAGGATGGTCATCGCTTCGCCACTGGACGGGGGTGCCGCTGGGCGATCTGGGCCGGCTCGTCGGCATGCGTGAACCTGTTGGTGCTTACGTCGAATCCCTGGAGAAGCGCGGCGCTTACCGTCATGTTTCGCTGTCGCGGCGGCAGGTGGCTGCCGCCCACACGCTGCTGGCGTTGGACGTGGATGGCCGTGAGCTGAGCCTCGACCACGGCTACCCGGCGCGGCTCATCATCCCGGCTGCGCCCGGCGTGCATTGCACGAAATGGGTCAGCAGGGTGACGTTCGATGTCTAACGGATGGCGGTGGCCGCTGCATCGTCCGGTAGCGGCATTCAAGGCCAAGTACGGCTCCAACCCGTTGCATCTGGTGCTGATCGTCGCCATGGGAGCCCTCGCCGGTTTCGCCGTTCTCCATTGGCTTCAGGCGCCTGAGCCCATCCGCCTCCTGGTGTGGTTCGCTGCGGCCGTCATCGGGCACGATCTGATCGCGTTTCCGATCTACACCGGTCTCGACAGGCTGCTGATCCGCGCTATCGCCGGCGCCGACCCTGGCCCGATCATCGGAAGGTGGCGCCGAGCGGCCATCAACCACCTCAGGGCGCCTGCCCTCATCAGCTTGCTGCTGCTGCTCATGTGGTATCCGATCATCCTCAAGCGCAGCGACGGAGCCTACTTCCGGGCGAGCGGTCAGCACCAGGATCACTACCTCGGGAATTGGCTGCTCGTGGTCGCGATCCTGTTCGGTGCCTCGCTCGTCAGCTATCTCGCAAGATTGCTCTACGCCGGGGTTCATGGAGCAAAGCCCGGCCCGGCCGCGGGGTCAGAAGTAGTGCCGCCGGCCGCCGACGGGCCGGCCGGTTGACCCCAGGAACGCCAGGGTGAGTCCGGCGATGACGAGCAGGATGGCGATGGTCCAGACGGACGCGTCTTTGACCGCCACTCCTACGATCAGCAGGGCGATGCCCAAGGCGATCACAGCTGGCTCCCTTCTTGGCTTCTGTAGCCGGCCGAGGCCTGACGCGCTGCGTAGCTGTGGCCGGCCAGGCCCGCGAGATAGGCGTTGTACGCCTCGAGTTGTTGGTCGCCCGTGCGGTCAGCTTCGCGATCCTGCCGCCGCGCTTCCCGGTCACTCGCCTTCGCCCAGCTGACCGCCACCAGGAGGGCAACCAGGACGGTGGGAATCTCGCTGGACGCCCACGCGATGCTGCCGGCCGTGACCTGATCGGAAGTCGGTGAGATCCCCCATGCCGCGCTGGTGCGCGTGAAGAAATTGACGATCGGACGGGTGGACATCATGACGGCGATGCCGAAGAACGCGTGAAAGGGCGTGGCGGCGATCAGCTCTACGAGGCGAAGGCCGTGACCGGTATGACGCGGGCTGGGGTCGATCGCCAGGATCGGCCAGAAGAAGAGCAGCCCCACAAAGAGAAAGTGGCCGAGCATCAAGGTGTGGCCCCACCAGGTGGACATGGCCGCGTCGAAGATCGACGTGAAGTAGAGCCCGTACAGGCTCCCGAGGAAAAGCGGAATCGTGATCATTGGCGCGGTGAGAATCCGCGCCGCCCGACTGTGCAGGGCGGCCAGCAGCATGCCGCGTGCGCCACGGCGGCCGCCCGGGAGGGTGCGCAGCGCCAGAGTGACGGGCGCGCCGATGAGCAACAGCACCGGCGAAAGCATGCTGAGCACCATGTGCTGGGCCATGTGAACGCTGAACAATCGCATGCCGTAGCCGCCGATTCCGGTGCCCGTCACGAGTACCACCGACGCCAGGCCCAGGACGAAGGTGGCGGTGCGGGCGAGCGGCCAACGGGTGCCGCTGCGTCGCAGCCGCCGCACCCCGGCGCCGTAGGCAATGAGGGCCAGCAAGGCACCGACCGGGAAGACGGGCACCGGTTGCGGGTGAAACGCCAGCAGACGGCTCAGGTCGGGAGCGGCTGTGGGCATCCACATGGGGCCGCTCACGGGACGAGCTTCTTTCCGGCGATCGAATTCACTACCTGGGCGACGTCCTTCGGCGTCCAGCTTTCGCCCTGCTCGGGGTGAGTCAAATTCTGCCGTCCCTCGGCGCTGAGAAACTTCAGAAGTGTCGGTGGCGGCTGCTTGCCTGAGGTGTCCGGTGCTTCGTTGATCAGGAAGCGTTCGTGACCGCTGGCGTCAAGGAACACCACCACATCGCTGTGCTGCACGTCGTAGGTCAGGAGCCGGCCGGTCAGCCAGTCGCGTGCAGGCGGAGAGTCCTCCGGGACCCTTTGGTAGGAAGCCCCGAAGTACTTCCAGATTGCGCTGACGCTGGAGGCGGGGCCGGTGAGCGTGGACCAGTTACCGGGTGCTGGGCGGAAGAGCTGCCGGTACGCCGCGAGTCGGGCCGCAGTGTCACGCTCCGGGTCGATCGTGAGCTGAACGAAAGCCACGTCACTCGCATGCCCGGCGGCCGTCGTTTGACGCGCGAGGTACACCAGGTTCGCTGCAAGCAGCGGGCAGATCTCCTGGCACAGCGTCATCGAGGCGCCCAGTACGACGACCTTGCCGCGTAAGGCCTCGAGCGTGGTGGGGTGACCCGCCGCATCGGTGAGCGGCAGGGTGAGGACCGAGCGGGGGACGGGCTGGTCGAGCGCGGTCCCGAGATTGGACGAGGGCGCGGGCTGTGAGCTGCTGGCGCAACCGACCGCGACAAGGGCGGTCATCACGAGAGCGGCGGCTGCCCGCAGGACCGCGCGCGGACGATGCGTAGTCATCGGGGGCTGGCCGCAAACGGCTTCGGGGTGGCAATCCGAATCACCGCAGGCGCTGCTTGCTCGTCGGGCGCGATGAGGGCGGCGAGCACATCCTGGTGCCTCACCCAGCCGATGACGATTCCGCTGGAGCCGGCGATCGGTACCCCATCGGCGCCTTGGTCGAGCAGTTTCAGCAGCTGGCCGATCGTGGCATCCGGGGGCAGCGGCTCGACTTCGCGGGTGAGTGCGGTGAGGTCCGACTCCTCTCCAGCGGCAAGTGCGTCCATCACGTCGTGGGCGGCGAGAGTGCCGAGATAGCGGCCCTCGCTGTCGGTGACCGGGAGCGCGGTGTCGCGGGTGCTGGCGAAACGGTTGGCTGCGGCGACGACGCTGGCGTCGGCGCGCAAGCTCTCCGGCGGCGGAGTCATTACGGAGGACACGGATCTGCGGCGAAGGGCCGCGTCGGCGGGCTCGTCGATGTCGATGCCGCGCCGCAGAAGCTTTCGGGTGTAGACGGTGTCAGCCGAGACGAGATGGCTGACCCCGGCGGCCAGCACGATTGCCAACATCAGGGGCAGGATGATCGTGTACTCGCCGGTGAGCTCGAACATGATGACGACGGCCGTGATGGGCGCTCGTGCGGCGCCTGCGAATACCGCGCCCATACCGACGAGGGCGTACGCGCCGACGCTTCCGCCCGCCTGCGGGGCGATCGCGTGGACAACATCGCCGAAGACAGCGCCGGCCATCGCCCCGCAGAACAGGCTGGGTGCGAACACGCCTCCGGAGCCGCCGATGCCGATGGTCAGGCTGCAGGCGAGCAGTTTGCCGACCAGCAGGGCGAGCAGGAAGGCGATCGCATATTTGCCGGCGACGGCGCGACCGAGCACCGGGTACCCGACCCCGTACATCTCCGGGAGGGCCAGCAAAAGGGCGCCGAGCAGCACACCCCCGGCGGCCGGCCGCAGCCATTCGGGACCGCGCCACGCCCAGTCACAAGCGTCCTCAATGGCGTACAACACCCGCGAGAAGGCGACGCCGATCAGACCGGCGAGGATCCCGAGCAAGCCGAAGAGGGGGTACTGCACCACATGCTCGACATGAAAGGCGGGCAGCTGCAGGAACGGTGAATTCCCCAGGATCGCCCGGCCGATGATGCTCGAGGTGACCGACGCGAGCACGACCATGCCGAACGACTGGGTTTCCCAGCGGCGCAGGATGAGCTCCATCGCGAAGAACACGCCCGCCAGCGGGGCGTTGAACGTCGCGGCGATACCCCCTGCGGCCCCGCAGGCGACCAGCAGTCGAATGCGACGCGGATCGAGCTTGCACAGCTGAGCCAGCGAGGATCCGAGGGCTGAGCCGATCTGGACGATGGGGCCTTCCCGGCCTACGGAACCACCTCCGCCGATACATAAGGCAGAGGCCAGCGCCTTGACGACGGCGACCTGCGGGCGGATTCGTCCGCCATTGCGGGCGACGGCAGCCATGACCTCCGGGACACCATGGCCACGCGCCTCGCGGGCAAACCGGTAGACCAAGGGCCCGTAGAGCAAGCCCGCGACGACGGGGGCGAGCACCACGAACCAGCGGCCGAGGCCCGGCACGTGCGGATTAGCTGCATGCCCTCGGCCCGCGTAGTCGGCGTAGCCGGAAAGCAGCTCCGTCACCCATCTGATCAGGTAACGAAAGGCAACGGCGCCAAGCCCGGCGCCCACTCCGACGATCAAAGCGAGTGCGAGAAGCCCGGCGTTGCCGGGGCGGACTGCCCGCCATCGAGCCGCCCGTCCAGTAACGACTCGCACAATGCAACCTTAGCACTATGCAATCATTGCGGCCTGGGACCAAATGCCACACCCGGATGCAGCGCCGATGTCATTCGGGTTCACTGTCCGTGTGACGGATGCGCAACGGCAAAACGTGGATGGGTCCCGAGGGACGCTTTCATTGGACGAGGTCGTCGACGCCGTCCTGGCGTCGTCACGGGCCCTCGTCGCCGTTTCAGCCAGGTCCATAGCCGGGGTGAAGCGCGTGACGTTTCCGCAGTACCGGATGCTCGTCGTCCTGAACGAGGCTCCTGGCAACCTCAGTCAGTTGGCAAGGGCGCTGAACGTCGCCCCGTCGACGGCCATGAGGATGATTGACCGGCTGGAGTCGGCGGGCCTGGTTGTTCGAGCCGTGAGCGCCAGCAACCGCCGCGAGACCCAACTGCGCCTGACCCCCGCAGGACGGCGCGCGGTCCGTACGGTGAATGCCCGAAGGCGCCGGGATCTGCGCGCGGTCATCGAGAGAGTCCCCGCCCGAGAGCATGCCCAACTCGCCGCGGCGATGGCCGCCTTCTCGGCGGCCGCCGACGAACTCTGGCTCGACGAGGGCCATTCGAAGGGGTAGCCGGCGAGTGTGTTGACGCGGCGGCCGATTGACCCGTTGCGATCGGCCTGACGGCTGCCGAATACGCTCCCGGGCACGGGACGGCAGAGGAGCTCAGATGACCACTGTGCAAGCTGCGACGCAGAGCCCTGGAGGCCTTCGCGACCTTCGAGACAAGGTCTGCGTCGTCACGGGAGCCGGTAGCGGAATCGGTCGGGCTATGAGCTTGCGCTTCGCCGCTGCGGGCATGAGGCTCGTTCTCGCCGACATCGAGCAGGGATCGCTGGATGGGGTCGCCGCGGAGCTCGGCGGTGACGGCGATCGCGTGCTGGCGATGCGGGCTGACGTGGCCTCGATGGGCGACATGAACGCGTTGCGAGACGCCACCCTCGCACGCTTCGGGCGCGCCGACGTGGTGTGTCTGAACGCCGGCGTCGCGCCCGTCGGTGGGCTGTTGGAGACGCCGCTAGAAGTCTGGGAGTGGGTGCTCGACGTCAACCTGCGCGGCGTCATCCACGGGGCCAAGGCGTTTGCGCCGGTCCTCGTCGAGCAGGGCAGCGGCCACATCGTGTGTACGGCAAGTGTGGCTGGACTCAGCGATACGTCGACGCTCAATGCTTACGGGACCAGCAAGCACGCGGTGGTCGGTCTGGGCGCTGCCCTCCGCGGAGAGCTCGCGGGTTCCGGGGTCGGCGTCTCGGTGCTGTGTCCCGGGCTGATCGACACCAAGATCTTCGAAAGCGAGCGCAATCGTCCCGACGGTATGGACGATCCCTCGCAGGACAACCCGGTGTCCAAGCAGCTTCGCGACCTGATCGCGACGCAAGGCGTCTCGCCGGGTCAGGTCGCCGACGTCGTCCACCGAGCGGTGCTCGACAACCAGTTCATCGTCTTTCCGACGAGCGACCTCGACGAGATCATCAAGTCCCGGATCGCCGCGCTTGAGCAGGGCATGCAGTGGCGCGACGGGCTCGATCTGCCCCACTGAGTCCGCCATTTTCGCACACGACCTCTGGCCGGTGAGCAGGGCCCGGCTGACCGGCACGGCGCTCGGGAGTTCCGGCGCGCCGAGGGATGGGTGTCGGTAAGACGCACTTCGGAGCGTGGTAGAACCGGATTGCAGTATTGGTTCGGGGTGGGGGGCTGGGCAGGGCGCGACGATGCGCTGCTGCGGGTCCCGCTCGACAGATCGGCCAGCCGTCGGCTGGCCATTGGTCGGACTCTGCCCGCGGCCACGGCTCCATCGGATTGCGCTTGCCGGTACTGGCTTGCGTCCGGCATAGAGAAGCAGGAGAAACAATGTCATCTCGATCTCGGCGCGCTCTCGCGACGAGGCAGGCGGCGGTGCTTGTCGCCGTCGCCGCACTCGGGCTTGCGGCTTGTGGACGTTCGTCCAACACGCCTTCGGACGGCACCGGTGCCACGACTGGAGGAGCGCCAACGTCCTCAGCGGCTGCGCCGACTCAGGCGGCCGGCAAGGGGGACTTCGGCACGCTGAAGGGAATCTGCGGCCCAGGCACGGCCAAGGGGGCCACCGCCAAGGGAGTCACGGACTCCACCATCCGGATCGGCACCACGGCTGACCCGGGCGCGGCGGCGGCTCCGGGTCTGGAGCAGGAGTTCTTCGATACCGCCGACGCTTTCAGCAAGTGGTGTAACGCCGCGGGCGGTATCAACGGGCGCAAGATCGTCGTCGACAAGTGGGACGCGAAGCTCTTCAACGTCGGCCAGGCCTTCACCGACGCCTGCCAGAAGGACTTCATGCTCGTCGGCAACGGCAACGCCTTCGACGACGCGGGTGTGAAGCCGCGCGAGGCCTGCAAGCAGGGTGACATCTACTCCTACACCGTCGGCCCGACCACAGCCAAGTCGAAGTATCAGGTCAGTGTCGTGCCGTCGAACCCGAACCAGTACCCGTACGGCCCGCTGCGCCTGCTTACCGAGGCCTATCCGGCCTCCAAGACCGGTGGCGTCGGCATCGGCTCCAGCACGCTGGCGTCGCTGATCCCGCAGGGCAAGCGGATCCAGGAGTCGCTGAAGGCGAACAACATCAAGGTCACCGCGCTGCAGCAGCAGCCCGTCGCCGTCGACAACTACCGGCCCTACATGGAGCAGTTCAAGAACGCCGGCACCGTCGGCTACGACCAGATCAACGGCCAGGACATCACGACGATCTACCAGGCCGCGAAGAACATCGGCTGGAACCCGGCATTCGTCCTCTACAGCGTGCAGTACTACCTGGACGCCAACGTGCAGGCGGCCAAGGCGCTCGGGACGTTCCCGTCGACCTATGTCGGCTTCTCGCACCTGGCCTTCGAGATGGACAACTCGAAGTACCCGGTGCTGGCGCAGGTCAAGAGCATCTTGAATGCGTCGGTCAGCAAGCCGCGGTTCACCGACTTCACCGCGTCGTCGATGAGCGCCTGGGCCCTGTTTGCCAAGGAGGCCACGGCCTGCGGCTCCAACCTGACCATGGAGTGTGTGATCGGGAAGGCTTCGGCCGAGACCAACTGGGACGCCGGAGGCCTCTACGCCCCCGCGAGTCTCGACCCGGTCCACCCCCAGGTCAACAAGTGCTGGCTGCTCATCAAGCTGACCACCAGCGGCTGGCAGTACGACCAGAAGGTCACCAACCCGACCGACGGTGCGTTCAACTGTGACTCGAAGAACGTCACAGCGGTCCAGAGCTACCAGACGACCTCCTGATCGGTCGCAAGCTCATGGCATCCGCCGGTGCACGACGCCAGAACGACGTCGTGCACTGGCGGATGGTCCACGGCGGCCACTCGGGCAGTCTTGACCGATGACTCAGCACAAGGTCTTGATCGCCGGGGCGTCGGGACTGGTCGGCCAGGCCGCGATGCGCCATTTCGCCTCGCTGCCTGGCTGGGACGTGGTGGGGGTGTCACGCCGCCCGCCGGCGCGCCACGATCCGTCGCAGTGGCTCAGCCTGGATCTGGACGACGAATCTGCCTGCCGGATGGCACTTTCGCGATTGGACGACGTGACGCACGTCGTCTACGCGGCCGTCCACGAGCTGCCCGGCTTGTCGCCCGGTTGGGTGGACGAGGAGGCCATGCAGCGCAACGCGGCGATGCTGAGGCACGTGATGGACCCCCTCCTGGCGACCGCAGACGTGCGTCATGTCTCGCTGCTGCAAGGCACCAAGGCCTACGGCCTGCATCACCCATCGGTGGGGTTCAGCGGCGCGCGCAATCCCTTGCGGGAGCGCCATCCTCGCGTCGAGCATCCCAACTTCTACTTCTTGCAGGAGGACTATCTCCGCGCGAAGCAGGAGGGCCAGCCGTGGGGGCTCACCGTGTTTCGGCCGACGGTGGTCTATGGCGATGCTCTTGGTACGAACATGAATCTGATCCCGGTCCTCGGCGCATGGGCAGCGCTGCTGCGCGACGAAGGACGACCCCTCGACTTTCCGGGCCGGATGCTCTCGTCACAGCTGAAAGAGGCTGTGGATGCTGACCTTGTGGCGCGCGCCCTGGCGTGGGCTGCGCTGTCTCCCTCCGCGGCCGCGGGCACGTACAACCTGACCAATGGTGACGCGTTCCGGTGGCAGGAGGTGTGGCCGGTGATCGCCGAGACTTTCGGCATGGAGGCGGGCGGCCACCGGCCGACCGCGCTGCTGGAGGAGCTGCCGGCCCGGCAGGCGCAGTGGGCCTCAATGGTGGAGCGCTACGCGCTGCGATCTCCAATGAGCATCGTTGATTTCGTCGGTCACAACTCGCTCGTCTACGCCGACCAATTGCTCAGCGGACACGATTCGCCGGTCGGCCCGCTGCTCAACAGCACCATCGCCGTACGCCAGGCAGGCTTTCACGATTGCATGGACAGCGAGGACATGTTCCGCAAGTGGTTCGGGCGACTTCAGCAGGAAGGCTTGCTCCCGCCGGCGCCGGTATAGCAACTGCCGAAAGCTGCGCTAGGCGTCTTCGGTGCCGGCGTGTGTTTCGCGGTCAAACGTGAATTGCTCGAACGTCCCGGTCCCGAAGTAGCCGATGTCTGTGACGCCGTGTCGCCACAAGATCTCGGCGACGCTCCGACTGGCGGCAGGCATGGCTGGGACGTGGAGCACCAGCGAGCCCTTGCGCAGTGCCTCGTCGTAGATGGCCAGCAGTGTCTGGTCATAGCCCAGCCGTTGGAATCCCCGCACCAGCCGAGCTCGGACGCCGTGGTGGCTGCCGTCCTCGTCCAGGATTTCCGCGCCTCGCTCGCCGCGGAGAAGGTCGATCTTTTCGGGCGCGACACCACCGCTTTCCCGGAGTTCGCTTACCAGGGCCGCCAAGTCGGAGGCATTGCTCAGCACGCCGACGACGTGATGCGTCGGGTGGTGGGTGAACTCATCAACGTTGACACGAGGCTCGCTCAACTGTCGTTCCCTTCGATTCGGCCTGGCCCGGATGGCGCGGCAGTTTCCCAGCATCGCTTCAAGAATTCCCCTGCTTCACGTTCGGAGTCGCGGGTCTCGGGCAGGTCGGGACCGAAGTATTGCCAGATGTGGATGACGTCTTCCAGCACGTCCAGCGTGACGTCGACACCGGCAGCCTCGGCAGCAGCGGCCAGCCTCGTGGTGTCGTCCAGCAGGGCCTCTCGCGAACCGACCTGAAGCAGCAGGGGTGGAAGGCCGGCGAGATCGGCGTAGAGCGGAGACGCAAGCGGGGTTCGGGCGTCGGCCCCGTCCAGGTAGCCGCTGGCCAGCATCATGAGCCCGGCCCGGGTCACGATCGGATCATCGACCTCGATGGCGGATCGCCCGGAAACGGTGAGATCGGTGAAGGCCGACGAGGTGAAGCCGCCGGCGGGCAGCGGGTCGCCCGCCTCCCGAAGCGCCAGCAGCGCGCAGAGCACGAGCCCGCCGCCGGCCGAATCTCCTGCAATCGCAACGTTTTCCGGCGAATACCCGGACGCCAGCAGGCCACGGTAGGCGGCTACCGCGTCGTCGACGGGCGCGGGAAAGGGGGCCTGCCAGGAGAGCCGGTAGTCGGCACTGAACGCCAATGCTCCGCCAGCACGAGCCAAGCGTGCCGTCACGTGTCCGGTGTTGCGGGCGGTGCCGAACATGTAGCCGCCGCCGTGGAAGTAGAGGATGACGCGACGGGTGTCGGCGCCGGCGGGTTCGAACAGGACGCCGGGCACGCCGCCGAAGGTCGCCGCCACCGAGCTGATGCCCGGTGGAATCGGCAGTGCCGTGGCGTTCATCATCTCGATCGTCGCCGGGAAGTGTTGCAGTTCGGGGCGCACGTCGGGCGTGGGCTTGCGGCCGGGATGCTCGGCCAGGAGTTGGGTGACCAATGCCTGGTGTTCGGCGCTCGCCATGTCGATCGGTCCCCTCGGTTGCTTCCTGTCGTGACTCTGGCGATAGCGTGCGTCGCGTGTCCAGTCCCACGGGAAAAGACGGGTGCCTGCGATGACCCCAGATGTCGAGCATGTGTTCGTCGAGACGGGGGAGATCCGCATGCACGCGGCGGTCGCCGGGCCCGCCGACGGACCGGCGGTGCTGCTCTGTCACGGGTTTCCGGAGAGTTGGTACTCGTGGCGTCATCAGCTGCGCGCGTTGGCCGCGGCCGGCTACCGGGTCATCGCACCCGATCAGCGCGGCTACGGCCGCACGGACGCTCCGCCGGAGGTTCGTTCCTACAGCCAGGTCCATCTGGTCGGCGACCTGGTGGGTCTGCTGAACGCGCTCGACGTCGACTCGGCGACTGTGGTCGGCCACGACTGGGGTGCGCCCGTGGCCTGGCATGCCGCCCTCCTGCGACCTGACGTGTTCCCGGCCGTCGTCGGCATCAGCGTGCCGTTCGGACCCCGCGTGCCAGGTGGCATGCGACCGACCGAGATGCTGCGCTCCGGGCTTGGAGACGCATTCCTGTACGTCCTCTATTTCCAGGACGTCGGCGTGGCCGAGGCGGAGCTCGACGGCGACATCAGGGGAACGCTTCGCCGGATCCTGTACTCCATCTCCGGCGACATCCCGCTGGAGGACTTCCGGTTCTTCGATCCCGCCGCTCGCTGCTTCAACGATCTGCTCCGCGAGCCGGCGGCGCTTCCCGGCTGGCTCAGCGAGCAGGACCTCGATGCCTTCGTCGCCGAGTTCGAGCGCAAGGGCACCTTCCGGCACGGCCTGAACTGGTACCGGAACATCGACCAGACCTGGGAGTTGCTGGCACCCTTCGTCAACGCGAAAGTCCTGCAGCCGGCGCTGTTCATCGGCGCCGAAAGGGATGCCATCTTCGGTCTGTCCCCGGAGGCCGTGGCGGCGACCAAGGAGTGGGTTCCGCAGCTTCGGGAGCCGGTGTGGGTTGCCGATTGCGGGCATTGGATTCAGCAGGAAAAGCCGGAGATCGTCAACGCGACGCTGCTGGAATTCCTTGGCAGCCTCTGAGCTGTCGCGTCATTCGAATTTCTGCAGGTCGGGGTGGTCGGCCAGCAGGAAGCGATTGGTGAGCCCGTCGACGAGTTCGCCGGTGGCGATCGCGTCCAGCTCATCAAGGGTCCAGGCCGCTTCGTGGTTGATGGTCTTGGCTGATTTGGGTTCGGTCAGCAGCGAGACGCGCCCGCCGGAAACGTAGAAACTGCGCCCGTTGACACCGCTCGCGGCGTCGGTGCACAGCCAGACCACGAACGGGGAAATCATCCGCGGGGCAAAGGCTTCGGGATCCATCGCTTTGGTCCCGACGCCCATGGTGACGTCCATGAGATGCCGCCAGGGAGCCGTCTGCTCGTGATACTCACCGACAGCTTGCCCGATCGCCACCGGGCGGATGGCATTGCAGCGGATACCGAAGCGGCCGAGCTCTTTGGCGGCCGTACGCGTCAGCCCGACGACACCCTCCTTGGCCGCCGCATAGGCAACGTGCGACGGATGACCGAAGCCCGACGAGGAGCTCGTGTTGACGATGGCGCCGCCTTGGCGCGCCAGGTGCGGGGTGGCTTCTCGGATGAGCGCGAAGTAGCCCTTCAGGTTCACGCTGAAGGTCAGATCCCACTCCTGCTCGGTGAACTTCCACAGGTCGTTGTTGCGGCCCGCCGTGGCGTTGTTGACGACGATGTCGAGCCGGCCAAACGCGTCGATGGCGGCTTCGACGATCTCGGCCGCGCCGTCCCAGGTCGCCGATGCCGTACTGGCTACCGCCGTCCCGCCGGCTGCGGTGATCTCAGCGGCGACCGATGCGGCGTCGGCGCCGGTGCGGGCTCCGATGTCGTTGACGAGGACGGCCGCCCCCTCCTGGGCGAACAGCAGCGCGTGCTCCCTGCCGATGCCACCGCCCGCACCGGTCACGATCGCTACTCGTCCGTCGAGGCGTCCCATCTGGTTCCTTCCATAAACGTCAACGGTCAGAGCAACTGATCCCGGACGAGCCGGAACCGCGGCAGTGTCACCTCGTCATCGAGGTCTTCGAAGAAGACCTCGACCCGGGCTCCGATGGCCACGTCGCCGGTGTCCTCGGCAGGCAGGTCGCTGACCATCCTGACGCCTTCGGCCAGTTCGATCGTGGCGACGGCGAAGGGGATCTGGTCGGCCCACGCCGGATGAAAGCGATGGTGGGTGACGGTGAACGTGTAGATCGTCCCAGCGCCGCTCACGGGGGACCACGACCAGTCGTCTGATCCGCAGTAGGGGCAGCGAGGCTGCGGGTAGTGGCGGTAGGAGTCGCAGCTGCTGCAACGCTGGATCACGAGCTCATGCCGGCGGGCGGCTTCCCAGAAGCCGGCGCTGACGGGGGTGGGTACGGGGACCGGACGCGTCATCTGAGTCCTCCTACCGGGTCAGCACGAGGACAGAGCCGTCGAAGAAGTTGCCCTCGTTGACGACGGCGACGGTCTCGCAGGGCGACACCTGACGCGCGGGTGGAACCTCGCGGCGCAGCTGGCGTACCGCTTCGATGACATGGTTCACGCCGGAGACATGTCCCTCGGACAGGGCGCCGCCGTGGGGGTTGATCGGCAGCCGTGAACCGATCGCCATGTTTCCGGCCTCGACGAACGGACCTCCCTCGCCCGGGCCGACGATGCCCAGCGCCTCCAGAGCGGCGAGAACGTACCAGGTGAAACCTTCATGGATCATCAGGCAATCGAGGTCGTCAGCAGTGACGCCGGCCATCGCGAACGCCCGCGCAGATGCGCGTTGCAGGCTCTCCACGACGGCCATGTTGGGCTTCTGGGTCAGCGAGGTCGGCGGGTATCCGTGGGCCTCGCCGACGCCGGAGATCAGGACCGAGGGTTTCGCCAGGTCGCGCGCGCGTTCGGCGCTGGTGATCACCAGGGCACCGGCCCCGTCGGATTCCAGCGAGCAGTCATACAGCCGGAACGGCGTCGTGATCATCCGCGAATTCTGATGGTCTTCCAGCGTCAGCGGCTTGCCGTACATCAGCGCTTGCGGGTTCAGGTTCGCGTGCGCCCGGCAGGCAACGGCGACGTGGCCGAATTGCTCGCTGGTCGTCCCGTACTCGTGCATGTGGCGCATGGCAGCCTGCGCAAACCATTGCGCAGCAGCCACATTTCCGTAGGGGAGCTCGAACTGCGTCACGTCGGCGACCACCGGCTCGACCACGGCCTGCCCGGTCGAGATCCGCTCGCCGGAGTAGCCGCGGCGACCGGCCGGCACGAGCACGCACGACGCGATGCCGGCGGTGATAGCCAGGCAGGCGCTTTGAATCGACGCGATCAGGCTCGCGCCGCCCATGTGCAAGGTCGTGCTGAACTTGAGGTCGCGCAGCCCGAGATTCAGGGCGAAATCCTCCGCGCAGCGACCCGCGGTGGCGCTCGGCATCACGCCATCGACCTCAGCCGTACTCAGGCCGGCGTCGGCAAGCGCTCGGCTGGAGGCCTCGAGATGAAGCTCGAGAGTCGTGCGATCGGTGCCGCGCGTGTA
>DATAZK010000040.1:0-2237 GCA_036272075.1 Frankiaceae bacterium
CAGCTGGCGATGGCCGACGCGCAGACCGCCGTCCCCGTGTGGATCATGCCGGCCCACCGCGTGGTGGAGTCCTTCCGCCCGACCGCGCGGTTCGACGTGGTCATCGTGGACGAGAGCTCGCAGTGCGACATCTTCGGGCTCGCCGCGCTCGCCCTGGCCGACAAGGCGATCATCGTCGGCGACGACAAGCAGATCAGCCCGCAGGCCATCGGCACCGAGGAGTCGCTGGTGCACGAGCTGATCAGCCAGCACATCGCGGACCTGCCGCAGGCGGGGATGCTCGACATCAAGAGCAGCCTCTACGACCTGGCGAAGATGCGGTTCCCCGGGGTGATCATGCTCCGCGAGCACTTCCGCTGCCTGCCCGAGATCATCGAGTTCTCCAACAAGCTCTGCTACGAAGGCGCGATCCTGCCGCTGCGCGAGCAGCCCGCCGACCCGTCCTGGCGCAGCGTCATCGACGTGCACCTCACTGACGGCTTCCGGGAGCAGGGGACCGACACCAACGCCGCCGAGGCCTCGTTCATCGTCGACAAGATCGCCGAGCTGTGCGCCGACCCCGGCTACGACGGCAAGACGTTCGGCGTCATCTCGATGCTCGCCGACGCCCAGGCCGAGCTCATCGAGCGCAAGCTCGTCGAGCGCCTCGGCGAGAAGGAAATGGAGCTCCGCCGGATCCGCTGCGGCAACGCCTACCACTTCCAGGGCGACGAGCGAAACGTCATGTTCGTCTCGCTGGTCGTCGCGGCGGGCGAGGGACGCCGCATCGGTGCCATGACCAGGGAGTCGGACCGGCAGCGGATGAACGTCGCGGCCAGCAGGGCACAGGACCAGCTCTGGTGCGTCCGGTCGGTAGCGCTCGACGACCTGCACCCCGACGACGTGCGGAACCAGTTCATCAGGCACTGCCAGCATCCAGGCCGGGTGGACCAGGCCACCGCCGAAGCCGAGGCGACCTTCGACTCCGACTTCGAGCGTGACGTGTTCCGGCGGATCGCCGCGCGCGGCTACCGGGTCAGGCCCCAGCACCGGGTCGGCCGCTTCCACATCGACCTGGTGATCGAGGGCCGGCGCGGCCGCCTGGCCGTCGAACTCGACGGCGACGCCTACCACGGCCCGGACCGCTGGGAAGCAGACCGGCAGCGGCAGGCCATCCTTGAGCGGCTCGGCTGGACCTTCCACCGCATCCGTGGCAGCGCCTTCTACCGCGACCCCAACGCCGCACTCAGCGGCCTGTGGGACCATCTGGAGAACCTGGGAATCGCGATCCCCTTACTGACCAGGTCGCCCTGGTCGACGTCGGCGGCCCTGAGGCATTCCCAGCGGGCATGCTGGCCGCACTGCAACAGCACGCTGCCACTCCCGCAGCAAGCTCGCCGCTCGGACCCGTTCGGGCGGCCTGCTGGACGGGTCGGCGACGGCGTCGGCCAGTGCCTCAAAACCCCGCGCGTCAGCGGGGATCCGCGGGTTCCCGGCCCGGCGTGGTTCGTACTGGTCAGATGTCGCTGAAGAACGAACCGATCACCGTCACGGTCTCGACTTGCTGGGTCTGGACGCCAAGGCCGTACTTCTTCAGTTCGTCGCAGAGGGCATCGCCGTCGATCAAGTCAATGGGCGGGACGCCCTCACGCCCGGCTTCCTTCTTCGCCTCGGCTGTGAAGGTACCCGTCGTGACGATGAGGCCTTTGTCGGTACGGCCCGACATGGCACCGCGAAAGTCGCGGACGGTGCTTGAGCCGACGCTGCCCTGGTAGCGCTTGCACTGGAAGACCACCGGGAAGCCGACCAGGCCCACCCGGAAGAAGCCGCGCCCGTCGATCCCGCCGTCGCCAGTCTTGCCAGTTACGACGTTGTCAATGCCGGCCTCCCGCAGCAGCCTGCTGGCGAGCCGTTCAAAGGCATCCGGCTGCATGCCCAAGAGGTTCTCTAGGAGTTGCTGCTTCCAGTCCGCCTCCCGGCTCGGCGTCTCAAGACCGTCGTCGTTCGGCTCATCGATCAGGCCGACCGTCTCTTCCGCATCGTGGCCTCTCCGCACCGCGCGAAGGCCGACTCGGTACTTGGCTGTGAGTCCATTGACCCGTTCGCCGCGCTGCTCAATTGTCAGGGAGGGGTCGTTGAGCAGCGCTGTGGCAGTATTGCTGAGGCTCCAGATTCCCCTGCTGCTGTTAGTGAGGAAGCCGGTTGCCTTGAGCGCCGTGCGCGCCCAACCGAGCCGGTAGGCGAGCTCAGTCTGCGGG
>DATAZK010000041.1:0-2796 GCA_036272075.1 Frankiaceae bacterium
CTTCATGGAACGCATCTTCTACGTCTCGGGTCCGCAGGCGATGGTGGTGGCGACGCGCAAAGCGCTTCGGCGTCTTGGGGTGCCGATGTGGCGGGTCAAGACGGACTTCTTCTCCGGCCTCGCCTAGGGCGACAACTGCGACCGGGCATCCGCCAACCCGGCCCCGAACGGTCGCAACGGTGGCATCGCGCTGGCCGCGGCTTCCCGGTGCAAAGAGCGGAACCGTAAGACCCCCGTCAGGAACTGGCCAGACCGTCGGAGCGGAGTCGCACATCGGGGTGCGGCGTTGCTTTCTGGAGGAACGCATGTCCGCCTGGCCAACCCTGAACCAGATCAACCGGCAGATGACGCTGGCGGGGAGAGAGCTCGCTTCCTTCGTCACGCGTCCCGTAGAGCGCCGGTGGGCCCGACGCAACCAGGAGCGCTACTGCAACACCTTCATCGCCGTGACCGGCAGCTGCGGCAAGTCGACGACCACCTATCTCGTCGGCCGGCTGCTATCGCCGGGGGGAAAACGGGTGGTGACCGGTCTCTACGACAACACGCCCCGCTGGGCGATGCGCGCCCTGCGTCGCCTCGACGGTCCGGTAGAGTATGTTGTTCAGGAGGTATCGGGTCATGCTCCGGGGTCAATTGGTCTGGTGACGTCCGCCCTGCGCATCGACGTCGCGGTGGTCACGATGGTCGGTCTCGACCACAGGGCGAGATATCGAACCGCGGAAGCGGTTGCAGCCGAGAAGGGGAAGCTTGTCTCCGCGATCGGTGTCAGCGGCATCGCCTGCCTCAACGCTGACGACCCTCTCGTTCACGCGATGGCCTCGCGCTCGGCGGGACGCGTTGTGCTCTACGGGCGTGCGGCGATTGCCGAGGTGCGCGCCGAGCAAGTGACGGCCGCCTGGCCGGCTCGGCTATGCTTCACTCTCGTGGTCGGCGATCGTCGGCTGGCCGTGCGCACACGCTTCGTCGGCACGGTGATGATAACCAATATCCTTGCGGCCCTGGCGGTCGTGCATGCCATGGGCCACGACATCGAGCCCGCGGTCGCAGCCCTCGCCGACCTCGAGCCGCTCGGTGATCGGCTAGGCGTCGTGAGCGGGACTGACCAGCACACCTATCTCGTCGATACCTACAAAGCGCCGTTCTGGATCACCAAGCGGCTTTTCGAGGATCTTCCCAACTGGGGCGCCGGGCGCCGCATCGTCGTGCTCGGGGATATGTCGGACCTAGGCAGCGACAACTTCCGCAAGTACCGGCAGATGTTGAGAAAGGCAGGGGCCGCTTCGGCTTTGGCCATCGGCGTTGGCCAGGCTGCAAGCCAGGCCCGCATCCTCGCAGCGGAATTCCCAAACATTGTTCCTGCCGGATCGCTGCAGGAACTCCGAGCCATCTTGCACGCACAAAGCGCCAGTCTCGTCCTCCTGAAAAGCAACAAGACCTACCCATTGGGGGAAATCCTGACCGCAGGGCCAGAACCCCTCTAGGCTCGACCGCTCTGGATCAGATCTTCGGACAGCACCAGCTTGCGGGAGAGTGTTGTGCGCGTTGGCTTGGCTGCTTCACTGAGTGACATAACCACCATCGACCAGATGACGCTCGGTCCGACAAATGCGGTACCGCATGACGCCACTTCGAGGCAGGCGCCGGCCTGCCTCGAACTGACGGGCCCGTCAGATCAAACTGCGACGCTATTGGACGATAACGCTTCGCTGCTAAGCGACCGTGGCCGTCTTTAGCTTTGACAGTGCACGAATCTTGACGCGCATGCTTGCGGGCTTGGCGGCGCTCTTCACCATTTCCCCAGTCGATGGGTTGCGGACGAGCGTGCCGGCTTTGCGGGCCGGCACCTTGCGGAGCGACACCTTGAAGAGGCCAGGCAACGTGAACTCCCCCACGCCGCGGGGATGGATGGAGCCCATCATCGCAGTTTCGATGGTCGCGAGAACACCCTTGGCGACGTCGCGCGTCACGCCATTCTCTTCCGCGATCAAGTTGACGAGGGCCGCTTTGGTCAGCGCTTCCTTCACCGGCTTGGTCTTCGGGGCAGGCTGCTTAGCCTGAGTTGTCTTGCCGCGCGTTTGAGCCAAAGAAGTCTCCTTGAAGGTTGGGAAGGTTGCGAACCAGCTACCATCAATTGCGAAGAGGCGCAGCAAGAAGAAGCTGGACGAAGTCACAAGCCTGGCGACGGACGGGCGCCGCTTGTGCGCGCCTTCGAGGCGCGGCTCTCATAGTACCGGTAGCGCTTGCCGTGGCCGCTTCAAGCAGGTCTCCAAACTCAGAGTTGAAAGTGGGCGATCAAGGCTGCCGGATAGGGACCCTGGTCGGCGACGTGCCCAGCGAATGACCCGCGCTAGGACGGCCTGCGGAGCAAGGAAGGGGCTATTTCAACGGTCTGACGTTAGATAGCCGGCCTCGTTGCAATCTCTGGCAGAACGCCTCGACGATTGCCTGGCGCCTCCGACTCGTCACCACCCGGACAATATGCTGGCCTTCGACTGCAACGTGACCGGCGTTACCGGTACCGGGCGGCGCCCCGGAAGGCACGTTGCTGCGCCGAAGCGGCTCGATCTCCTGTTCACGCTGATATCGGGTGGCTGAGCATTTGACTCGCCTCTGACGCATGTGTTAACTCCGCACATCTGTGATTGGCTTGCACGTATGTGCAGGAGGCGCTTGTGCTGAAGACTTGCCTGAACGGCGCGACGACCATGCCGCAATCGCTGGAGCGCGACATCGCGGACGCATCCGCGGCTGGCTTCGAGGGTGTCGAACTCTGGTGGGACAAGGTTCAGGCCTATC
>DATAZK010000042.1:0-27506 GCA_036272075.1 Frankiaceae bacterium
AGCTTGCGCCCCATCAGGCGCGCCGGGATCACGAAAATCGGGAGCATGAACAGGGAGATGACGGTGATCTGCCACGAGAGGGTGAGCATCGCCGTGATCACCAGAACCACGCTGACGAAGTTGCTGACGACCGACGACATCGTCCCGGTGAACGCCTGCTGCGCCCCGAGCACGTCGTTGTTGAGCCGGCTGATCAGGGCGCCCGTCTGGGTACGCGTGAAGAACGCGATCGGCATGCGCTGGACGTGGTCGAAGACCTTCACCCGCATGTCGTAGATCAGGCCCTCACCGATGCGCGCGGAATACCAGCGCTGCCAGAGCGTGAGGCCGGCGTCGGCCACCGCGAGCCCCGCGACGACGAACGCGAGCTGCAGCACCAGCCCCGGGTCGCCGTGAGCCTTCCCCGGGGCGACCCCCTGGTCGATGATCTTCTTCAGGATCAGCGGATTGACGACCCCGACGACCGCGTCGACCAGGATGATCACCAGAAAAGTGATGAGCCACTTCTTGTAAGGCGCAGCGAACCGGGCGATGCGCCGGACCGTCCCCTTGGCGAGCTTCTTGCTCGTGACGTCGGGATCTCGCCGGAAGCTGCGCATCACCTGAATCGGTGGATGATTACTCACGCCCTACCTCCTGCAACGATGTAATCATTTAGTCGCCCCGCCGCATTCCCCTTGATCAGAATGCGGAGAGGTTGGTCAGCGCGCGGCCGATGATGAGCTTCTGGATCTGGCTGGTTCCCTCGTAGAGCGTGGTGACGCGGGCGTCGCGCAGGAGCTTGCCGGCCAGGTACTCGTCGATGTAGCCGTAACCACCATGCGCCTGCAGGCAGTTGTTGGCGGCGCGCACACTCGCTTCCGACGCGTAGAGCTTCGCTTTGCTGGCCGCCAGACCGTACGGCTCGCCGCGCTGCTTGAGGTCGGCGACGGCCCAGGTGAGCAGCCGGGAGCAGTCGGTCTCCACGGCCGTATCGACGATGAGCTCCTGCACCAGCTGATGACCGGCGACGGGCTTGCCGAACTGCACCCGCTGCGTCGTGTACGCGATCATGGTCTCGAGCGCCGCCTGGCACAGCCCGGTGCACGACGCGCCCATCGACATCCGGCCGTCGTCCAGCGCCGAGAGCGCCACCTTGATCCCGATGCCCTCGGTCTCGCCGAGCAGCGCGTCGGCCGGCACGTGGACGTCCTTCAGCACCAGCTCAGCGGTGTCGCACGAGCGCAGCCCGAGCTTGCCCTTCACTTTCGACGCGCTGAACCCGGGCGTATCGGTCGGCACCAGAAAGGCACTCACACCCTTGGCCCCCGGCCCGCCCGTCCGCGCCATGATCAACGCGAGCCCGGCGATCGTCCCGTTGGTGATGAAGATCTTGCTGCCGTTCAGGACGTAGCCGTCAGCCGTGCGCTCGGCGGTGCTGCGAAGGCTGGCCGGATCCGAACCAGCGTCAGGCTCGGTCAGCCCGAAGCAGCCGAGCGTCTCCCCCGACGCCATCGCCGGCAACCAGCGTTCCTTCTGCGCCTCGGTCCCCCAGCGGGCGATCGGGCCGGCCACCAGGCCGAGATGCACCGAGAGGACGGAGCGCACGTTCGCATCCCCGCGGGCCAGTTCCTCGATCGTCAGCACGTAATCGAACGGATCGGCCCCGCCGCCGCCGTACTCCTGCGGGATCGTCAGCCCGATCAGTCCGAGGTCGCGCATGCCGTCCAGCGCTTCGGACGGGAACCGCTCCTGCCGGTCGTTCTCGATCGCGGGAGGCACGACGACGTCGTCCACCCAGCGGCGCACGGTGCTGCGGAGTTCTTGCTGCTCAGCGGTGAGGGCGAGATCCATGCCGCTATCGTGCCCGCGTATCAGTCCCCAGCGCCCAGCAGACCCAGCATCACCCGGCGCTGCGCCTCACGCTCGGCGCGATGCTGGCCGGCCGGGTCGATCGCCTGCTGACGCGCCCGCAGCAGCAGCGCCTTCGTCTCGACGCTCGCCTGGCGCGACGCCGCGAGCAGGGCCGCAGCCAGGTCGTTCGTAGCCGATTCGAGCTGATCACGCGGGACGACGAGATTGGCGAGCCCAAGCTCCTTGGCCTCCGCGGCGCCGACGCGACGGCAGGTCAGGCACAGCTCGAGCGCCCGCGCGTAACCGATGTGGTGGACCAGCGCCTCGGTGCCGGTGAGGTCGGGCACCAGCCCGCGGCTCACCTCCGCCATCGTGAACTGGGCGTCGTCGGAAAGCACCCGCAGGTCACAGGCCAGAGCCAGCTGGAAGCCAGCGCCCACAGCGTGCCCCGCGACGGCTGCGATCGACACGATGTCAGGACGCGAGAGCCAGGTGAACCCCGCCTGGTAGGTGCCGATGGTGTCCTCGGAAGGCACGCCCGACGGTCCGGAGCCGGCCATCTCGCCGAGGACGGCCAGGTCGATCCCGGCGCTGAACGACGGCCCCTCGCCGGTGACGATGACGATCCGCACGTCTCCAGGAAGAGCCCGGCCGATCGCGTCGAGGGTCAGCCAGGTGGCGGGGCGCTGGGCGTTACGTCGCTCGGGGCGGGCCAGCGTGATCGTGATGATCTCCCCCGCAGGTCCGCCCCGTTCGACCCGCAGTCCCGCTTCGGCAAGATCAACACCCGGCAGCTCCAGCGGCTGATGCGCCGGCTGCCCGGCCTCCACGGCCGTCAAGCCTTCTTCTTGCCCCGGGTAGCGCCCCCGCGGCCACGAAGCGTCGTGCCCGACTCCGACAGGATGCGGTGAACGAAGCCGTAGGAGCGGCCTGATGACTCCGCGAGCAGCCGGATGCTCTGTCCCGATTCGTACTTCTTGCGCAGGTCACCTGAGAGCTTGTCCCGCTCCGTCCCGGTGATGCGGCTTCCCTTCTTGAGCTCTGCCACTGCTCCTCCGCTCTGGTGCTGGATCGGTCGTGTACTGATCATCACCTACCCCGATGCGATCGTGCCACCCGGGTCGCGGACCTATCTTCAGTGCTGGTGGACGATCACTCCCCTGATGTTGCGGCCTTCGAGCAGGTCAGTGACCGCGTCGTTGATCTCCTCGAGTGCGTAGCGGCGGGTGACGAGTTCGTCGAGTTTGAGCCGTCCGGCGCGGTAGAGGTCGATCTGGCGCAGGATGTCGACGGCCGGGCTGCACATGCCGAAAAGGCAGCCCTGGATGCGCTTCTCCATGCCGGCGAGCATGAGCAGGCTGATCGGGATGCCGGGCGGAGTGTGGTGGCTCGCCATACCCGTCACGACGACCGTGCCGCCCTTGGAAATCGCGTCGAACGCGGCCGCGACGTCGTCGCCGGTCGGACCGTCCATGGTGCAGATCGCGGAATCGGCGCCCTGGCCATTGGTGATCGAATGCACGAATTCGGTGGCCTCGGCGATGCCCTCGAACGCGTGTGTCGCGCCGAACCGCTGGGCCATCTCCCGCTTGAACGGCACCGGATCGACGGCGACGACGGTGGCCGCTCCGGCGATCGCTGCACCCTGCACGGCGTTGATCCCGACCCCGCCGACACCCATGACGATCACGTTGTGCCCGGCCCGCACGCCGGCCGCGTTCAGCGCCGATCCCAGGCCGGTGCCGACGCCGCATCCGAGCAGGCACACCGTCTCCAGCGGAACGTCCTTGGGCACCTTCACCAGTGACTGTTCGGGGACGACGCTCCACGGCGAGAACGTCGAGATCAGCAGGAACTGGCTGATCGGCTCACCGTCGTCGTGCATCCGGTAGGTGCCGTCCAGCTGCGGCCCCAATTGCAGCTTCGCTCCCAGATCGCACAGGTTCGCCCGGCCCGCGGCGCAGTACCGGCAGCGCCCGCAACTCGGGATGAACGACGCGACCACGTGATCGCCCACCTTCAGCCCGGTGACGCCGGGGCCGACTCCCTCGACGACCCCCGCGCCCTCGTGTCCGCCGCACATCGGCGCGACCCCGAGGTGCTCTCCGGTCAGGAAGTGCACGTCGCTGTGACAGATCCCGCTGGCGACGTAGCGGACGAGGACCTCATGGTCGTGGGGAGCGTCCAGCTCGACGTCGCGGATCTCGTAGCGACCGGGGATCGTTTTCAGCAGTGCCGCACGTGCCCGCATGGACTGTCCTTTGCTCTCTGACGCCTCTTCGGCTACCGGTTACGGTGACGATCGTGCGGGAAGCGTTGCAGCCGGGCGCTCCGCTCGCGGTGGTGACCCCGCGCCGGCCGGTGTCGCGCCGCCTCATCCCGCTCCTGCAGCGACCCGGTGAGGGTGCTCGCCAGGCGCGTGAGCTGCTGATCTGGGCCGGGCTGGTGGCGGCTGGGCTCGCGCTCACCGCGCTGGCGGTGGCGCTCTCGGCCCGGGTGGGGTCGGCGGGGGCGCCCTTCACCGGACGCTTCCGGCTGAAGATCGAGGCCGGCTCCTTGCTGGCGCCAGCAACGGCGGTGACTGTGCTCGCCGCCGTGCGTCTCGGACTCGTCGAGCGGCTGCGCTGGGGCGTGCTGGTGGGCGCCTCCTACCTGGCAGCGCTGTGGTGGGCGATGTCGCTCGCGCTGGTCGACGGTGGCAACGGCTTCTCCGTGCCGATCGCGTCGTCGGCCGAATATCTGCGCGACGTGCCCGCTGTCGGCTCGCATCCGGGCCATTTCCTGAGCACGTTCGTGGACCAGGCGCCGCATTACAGCGTCGCGACGCGCACCCATCCGCCCGGTCCGGTGCTGCTGCTGTGGGGGCTCGGCAAGCTCGGGATCCACCGGCCGGAAGTGATCGGCGTGGTGCTGACGGTGCTCGCCTGCGCGTACGTGCCGCTGCTCGCGGTGGCCGTGCGTTCGCTGTGTCACGAGACGGCGGCGCGGCACCTGCTGCCGATCCTGGTGCTGGCCCCGTACGCGGTCTGGCTCGCGGTCTCGATGGACGCGATCGTGCTGCTGCTGGCAGCGGCTTTCGTGACGCTCGGGGTGATCGGCAGCGAGCCCGGACGTAGCCCTTTGTGGGCACTCGCGTCAGGACTGGTGCTGGGGTGCGACGCGATGCTCAACTACGCGGTCGCCTGGCTCGGGGTCTCCGTCGTGGCCGTGTATTTCGTACGGCGTCGCCCCCTGCTGAACGTCTTCACCGGGGTCGGCGCCTTGGTGCCGCTGGTGGCTTTCTGGATCGCCGGCTTCGCCTGGACGAACGGGCTCTCGGCCGCGCAGGCGGACTTCTCGGTACGCGTCGGGCCGCACCGCTCGTGGTTGCTCTGGGCGTTCCTGGACCTGCTGCTGCTGCTGATCGCGTGTGGCCCGCCGATCATCCGGGCGCTGCGCCGGCTGCACCTGACGCCGGGGTGGCCCTTCGTGGTCGGCGCCGGGCTCGCGGTCATCTTCGCGATCCTGAGCGGCCTGTCGCGAGGCGAGGTCGAACGCTCGTGGCTGGCCTTCTACCCCTTCCTGCTGATCCCCGCCGTCGCCCCAGCCGCCCGCCCACCCACCAGCGGTCAAGGCATCGACGCCGGCCCCATCCCCTTCTGGCCCGTCGCCGTCGGAGCCGCCGGGGCCATCGTGATCGAGGCGGTCCTGCGCACCACCTGGTGACGCCCCGCTCCCGGCCCCAAAAGTTCGAGGAAACCTACGCTTTGAGCCCGAAAACCGTAGGTTTCCTCGAGTTTTCGGGGGCGGAGGCGGCTAGGCGAGCGAGATGAGGTCGGCGAGGTCGTCGGACCAGTTGTCCTCGACGCCGTCGGGCAGGAGCAGGACCTTCTCGGGCGCCAGCGCCTCGACGGCACCCTCGTCGTGCGTCACGAGGACGACGGCGCCGGCGTAGGAGGTCAGGGCGCGGAGGACCTCAGCGCGGGAGGCGGGGTCGAGGTTGTTGGTGGGCTCGTCGAGCAGCAGCACGTTGGCGCTGCTGGAGACCAGAATCGCCAATGCCAGCCGGGTCTTTTCCCCTCCCGACAGGGTGCCGGCGGCCTGCTCGGCAGTGTCGCCGGAGAACAGGAACGCCCCGAGGACGCGGCGCAGTTCGGGGTCGGGGGTGCCGGGTGAGGCGGCCCGCACGTTGTCCATCACCGAACGATCCGGGTCGAGCGTCTCGTGCTCCTGGGCGTAGTAGCCGATCCGCAGCCCGAAGCCGGGCTCGACCTCGCCGGTGTCAGGGATCTCGGCACCGGCCAGCACGCGTAGCAAAGTGGTCTTCCCGGCACCGTTCAGACCCAGCACCACGACCCGGCTGCCCCGGTCGATCGCGAGGTCGACATCGGTGAAAACCTCAAGCGAGCCATACGATTTCGACAGTGCTGACGCGCGCAGCGGGGTCTTCCCGCACGGCGCGGGCTCGGGGAAGCGCAGCTTCGCGACCTTGTCCGCCTGGCGCACGTCCTCCAGCCCGGAGAGCATCTTCTCGGCGCGCTTCAGCATGCTCTGCGCGGCCTTCGCCTTCGTCGCCTTGGCGCGCATCCGGTCAGCCTGCGCCGAAAGCACGGCCGCCTGCTTCTCGGTATTCGCGCGCTCGCGCCGGCGGCGTCGCTCATCGGTCTCGCGCTGCGCGAGATAGCGCTTCCACCCGATGTTGTAGACGTCAATGACGGCCCGCGTCGCATCGAGATGGAAGACGCGATTGACGGTGGCTTCGAGCAATCCGACGTCGTGGGAGATGATCACCAACCCACCGGCGTGAGTACGCAGGAAGTCGCGCAGCCAGACGATCGAGTCGGCGTCGAGGTGGTTGGTCGGCTCATCGAGCAGCAACGTGCCGCCCTCGCCGGCCTCACTGAACAGGATCCGGGAGAGCTCGACCCGGCGCCGCTGCCCACCCGACAGCGTGCCCAACGGCTGCAGCAGCGCTCGCTCCGGAAGGCCCAGATTCGCAGCGATACGAGCCGCTTCCGCCTCGGCCGCGTATCCACCGAGAGCCGTGAAACGGTCCTCGAGCTTGCCGTAGCGGGCTAGCGCCTTCTCATCGTCTGGATCCTCGCTGAGGCGGATCGTCAGCTTGGCGATCTCAGCGGCGACGGTGTCGAGGCCGCGAGCGGAAAGGATCCGATCGCGGCCGAGGACATCGAGGTCGCCGGTACGCGGATCCTGCGGCAGGTACCCGATGGGACCCGATCGCGTCACGGATCCCGAAGCCGGCTGGGATTCACCGGCCAGGACTCGGGTCAGCGTCGTCTTCCCGGCGCCATTGCGACCGACCAGGCCGATCCGGTCGCCGGGTCCGACGCGGAAAGTGCAATCGGAAAGCAGCAAGCGCGCACCAGCGCGCAGTTCAACATCTGAGGCGGTGATCATGGGAACTCTCGAAAGAAGGGGCAGGACAGCGGCGATCAGCCGCTCGTCACTCCCTCAAGATCACTCGCCCATGATACGTGGAACGCCGCTTCAGCCCCTGATCTGCGCCATCTGGTTATGGCCGGCCTGCGCGAAGCCGGTGTAGTCCGTGTTGTTCAAAGCGAATTCGGACTGATTCCAGTACTCGACCGCCCGCAGCTGGGGCAGCGCCGAGATGGCCGACGGAACCTGGCTGAGCCACTGGGCACGGCGATCGGCGTTGTTCGGGTCGCTGACCGATCCGTACTCCCCGAGCATCCGCGGCTTGGCGGCGGCGGCGGAACCGAGATGGCCCGCATCGATCCAGTCGTAGAAGCTGCCGAAGACCTGCTGCGGGCCGGTCCAGCCCTTGACGCTCCCGTTGTAGGGATCCCACCCGATCCAGTCGACGACGTCGTTGCCCGGGTAGTACGAGCCCACCTTGTTCCAGTTGCCGGAGTAGCCGGTCGGCACCCAGGCCCACACGGCCTTGTCGACCCCGTTCGCCGCGAACACCGAATGGATGTGGCGGTAGGCCGCGATGTAGTCGGCGGGCGTGCCCCACGTGCTACGCGTCTTGCCGTCCATCTCGTGATCCCAGTCGATGAAGAACGGGGTGTTCACGGCGGCGAGGCGCTTCGCCTCGGGGATGACGACGCTGGAGTCGTACTTGCCGGCCGCGATGTCCTTCCAGCTCGGCGTCGCCTTGGTGTTGCTCCAGAGCTTGGCCGTCCAGGCGAAGTGCAGGACGTGACCGCTCTTCATGAGCTGGGACTCCGCGGGGGTCGGGAACTGGCCTGCGGTGCCCTGACCGGAGAAGTCGTGGTACTCCTTGACGACCGTCAGCGGCCGTCCGATCTTCTGCTCGACGCTGCTGATATTGCTGGTGGAATCCGCCATGCCCCACAGGGCACCCGAGCAGGTCGGCACGAGCTTGGACGTGAGCCCGCACGCGCCGGATCCGCCGCTTCCGGTACCGGTACCGGGATTCGACGTCGGGCTCGGGCTCGGCTTGGGAGCCGGCGCCACCGTGGGGCTCGGACTCGGCTGCTGCGACGGCGCCGGCGCGGGATTGCTGGAAGGCGAGGTGCTGGGGTCACCGGCGCCGCCGAGGAGCGTGCCGCCGACGGATTTCAGAGCGCTGACGACGGGAGGCAGCGGATCGGTCGCGGATGTCCGCGACGCTGGGGACGATCCGCTGCCTGCCGTGACGAGGTAGACGCCGCTTGCGGCGATCACCGCGGCAGCCATGAGCACGCCGAGGGAGGAGGTGCGTGACTGCCGCGAGCGATCGCGGGATTGCTCTCGCTGCTGAGAACGCTGGGACTGCGGGGAAAGCGGTGTTTGCGGGGGGCGCTGGGCTTGCTGGGGGTTGTCGGGACGAACCGGGGCTGGGGATGCCACCACTGGGACTCCTGTGTAGTTGCTTGCCGATTAAGCGGTTTGGCCCCCCAGCGATTGGCTTAACGACGCACCCCACGCGAGGATGCGGATGAAGTCACCAAAAATTTTCCGGACGTTTGCAGGTCCGGAAATCGCCGCAGCGAAGCGGCTGACGCTCGCGAGCGCCTAGAGCCAGCCGCTCTTTCGGAAAGCGCGGTAGAGGCCGGTACAGACGAGCACCATCACGCCGATCACCAGCGGGTAGCCGTACGTCCAGTGCAGCTCGGGCATGTGGTCGAAATTCATGCCGTAGATGCCGGCCAGCGCCGTGGGGACGGCGGCGATGGCCACCCACGCACTGATCTTGCGCATGTCGTCGTTCTGCTGCACCGAAACCCGGGCGAGCTGTGAATCGAGCAGCGCGTTCAACAGTTCGTCGAATCCGGCCACTTGCTCGGAGACTCGCTGTAGGTGGTCATCGACGTCACGAAGCTCGGCGGCGAAACCAGCCATCTCCGGTGCGGCACGCAGCTCTCCTAGCGGTCCGGTGAGCGGGACGACGCTGCGGCGGAATTCGAGCACCTCGCGCTTGAACTGATACAGCCGACCGACATTGCGTCCCACGCGTGGGGCGAAGACCTCGCCCTCGATGTCGTCCACGTCAGCTTCCAGGCGGTCGGCGACGGCCAGGTGCCCGTCGACGATCGCGTCGGCCACGGCGTACACCACCGCCGCCGAGCCGCGGCCAAGCAGGTCGGGTGAGGTCTCCAGCCGCGCGCGTATCCGGTGCAGCTCGTTCAGTGGCCCGTGCCGGACGCTGATGACGAAGTTCTTGCCCACGAAGAGCATCACCTCGCCGGTCTCGACGACCTCGCTGCTGACGGTCAGCTCGCGGTGCTCGACGTACTTGGTCGTCTTCAACACGACGAACAGCAGGTCTCCGTAGCGGTCCAGCTTGGGTCGCTGGTGTGCGGCGACGGCGTCTTCCACCGCGAGCGCCGGGAGGTTGAACTCGACCGCAAGCCCCGACAGCTCCTCGTTCGACGGCTCGTACAGCCCGATCCAGACGAAACCGCCGGTCTCCTCGGCGGCTTTCAGCGCACCGCCCATCGGCAGGCGGCCCTCGCGTCTGACACCGTCGACGTACAGCGCGCAGTCGACGATGTGATCGGCACGCTGCTCAGGGGCAGCGGAACGCTTACGGGGTCGCTTACGAAGGTCGACCGCTCCCAGCGCAGCCCAGGTCAGCGACTTGCGCAGCCGCGCCTCACGCGCTTCCTGCTCGCCTGGCACAGGCGCAGGCTAGATCATGAAAGTGATCAGAGGTTGAACCCGAGCGCTCTGAGCTGCTCGCGTCCGTCATCGGTGATCTTGTCCGGCCCCCACGGCGGCATCCAGACCCAGTTGATACGCACGTCGTCCACCAGCGGCTCGGGGCCCCCGGTCAGCACCGACATCGTCTGGTCCTCGATGACGTCGGTGAGCGGGCAGGCCGCTGAGGTGAGCGTCATGTCAAGGATCGCGGCGCGGCCGGCGTCGGTCGCCTCGAGCGCGATCCCGTAGACGAGCCCGAGGTCGACCACATTGATGCCGAGCTCCGGGTCGACGACGTCACGCATCGCCTCTTCCACGTCGTCCTTGGTGGCCACGAGCTCAACCATGGGTTTCCTCTTTCCGCAGTTCATGCGCACCCGCCTGGGCGAGCGCGTCCTTCCAGGCCATCCAGGACAGCAGCGCGCACTTGACCCGCGCCGGATACTTCGAGACCCCAGCGAAGGCGATCGCGTCTTCCAGCACATCCTCGTCCGGTTCGACGAGCCCGCGCGAGGTCAGCAGCTCATTGAAAGCCCGCTCGGTCGCCAGCGCTTCACCGACCGGCTTGCCGATCACCAGATCGGTCAGTACCGACGTGCTCGCCTGCGAGATGGAGCATCCCTCGCACTCGTAGGACACGTCTTCGACGACCTGCCCGGACTCGTCGCCGGACAGCTTGATGCGAAGGGTCACCTCGTCACCGCACGTCGGATTGACGTGGTGGACCTCGGTGTCGAACTCCTCCCGCAGACCCTTGTGGTGCGGGTGGCGGTAGTGATCCAGGATGATTTCCTGGTACATCGATTCCAGCTGCGGACTACTCACTTGGAGAAGAACCTCACAACGGTCTGCAGACCTTCCACGAGGGCGTCGATTTCTTCGGTTGTTGTGTAAACGTGTGCCGACATCCGGGTGGTGGCGGGCACCGCGTAACGCAAGCAGACCGGACGGGCGCAGTGCTGGCCGACCCGCACGGCGATGCCGCGCTCGTCCAGCAGCTGGCCGGTGTCATGCGGGTGGATGCCTGGCAGCGCGAAGGAAATCGCTGCCCCGCGTCCCTCGGCGGTGGGTGGCCCGATGACCCGCAGCCCGTCGATCTCCGCGAGGCGGCCCAGCGCGTACTCGGTGATGAGGTGCTCGTGGCGGGCGACGCGACCGATCCCGAGTGAAGAGAGGTAATCGACGGCAGCACCGAGCCCGACCGCCTGCGCGATCGGCGGGGTGCCGGCCTCGAAGCGGTGCGGGGGTGCGGCGTAGCTCGTGGCGGCCATCGTCACCACGTCGACCATCTCGCCGCCGCCGAGGAACGGCGGCAGCTCGGCGAGCAACTCGTAGCGCCCCCACAGGCCGCCGATGCCGGTCGGACCGAGCATCTTGTGGCTGGTCCAGCCGAGGAAGTCGACACCGAGATCGGCGACGGTCTGGGCGGGCCCGGGGATGTCACCCTCGAGCGAGCTCACACCTACCAGCCCGTGGGGTACGGACTGGGCGCCGTCGAGGATCGTGATCGCGCCGACGGCCTTGGCCCGCGCGACGACCTCCGCGACCGGGTTGACCGTGCCCAGGATGTTGCTCTGGTGCACGAAGGCGACGACCTTGGTGCGCTCGTTGATGAGCCCTTCGGCATCGGCCGCAGCGAGGTCGAGGCGGCCGTCATCGGTCAGCGTGAACCAGCGCAGCGTCGCCCCCGACCGCTCGCAGGCGAGCTGCCACGGCACGAGGTTGGAGTGGTGCTCCATCTCCGTGACGACGACCTCGTCACCGGGCCGCAGGCGCTCACCGATGGAGCGGGCCAGCAGGTTCAGCCCCTCGGTGACGTTCTTGGCGAAGATGACCTCGCGGGGATCGGCGGCGCCGAGGAAGGTCGCCAGCTTCTCGCGGGCGCCCTCGTAGAGCGCGGTCGCTTCCTCGGCGAGGGTGTGAATTCCCCGGTGAACATTGGCGTTATGACGCTCGTTGTACTCGCGCTCGGCGTCCAGCACGGCCAGCGGCTTCTGGCTCGTCGCCGCGCTGTCGAGGTAGACCAGCGGCACGCCGCCATCCACACCGTCGTGGAGGCGCCGGGACAGGATCGGGAAGTCGGCCCGCACCTTCTCGACGTCGTACGGCCAGTCGACGGCCGCCGTGCTCATGCCGCTTCCGTGGCGCCGTACCGTGCGTAGCCCTCGTCTTCGAGCTTCTTGGCCAGCTCGGCGCCGCCCGAGTCGACGATGCGTCCGCCGGACATGACGTGCACGAAGTCGGGCGTGATGTAACGCAGGATGCGCGTGTAGTGGGTGATCAGCAGGGTGCCGACCTCGCCAGACTCGCGTACCCGGTTCACGCCTTCGCTGACGACGCGCAGCGCGTCGACGTCGAGGCCGGAGTCGGTCTCGTCGAGAATGGCGAACCGCGGCTTCAGCAGCTCGAGCTGTAGCACCTCGTGGCGCTTCTTCTCACCGCCGGAAAAGCCTTCATTCACGGCACGTTCGGCGAAGGCCGGGTCCATCTCGAGCGCCGCCATGGCCTCGCGGACCTCCTTGATCCAGAGCCGCAGCTTCGGGGCCTCACCGCGGGTCGCCGTAGCGGCGGTGCGCAGGAAGTTGCTGACCGTCACGCCGGGGATCTCGGTGGGGTACTGCATCGCGAGGAACAGCCCAGCGCGGGCGCGCTCGTCGACGGCCATCTTCAAGACGTCCTCGCCGTCGAGCGTGATGCTGCCGTCGGTCACGGTGTACTTGGGGTGGCCCGCGATGGAGTACGCCAGCGTCGACTTCCCGGAACCGTTGGGACCCATGATCGCGTGGGTCTCACCCGAGGACACCGAAAGGTCGACCCCCTGCAGGATCTCCTTGTCCTCGACCGAGACCTTCAGGCCGCGGATCTCAAGGGTGCTCATGCGTATCGCTCCAAACCATCAACATGCGTAGACAAAGAAAGCTCAAGCCGACTTCAGGTCGACCAGCACGGTGTCGCCGTCGACCTTCACCGGATAGGTGGGAACCGGCCGGTTGGCCGGCAGTCCCATGGGCATGCCCGTCGCGAGGTCGAAGCGCGAGCCGTGCAGCCAGCACTCGACCGCGCCGTCCTCGACTTCCCCTTCGCTCAAAGCGATTTCGGCGTGCGAGCAGACGTCACGAAGCGCGTAGACCTTGCCCTCCGAGCGGGCCACGCACACCGCCTCGTCGCCGATGTTGACCGAGACGGCGGTGTCTTCACCGAGCTCGGTCAACGTGCAGACGGGGGTCCAGCTCATGACGCGACCGGCTGGTGGTAGCGCGCCAGCTCCTCATCGACGGCCGCCGCGACCCGGTCGCGGACCTCTTCCACGGGGATCGCGTCGAGCACCTCGGCGAAGAAGCTGCGCACCACGATGCGGCGCGCGGTATCGGGGTCGATGCCCCGCGACATCAGGTAGAAGAGCGCGTCGTCATCGAAGCGTCCGGTGGCGCTGGCGTGGCCGGCTTCGGAGACCTCACCGGTCTCGATCTCCAGGTTGGGCACCGAATCGGCGCGGGCCCCATCGGAGAGGACGAGGTTGCGGTTGATCTCGTAGGTGTCGGTGCCGACCGCCTTGGGGCCGATGAACACGTCACCGATCCAGACGGCGTGGGCCTTCTCGCCCTGCAACGCCGACTTGTACGTGACCCGGCTCCGGCAATGGGGCAGCTCGTGGTCGACGAAGAGCCGGTGCTCGTGATGCTGGCCGGCATCGGTGAAGCTGAGGCCGAAAAGTTCAGCGTTTCCACCGGGTCCGGCGAATCTGACGGTCGGGCTCAGGCGCACCAGATCACCGCCGAGAGTCGCGACGACGTGGCGCAGGCGGGCATCACGGCCCACCAACCCGGCGTGTGCACCCACATGCACGGCGTCGTCGGCCCAGTCCTGCAGCGAGACGACCGTGACGTCAGAACCGTCTGCGGCGAGCACTTCCACACTGGCCCCGAAGGTGCCCGAGCCGACGTGGTCGAGCACGACCGTCGCGCGGGCGAATCGTCCGACGTCGATCACCAGATGGCCGTACGCGATTCCGCCGCCGCCCTTGACCTCGATGGTCACGAGCGCGTCAGGCTGCTCCGGCGCGACGGTCACGAGCAGCGCCTCAGGCGCGGCGACCATCGACTGCGCCGTCACGCGATCGGACGGCACCAGCGCGCGGCCCACCCGGGCGTCATCCATCGGGATCCGCTCGGTGGTGGCACCGCTCGCCGAGACCGTGATCGCAAGCTCGGAGGTGGCGGGCTCACCGGTGAGCAAGCCGCGCAGCCGCCGGTAAGGCGTGAAGCGCCACTCCTCGACGCGATGACTCGGCTCCGGAAAAGCCTGCGGATCCCGGGAAAAGATCCGCGGCTGCGAGCCCGTACGAGGTGCGCTGACGTCAGCCAACGCTGCCCTCCATCTGAAGCTCGATGAGCCGGTTCAGCTCGAGGGCGTACTCCATGGGCAGCTCGCGCGCGATGGGCTCGATGAACCCGCGCACGATCATGGCCATGGCCTCGTCCTCGGCCATGCCGCGGCTCATCAGGTAGAAGAGCTGGTCATCGCCGATCTTGCTGACGGTGGCCTCGTGGCCGATCGAGGCGTCGTCCTCGCGGACGTCGACGTAGGGATAGGTGTCACTGCGGCTGATCGTGTCGACCAGCAGCGCGTCGCACTTCACCGTGCTCTTGGAGCCGGTGGCGCCTTCCTGGATCTGCACGAGCCCGCGGTAGGACGTGCGTCCACCGCCCCGCGCGACCGACTTGGACACGATGTTGCTCGACGTGTTCGGCGCCGCGTGGACCATCTTGGCTCCGGCGTCCTGGTGCTGATTTTCACCGGCGAACGCGACCGAAAGCGTCTCGCCCTTGGCGTGCTCGCCGAGCAGCCACACCGCCGGGTACTTCATCGTGACCTTGGAGCCGAGGTTTCCGTCGACCCACTCCATCGTGCCGCCGGCCTGGACCGCAGCGCGCTTGGTGACGAGGTTGTAGACGTTGGTCGACCAGTTCTGGATGGTCGTGTAACGCACCCGGGCGTCCTTCTTCACGACGATCTCGACCACGGCCGAGTGCAGCGAGTCGGACGAGTACAGCGGCGCCGTGCAGCCCTCGACGTAGTGCACGAAGGAGCCTTCGTCGGCGATGATCAGCGTCCGCTCGAACTGGCCCATGTTTTCGGTGTTGATGCGGAAGTACGCCTGCAGCGGGATGTCGACGTGCACGCCCTTGGGGACGTAGATGAACGAACCGCCCGACCACACGGCCGTGTTCAGCGCCGAGAACTTGTTGTCACCGGTCGGGATGACGGTGGTGAAGTACTCGCGGAGCAGGTCCTCGTGCTCGCGCAGCGCCGTGTCGGTGTCGACGAAGATGACGCCCTGCTGCTCGAGGTCCTCGCGGATCTGGTGGTAGACGACCTCGGACTCGTACTGGGCCGCGACGCCGGAGACCAGCCGCTGCTTCTCCGCCTCGGGGATGCCGAGCTTGTCGTACGTGGCGCGGATGTCTTCGGGAAGGTCGTCCCAGGTGGCGGCCATCTTCTCGGTCGAGCGCACGAAGTACTTGATGTTGTCGAAGTCGATGCCCGACAGGTCAGATCCCCACGTGGGCATGGGCTTCTTGCCGAAGAGCTTCAGGCCCTTCAGGCGCAGGTCAAGCATCCACTGCGGCTCGCTCTTGAGCCCGCTGATGTTGCGGACGACCTGCTCCGACAGCCCGCGCTCGACGTGCGTGGCATACGCGTCGGGGTCGGACCAGCCGAACTTGTAGTTCTCGATTCCTTCAAGGCTGTCGATCTCCGGCTTGAGGGCCGTCATGGAGACACCTTTCGGTGGGGTTCGCTCGGTGAATTGCTGGCGGGTGGTGCAGGAACATGAGCTGGGACGTGAGTGGTGCAGACGCCATCGCCGTGAGCGATGGTGGCCAGCCGCTGGACGTGGGTGTCGAGCAGCTTGGACAGGGCCGCCGTCTCCGCATCGCACAGCTGCGGGAACTGCTCGGCGGCGGCTTGGACGGGGCAGTGGTGCTGGCACAGCTGGGTTCCGGTGGCGACCGGGTGGACCGTCGCCGCGTAACCCTCGGCGGTGAGCGCCGCAGCGAGCTCCCCCGCGTCGGCGCTGCCGGGCGTCTGCAGGCGCGCGCTGACCCGCTCGGCCAGCTCCGCAGCGCGGCGGCGGGCGAACTCGCCGATCGCGTCTTCACCGCCGTGCTCGGCCAGGAAGCCGAGGGCGCTCGTCGCCAATTCGTCGTAGGCGGAGGGTCCCGCAGCGTGACCGGCATCGGTGAGCGCGTAATGCTTGGCCGGACGGCCGCGACCGCGCTGCGCCTTCGCCGGCACCCGCTGGCTGCGCGCACTGATCGCGCCCGTGGCACACATCGCGTCCAGGTGGCGACGGATCGCTGCAGGTGAGAGGCCCAAACGCTGGCTCAGCTCGGCGGCCGTAGACGGCCCGAGGTCGATCAGCAGCTGGGTGACCCGATCCCGGGTGCGGGCGTCAATAGCGTCAGCAGAGCGCGGGAGAACCATCCCGGGCTGCGGCGACGCTGTTTTCACAACACCAGTGTGCCTTAAATAGCCGACCCCGCCAAACCCACCTCGCGACCCCGCCGACCGAAATACCTCTGTCGGGTCTGCGTCAAGTGCGCCCGGATCCGGTGGTAGGGGTCATACGCTGCGGCGGACGTCGAGGTGACCCGGGGGTTTGGTAGATGGCCGGCACGACTACTTGCCGCACGTGCGGGCAGGCGAACGCTGACGGCACGGAGTATTGCGTGCGGTGTGGGACGCGGATGCCTGATCCGGCGGGGACGCAGCTGGTGAACCAGACGCCGGCGGGTAACGAGGAGTACCCGTGGGAGCCGCCCGCGGAGTGGGATCCAGGGGATCTGACCCCGGCCGCTGGCGCTCAGACGCCGGCTCCGACGTGGGTCGCGAATGCTCCGGCCGATCAGGTCGGGTGGAACACCGGTCATGACACCGGCGGGCAGCCGGCGCCCGGTTACGCACCGACCTATCCGCCGGGATTTCCGCAGGCCCCACCGCCCGGCCCGGCGAAGAGTTCCCGCAAGCCGCTGATCATCGGTGCGACGGCGGTGGTGGTCATCGCCGCGATCATCGCCGTCGTGCTGGTCGCGACCGGCGGCAAGAAAAACGGCGTGGCGCTGAACGGGCTGCAGACCCAGTCCGGCACCGACGCCCTCGCCAGTTCCCGCGAGGCGCTGCGGGCGGCATCGAGTGTTCAGATCGCCGGCACCGTCTTCGACAACGGCTCGCCGATCCGCCTTGATCTCACCCTGGCCGCCGGAAACGACTCCAAGGGGACGCTGACGATCAACAACAATGACGTTCAGCTGATCAAGGTCGACCAGACCGTCTTCGTGAAGGGCGACGCGGACTTCTTGAAGAAGTACGCCGGCAACGACCCTGCGGTCCTGAACAAGCTGAACGGCAAGTGGTTGAAGATCCCCAGCACCACGGACTTCGACGCGTTCACCCTCGACGGGTTTGCCGGCCTGCTCAAAGGCGGCACCGGGACGTCGGCCGTGAACTCAGCAGTCACCCAGTCGACCCTCGACGGGCAGAAGATCGTCGTCGTCTCGCAAAAGGACGGCTCGACCCTCGACATCGCCAACACCGGCCCCGCCGTCCCGCTCAAGCTGGACGGCAAAGGCAAGGACGGCGGCACCGTGACCTTTGCCGACTACGGCAAGAGCAACCCCGTCACCGCGCCACCCGCCAGCGATGTGTTCGACGCCAGCAAGGCCGGCGGTACCTCAGGCGCCACCCTGACCGGCGCCTACGTCTGCACCGGCGCCAACAACACCAGCGGCGGAACGCTCACCCTGCAGAGCGACAACAGCTACACCGTCACCGGCGGCCTGACGGGCGGCTCGTGGGGTTCCAGTAGTGATCAGGTGGCGTTCGCCGGCGGCGCGCTCGACAAGTACGGCGCCACGTGGAACGGCAGCGACACCCTCGACCTCAAGGGATCCGGCACCAACGCGTCGGTCAGCTTCACCTGCGTCAAGCAGTGAGACCTGTCGTCGCGATCGATCAGGGCACCACCGGCACGACCGTTCTCGTCCTCGATGAGCAAGCGCAGGTGCGCGGGCGCGGCTATCGCGAGTTCACGCAGTACTTCCCGCGTCCGGGCTGGGTGGAGCACGACCCGCAGGAGATCTGGTCGGTGACGTCGGACGTGGTGGCCCGCGCGCTCGCCGACGCGGGGGTGCGGGCGCAGGACGTCGCCGCGGTGGGGATCACGAACCAGCGTGAGACCACGGTGCTCTGGGACCGCGCGACGGGCGAGCCCGTGCACCGCGCGATCGTCTGGCAGGACCGGCGCACCAAGGCGATGTGCGACCGGCTCGCGGCGGACGGCTACGCCGATGTCGTACGCGAGAAGACCGGCCTGGTGCTCGACCCGTACTTCGCCGGCACGAAAGTGGCGTGGTTATTGGAGAATGTCGAGGGGCTGCGGGCCCGCGCCGAGCGCGGCGAGCTGGCGTTCGGCACGATCGATTCCTGGCTGCTGTACAAGCTCACGGGCGGGCGGCTGCACGCCACCGACGTCACGAATGCTTCCCGCACCCTGCTGCTCGACATCGGAAAAGTCGCGTGGGATCAGCAACTTCTGGCCGCCATCGGCGTGCCCAACGAGGTCCTGCCGGAGGTGCGCCCGAGCTCGCAGGTCTACGCCGAGACCGAGCCGAGCGCGTTCTTCGGTGCCGCCGTCCCGGTCGCGGGCGCGATCGGCGACCAGCAGGCGGCCCTGTTCGCCCAAGGCTGCTTCGAGCAGGGCACGGCAAAAAACACTTATGGCACAGGCTCTTTCGTGCTGATGAACACCGGACGCGATCAGATCACCGACCAGCAGGTGCTGCTGCGCACGATCGCGTACGGGCTCGAAGGGCAGCCGGTCGAGTACGCGCTCGAGGGCTCGATCCTGGTGACCGGCAGCGCCGTGCAGTGGCTGCGCGACGAGCTCAAAATCATCGACAACGCCGCAGAAACCGAGGAATTGGCGGCAAGTCTGGACTCGAACGACGACGTGTGGTTCGTGCCCGCGCTCGCCGGCCTGGGCGCGCCGCACTGGGATCCCGCTGCGCGCGGCGTGCTGATCGGGCTCACCCGCGGCACCACCCGCGCCCACGTCGCCCGCGCCGTACTCGAATCCATCGCCTGGTCGACGAAAGACGTCATCGATGCCATGCAGCGCGAGTCCGGCGTCCATCTCGAGGAGTTGCGGGTCGACGGCGGAGCGACGGCCAACCGCTGGCTGATGCAGTTCCAGTCCGATGTCCTGAACCTGCCGCTCGATGTGCCGGAGAACACCGAAACCACCGCCCTCGGCTCAGGATTTCTGGCCGGCCTCGCCACTGGCGTCTACGCCGATCGCGATGAGCTCGCCCAGCTCAGACGGACCAAGACGCGCTACGAGCCGCGCATGGATGTCGTCACGCGCCACCGGCTGCACGAGCGGTGGACCGAGGCCGTCGGTCACGCTCGCCACTGGGCCCGGGAGGATTAGGGAGAATGGAGCCGGTGCACCTCAGTCCTGAAGCCCGCATCGCGGCCCTCGAGCGCCTGGAAAGCCAGACCTTCGACGTCGTCGTCGTTGGCGGCGGCGTGGTCGGCACCGGCTGCGCGCTGGACGCCGCGACGCGCGGGCTGTCGACCGCCCTGCTCGAAGCCCGCGACTGGGCCGCCGGCACGAGCAGCCGTTCCAGCAAGCTGATCCACGGCGGCCTGCGTTACCTGGAACAGCTGGAATTCGGGCTGGTTCGCGAGGCGCTGCGGGAACGCCACCTCATGCTCACCCGGCTGTGCCCGCATCTGGTGCAGCCGGTGTCGTTCGTCTATCCCTTACGCCATCGGGTCTGGGAGCGGGCGTACGCGGGCTCCGGGGTGCTGCTCTATGACACGCTCCTGCCGCTCGGCACCCGCAGCACCATGCGCGAGCGCCGGCTCCCCCACCACCGTCACCTCTCGCGTCGCAAAGCCCTGACGCTCGCGCCGGCCTTGCGCAAGGACAGCCTCGTAGGAGCGCTGCAGTACTACGACGCGCAGGTCGACGACGCCCGCCACACGATGACGATCGCCCGCACCGCCGCCGCCTACGGAGCGACGGCCGCCACCGGCGTGCAGGTCACCGGCTTCCTGCGGGAAGGCGAGCGGGTGTCGGGCGTACGCGTCTGCGATCGGGAGAGCGGGCGCGAGTTCGACGTCCGGGCGCGGGTGGTCGTCAACGCGACGGGCGTCTGGACCGACGCGACGCAGGAGCTCGCGGGCGGACGCGGCCGCTTCCAGGTACGCGCGTCCAAAGGCATCCATCTCGTCGTCCCGCGCGACCGGCTGCAGCTCGACACCGGGCTCATCATCCGCACCGAGCACAGCGTGCTTTTCGTGATCCCGTGGGGCCGGCACTGGATCATCGGCACCACCGACACCGACTGGAAGCTGTCGAAGGCACACCCGGCGGCGAGCAGCAGCGACATCGACTACGTCCTCGACCACCTCAACGCGGTGCTCGTCACGCCGCTCTCGCGGGAGGACGTGGAGGGGGTCTACGCCGGCCTTCGCCCTTTGCTGGCAGGCGAATCCGAGCTCACGTCGAAGCTTTCGCGCGAGCATCTGGTGGCCATGCCGGTGCCCGGCCTCGTCGTCGTGGCGGGCGGGAAGTACACGACGTATCGGGTGATGGCGCGCGACGCGATCGACCGCGCGGCCGGCGCGCTGGAGCAGAAGGTCGCTGATTGCGTCACCGATGAGATCCCCCTCATCGGCGCCGAGGGCTATCCCGCGATGTGGAACCGGCGGCGGGCGATCGCCGAGAGTTCGGGGCTGCATCCGGCGCGGATCGAACACCTGCTGCACCGTTACGGCTCCATGATCGACGAGCTGCTCGCGCTCATCCGGGAGCGCCCGGAGCTGGCGACCCCGCTGCCCAACGCCGACGACTACCTGCAGGTCGAGGTCGTCTACTCGGCTATGGCGGAGGGGGCCCTGCACCTCGACGACATCCTGACCCGGCGCACCCGGATCTCGATCGAGGCCTGGGACCGGGGGCTTGCCGCGGCGGTCCCGGCGGCCGCGTTGATCGGCGAGGTGCTCGGCTGGGACGACGAGCGACGCGAGCGCGAGATCGAGTACTACCGGCGGCGGGTGGCCGCCGAGCGCGATTCGCAGACCAAGCCGGACGACACCACCGCCGATGCCGCGAGGATGGCCGGTGGCCAGGCGCTCGGCCTCGGAGCAGCGGAAGCGCTCGTCAACACCTAGCGACTTCGCGGGCAGGAGTCGGCCGTATTGCCACGAAGTCTCGTAGTACCGGACGCCCGCAGCTCGGTTCTGACCGCGGAGGGGACGGCCAGAGCCGGGAACGGGCGTCCGTGTGCGGGCTCACCCTGCAAGGGACCCGATTCTTCCTAGACTCAGGGCTGTGGCGCCACCGGCAGTGCAGGTTTCGGGGCTGGTGAAGTCCTACGGCGCGCTGCGGGCGGTCGACGGGCTGTCCTTCGAGGTTGCCGCCGGCGAGGTGACGGCGCTACTCGGGCCCAACGGCGCCGGCAAGACGACGACTGTCGAGATCTGCGAGGGTTTTCGCCGTCCTGACGGGGGACAGGTGCGGGTCCTCGGCCTCGATCCGCTTCGCGACGCGCGTGCGCTGCGGCCCCGGGTCGGCGTGATGCTGCAGGCGGGCGGCTGCTATCCGGGTGCGCGCACCCTCGAGATGCTCGAACTGCTGGCGGCACATGCGGCCCACCCGCTCGACCCGCACGAGATGCTCGAACGCCTCAGCCTCGGTCACGTCGCGAAGTCGACCTACCGGCGCCTGTCGGGCGGTGAGAAGCAGCGGCTCTCCTTGGGCATGGCCGTGATCGGGCGTCCGGAGCTGGTCTTTCTGGACGAGCCGACCGCCGGGCTCGACGTGCAGGGCCGGCGCGACACCTGGCAGCTCATCCGCGACCTGCGCAGCTCCGGGGTGACGGTCGTGCTGACCACCCACGCCATGGACGAAGCCGAGCGGCTCGCCGATGCCGTCGTCATCGTCAATCACGGCCGGCTCGTCGCTTCCGGAACCCCCTCCGAGCTGACGGCCTCGGGAGCGGAAGGGCGGCTGAGCTTCCGGGCGCGCGAAGGGCTCGGTCTGGGAGAACTGGTGGCATCGCTCGCCCCGGGCGTCACCGCGCGCGAGAGCCCGCCCGGCACGTATGTCCTGCAGGGAACGGTCGACCCGGAATTGCTGGCGGCGGTGACGGCCTGGTGCGCGTCTCGGGGGGTGCTCGCCGAGGATCTGCGGGTCCAGCAGCGGTCGTTGGAGGACGTTTTCGTGGAGCTCACCGAACAGGTGGACGAGGTGGCGCCGTGAGCATCTACACGCCGGCGCCGGGCGCCGCCCCGTGGAGCCGGATGCTCGCCGCCCAGACGCTGATGGAACTGCGGCTCACCCTGCGCCGCGGCGAATCGGTACTGCTGACGCTGATCATCCCGGTCGGGCTGCTGCTGTTCTTCACGAAGGTCAACCTGCTGCCGGATGAGAAGGTGCTCGGCGGCAGGCCGGTCGACTTCGTCACCCCGGGCGTCCTCGCGCTGGCTGTGCTCTCCACAGCTTTCACGGGGCAGGCGATCGCGACCGGCTTCGAACGCTCGTACGGGGTGCTCAAGCGGCTCGGCGCGTCGGCACTCCCCCGCTGGGTGCTCCTGCTCGGCAAGACGCTCGGGGTGCTGGCCGTCGAGGTGCTGCAGATCGTCGTCCTGGTGGGGGTGGGCTACGCGCTGGGCTGGCACCCGCACGGCAGCCCGCTCGCCGTCGTGCTCCTGCTGATCGTCGGGACCGCCGCCTTCTCCGCTCTCGGACTGCTGATGGCCGGCACGCTGCGCGCTGAAGCGACCCTGGCCGCTGCCAACGGCGTCTACCTGATCTTCCTGCTGCTCGGCGGCATCGTCTTCCCGCTGTCCCGGCTGCCCGGCGCGCTGCAGGGTTTCGCGAAGGTGCTCCCCGGCGCGGCCCTGGCCACCGGCCTGCGCCGCGTCCTGGAAGCCGGCGCCTCCCTCCCCTGGGGCGACCTGGGCCTGCTCGCCCTCTGGGCCGCCCTCGCCGGCATCCTCGCCGCCCGCACCTTCCGCTGGGAGTAACAGGGGGCTCTAGCCGAACATGTGGGCGGGATGCGAAAGTAAGGCATGCCGCGTATCGCTGTGCCCGAGGGCAAAGACCCGATGATGTACCTGTGGTCGGAGCGGGCGTCCGCGCTCGCGCATCCCGCCGGAGCCTTCTCCGGGGCGGTCTACGCCAAGAGCACGCTGCCCATTCGCGAGTTCGAGGCCGCCCGGGTGCGTACCGCGCAGATCAACAACTGCCAGGTCTGCCTGAACTTCCGCAGCGCCACGGATGTCGTGGACCGCGCGCCTGAGGCGGACGACATCGACGAGGACTACTACGCCCACATCGGCGAGTACGACTGGCCGGGCTTCACCGAGCGGGAGCGTCTCAGCGCCGAATTCGCCGAGAAGTTCGCCCTCGACCACCGCAACATCGACGACGTCTTCTGGAAGCGCCTGCACGCCAGCTTCAGCGACGACGAGCTCGTCGAGCTGGCACTGTGCATCAGCTCGTGGGTCGCGTTCGGACGCATCAACGTGATCTTCGACGTCGACGGCGCCTGCCGGGTGCCCACCTACGCCTAGGTCAGCGCGCGTAACACCCCGTCGGCGAGCTGCTCCGCCGCGCCTGTAGAAGCCCACAGGAACAGCGACGGCTCGGTGAGCTCGAGTTCCAGCAGCACCGGTGATCCGTCAGGCCCGGGCAGCAGGTCGACGCGCGCGTAAAGCAGTTCGGACGACCCTGGCACCGCGGCAATGACCTTTTCCGCCACGGCAAGCTCCGTCGCGCTCGCCTCCCGAGGACTGATCTGCTCCCGGAACTCCGCGTCGCCGATCGCCAGCGCGACCGGCGCCTGCCCGGCCGACAGGATCGGCGCCTTCCGCACGCTGTGGCTGTAGGCGCCGCCGGTGAAAAGCAAAGCACTCTCTCCGGCCGTGTCGACGCCGGTCAGATACGGCTGGAGCATCGCCGTGCGCCCGGCCGCGTGCAGCTCACCCAGGTGCGCCAGCGCGGCGGCATCGTCAGTGCCGCGCCGCCAGCGGGCCGTGTCCGCCGACCCCACCGAGATCGTCGGCTTGATCACGAACTCCGGCCAATCGGGCAGCACCGTCGACTCCCCGGGAGCGGCAAAGACCGTCGGCACCGTAGGCACGCCCGCCGAAGAGAGGTCGGCCAGGTAGTGCTTGTCGGTGTTCCACCGCAGCACCTCAGCGGAGTTCAGCACCCGCGGCAGCCGCTGCGCCCAGGCCACAAAAGCGTCGCGGCGCCGCGGGTAGTCCCAGGTGCTGCGCACGATCACGAGTTCATACGCGAGCCAGTCGACCCCCGGGTCATCCCAGACGGCCGGATGCGCCTCGATGCCCCGGTCAGCCAGCGCGGAATCCAGACTCGGCGCGTCGATATCCAGATCGCCGACCTCTGCGCAGGTGGCGATCGCGACCTTGCGGGCACTCATCCATGCAGCCTACGAAGGTCCCGCCGGCAATCCATGTTCCGCCCGTACGCTGGTCGCAAATGCCGACCACTGGAGCCATCGCTCAGCGCCTCACGGCACTGCGCCGGCCGATGCCCGCCCCCTGGTACGCCCGCCTCACCCGCGTCGCGATGGTGCTGCTCGGCCTGATCGTGGTGACCGGGGCGGCGGTGCGGCTGACCAAGAGCGGGCTGGGCTGCCCGACCTGGCCGGAGTGCGGTGACGGCTCGTTCGTCTCCCGGTCACAGTTCGCGCTGCACGGCGTGGTCGAGTTCGGCAACCGGCTGGTCAGCCTGGGAGTCGGCCTCGTCATCGCCGCGGTCGTGGTCGGCTCGTTGCGGCTGCGCGAGCGGCGCCGGGAGCTCACGGTGCTGTCGGCCGGCCTCGTGCTCGGCTTCGTCGCCCAGGCGGTCCTCGGCGGCCTGACGGTGATCTTCCACCTGAACCCGGCGCTCGTCGCCGGCCACTTCCTGGTGTCGATGCTGCTGCTCTGGAACGCCGCGGTCCTTGACGCCCGGGCTCGCCAGACCCCGGGAACGACCGTGCAACTCGCCCGCCGCGAACTCGTGCTGCTCGCCGATCTGCTGGCCGTCGCCGCCGGCGCGGTACTGATCCTGGGCACCGTCGTCACCGGCGCCGGCCCGCACAGCGGCGACACCGGCGACGTCCAGCGCTTCGCGATCAACATCCGCAGCGCCGCCCAGCTGCACGCCGACTCCGCGATGCTGCTGACCGGACTGGTGATCGCGATGGTCTTCGCCGCGCGTATCGCGCCGGGGCCAGGTGTCAGCAGAAAGCTGTCGACCGCGCTCGCCATCACAGTCGTCGGTCAGGTCGCGGTCGGTTTCACCCAGTACTTCCTGGGGGTTCCGACCGGCCTGGTCGCCATTCACGTCGCCGGCGCGACCCTGCTCTGGATCCTCGCGCTCTACCTACGCCTGTCGATGACCGGCCGCATGCCGGTCAGCTCAGACCAGCTGGTCGATGGCGATGGCAAGGAAGAGCAGCGTCAGATAAGTGATCGAGAGGTGGAACAGCCGCATCGGCCGCGGGTCACGGCCGGCGGTGGCGCGAGCTAGCAGCGCGTGCGCCTCGAGGACGAACCAGCCGCCCGTGACTGCTGCTGACACGAGGTAGATCAGGCCGAGGTGGCCGACCGGGACGAGCGCGAGCGACGCGAGCACCATCAGCCACGAGTAAGCGACGATGCGCCGCGCGACGGCGACCGGGGTAGCCACCACGGGAAGCATGGGCACGCCCGCAGCGGCGTAATCGTCACGGAAGCGCATCGCCAGCGCCCAGAAGTGCGGCGGGGTCCACAGGAAGACGATCACGAAAAGCAGGACGGCCGACCAGCCGACCGTGCCCGTCACAGCCGACCAGCCGATCAGCACCGGGAAGCAGCCGGCGGCGCCGCCGATCACGATGTTGGACGGCGTGCGGCGCTTGAGCCCGATCGTGTAGACGAAGACGTAGAACGCGATCGCCCCGTCAGCCAGCCAGGCCGACAGCCAGTTGGTGGTGAGACCGAGCTCGACCGTCGCGAGGACACCGAGCACCAGCCCGAAGATCAGCGCCGCGCGCGGAGCCACCTGGTGGCGCACCAGCGGACGCGAGCGCGTGCGATGCATCACCTGGTCGATGTCGCGGTCGACGTAACAGTTGATCGTATTGGCGCTGCCCGCGGCCAGGCTGCCACCGACGAGCGTGGCCACCAGCAGCCAGCCTCCGGGCAACCCGCGGGCCGCCAGCACCATCGCCGGCACCGTGGTCACCAGCAGCAGCTCGATGATCCGCGGCTTGGTCAGCGCGATATACGCCTGGATCCGGTGGAGCAGGGCGACGCGACCGCTGACCGCAAGATCGGCCGGGCTCGCGGCTACCTCTGCGGCCTGTACCGACGCCGGCTCCTGCGACACATCCACGGTGTCACCAGCGTCACCAGCGTCACCAGTGACCACGCGGCGCGCCGGGGTGCGGCGCGAACCGGGCGGAGCCAGGAGGGACAAACAGACCTCATCCGTGGGCGAACGCGGCGACAAACCGGGCTCGGGCGGCGCTCTGCCGCAGGGCGATCCAACGCTTTGCCCACTCTAACCGCCCTTCATGTCAGGGCGTCCCACCACTGCCAATGTCACCAAGCCGACGCGGCGGCTACCGCACCAGCCGGACGTGATCGGGTGGGTTACCAAGTGGTGAACCCCGACCCCAGGGGTAGGCCAATCACGGCGAACACGGAATGATCCAGTTGACCGGTGGTTTGCCGACCACCGGTCATGACGTTGCCGCACGGCAGCAAACCGTCGCGAGTAGCGTTTTACCTGCATAGCAGACATGCTCGGAAGGAGATGGCCGCGTGACGACCACCAGAGAACGGTCTGCCGGCAAGTCCGCAGACAAAGGTTGGTCCTCAGACCTCGACCGGCAAGCCGTCGACCACGTGCGGGCGCTCGCCATGGACGCCGTTCAGGCGGCTGGCGACGGCCACCCCGGCACGGCGATGAGCCTCGCCCCCGCCGCGTATCTGCTCTTCCAGGAATTCCTGCGACATGACCCGACAGATCCCGACTGGATCGGACGCGACCGCTTCGTCCTGTCCTGCGGGCACTCGAGCCTGACGCTCTACATCCAGCTCTACCTGTCGGGCTACGGCCTCACCCTCGAGGACCTCAAGCTCTACCGGCAGTGGGGAAGCCTCACTCCGGGCCACCCGGAGCACGGCCACACCCTGGGCGTCGAGACCACGACCGGCCCGCTCGGGCAGGGTCTCGCCACGGCCGTCGGCATGGCCATGTCCTCCCGCCGGGAGCGCGGCCTCTATGACGCCGACGCCAAGGCGGGCGAGAGCATCTTCGACCACACGATCTGGGTCTTCGTCTCCGACGGCGACATGGAGGAGGGCGTCACCTCCGAGTCCAGCAGCCTGGCCGGCCACCAGCGGCTCGGCAACCTGGTCGTGCTCTACGACGACAACCACATCTCCATCGAGGGCAACACCGACGTGGCCTTCAGCGAGGACGTCGC
>DATAZK010000043.1:0-10036 GCA_036272075.1 Frankiaceae bacterium
ACCCAATCGCAGTAGAACGGGGCGGTGGAGCTCAGGCAGGGGTCGGCTACCGCCGGAGGGGCGACCGGATGCAGCGCGAGCGGCGCGGCTTCGGCGGCCTTCTCCTGCGCGGCGGTCAGATGGCCGAGCTGCTGCATGCGCCTGAGGACCTCGGCCCGGCGCTTCAGGGCTGCCTGCGGGTGGTTGATCGGGTCGTACGCGGTCGGGCTCTGGACCAGGCCTGCCAGCAGCGCTGATTGCGGCAGCGTGAGCTGGTTGACCGTCTCGCCGAAGTAACGCTCGGCGGCCGCGCCGATCCCGTACGCGCTCTGGCCGAAGTAGACGATGTTCAGGTAGCCCTCGAGGATCTGGCTCTTGGACCAGCGTTCCTCGAGTGCGAGCGCGAGCCGGGCCTCGCGGATCTTGCGCGCGATCGACTTGTCGGTGGCGGCCGCTGCCTGCTCGGCAGAGTCGGCGCTGTAGAGCAGCACGTTCTTCACGTACTGCTGGGTGATCGTCGAACCGCCCTGGGAGTAGGAACCATTGCTGTCGTTGAGCGCCGCCCGCAGCAGGCCCTTGTAGTCGATGCCGTCGTGGGAGTAGAAGCGGTTGTCCTCGATGTCGACGATGGCCGTTTTCATGATCGCGGGCACCTGGGCGATCGTCACCGGCACCCGGTTCTCGGTGCCGTGCAGGGTGGCGATCTTGGAGCCGTCGGAAGCCAGGATGACGCTGTCTCGCCCCAAGGTGGGCTCCGGAAGCGCGGTCGGCAGGCTCTCGAAGTGGTTGCTCACCGACTTGGCGGCCAGGCCTGCCCCGAGCACCACCGGGGTGACGATGCCAGCCGCCAGCAGGCCGGCAGCGACGGCCAGCGAGATGATGGAGAGCAGCTTGCGCGGACGTCTGGCAGCTCTGGCGGGAGCTTGCCTACCGGGCCCCCGCAGCGGCGGGGGCGGCGCGCTGGGCCGCGTTGCGGTCACAGTCATTGCGTAAAACGCTACCCAGCGTGCCTGAAAGCAACATGAGAGCTCGCCGTTTCATGATCAACGCTGCCATGATCATGGTCAAACGGCGGCGAGCACCTGAAACGCTTCGGCGAGGCGGCCGGGGCCCCAACCTGCGGCGGCGGCCTGTGCGCCCAGCCATCCGCGGAGCAAGGTGTCCAGGTCGACGTGCTCGGTCTGGCTGACGTGGGCGCGCAGGGCGGCAACCTTGCGGTCGAACACGTCGGTCACGTCGACGTAGTGATTCACGAGGTGGCCCGGGGCCGCGGTGATCCAGATCTCGCTCACCGTCCACTCGGCCCATCCCTCGGTGAGCAATTCGGGATGCGCAAAGGGGTTACGCGAGTCGGGGTAGATGGCGCACATGGCGGCCTCGCCGGCCCGCAGGTGGTCGGGATGGGAGGCGAAGATGCGCGCCCAGTTGCGCTCGGGTGACTGGCAGATGACGCGTTGCGGGCGGACCTGGCGGATGACGCGCGAGAGGTCACGTCTGAGGGCATGCGTCACCTCGAGGGCGCCGTCGGGATAACCCAGGAAGCGGACGTCCTTGACCCCTGCCTCGGCTGCCGCGGCACGCTGCTCGGCCTCGCGGATCCCCGGGATCTCGCTGCGCGGGACGGCGGGGTCGAACCCGCCGGCGTCGCCGCTGGTGATGATGCAGTACGCGACCTCGATCCCCTGGGCTGTCCAGGTGGCTACCGTTCCCGCCGAACCGAAGTCGGCGTCGTCGGGGTGAGCGGCAATGACGAGGGCGCGTTCGATTTCTGAGTCGTCCATGGGCACATCTCCCATCATCGCCTGCGTCCACAATCTGCCGCGCGCCGCGCCCTTGCCGGCGCGGGCGTCGGCCTGTCGACACAGTTGATCAAGGTTCGAACATACGATCGGCTGCGATGACAGCCTTGCCCGCCGATCTCGAGGGCGCGCCCGCCCCACCCTCCTCAGGTGGGTCCGATGCCGCCGACCGTCGCGCTGCCCGCATCGAGGAGCTGGTGGCCGACCTCAACCCCCAGCAGCGCGAAGCGGTCACCCATGAAGGCGGTCCGCTGCTGGTGGTGGCCGGAGCCGGGTCCGGCAAGACTCGGGTGCTCACCCGGCGCATCGCGTACCTGCTGGCAGCTCGTGGGGTGGCTCCTGGCGAGATCCTCGCCATCACGTTCACGAACAAGGCCGCGGGGGAGATGCGTGAGCGGGTCACCGATCTCGTCGGCGGCCGGGCGCGCAGCATGTGGGTCAGCACCTTCCACAGCGCGTGCGTGCGCATCCTGCGGCGCGAGGCCAAGACCCTCGGCTTCACGTCGAACTTCACGATCTACGACACGGCCGACTCCCAGCGGCTGATGACCCAGGTGATCCGCGAGCTCGACCTCGATCCGAAGCGCAATCCGCCGCGCGCGCTCGCCGCGAAGATCAGCAACCTGAAGAACGAGCTGATCGACTGGGAGAGCGCCCGCTCACGCGCGGAGACGGCGGAAGACATCCTGCTCGCCGACGTCTACGCCTCCTATCAGCGCCGCCTGATGCAGGCCAACGCGCTGGACTTCGATGACCTGATCGCCACCACCGTCGCGCTGTTGCAGGCGTTTCCCGATGTCGCGGAGCACTACCGGCGCCGCTTCCGGCACGTGCTGGTCGATGAATACCAGGACACCAACCATGCCCAGTACGTGCTCGTACGCGAGCTGGTCGGGGTTGGAGACGGAAACACCGGAGACGACGCCGGCAGCGACATCCCGCGCGCCGAGCTGTGCGTTGTGGGCGACGCCGATCAGTCGATCTACGCCTTCCGCGGGGCCAGCATCCGCAACATCGTGGAGTTCGAGACCGACTATCCCGACGCGACGGTCGTGCTGCTCGAGCAGAACTACCGGAGCACCCAGACCATCCTGTCGGCGGCCAACGCCGTCATCGCGAGGAACCCCGACCGCATCCCGAAGCGGCTCTGGAGCGACGCCGGGGACGGCGAGAAGATCGTCGGCTACGTCGGGGACAACGAGCATGACGAGGCCGCGTTCGTCGCGCAGGAGGTGGACCGGCTCTCCGATCACGAGGGCGTCCGGGCCGCTGACGTCGCCGTCTTCTACCGCACCAATGCGCAGAGCCGGAGCTTTGAAGACGTCTTCATCCGGGTCGGGCTGCCGTACAAGGTCGTCGGCGGCGTCCGGTTCTACGAGCGCCGCGAGGTCCGTGACGCGCTGGCGTACTTGCGGGTTCTTGCCAACCCGGTCGACACCGTCAGCCTGCGCCGCATTCTCAACGTTCCCAAGCGCGGCATCGGTGACCGCGCTGAGGCGATGGTCGCGGCCTTCGCCGACCGCGAGCGGGTGCCGTTCGCCGAGGGACTCGAGCGGGCCCGTGAGGCTCCGGGCCTCGCGACGCGCTCGCTGAACGCGATCGAGGGGTTCACCGCGCTCATGTCCGAGGCGCGCTCCGCGGCCGAGGCAGGCGTGCCCCCCAGCGAGCTGCTCGAGCTGATCTACGACCGCACCGGCTACCTGAAGGAGCTGCAGGAAAGTCCCGATCTGCAGGAGCAGGGACGCGCCGAGAACCTCGAGGAGCTGGTGTCCGTCGCCCGCGAATTCGAGGACAACGCGGTGGAGGGCGGCGGGACGGCGCTGGCCGATTTCCTGGAGCAGGTGTCGCTGGTCGCCGACACCGACGAGATCCCTGACGAGTCGGGCGGCGTGGTCACCCTGATGACCCTGCATGCCGCAAAAGGCCTGGAATTCCCGGTGGTTTTCCTGACCGGCATGGAGGACGGGGTCTTCCCGCACGAGCGCACGCTCGCCGATACCACCGAGCTGGCCGAGGAACGCCGGCTCGCGTACGTCGGCCTCACCCGAGCGCGCGAGCGGCTCTACCTCTCGCGCTCGGTGACGCGTCGCGGATGGGGCGAGCCGCGCTACTACCCCGCCTCACGTTTCCTGGACGACATCCCGGATTCGCTGATCGACTGGCGACGCCTGCCCGAGCCGGCTATGGCCGCGGCGGCCCAGCGGATCGCCCCTTCCGGGAGTGCTGCCGGTCGTCGGCAGGCAGGGCCGGGGCTTCGGCCGGTCGTCGCCCTCGATGTCGGCGATCGCGTCACGCATTCGGCGTGGGGGCTCGGCAGGGTCGTCTCGACGAGCGGGGTGGGCGACAAGGCTCGTGCCCGCATCGACTTCGGCGGTGACGTCGGGGTCAAGGAGCTGCTCCTGCGGTATGCGCCGGTGGAGAAACTCTAGGTTTTGCAGGCGTTTAGGGGATGACGCCGTGCTGGAAGAGCCAGATCGCCGGGTCGGTGCGTTGCCCGTCCGGAAGGTGCACCTCGAAGTGCAGGTGCGGGCCGGTGGAGTCGCCGGTACTGCCCACGTTGCCGAGCGGCTGACCGGCAAGCACGAGCTGGCCCACTTTCACAAGGAACGCTGACATGTGGGAGTAGGTCGTCACGTACCCGTCGAGCTGAGCGACCTCGACGTGCATGCCGTAGCCGTCGTCCCAGCCGACAAACGTGACCACGCCGCTGTGCGCGGCGCCGATCGGGGTGCCGTAGGGGGGCGCGATGTCGATGCCGGGGTGCGACCCGTACCACTGGGTCACCGGACCGGGGACCGGCCGCACGTACTTCTTGTCGGCCAGCGCCTTGCGCTCCAGGCTTCGTGACGCGCGGGCGATCTGGGCAGGGCTCGGCGGGGTGGCGGCGATCAACGCGTCGCGGTCGGCTGTCCTCAGGAGGCTCTGCGTGCGGGCGGCGTTGAGGGCGAGGCGGATGAGATTCATGTCATCGCGGCCGCTGTCACTGCTGCCACTGCTGTCGCTCTGGTGGCGCGGGCCGGCCGCGGCGTCAACGGCACCTACAGCGAGCGCCGGCACCAGGACAGCGAGCACGACGGCGATGACGCGCAACCGGCGTAGAAACGAGTGGGGGGAAGCCACGTGGAGTTGGTGTCCTTCGGATCCGTCGAATTCCTGCCGGCATTCGGTGGTCGGGGGTCTCAAGGCCGCCGGTCGAAAGGCGGAGCACGCGTGGGCAGCCACCTTTGAGGGGGCTGCCGGACGCTCGGCCCGGCGAAGCGCCCGAAACGTACCCACCCCCACCGGGTGGTTGAAACGTCAGCTAGCGCGGTTGTTGGATTCCGGCAATCGCGCTCCGGTAGTTACTGCAGGTAACGGCGGTGTCCGGTACGACGCATGTGGTGCTTGTCACTTTCCTGTAGACGCGTTGCTAGCAGCCTTGAGCTGCTCGACAATCCCGTACCCCATGAACACGGAGAGTGACTAAGTCTCGGTGACCGTTCCCGTCAGTGGCCCGGACCAACGTCGCTCGCGGGCCGACTGCCGCCGCGCCGGCTCCAGCCAGCTTTGCTTGGCGATGGCGGCGGCGATCGCACGGCCGAACGTCTTCGATTCCGGTCCGGGGACGGCGGCGTCGGCGAGGCCGAGCGCCAGCAGGTCGACGGGGCGCAGCCCGTAGAGGCGAGCCACCTCGTCGGCGGGGCGGCGCAGGGCACGCGCGGCTCCTTCGGGCGCGAGCGCGGCCAGATACGAATCCGGCCCGACGAGCAGCGCGTCGCAGCACGCGGCGGCGAGCGCCCCACCGGAGCCGCCTTCACCGATCAGCACGCCGACCGTCGCGGCGCGGCAGGTGAGCACCGCGTCCATCGCCTCGCCGATCGCCGCGGCAAGACCATCGCGTTCCGCGGCTGGACCCGGTTCGGCGCCTGGGGTGTCGATCAGCGTCAGCAGGGGCAGTTCGAACCGGCTCGCGAGCTGCGCGGCCCGCTTGAGCAGCCGGTATCCCGCCGGTGTCGGCCGGCCGCCACGCCGCGAACCCACGGCTGCCGCGATGACGGGTTGGTCACTGGCCGCCAGTCGCCCCACGGCCACGGAGACGGTGTCGTCCGACCCGCGGACGGCGACGGCGTCATCGAGCAACGCGGCGAGCAGTTCAGCAGCGTCCGGGCCGGGCCTTCGGCGAGCGGCCTGCACCTGTTCCCACCCGTCGCGCTCGGGCAGCGGTCGTACCGAGGGCGCCGTGACGGCGCGCACGTGTGGTGACTCGAAGGCGGCCAGCGCCCGGTCCAGCCAGTGGGTGACCTCCGAAGGTTTGACGAGCGCGTCCACCAAGCCGGCGTGAAAGGCCGACGCCGCGGTGTGGCTGTCAGGGCCGGGTAGCTCTCCCGTCACGGCCTCCACGACGCGTGGCCCGGCGAACCCGACGATCGCTCCGTCGACGGCGCAGCGCAGATCGGCGCGGCTACCCAACGTGACCCACACGCCGCCCGTTGTGGGCTGGTCGGCGACGGCGATATGCGGAATTCCTGCCTCCGCAAGCCGATGGACGCCGATCGTCGCGCGCGCCATGCCGACCAGGCCGGCGACCCCTTCTTGCAGCCGGGTACCCCCGCTGCGCAGCAGCGAGATCAGCGGCCTGCGGGCCCGTACCGAAGCATCCACCGCGGCGAGGAAGGCGCCCGCATCGAGCTCCCCGAAGCTGCCGCCGAGCACGTCGAAGTCCCAGCACACGATGATCACGGCGCTGGAGCCGATGGTCGCCCGTCCCCAGCGCACAGCGCGGCGAGGCACGTAATCGGGCCAGTCGACGCGGTTGACGGGCGGTTCGGTGGACTCGGGCGCCCACTCGACGGTCGCCAGCAGCGCGTCGCGCCAATCGGCGTCCGTCCGGGGCATCGTGCACCTCTCCGGCGGCCGCTACCGCATCCGGTTACCAGTCAGACCTAGGCTTCCCGACAAACCGTACGAGTAACGGCCCAGCTGAGGAGAAACCGTGACCGCCTCGAGCGAGACTTCCCGGCGGATACGGGTCGTGGTCGCCAAGCCGGGCCTCGACGGACACGATCGAGGGGTCAAGATCGTGGCTCGGGCGCTGCGCGACGCGGGCATGGAGGTGATCTACACCGGCCTGCACCAGACACCGGAGCAGATCGTGCAGACCGCGCTCCAGGAAGACGCCGACGCCGTCGGCCTCTCCATCCTGTCCGGTGCGCATATGACGCTGTTTGCCGAGGTCAAGAAGCTGCTGGCGGAGCGCGGCGGCGACGACATCGTCGTCTTCGGCGGGGGGATCGTCCCGGACGCCGACATCGCCGAACTCAAGGCGATGGGGGTCGCGGCGATCTTCACGCCCGGTGCTGCGACCACCGGCATCGTCGATTGGGTACGCGCCCAATTCCCCGGCTGACACCGCCCGCTGGGTCGCTACTCAGGGTGAACAGATAACGTTTTCTCCTCGTGGACCTCTTCGAACATCAAGCGAAGGAAATCTTCGCCCAATACGGCGTTCCGGTGCCGACCGGCAAGGTCGCCACCACCCCTGACGAAGCCCGGGCGATCGCCCAGGAGCTCGGTGGCCGAGTGGTGGTGAAAGCGCAGGTCAAGGCGGGCGGCCGGGGTAAAGCCGGTGGCGTCAAGGTCGCCGACGACGCGGCTGATGCCGAGGCCAAAGCCAAGGCCATCCTCGGTATGGACATCAAGGGCCACACGGTCCACAAGGTCCTGGTGGAGAACGCGAGCGCGATCGCCGAGGAGTACTACGCCTCGTTCCTGCTCGATCGCGCCGGCCGCACCTTCCTCGCCATGTGCTCGTCCGAGGGCGGCATGGAGATCGAAGAGGTCGCGGCGACCAAGCCGGAGATGCTTGCCCGCGTGCCGATCGACCCGCTGGTCGGCGTCGACCTCGCTCTGGCGCGCAGCATCGCCGAGCAGGGCCACCTGCCGGCCAACGCGCTCGATGGCGCAGCGGAACTGCTCGAGAAGCTCTGGAAGGTCTTCGTCGGCGAGGACGCGACCCTCGTCGAGGTGAACCCGCTCATCCTCACCGCCGACGGCAAGGTGATCGCGCTCGACGGCAAGGTCAGCCTCGACGAGAACGCCTCCTTCCGGCACCCGTCGCATGCCGCGCTCGAGGACAAGAGCGCCGTCGACCCGCTCGAGCAGCTGGCGAAGGAGAAGAACCTCAACTACGTCAAGCTCGAGGGCAGCGTCGGCATCATCGGCAACGGCGCGGGCCTGGTCATGTCGACGCTCGACGTCGTCACCTATGCCGGCGAGGAGTACGGCGGTCAGAAGCCGGCGAACTTCCTCGACATCGGCGGCGGCGCCAGCGCGCAGGTGATGGCTGACGGCCTCTCGATCATCCTGGGTGATCCCAACGTGAAGTCGGTGTTCGTCAACATCTTCGGCGGCATCACCTCCTGCGACGCGGTCGCGAACGGCATCGTGCAGGCCCTCGCCCTGCTGGGCGGAAGCGCCACGAAGCCGCTGGTCGTTCGCCTTGACGGCAACAACGTCGTGGAGGGACGCCGGATCCTGCAGGATGCCGGGCTCCCGGTGGTGCATCTGGAAGACACCATGGACGGCGCGGCCCGCAAGGCTGCCGAACTCGCGTCAATCGCGGTCTGAGGGCGGACGAAATGGCTATCTGGCTCACCGAAAATTCGAAGATCACCGTTCAGGGCATCACCGGCGGCGAGGGCAGCAAGCACGCCCGCCGCATGGTGAAGTCCGGCACCAAGGTCGTCTCCGGTGTGAACGCCCGCAAGGCCGGCACCGACCTCGACGGCATCCCGGTGCTCGGCACCGTGAAGGAGGCCATGGAGCAGACCGGCGCTGACGTGTCGGTCGTCTTCGTGCCGCCGAACTTCGTGAAGGACGCCGTGATCGAGGCGATCGACGCGGCGATGCCGCTGATCGTCGTCATCACCGAAGGCATCCCGGTCCACGACTCCACCGAGTTCTACGCCCACGCGCTGAAGGTCGGGAAGAGCCGCATCATCGGGCCGAACTGCCCCGGCATCACCTCACCCGGCAAGAGCAATGCGGGCATCATCCCCGCCGACATCACCCCCGGCGGGCGGATCGGCCTGGTGAGCAAGAGCGGCACACTGACGTATCAGATGATGTACGAGCTGCGCGACTTCGGGTTCTCCACCTGCGTCGGCATCGGCGGCGACCCGGTCATCGGGACCACCCACATTGACGCGCTCGATGCGTTCGAGGCCGACCCGGAGACCGACGCGATCGTGATGATCGGGGAGATCGGCGGCGACGCGGAAGAGCGCGCAGCGGCCCACGTCGAGAAGCACATCACCAAGCCGGTCGTCGGATACGTTGCCGGTTTCACGGCTCCCGAGGGCAAGACGATGGGCCACGCCGGCGCCATCATCTCCGGCTCCTCCGGCACCGCGCAGGCCAAGAAGGAAGCTTTGGAGAAGGCGGGCGTCAGGGTGGGCAAGACCCCCAGCGAGACCGCCGAGCTGATGAAGGAGATCATGCGTAACCGCTGATCAGCCCCGCGCGTTAGCAGGGCATGCGTGGTCTCGTGATCAGAGGGCGGCGGTTCGCCGTCGCCGATGTCGTCATGTCCGGTTGCGGCGTAGCCATGCTGCTGGGCAGCCTGCTGCCCTGGTACGGCTACGACGCCAGCGGCTGGCATCCGACCTACGACGGCTTCCAGTCCGGTTTCCTGGCGTTCATCCCGCTGCTGATCGTCGTGATGGTCGCCGGTACATCGGTGACCCGCGCCTGGACCGGCACCGATCTGGGAAAGATCGGCGCCAGCTCGGTGAGTTGGGACGCGATTTTCTTCCTGGGCGACGCGCTGGCAGCGCTGCTGGTGGTGCTCTTCTGGGCGACCCTGCCGTCGCTGATCGGGGTCTCGACAGGTGCCAAGATCGGCACGTTCGTGGCGTTGCTCGTCATCCTCGCGCAGGCCGCGGGAGCACTGCTGGCACTGGCGACGGGCGGTGTTCACCTCCGGCTACGCGCGCGCCGCGCCGCACCCGGCTGATCCGTTTTATCCGGATTCAAGATGTTTCGCGGGGGCGGTTCGTGGTGCGGTGTCCGGGATCCGACACATGACGCGCCTGTGTGTTCCTTGCAAGCGTCTCATGCCGCCCTCACACTCCACTTTGATCGACGGCAGCCTGCCGGCGACTCCATAGGTGGAGGTAACAAGGTCATGGCTGTCATCGGCGGCCGCAATGTCGGCACCAACGATCTGGTTGTGATGGGCGCGGGAGTGCTCATGTTCATCGACAGCTTCCTGCCGTGGT
>DATAZK010000044.1:0-11358 GCA_036272075.1 Frankiaceae bacterium
CAGGAAGAGAATCGCTCCGATCACGACGAGCAGGATCCCGACTGACCAGAGGATCGGGATGCTGGCGATGAAGCCGATGACGAGCAGGATGACGCCAAGCGTGATCATGCTGGCTCCGTAGGACTTGGCGGCGGCGGATCCGCCGCGCTGGGTGAAGCCATGGGTGCCCAGCAGGGCTGGATTCAATCCTCGCCTACTCGGGGCGCATGCGACTCCTCTACGTCGCTCCCGACGCACTGGCGCGCTCGTCACCACGATGCTTGAACGCCTCCTGGGCACGACTTCGTCTTCCCACCAGACGGTGGCCGGGTGTCACTTGGCGAGCGTGGCGCTCGTGTCCTGCAATTCGAACCACACGCGTTTTCCGGTGGGATGTGTTCCCAGCCCCAGCCTGACGCATCAGCAATCGACGAGGAATGACCGCTCGGCGCACGCAGGGGCCCGCTTTCCATCGCAGCTTTGACGTCTCCGGGTGTGAACATGCCGACAGGGTGGTATTCACCTATCCCCAGAAACATCGGTATCTCGTAGTTGCGTTGTCGGCTGAGAAGGAGCCAGTCACCAACACGGGGCGACCCGACCGGCCGCTCCCGCTACCAGCGAGGTTTTGATGGAACATCGACGCGACCTGGAGCTACTACTGCTTGACGGGCTGGCTGAGCCAGAACGTCAGCACGTCGTTCAAGCCATCGACCGGACAACGGCGCAGACGCTTCAACGCCTGAAGCGAAGCGAGCGCAAACCGTGGGTGATTGACGTCCCGGCACGTTCAAGCTGAGGGCTCCCGCCAGCGGGGCGCCGCAACATGTGCCTCAGGAGCGCTGCAGTTCCTTGCCACCGGCACATCGAAGCTCGTAGGCATGACGAAGTTCCGCTTCGGCGACGTCGAGTTGGTCCAGCGCAGCCTCGTACTCGGGGTCGAGCACCGGTCTGCTCAGGTCTGCCTTCAACGCTCGGCGTCGATGCTGGGCCGCAAGAATCTCAGCAGCAGCCGCGCATTCCTTGCACGCGCGGGCGTATCGCTCAGTCGCCGAAAGTCCCCGGGATTCGGACACAGAGGGCGTATCGGCCGTGGCCGGCAGAGAATCGACTTTGACGTTGTCCGATTGTTGGGACGTTGTGAAACGGCCGGGTTTGCGCTGTGACTTGGGGTCCGACCTCGACGAGCACGTAGGACTCTAGCCGATCCGAGGGGAAGGTCATTCGGGCCCTTCTTGCCCGCGTATTGCGGTGAATGAGTACGTACTAGAGCCGTTGACAAGTCAGTGAGGGCAGCCTGCGAACCTGTTTGTGCAGGTCAGAGGGTCATCGCTATGTCAAGCACCGTCGTTGGCGAAGCTAACAATTAGAACATGGTTCTAGTCTCTGAATTATGGTGTGCGGGGCTCTCCATTGGCTTGGCATTGAGGCGGATACGCTATTCTGGCATTAAGCACCGAACTCGGCTCGCTCACAGTAATCCGATAAATGGAGGACCCTCGTAACGGATCTACTTTGAACGCTGTGGCCCGATGAGGGTCAGGAGTAGGTCGATTCCCCGGTATTTTAGGCGCCATACGGTCGATTCTAGAGCGTCGACTTATCTACGGCTTTCTGCTCGGCCGCATTCGCCGACAGTCCCGCCCACCGAGTGCAGCAGGGCAAACGGCACCTGCTGACTGCCGACATTCGGTTCTGCTTTCTCTAACACGTGCGCAACCGCTTGAAGCGGCGCGCGGTCGGTCAGCCCCCGCTAGGAGCTGAGCCGAGAAACGACTCCACCCACTACGGCTTTGGGGCCTTCGTGGCGGTTGGTGTTCAGACATGAAAAAGGAGCCGAGACCTTGAAGGATCTCGGCCTACTGTCCGGTCTGTTGCTGCCCCTGAAGGCGGCTGCCATGTGCATGTCTTGGTCGTCGACTGGTACGGCCTTCGTCGACTCCATACCTAAGACCAGGGAGAAACTTCTGTCTGGGCAGGTCAGAGCCTCGGAGGGTTGTCACTGTGGGACCGTCGAGTTGTCACTCAGCGACCCTCGGGTCAGCGAATCAGGAGCTCTTTAACGATCTTCAACCGCACCCCTTCTCGTGTTTGATCAGCTACGAATTCTTCTGCTCGTGCACGCGTCGCGCAAACTGCGCGAACAAATTCACCGTGCACGCGCTGGGCCTGGATCACTACATAGACGGCGTCGTCCATGCCGGAATGGTCACTCGCTCTGGCGTCGGAGTCCAGCCAGCAGTTGGCTGCCTGCAACTACCTGGGATTGTTGCCACTGGTGCCGGCGAGAAGGCTCTCTTTGCGCAGTTCGACGAGGCGCGGGCGCGGCGACACCCGCTGAAACGTGAGGCTGCTGCTGGTCGAAGAAGGCTGACACCCCGCGCCCCTGACACATGAAGTGACCCAGTCGAACGAAAGGCGCAGTGTCATTTTCGAGATTGTCTAGCGGGCTTGGGAAGTGATTCCCTCGGCCCCGAAGAGAATCGCGCTGCGCATGCTTGCAAATTCACGGAATGCGCACGTAGCCTGGACGTTCCAGGCTCCGGTCCGGCCCTCGCTGGAGACCACGGGCGCGATGGGGCTGTCTCCAACCAGCATAGAGGCTTCCCTCGTCGTTTCGCTGCTCGGAAAGGTCGACGAGAACGGACGGGGGCTAATGTCGTCGCGCTTCGCCTGCGGCGTCTCAAGACGCCTGCCGGAAGGTTCACTCGGTAAGCGGAACCTGCTCCAGACCAGCCATTGGCCTGTGCCTTGCAGTTTCGGTCGCCGCCTTTACTTCTGTGCGCATCGGCCGGGCAATGACTGAGCATGGCGTGAAGCGGGGTCCCGCCGACCCGTTGGCAGTCATTCAGCACGTCACTGAAGTCGGTCTGCTCGCGCTGGATCCCGACGAAACACTTCGCGAGGTACTTGAACGAGTGAGGGTGGGTCTGCGCGCGTCAGGTTCGACGATTCTGCTGCTAGACGCCGAAGGGGCCTTGCTCGTCCCGCGCGCTAGCGTCGGCGATGACGAACTGAGTAGCGATGTGCTCATCCCGGTCGGGGCGGGGATCACTGGTCGAGTTGCCTCGACCCGTAGCCCGGCGTTGATCCCGGAGATTGCCGCAGCTGATCCGTACGTCGCTGCACACCGAGCCACCCAATCCCGCTCAATGGTGGCAGTGCCGTTGAATGCGGCCGGCGTCCTCATTGGCGTTCTGTATGTGACGAGTCGGCACACGGCAGTGTTTGACGAGTCGGACATCCTGCTGTTGCAGCTGGTGGCCGACCGAGTCGCACTGGCAATAGAGCGGGTTCGTGTAGCTGAGCGTGAACGCGCTGTGCTGGAGGCGTTGCGAATCAGCGAACAACGCGCTAGGGCAGTCTTGGAGACGGCGGCGGACGCCATCATCACCATCGATCGCGCGGGTTTTATCAAGTCGATGAACCCCGCAGCGGAGCGCTTGTTCGGCTATTCCCGACACGATCTGATCGGACAGAACGCGAGCTTGTTGATGCCAGAGCCGTACCGCAGTGGATACCAAGGGTATTTGTCAGGCAACCCGTTGGACAGAAGTTCTGTCTCCGCTGGTGGAAGTTTGGAAATGATCGGACTTCGTCGGGATACGAGTAAATTTCCGATGGAAGTGACCGTGAGCGATGTTGGTCTCGAAGCCAACCTTTTGACCGTGCTTGTTCGCGATATCGGCGAGCGCAAAGCGCTTGAGGCTCAGCTGGCGCATCAGGCCACTCACGACGCGCTGACCGGCCTTGGCAACCGGACGCTGCTTATGGAACGCCTGCATCTGGCCCTAGTCCGACTTCCCCGGCATCCCGGCGCAGTGGCGTTGCTGTTCCTGGACCTGGACCGGTTCAAAACCATCAACGACACGCTCGGTCATGACGCTGGTGACGAACTCATTGTCCAGGCGGCTGGGCTGCTAACGGGTGCTGTCCGCCCTGAGGACATGGTCGCCCGCATCGGCGGCGACGAATTCGTCGTCCTATGCACCGATCTGGACGGGCTCGCCGCAGCCGAATCCATCGCAGAGCGAGTCTCCACAGCGCTGAACGTCTCCCTGGATCTTCGAGGACACGAAGTGTTCCTCTCGGCCAGCATCGGCCTAGTCGTCACCGAAACCGATCAACGACCGGCCGCCGAACTGATGCGCGATGCCGATGCAGCGATGTATCAGGCGAAACAGCGCGGACGCGGGCGGTATGCGCTGCTCGACGAAGAAGCCCGCGAGGTCATGAACGACCGCCTAGTACTGAGCAACCAGCTAAGGCACGCCGTAGACCGGGAGGAGCTTTTTGCCTGCTACCAACCACTGGTGGATCTAAGAAGCGGCCGCATCGTCGCGGTGGAAGCGCTGATGCGATGGCAACACCCAGAACGCGGCTTGCTCCCACCGGCCGCTTTCCTCAGCATCGCCGCCGACATCGGCACCATGGTGGACTTCGACGCCTGGATGCTGCGACACGCATGTGGCGCTACTGCAGAATGGGGTCGGCGGCTAGGTCAGCCGCTCGGCCTCTGGGTCAACCTTTCCGGTCAGAGCCTCGCCGACCCCGGCATCTGCAACACCATCGCGACAGTCCTCGAAGCAAGCGCGCTCGACCCCGAGCTGCTGACACTGGAAATAACTGAGGGTGCGTTGATGCGGGACGCAGCCACGACCGTGGGCACTCTCAGCGGCCTCAAAACCCTGGGACTGACACTTGCCATCGACGATTTCGGGACTGGATACTCGTCCTTGGCCTACCTCCAGCAATTTCCGGTCCACACGCTCAAGATCGACCGATCCTTTGTCGCCCAACTTGATGGCGAGCCTCACGAGGCACAAGCCAGTGCCGCTATCGCCCGAACAATTGTGAGCCTGGCAGGCTCCCTCGAACTGCAGATCGTCGCCGAAGGCATTGAGACTTTCGGGCAGCTCACCGCTGTCGCCGACATCGGCTGTGATCTTGGCCAGGGCTACTTTCTTGGGCGGCCTGCTACTCCGGACGACATCCTGCGCGCTGTACCCGGCGGAGTGAGCCTCCTAGGGGCATTCGGAGAGATCTGAGAAGTCGTGACGATGAGCGACGCCAAGATCAAGTCGTGCCGGACCCCGTGCTCGGTGGCCGGCTACGGCTGTTCCCGCATCGCGTATGGTCCCGGCGCCAATAACGGTTCCGACCGCTTGCGTGGGTCCTCTGACTGACGCGGGCATTGCCACGTACTGACGGTCCGACCCGACTGGCGGCGGATCACGTGATCTCGCGGTACCGGGAGGCAGCGATTCAGGCCGACCTCTTCTTTGCCGACGGGCTGACGACCTGAGCAGCCAGGAACGCGTCGCAAAGCAGCCTCTGTATAGAAGAGGCGACCACCGACCTTGGCGTGCTCGATGTGACGGCCGTTCTGATCGTCACGCTCGATGTGCTCGCCCAGCGCCTTCGCCGCTGCTGCAGAGACACCTATAGCTCTGACCTCGTGGTCTTTCGGGCTTCCGAAGTTCCACCTCTGCCGGCCCGCGGTGGTTATCTCGACGCACGTCTCATGAATTCTGATGAGCTGTCTCGCAAGGTCGACTCGGCTGACACGAAGTCCTGCAAGCTCAGACCAGCGCATACCGGTCTCATCGAGTAACAGCTGAACGATGAGCCGATCTGTCTCGTCCAGTGCTGCCAACAGGGCGGTGACTCGGTCCTCGGGGATCGTGACGATGCCCTTTTCGGTCACCTTGGGCAGCGATCCCTGCTGGTGAGCCGCCGGGTTGTCGTATCGAATCTGCAGGCGAACGGACTGCTCAAAGATCGAATGCGGCAGCGTGTGGGCCTTGCGCCGGCGGGCTGGCTTCACGCCGGCGTGCAGCCGCCCGGTCTGCCACTGCTGGATGTGGATGGGCTTGATCGCGTTCATGCGCAGCTCGCCGAAGAACGCTTTGAGGTGCGTGTCGATGATCGAGTCCGGTCGGTTCTACTCTCATTTCCGGCTCCCACTTCCGGCTCCCACCTTCCGGCTCCAATCTCCGTGACAAGCAACGCACCAGAACGCATGCTGCGCCGATGGAGTGGACTGCACCGGACGCCGATCGAAGCGAGCCCCCTAACGTCGCCGATGAGCGTCAGATGCTCGAGGGATGGCTCGAGTTCCACAGGGCGACGTTGCTCACGAAATGCGCGGGGCTGACCGCCCAGCAGCTACGCACGCGCGCCGCGGAGCCGTCGAACCTTTCGCTGCTCGGCCTCATTCGCCACCTGGCGGACGTGGAGCGATCGTGGTTTCAGCGGCGCATCGGCGGCCGCCAGATCGACTTCCTGTACGGCGACCTCGAGTCGAACCCCGACGGCGATCTCGACGACGTCGACACCGCCGATGCCGAGGCCGATCTCGCCGCCTACCACCGTGAGGTCGAGGCCGCCCGCGAGGTCGTCAAAGGTCGCTCGCTGGAAGAGACCTTCTTTCACGACTACCGCCAGGTCGATCTCAGCGTGCGCTGGGTGTATCTGCACATGATCGAGGAGTACGCCCGGCACAACGGTCATGCCGATCTCCTGCGCGAGCGCATCGACGGCGTCACCGGGGAGTGAGCGCCGGGTCAGGCTCCCATCGCGAGGGTGCGGCACGAGGCGCAGACCGCCCCCTGCTCGTCGCCGGTGAAGGTTGAGTCCAGAAACATGAAGACGACCGGGGCGCCGCACATGGCGCGGTAGTCGGTGGTTCGTACGGCGTGAAGCCCCGCCGAGAGCACGATGCCTCGGGGGCCGGCATTCGCCTCGGCGCTCCCGACGATCAATCCGCGCATGCCTACTGAATCGGCACGGATGAAACGATGATGATTCGGCTCAATGGGCTAGTTGTCCGAAATGTGATGTCGGTCTTACGCGGCGGACAATGCTCCCGCCGCCACGGCTGCCAGTTGCGTGCAACTCGGGCACGCGGCCTCGGCCTGGCTCGCATGAAACTCCCGCTCCAGGAAGACGAAAACCGCCGACGCCCCGCACAGCGTGCTGTAGTCCGGCCTCACGGCATGAATCTCGCCGGTGGACATGATGCCGCCCGGGTCACAGCGCGCCTCCGTGCTGCCCACCGCAAGTCGCTCCATGACGAGGCTGCTCGGCAGGTTCGGCCGAATACTTGAGCCCTGTTCTTGAAAATATTCGGGCCACTGGTCCTGGGCGGCTTGTGTCTTATGGACGGGGAGGCGCGCTCACCAGGTCGTGGCGCGCTGTCCCCGCCCGATTGTTGTACGCGTCTCACCGTGGCGGTGAGACGCGTTCGGCGCGGCGTCCCTCGTTCGGCCTAACGGCGGATCACGCGAGGACCTTGGCCTTCAAGGTCTGGAACTCTGCGTCGGTCAGGACCCCGCGGTCGCGCAGATCTGCCAGGCGGGTGAGCTCGTCCGAGGTGCTGGCACCCGGTGCGCCGATCCGGTTCAGGTACTGACGCATTGCTTCCTCGCTGGCCTGCGCCTGGCGGTTCTCCCGCTCGTGCAGCCCGTTTCCGCGCACGAACAGGTACGCCAGCACGCCGATCAGCGGGAAGAAAATGAGGACGAGGGTCCAGCCGGCCTTGCCGGCGCCGCTCAGGTCGTGGCTGCGGAAGACATCGCCGATGATGCGGATCAGCAGAAAGATCCACATGATCCAGATGAACAGCCAGAAGATCGTCAGGAACGCATCGAGTAGGGGATAGCCGCGCATGGTCGCTCCGGTTCTGGGGGACTGAAAGGAGGCGACAACGTATCGCGGGTGATCTTTAGGTCGGGTCTGCTCACGCGGGCTAGGCGTGCAGCGCGTTTTCCAGCCGGTGGGCGGCGGCCACCACGGCCTCCCCGAAGCGGCGGCCGGGGTTGCGTGTCAGGCGTTCGACGGGTCCTGACACCGAGATGGCGGCGATGACGACCCCCTGCTGATCGCGTACCGGAGCGCTGACGGACGCCAGGCCTGGCTCGCGTTCGGCGACGCTGGCGGCATAGCCGTGCCGCCTGACGGCGGCCAACTCGCGCGCGTCGAAGGTCGCACCCGCCGGCAGATGCTCGCCGCTCTCGGCAACGAAGACATGCGCAGCCGACCCGGCGGTCATCGGCAGGACGGCCCCGACCGGAACGGTGTCACGCAGCCCGCTCGCCCGGTCGGCCGCGGCGATACAGCGCCGGGCGAGTGGTCCCGTGCGCACGTAAAGGGCGGCGCTTTCGCCGGTTTCGTCGCGCAGCGACTCCAGGATCGGACCGGCGGCGGAGGCCAGTGGATTGCTGACGGCCACCCGGGGACCGAGCAGGAAGCGCCCGTCGCCATCGCGGGCCACGAGGCGATGAACTTCCAGCGCCACGGCCAGGCGGTGGGCCGTCGCCCGGGGCAGTCCGGTGCGCCGGGTCAGTTCCGCAAGGGCCGCCGGACCCTCCTCGAGCGCATCCAGCACGCGAATCGCTTTATCGAGTACGCCAACTCCGCTATCGTGTTCCACGTCGTGAAACTACCGTCTCAGGGAGTGAGAAGTGGTTCGAACACTCGCAGACAAGGTGTGGGATTCGCACATCGTCAAGAAAGGTGACGGGGCAGGCGAAACCGACCTGCTCTACATCGACCTTCACCTCGTGCATGAGGTCACCTCACCACAGGCCTTCGACGGGCTGCGGCTTTCCGGCCGCCCGGTGCGTCGTCCTGACCTGACGATCGCGACCGAGGACCACAACGTCCCCACCAGCGACACGCTCCTGCCTATCGCCGATCCGGTCAGTCGCACGCAGGTGGAGACGCTTCGCAAGAACTGCGCCGAATTCGGGATCCGGCTGCACCCGATGAACGACCCGGGCCAGGGCATCGTTCACGTCGTCGGACCGCAGCTCGGCCTCACCCAGCCCGGAATGACTGTCGTCTGCGGCGATTCGCACACCTCCACACATGGTGCATTCGGGTCGATCGCGTTCGGCATCGGCACCAGCGAGGTCGAGCACGTGCTCGCCACGCAGACGTTGCCGAACGGGCGGCCGAAGATGATGGCGGTCAACATCGAGGGTGATCTGCCGGCCGGGGTCACTGCGAAGGACATGGTCCTTGCGGTCATTGCCGAGATCGGCACCGGCGGTGGCCAGGGCCACATCATCGAGTATCGCGGCAGCGCCATCCGCGGGTTGTCGATGGAAGGCCGGATGACGGTCTGCAACATGAGCATCGAGGCGGGCGCCCGCGCCGGTCTCATCGCGCCGGATGAGACGACCTACGCCTATCTCAAGGGCCGCCCGCACGCCCCGAAGGACGCTCTGTGGGACGAGGCGTTGCTGGCCTGGAGCGAGCTCCACAGTGACGCAGACGCGGTATTCGACCGTGAGGTCACCCTTGATGCGTCGACGCTGCGTCCGTTCGTCACATGGGGCACCAATCCCGCGCAGGGCGTGACGATCGACGCTTCGGTGCCCGATCCCGCGAGTTACAGCGACCCGGGGCAGCGCGGAGCGGCCGAGCGAGCCCTCACCTACATGGGCCTCACCGCGGGTACGCCGATCCGTGACATCACGGTCGACACGGTCTTCGTCGGGTCCTGCACCAACGGCCGTATCGAGGATCTGCGCGCTGCAGCAGCTGTTTTGCGCGGTCGCCAGGTCAAGGAGGGGGTACGAGTGCTCATCGTGCCCGGCTCGATGCTGGTGAAGGCGCAGGCCGAAAAGGAAGGTCTGGACGAGGTGTTCCGGGCCGCGGGGGCCGACTGGCGCAGCGCCGGATGTTCCATGTGCCTCGGCATGAATCCGGACACCCTGGCTCCGCAGGAGCGCTGCGCGAGCACGTCCAACCGCAACTTCGAAGGCCGCCAGGGCGCGGGTGGACGCACTCACCTCGTTTCCCCTGCCGTTGCTGCTGCCACGGCCGTTGCCGGCCACTTCGCGACCCCTGAGGAGCTCTGACGTGAACCCCTTCACCGTTCACACCGGTACCGCGCTGCCACTTCGGCGAAGCGACGTCGACACCGACCAGATCATCCCGGCGGTGTGGCTCAAGCGCGTCGAGCGAACCGGCTTCGGCGCCGGACTCTTCAGTGCCTGGCGCAAGGATCCGGCCTTCGTGCTCAACGATGCGCGCTACGCGGGCGCCACGGTGCTGCTCGCCGGGGAGAACTTCGGCACCGGCTCCTCCCGCGAGCACGCCGTCTGGGCGCTCACCGACTACGGCTTCGCTGCAGTGCTTTCGGCTCGCTTCGCCGACATCTTCCGCGGCAATTCGTACAAGAACGGCTTCCTCCCGGTACAGCTGCCGGAGGCCGTCGTCGGGCGTCTGATGGACGCTGTCGAGTCCGATCCGACGACCGAAATCACCGTGGATCTGGAGCGCTGCGAGGTCCGCGGAGCCGGGATCACTGAGTCTTTTCACGTCGACAGCGGCGTTCGGCACCGTCTTTTGAACGGTTTGGACGACATCGCACTCACCCTTCAGTCAGAGACTGACATCTCCTCCTTCGAGGCGCGCCGACCGACGTGGCTGCCGGCGACGCTCTGAAGGGCGGCAAATCCCTTGCGATCCGGGCTTCTTGTGCCACGCGAAGGTGTGGCCTCCGCCAACGTGTCACTTGAAAGTGCCTGCAATTGTTGATGATTCGGCGATAAATCGGGATCACATTCCTCGTCCGGTAGTCGCGCCCGTCATGCACACCGAAGAACTCAGGGTGGCCGGGAATCTGGCCCGATCAGCCCCCGAAAAGCCCACCGGAGACGGGGTTTTCGAGGCCTGAACAAGGGCTTTTCGGGGGCCTTCCCAGGGTCCGGGACACGCCAAAACTGCGGTTACTGTTGCGAATAAAGGACTTCGGCCCTACCGTTACGTTGATCACTGACGTGGAGGTGCTGTGAACAAGTCCGATCTGGTCGGCCGGGTATCCGAATCGCTGGATGGTGGAAGAGCGGCGGCGACCCATGCCGTCGAAACCGTCATCGAGACGATTCAAGAAGCTGTGAGCCGCGGTGAAAAAGTGGCGATCTCTGGCTTCGGCGTGTTCGAGCGCGTGGAGCGAGCTGCCAGGATTGGCCGCAATCCTGCAACGGGCGAGCCCGTTCAGGTGAAGGCTTCCGCGGTGCCGAAGTTTCGTCCCGGCGCTGAATTCAAGGGCATCGGTTCAGGGGCCCGCGGACGGGTATCGGGTGCGGTGAAGGCCGCCGATTCCGCTCGCACGAGCGCGCGCAAGACGGTCAAGGCCGCCGCTGCCGCTATCGCCCCCAAGGCTGTCAAGAAGGCGGCCCCGGCGAAGAAGGCTGCTCCCGCCAAGAAGGCTGTGGCTGCCAAGAAGGCTGCTCCCGCCAAGAAGGCTGTGGCTGCCAAGAAGGTCGCTCCCGCCAAGAAGGCTGTGGCTGCCAAGAAGGCTGCTCCCGCCAAGAAGGCTGTGGCTGCCAAGAAGGTCGCTCCCGCCAAGAAGGCTGTGGCTGC
>DATAZK010000045.1:0-37196 GCA_036272075.1 Frankiaceae bacterium
CGCGGTCAGCGACGAGACGGCTCTGGCCGGGCTCAATGCCCTCTATGACGCGGCGCTCGAGCGCGCCGAACTGCTGTGACATCAACTGCTGTGAACCCGCATTCTTCGGAGAGGAACCTTCATGCGCACAAAGCTGTGTGACCAACTGGGGATCGAATTCCCCATCTTTGCTTTCACCCACTGCCGTGACGTGGTCGCGGCCGTCAGCCGGGCGGGCGGCTTCGGCGTGCTGGGCGCCGTCGGTTTCAGTGCCGAGCAGCTCGCCATCGAGCTCGACTGGATCGACGACCACGTCGGCGATCACCCCTACGGCGTCGACATCGTGATCCCCGGCAAGTACGAGGGCATCGGCGAGATGGACACCGACAAACTCACGCAGTCGCTGCGCGAGATGGTGCCGCAGGGCCACATCGACTTCGCCAAGAAACTCCTTGCAGATCATGGGGTTCCGGAGCTTCCGGAAGGCGAGACGGCCACGGGCCAGCTGCTCGGCTGGACGGCTGCTACGGCCGCTCCGCAGGTCGAGTGCGCGCTCAAGCACGAGAAGGTGCGCCTGATCGCCAACGCTCTCGGCACGCCTCCCGAGGACGTCGTCCAGCAGGTGCATGACAGCGGGCGACTCGTGGCGGCGCTGTGCGGTTCGGCTCGCCAGGCGCTTAAGCACGCTGACGCCGGGATCGACATCATCATCGCCCAGGGCAGCGAGGCCGGCGGGCACACCGGTGAGATCGGCAGTGTCGTGCTGTGGCCCGAGGTCATCGACGCCGTCGCCCCGATCCCGGTGCTCGCTGCGGGTGGCATCGGCGGGGGGCGCCAGGTCGCGTCAGCACTCGCGATGGGCGCCGAAGGCGTCTGGACCGGATCGATCTGGCTGACGGTCGCGGAGGCCAGTTCCTCCCCGGCGCAGAAGGACCAGCTGCTGGCGGCCAAGAGCAACGACACCGTCCGCTCGCGGTCCTTCACCGGCAAGCCCGCGCGCATGCTCAAGAGCGCCTGGACCGAGGCATGGGAGGCGCCGGAGAACCCGAAGCCGCTCGGAATGCCCTTGCAATACATGGTGAGTGGCGAGTGCGTGGCGCGGGGCTCGCGCTACCCGGACCAGTCTCGCGACGTCATGTTCAACCCGGTCGGTCAGATCGTCGGGTCGATGAACAAGGTGCGCAGCAGCCGCGAGCTGATCGGTGATCTGGTGAGCGAATATGCCGACGCCGTCGAACGTTTGAACGCCCTGGGAGCGGAGTGAACTCATGACCGTCACCTTTGCCGGCAGCCTGGATCAGATCGACGTCTTCAGCCACGAGGTCTGGGTGAAGGACGTGCCGCACGACCAGCTCGCGCTGATGCGGCACGAGGCCCCGGTGTTCCTGCACCGCGGTACCGAGATCGACATGCCCGATCACTTCTGGGTGCTCACCCGGCACGCCGATGTGCAGGCGGCCAACCGCGACTGGGAGACCTACTCCTCGGCGCTGCCGGGAAGCCTGCTCAACGATCCGCCGGCAGATGTCTCGCACAGCTTCCGGACCATCATCGACACCGATCCGCCCAATCACACCCGGCTGCGCAAGCTGGTGAACCGGGGATTCATGCCGCGGGTCATCTCCTCCTACGAGGAGCACCTGCGCGACGTCACCGCCGAGATCTTCGACCGTGCGATCCCGAGGGGACGGTTCGACTTCGTGGTCGACGTCGCCGCCGAGCTCCCGCTGGTCGCCATCACCGAGCTGCTCGGCATCCCGTACGAGGACCGGCACAAGGTTTTCGAGTGGGCCAACCGGCTCGTCGGCGGCACCGACCCGGAATACGACCGGGGCCAGGAAGCCCGCGTCGGCGCGGCTTTCGAGCTGTATCAGTACGCCCAGGAACTCGCGGCCGAACGCCGTCAGGAACCCAAGGACGACATTCTCACCAAGCTCATCTCCGCCGTCGACGGTGACGACGACAAGCTCGACGACCACGAGTTCGACCTGTTCATCCTCACCCTCGCTGTCGCGGGCAGTGAGACGACCCGCAACGCCATGTCGCACGGCCTGCTGGCGCTGATGAACAACCCCGAGCAAATGCAGCGGCTCCGCGAGGCCGGCCCGGAGGTCTCCGACGCGACCGTCGATGAGATCCTGCGCTGGGCCACGCCGGTGTCGAACTTCCGGCGTACCGCTACGCGCGACGTCGAACTGCACGGGGTGAAGATCCCAAAGGGTGACGCGGTCGTGCTGTCCTACGCGTCGGCCAACTACGACGAGACGGTCTTCGCCGACCCGCACCGTTTCGACATCACCCGCTCGCCGAACCCTCACGTCTCGTTCGGCGGCGGCGGACCGCACTTCTGCCTGGGCTCACACCTGGCGCGGCTGGAGATCAAGCTGCTCTTCGAGGCGCTGCTGGCGCGCACCGGCGAGATCCACCTCGACGGTGACGTCCAGCGGCTGCGGTCCAGTTTCATCAATGGAATCAAGCATTTGCCGGTCCGCGCGACCAGCTCCTAGCGCAGCGGGGGTGGCGACCGGCAGCCAGCAGGTGATAGGCAGAGCACGTGAGAGCGCTCTTCCCCCCGGTCGCCAATGCAGAGACGACCGTGCAGGCTGCCTACAGCGACATCCTCGGGCGCGCAGCCGACACCCACTCGCTGCTAGGGCGGCCGCACGTCGTTCTCAACATGGTCAGTTCCACCGACGGCGCGATCGCCCTCGACGGACTGTCGGGCGGCTTGTCCGGCTCCGCCGACAAGGAAGTCTTCTTCTACCTGCGCAGCATTGCCGACGTCATCCTGGTCGGCGCCTCCACCGCCCGTGAGGAGAACTACGGCCAGCCCAAGCTTTCCGATGAGCTACGCGCGCAGCGGGCTTCCCGCGGCCAGCCGCCGCTGCCGCGCATCGCCGTGGTGACGCGCTCGATGCGTATCGACTGGTCGAGTCGCTTGTATGGCGATCCGGGCTCGCCGGCGGGCCTGCCGCTGGTGCTCTGCCCGGCTAACACGCCGCCGGGGCTGCGTGGTCCGGCTGCCGGGATCGCGGAGCTGCTCCCGGCGGGCGAGGACGACGTCGATTTCCCTGCTGCACTGGGGCAATTGGGGGAGCGGGGCGTCAGTCTCGTGCTGTGCGAGGGTGGCCCGACGCTGAATGGCCAGCTGCTTTCGGCGGGGCTGGTCGACGAGGTTTGCCTCACCATCTCACCCGTCCTCGTCGGCGGCCGGGGCCCGCGGATCAGCGGCTGGAACGACCCGCAGCCGGCGCTTGGTCTCCAGCTCGTCTCCACCTGCGAAAGCGAGGGCGTGCTGATGCTGCGCTACGCCACAAAATCGGTCTCGAACTCGGCGTCCCAGGACTGAACCAGCGCCGGTCCGGGCTGGGCACCGCTCATGCGGATCTCCAGCGACCGTCCGCGCACGGTCAGCTCGCCCAAGGTGTTGCCGAATACCGGGCCATGGGTGATGTCCCAACCCCAGCCGAGGGTTGTCGCGTGAGCGCGGTGGGCCAGGAAGCGTCCGACGGCGAGCCCGACGCGCGACGCGGCGATCCTTTCCATCGTGCGGATGTTGCGGCCGAGGGGATTGCGCAGCGGCGAGCAGACTGCCTGCAGAACCCGCGATTGCACAGCTGAATCCGCCTGATGTGCCTGCGCCAGGTAGGAGAAATGCACATCGCCGGAAAGAAACGTGATGGTCGCTGGGGGCGCGCCGCGCTTGCCGCCGGCGACCTCAGTGACAAGGGTCAACATCCGTTGCAACGACGTCTCGAAGGCCGCCCAATGCTCCAGATCCGCGCCCTGGCGCACTTTTTCCCCGATCCGAGCGAGCCGGCGGCCCCACCGGCCTTCGGCGAGCGCTTCGTCGAATGCCTCCAGCCCATGGACCGCTGGCGGCAGCATCAGGGGCAGCGACGTGACGATGAGCAGATGATCGACATCACCGGCGCATTGCGCTTGGAACCAGTCCCACTCCTGATCGCTGACCATGAGGCGCTGACGACCGTCGACCACCCGGTTGGCTCGTGAATCGAGCACGACGAGCCGCGTCGCTCCGAAGTCTCGCCGATAGGACCACTGCACCGGCGGCCCGCCATCGGCGGCGGCATCGGCCTGTTCCGCGTGCGCCCGAAGCACTTTCTGGCCGTCACCGTCGCATGCTTGCAGGCCGGCAAGCACCGGGTCTGTCTCGAGGTCGGCGGGGGAGAGGTTTCCCAGATGCTGGTAGAGCCAGTAGGTCAGGAGCCCGCTGGTGATGCGCTCCTGCCACCAGTTCGTGGCCTGCATCTCGCGACGCCAGGGCTCGGAGGTGTTCCAGTCGTCGCGGATGTCGTGGTCATCGAAGATCATGGCGCTGGGGACGGTCGAGAGCAGCCAGCGGATCGGCTCCGGCGACCACGTTTCGGCATAGAGGTAGGTGTATTCGGCGACGTTCGTGACCTCGTGGCCAAGGCTGTTGTTGTCGTCGGCGTAGACCTGATCGCCCACCAGAGCCAGCAGATCGGGCCACGAATCCTGGGGGCTGCTACGCATCCGTTCGGCGAGCGCGTGGAGAGCGTCGATGCCCCACTGCATGTCCTCCAGCGGGCCGGCGGCGCGGCAGGAGCCGAACGCGATCCGCAGCGCCGCACCCGGCGCGTAGGGGCGCAGCGTGCTGGGCGGCCATGCGCTGGCCTCGAGTGGCCACACGGTCATCCCATCCAGTGTCACCGAGTAGGCCGTCGCGACCCCCGGCGTCAGGCCGCGGATGATCACGATCGCGTAATGATGCCCGCAAACGTTGAAGGTTTGGGCCTTCGAGGCAGGGAGGTCATCCGTCTGCACGCGCACGGTGCAGGCGGCGTCCGTCTCCACCCAGATCGTGGCCGATTGCGAATCCAGGTAGCGCAGCAAGGGGCCGAGCACGAGCTGGGGCATGTGGGTCCGCTGCCGGTCTAGAAGCCGACGACAGGACGCGGGCTGTAGGGCTTCTCCAGCGCAGCGATCTCGTCGTCGGTGAGCTTCACTTCGACCGCGGCGATGGCGTCGTCGAGATGATGGGTCTTGGTGGCTCCGATGATTGGTGACGTGATCCCGGGCTTGGAGAGCATCCACGCCAGAGCCACCTGAGCCCGCGAGATCCCGCGCGCCCCGGCGATCGTGCGGACGGCTTCGATGATCGACGCGTCATCGTCGGCGTAGAGCGTGCGTCCGAAAGCGTCGGTCTCGCTGCGTGACGTCGTCGAGTCCAGGTCGCGGGTCAGCCTGCCGCGGGCGAGCGGGCTCCAGGGAATGACGCCGATGCCCTGATCCGCGCACAGCGGGAGCATCTCGCGCTCCTCCTCGCGGTGGAGCAGGTTGTAGTGGTTCTGCATGCTGACGAAGCGCGTCCAGCCGTGCAGGTCTGCTGTGTAGAGCGCCTTGCTGAACTGCCACGCGTACATCGACGAGGCGCCGATATAGCGCGCCTTTCCGGCTTTGACGACGTCGTGCAGCGCCTCGAGCGTCTCCTCGATCGGCGTGCGGTAGTCCCAGCGATGGATCTGGTAGAGGTCGACGTAATCGGTGCCGAGCCGGGTGAGGCTCGCGTCGATCTCGTGCATGATCGCCTTGCGGGAAAGCCCGCTGCCATTGGGTCCCTGGCGCATCGGCATGCGCACTTTGGTCGCGAGGACCACCTCATCGCGCTTGGTGAAATCAGCCAGCGCGCGTCCGACGATCTCCTCACTGCCGCCGGCGGAGTACGCGTTGGCCGTGTCGAAGAAGTTGATGCCGGCCTCCAGCGCGCGGCGGATGTGCGGGCGGCTGTTCTCCTCGTCGAGGGTCCATTCGTGATTGCCCCGGCCGGGCTCGCCGTAGCTCATGCATCCGAGGCAGATCCGGGAAACCTCGAGGCCGGTCGATCCGAGTCGTACGTAGTCCATGCCTTCACTCTCCCCCAACACCTCTGCCGCTAACAATCCGGGCGTTTCGTCACGCCCGACTTGGCTCGACTGGTTACTGTGGCCGCATGGACGGCTGGCACATCGAGCCGCGTTTCGCCCCGCTGGCGTTGAAGTTCTCGAAGCTCTTCCGTCATCCGAACGACGGCGGCGGCGCTCTCGCGGTCTATCACCATGGCGAGCTGGTGCTCGACATCTGGGCTGGCTATGCCCACCGCGGGCAGCGCTGGCATCGCGACACCGTCTCCCTGTCGTTTTCGACCGGCAAGGGGGTCGCGAGCACCCTGGTGCACCGCCTCGCCGAGCAGGGCCTGATCGACTACGACGCCGCGGTTGCGACGTACTGGCCCGAGTTCGCCGCCGCGGGCAAGGAAGCCATCACCGTCCGCGAGCTGATGAGCCACCGGGCCGGGCTGCACAAGGTGCAGGGGATCGCGCCGGATGGGGTGGGCCTGCTCGACTACGACAAGGTCGTCGCCCGGCTCGCGGCGAATCCGCCTGATCCGAAAAGGCTTTCCGCCCCCGGCTACCACGGGGTCACCTACGGCTGGCTGGTCGCCGAGCTCGCCTCGCGGGCGGCCGGCAAGCCCTTCACGGAGCTGTTGCGCACCGAGGTGGCCGAGCCGCTAGGAGTGAAAGAGCTGTGGTTTCACGTGCCGCAGGAGGAGCAGTACCGCATCGCCGGCTTCTTCCCGCGGCTGCTCCCGCTGCGGCTGTCGTGGCCATTCGTCTCCGCCCGCCTGGCTTCGATCCCGATCACCCGGGGATTCGTCGAGGCTCTGATGCCGGAGAAGTTCGACGTTCTGGTCCGGCTCCCCGAAGTGCACAGCGCCGTCATGCCGGGCTGGAACGGGGTATTCAGCGCCCGGGCGCTGGCGCGTATGTACGCACCGCTCGCCGGTGACGGCACGGTCGAGGGCGTCCCCTTCCTGAAGCCGGAGACCATCGCCGAGCTCAGCACGATCCAGACCCGCGAGCGCGACTACGTGCTGGGGTTTCGTCCGAACTGGCGCCTTGGCTACCACCAGGCGTTCGTTGCCGATCGGGTCCGCACACCCCGCGCCTTCGGGCACTACGGCCTGGGCGGGAGCGGCGCGTTCGCCGACCCCGACACCGAACTGGCGGTCGCGTTCGTCAGCAACCATCTCGGTAACCGGCTCTCAGCACTCGGCGATTTGCGCCTGGCCCGGTTGAGCGCCCTGGCGCGCAGGTTGGCCGTCGCCGACTAGCGGTTCTGCCCGGTTCCGCTCCGAGTGTGCCACCGTGTGGGCCGTGGTCGTACCTTTCGGTCCAGACGCGCCTGTCCGGCCTCCTGTGTCGTCCGGCATCAGAACGTTTCCCTCGGCGGCGACGCTCTTCGTGGGGGCGCTTGCGTTGATGGCCGTGGCCGGGTTGGCTGCCCTCGGGGCCAAGCAGACTCTGCTGTTCCCGAGTCTCGGACCCACGGCGATGCTCTTCTTCGCGCGCCCGCTGCCTCCCGAGTGCACCGTGCGCAACGTGGTGGTCGGCCACTGGGTCGGCATCTTGACCGGCTTGGCTGCGCTGGAAGCGTTCGGCCTGCGTGCGCTCCCGTCAGCAGTCACCCACGGGCTCGACGGCCGGCGCGTGGTGGCGGCTGCCCTTTCGGTCGCCGTCACTGCCACCGTGCTGCGGCTCATCCGCAGCCCGCATGCACCGGCGGGAGCCAGCACGCTCATCGTCAGCCTTGGCCTGCTGACCACGAACAAGCAGTTGCTGATGATGGCCGGCTCCGTCGCCCTCATCGCGGTGGCCGGCTGGGCGCTCAACGGACTGGTCGGCCTGCGCGTGCCGCTGTGGCGCAAGCCCGGATCGCGTCCCCCGAGCGATGTCGGGGAGGTCATCCCGCCGCCCTGGTACCCGGTCGCGCAGGTGCCGACGGCGCCGGCGGGCGCCACCCAAATCATGGCTCGCCCGCCGCGGCCGCCGGATCAGCCGCCTAGCTGAACGACTCTCCCGACAGCGAGTAGGAGACCGATCCGTCGGGACCCACGGGGAGATCACCGGCGATCGTGATGCGCTGCATCGAGCGGTGCGCGCCTGGCGGCACGTCGGTGGGCACCAGGTGACAGGTCGCCCGGTTGTCCCAGAAGGCGATGCTGCCCGGCTCCCAGCGGAAGCGGCAGGTGTAGGACGGGTTCGACAGGTGCTCGTACAGCATCGCCAGCAAGTGAGCGCCCTCGGCACGGGAGAGCTCGACGATGTGACTGGTGAAGTTCGGGTTGACGAACAGGGCCTTCTCGCCCGACTCGGGATGCACGCGCACGACGGGGTGCACCGATCGCAAATCTTGCGACTGGAACTGCTTTTTCAGTGCCCCGGAGAGCTCGCCCCGTGCGACCGGCAGGAAGTTGTGGTGGACCGCATGCAGCTCATCGCACAGCCGCTGCAGCGGCGCCGAGAGCTGCTCGTACGCGACGACGAGGTTGGTCCACTGCGTGTCGCCGCCGTAGCTCGGCACCACAAGACCGCGCAGGATCGAGCCCATCGGCGGGTTCGGCACGAAGGTCACGTCGGTGTGCCAGCGGCTCTCGATGCTCGGGGCCATCGACTTGGCCCTGCTGCCGGCGTCCTCGGCTTCGCGCTTGCCGAATGCCTGGTTGTCGAGCAGCAGGATCTCGGGGTGGTCCGGGAAAGCGGGTGGCAGTGTCGGGTGCGCCGGGGTGATCTCGCCGAACTGGCGGCCGAACGCGATGTGCTGATCCTGGGTCAGGTGCTGATCGCGGAAGAAGACCACCTTCCACTTCACCAGGGTCGAGCGGATCTCGGCCAACGTCTCCGGATCAAGGGGCGCGCGTAGGTCGACGCCGTGGATCTCGGCGCCGATGTGGCCGGCCAGCGGGCGGATCTCAAGGGCGGTACGTGGTGCCGCGGCGGTTGTGGCAGTGGTCATGCGCTTCTCCGGTCGTCGATCTGGCGGGCTGTCTGCTCGGATACGGGGGCGCCGGCGAGAGCGACGGCGGTGTCCAGGATGTTGGCCAGGAAGACGGCACGCGGGGTGCTGACCCGCCGCGGGGCGTGCTGCACGACCAGCTCCCGGTCGGCGAGGGCATGTGTCAGGTGCCCGCTGAAGAGCGTCCACCGCTCTTCTCGCAGCTGCTCGGGAACGCCCGCTTCTGCCTGCAATTGCTGGTATCGGGCCGAGATGACGGCGACCCCGCGGGTCCACTCCTGCCCTTCGAGATCGAGCGGGGCGGTGCCTTCCACGTAAGCGGCATGAATGCAGAAACGCAGATACCAGCTCGGACGCCCCGGCTCGCCCAGCATTTCAGCGAGCGGGTGCAGGAACGCCTCGGCGAGCCCGCGAAGGTCATGGCCGCGGCCGGTGCGGTCGAGCTCCTCGAGCATCGCGAGCCGGCGCTCGTTGATCGACACCATCCGATGCTCGAAGACCGCGTTGAGCAGCTGCTCCTTGGTGCCGAAGTGATAGCGCACCGCCCCGGTGTTGCGCTGGCCGGCCTCAGCCCCGATCTCGCGCAGCGAAACGCCGTGCACGCCGCGCTCGGCGTAGAGCCGCTCGGCGGTCTCGATCAGCCGGGTGGCTGTCGCGCCATTCACGTGGAGCTCACAACCAGGACGTTAACCCAGGTGAGTTAAGAAGGGAAGAAACTTTCACATCCGAACCATCCGCCGCACATGACGGCCAGCTCGGGGGGAACGAACACCGAGTCCCCCAGCGTGCGGCCGAGTGGGGACGCTGTCCGGTGAGCAGCAGCGTCCTCACTCCCGTCAATCCTGATCGACGACGATCGCGGCGGGATTGGTCGGCAGCGGCGCCGGCTTGCCGAGGTAATAGCCCTGCGCCCAGGGAACGCCGATGTCACGCAGCGCGTCAAGCTCGCCCTGCTCCTCGACCCCTTCGGCGATGACGCGTGCGTCGACGTCGCGGGCGAAGGCCACCAGCGCGCTCGCCAGCGCACGCTGCCCGTTGTTGCGGTGGATGCCGCGCACCAGCGAGATGTCGAGCTTGATGATGTCGGGCTGCAAGCGGATCAGATGTCGAAATCCTGCGTAGCCCGAGCCGAGATCGTCAGCGGCGAGCCGGCTCCCACGCTCCCGCATCGTCGCCAAAGAGGCATGCACGGCGGCGTAGTCCTCAACGGGGACGTGCTCGGTCAGCTCGATGACGAGCTTCGGGTAGAGCGCCGGATCGCAGAGCTGATGGGTGAGCAAGTGCAGTACCGAGGCAGGCGACATGTTCACGGCGAGGAACGCGTCAGGCTCTTCGGCGGGCAAGGTGTCCAGGAAATTCAGCACTTTCGACGCGGCGAGCCATTCGAGCTCGACGCCGAGGCCGACACCGAATGCATCACCGAACCACCGGTCGGGTCCTCCGTGACCGGTGCCCGGAAAGCGCGACAGCCCCTCGTAGCCCACCGGGGCCAAGGTGTGGACGTCGACGACCGGTTGGTAAACGGGCGTGACACCCCGGGTGCGCAAAACGGAGAGGATGCGCTCACGGGTCTGCGGCTCGGTGTCGTCGGTGTCAGGCGATGGCGTCTCGAGCAGGCGGGCCTGGCGCAGTGTCGTGAACAGCTGCCGGGTGCGCAGCAGGTTGGCGATCCGCAGCGCCGTTTCGCCGGCGTCCAGTGGCTTCGTCAGGAAATCCTGCGCGCCCTGGCCCAGCGCTCGATCCCGAGCCGAAGTGGTCGTGTCAGCGGTGAGGACGAGCACCGGCAGGAAGCTGCCCGCCGCGTAGAGCTTGATCTGGGTGAGCACTTCGTGGCCGTCGACATGAGGCATGTGCAGGTCGAGCAGCACGAGGTCGGGATCGTTCTGCGCAAGCTGGCGCGGCACCTGCCGGGGGTCGGTCTCGGTGTAGACCCGAAAGAGCCCTTGCTCGTCCAGCAAGGCCTGCAGCAACGCCACGTTGCTGGGATTGTCATCGACGATGAGCACGCTCATACCTGCGAAGCGCTCAAGGGGTTTCGTCATAGGACTTGTGCCGGCATAAGAAATACGATTTCAGTTCTCTGATTTCGCCCACATGCGCCGTAGCCGCCCATCCTCTGCGACTCCCTCGCCCGTGTCCAGCAGCGCACTGTTCGCTGTGTGAAGGGACGATACTCGTTGTAACTACCCCGCGAGTCAGTTTCTCGGCTCGTGCGATTCGTGGTCCTAATCGGACATTCCGGACGGATTTCTTCGAAAGTAAAAGGACCTTCGCCTCTGAGCATCGATGCCGTACTGGTGGATCATGAAGGGCGTCGAAAGTGGTGAGAGCAATGACCGATATCCAGTCCACGTTGCCGCGTACTTCATCGCACATCGTCGTCGGAGTCGACAGCTCCAGGGGATCGTCCGCCGCGCTGTGGTGGGCGGTCGAGCAGGCCCGGCGATGCGGCGCCGTCCTGCGCGTAGTGATCGCTTGGGAGTTGCCCACTGCCATCGGGGCACCGGTGCCGCTGCCCACGGACTTCGCGCCGGCGGCTCTGGCTCATGCCGCCGCCGAAGCTGAGGTACGCGAGACGCTTGCCGACGCCGCCGATGTGCCGGTGGAGATCGTCGTGGTCGAAGGGCATCCGAGGACGGTGCTCCTGGAGGCGGCGAAGGATGCCACGCTGCTGGTGGTCGGACGGCGCGGGCACTCCTCCTGGCCCGGGCTCACCCTCGGCTCGGTCAGCGAAGCTTGTGCTCGCAACGCGCCCTGCCCCGTGGTGGTCGTCAACCACCCGACGCAGCACTGAAGACGTCAGGGGCTGACGAAGACGCCCCGTCCGGCCCAGACATTGCCCGGCGCGTTGGGGTTCGGGTTCGTGGTCGCCGGGGGCTGGGTGGCCTTTCCGATGACGTTGAAGCCGTTCCACGGGATCTCATAGAGCGCCCCGGAGTGCGACGAGCCCATCCAGAGTTTGCCGCCGGCGAGCCACAGTCCGCCCGCGGCGCTGAAGTCCACGTACCCGCCGGTGTTGACCACGGTCACCGCGATCGGGCTGATGACCCCCCCGGTCACCTGGCCCGGCACTGACGACGCTGCGGTATTCGGCGAGAACGCCCGGCGGTAGAGCCGCGAGTCGTTCTGCAGCGTGTAGTAGATCGCCCGGTTCGCGTAGAACATCGCGGTGATCTTGGGGATCTGCGCGTAGAAGCTCGTGGCGCTACCGCGGTAGGTCGTGCCGGTGGGCGGCGAGCCGTTGATGACCGGTGACCAGTAGGGGTCGTTGTACGGGTCGACGCGCTCTTCCGGCCCGAAAGTGGTGCCGTTGTAGGTGCGGTAGTTGAACGTGCCGTTGCTCTTGCCGTACCAGACCCGGCCGTTCAACATGAAAGCCCCGCGGACCTGGCTCCAGTCGATGCCGCCGTTGCTCGGTGCCGGGATCGCCCGTCCAGCGCCCGTGGCCGGGTTGAAGCTGTTCGCCGACAGCACGCTGGATGAGCTGCCGGTGCGGCCCGCGACGTAGATCTTCGTCGGAGTGCCCGTGGCATCAGCTGCCGCAGGGGTGCCCCCGGCGAAGGGGAAGAAGGCGAGTTCGTCCCGCAGATACTGATGATTGCCGATGTAGTTGGTGTCGCTACCGACCCAGATTCCGGTGGGGGAGGCGTAGACGATCTCAGCGCCGTGACCGCGTGGGTTGCGTCCCGGGTTCCACGCCAGCGGCTCGCCGTTGAGCGGTTCGAGTGCGGCCAGGCCCGGGCGCGGGACGGCTCCGGACTTCGGGTTGTCCTGGCCGTAGGGGTTGTTCAGCCACCGGTTGTGACCACCGACGTAGACCGCGGCGGTCGTGACTGCGACCGAGTACAGCGAGTCCGTGCCGGTCCAGTCGATCCACGCCGGCTGCACGTTGGTGCCGGTGGACGAGGCGTTGAAACGCGTTGCAGCGTCGCAGTCTTCGAGGCTGCCGGCCTTGTAGCCGCCGGTCGCGGCGACCACGAAGTAGCTGCCGTCGGGAGACCACGAGACGGACCGTACGTAGGAGTCGTAGGCCTTGTACTGACAGTTGCGCGTATACGCGGCTGTGGCCCAGTTCGGGTCGACGGTGGCGGACGTCGCGTTCAGCTTGAGGTTGACGATCTGGTCACGGGAGAACCCTCCCGCGCTCGTGAAGTTGCCGTCGACGATCGCCCGCGAGTGGTCCGGTGAGAGCGCGATGGAGACGGCTCCGACGCCGGCTTCCGCGGCTTCATCGATGCGGCCGAAGTTGTGGTGCCCCGTCAGCGAGACGGTCAGGTAGGAGTCGAGGGCGCCGGTGGTCGCGCTGACCGAAGCGAGTCCGTTGCGCGCTGCGCCGTTCACGGTGGTGAAGGTGCCGCCGAGGAGCAGGTGGCCGCCGTTGACGGCCAGCGCACGGATCTCACCATTGGCCGTCACCCGGAAAGAGGTGACCAAGGCGCCCGCCGTCGTGAACAGCGCGACCCGGGTACCGAAGCCGCCTACCGCCGTGAACAGACCGGCGGCGTAGTAGCCGGTCGCGCCGGCGGTCGGCGTCACCACGTCGACCGCGTTGTTCAACTGCGGCGCGAAGGCGTCGACCGCTCCGTTCGGCGCCACGAACGTCGCCAGGTACTTGTGTGAGACGGAATTAACCGCCGTAAAGGAACCGCCGACAACCATGCGGTCACCCACTTGGGCGATTGCTTTAACCGCCGGTCCGGCGACGCCATCCGCGGTAGCCGGACCAGTGAAGTTCGGCGTATTGGCCAATGGCACCGTATTCGCCACGACGGGCGCCGGCGGCGGGGGCGGAGGCGGCGGAGGGGGAGGCGTACACGAGGCTGCTACCAGGGCAATCACTGCCGCGAGGGCCGGAAGGCCGACACGGCGACATGATCGATTCATGCCGAGCGCTCTCTTCTACACAAAGGTCTGGGCCGGCCGGGGCAGGGGTTGATCGGCCGCTTTGAGCATCCCTCAGAAAGGGGAATCCGTAGCCGGAAATGACAAATCAGCGACAAGCTCTACGCGTTCCCACCCGAGAGGCCTAGCCGTCCCGGATGCCGCTCCCGCCGCGCGGCGCCCCACATCTTCACCTTCGCCAAGGGCTACCGCTCGCGCGGCGGTTGCGCTATTGACTTCCTTGAGGCCTGGACCCGACCTTTGGAGGATTTTCATGAGCGATACCCAGGTGGGTAGTGACATCTCGACCCAAGCACCACCGGCGGCGAAAGTTCCGCTGCGCTTCGAGGTCGCGGTGCTGCCCGTTTCTGACGTCGACCGTGCCAAGGCTTTTTACGTGGGACTCGGCTGGCGACTGGACGCCGACTTCACCATCGACGAGAGCTACCGGATCTTGCAGCTCACCCCTCCCGGGTCGCCGGCATCGATCCAGTTCGGCCATGGGCTGACGGCTCGGCAGCCCGGCAACGCCGACGGCCTGTATCTCGTTGTCGACGACATCGAAGCCGCCCGGGCTGAACTGTCCAGCCGGGGCGCGAAGGTCAGCGACGTCTGGCACGGCAAGGGTCTCGGCGCCGCCGAGGGCCACCTCCCCGGCCCCGACCCGGACGGCAAGTCCTACGGCACCTTCGCCTCGTTCAGCGATCCCGACGGCAACACCTTCCTGCTGCAGCAGATCACCGAACGTCTTCCCGGGCGGTGACCCAGATGGACGTCGCGGCGCTCGCGCAGTTGTTGCACGAGACCGCCGACCATCACGGTGCTTTCGAGGCGGTCGCGCCACCGCACGACTGGTGGGACTGGTATGCGGCCTACCTCAACGCCCGCGAAAGTGGCAGTACCTCCGACGAAGCGGTCGCGACCGCCGGGCGTTACATGGCAGACGTCAAGCACGTGGTGATTCGTTAGCGGCGGCGCTGGTCTCACCCTCGGTCTGGATCGTGCTTTCGGGGTTTTCAGCGATCGCCGCTGACGTGCCGCTGATACCGACAACCTCGTTGGCGGTGTCACGGTCGGGGCGGTCGAGCATCTTGGCGGCCGCGATGAAGACCGCGAGCAGCACCAGGCCGAGGGCGAGGCCGCCGACGATGTCGCTGATCCAGTGCTTGCCGAGATACAGCCGCGAGTACGCCTCGGTGTAGGTGGCGGCAGCGAGCCCGGTCCAGGCGAGGATGGCGATCTTGCTGCGGGTCCTGTTGAAGCGCCGCAGCACCAGATAGATGATCAGGCCGTAGATGCAGATCAGTCGAGCGCAGCCGCCGGAGGGGAAAGCACCGAGGCCGGCGGGCACCGGACCGGTGCGGTGGGCGAGCAGCTTGAGCGTGTGCTGAAGCTGGTGCTCGATTTCGTACGCGCTCAGGATCAGCACGGCGGGCGCCAACACGACGAGCCCTCGGCGGTGGAAGAACCAGACGATGGTCAACGCCACCATGAAGAACGCGGCGACGACCTGGGTCTGGCGGTTGTTGCTCATCTCGGTCAGTACCCGCATGGCGGAGTGCAGCCAGGGCTTGTCGGCCCGAGGAAGGACCCAGTTGTAGACCTTGTGGTCGGTGTGGTCGAAATTGCGCGCCCAGTAGCCGACCGGCCAGATGAGGGCGATGCTCAGCCCTGCGCCGGCGGCCAGCACGAGGATGCAGCCGGAGATCCGGCCGAACGCCGGTTCAAGCCGGGCGGTCAGGCCGAGCGTGCGGCGATGAGTTCTGCGCCCGTCATCAACGGCCGGAGTGCGTCCTACCGCCAGCAGGACACCGAAGACGACGATGGCCAGCAGCGGGATGAAGTACAGCAGGCCGAGCAGATTCAACGGGGGCTCCCTAGCCGCGAGACGTGATCTCTAATCAACCAGCAAGCGGGACACTTCGTGACGGAAGCACAGAATTTCACACGCTGCTTACACCGGTCGGGTATTGCACACCCGACTCCAGCCGGAAATACCCGGCGGGTGGTGCGCCGTCAGGGACTTGAACCCCGAACCCGCGGATTAAGAGTCCGCTGCTCTGCCAATTGAGCTAACGGCGCGCGACGGAAAACTTACCACGGAGCCCGTACGGCGAAAGGGTCGGCTGAACACGACCTGATAGCGCGCTGCACGCCATGACGCAGCTTGTTGCGGCACAGTGGACGCGTGCTTCTCGCAGCGATCGTGGCCCTCGCCTCCGCGTTCTGCTTTGCGATCGCGTCCGTGGCGCAGCATCACGTCGCCCACGAGACGCAAACCGAGAAGACTCTGAACCCGCGACTCTTCCTGGAACTGGCGAAGCGTCCGCTGTGGTGGGCCGGGTCCTTCGGCGATCTGTTCGGCTTCATCATCCAGGCTGTCGCGCTCAGCCTCGGTGCCGTCTCGCTCGTGCAGCCGTTGCTGGTGACCGGCCTATTGCTGGCGATCCCGCTCTCGGCTGCCGTCGACCATCGCAAGGTGGTGCGGGCCGAAGTCGGCGGCGCGCTGCTGTGCTGCGCCGGGCTCGCCGCGTTTCTGATCGCGGCTCAGCCCACGACCGGCAACGAGCACGTCACCGGTCAGGACGGGCTGCTGCTCCTGGCCTCCGTGGGGCCGATCGTCATCGCGCTGGTCCTGGCAAGTCGCAAGTTCAGCGGCGTTGCGCGATCGGTGGCTCTCGCGCTCAGCGCCGGCACCCTGTTCGCGGTCTGCTCTCCTTTGCTCAGCGTCATCGTCCGCGACCTGCATCACTTCTTCGGATGGCCGCTGGCGACCATCGGCGTCTGCGGGGTGATCGGCTTCCTGCTGACCCAGAACGCCTACCAGGCCGGCTCGCTGCCGGCCCCGCTCGCGTGCATCACCATCTGCGAGCCGATCGTCGCGGTGACGCTCGGCGTGACGCTGCTGCACGAGCACCTCGATGCGGGTCCGGCCGCGATCGGCGTCATTGTCGTGGCGGTGATGGCCGTCGTCGTCGGCGTCATCATCGTCGCCCGCAACGCTCCGGACGCGAGAGGCGCTTCAGCCCCGACCGAACAGGTGGCTGCGTAGCCCGCGCTCACTCGGAATGTCTGAACGTCACCGACATGCGGGGGCTCACGTGCCTTGCCGTCTTCGGGACAGAGTGCTCCCACAGGTGCTGACAGGCGCCCCCCATGACGAGCAAATCCCCGCCGCCCAGCGCAAAGCTCGCTGCTGCAGGACCACCCCCTCGCGGTCGCAGCCGAAAGCGCCGCCGCTCCCCGAGCGAGACGATGGCGACGAGCGGCTCACGGAGCACCTTGCGGACGGTGTCGCCGTGCCAGGCGACGCTGTCAGAGCCGGATCGGTAGAGGTTCACGTGCACCGAGTCGAACGTGACCCGGTACTGGGCGGACAGGCTCGCGCGTAGCGCCTCCACTGTCGGCGGGACCTCGCCCAGCGCCCACCCCGTGACGAGTCGCGGCTCCATGACCATCGCGTCATACATCGGGCGCTCGCGCTGAGTCCAGCTCGCGGTGGAAGCGAGATCCGCCATCAATTCGTCCGCCTCGGCGAGCCAGCCGGGACAGTAGTCAACCCACGAATCGGCATCGAGGCGGACGCGCTCCAGGCGCCGGTAGGAGACCGCGGACTCCCCGGCCCAGCCCGGGAGCGTCGACTGCCACAGCAATTGCACTCAAGGATTGTAGCCCGGAACCGAACATGCGTTCTAACGCTCCGGGAGCGGCAACCGGTCGCAGCCGCGGCAGGCGGCTGACAGGCGGCAGGAGGCTGCGGCGTACGGTCGGGCTGGCTCCGCGACGGGCGCGGCGCGTTCGTCCCCAGGGAGCACCGTGGACTCCGAGCTCGAAGCCGTCATTGCCCTGCTGCCGCCCGAGTTCACCGATCCCGCTTCGGCATTCGCCGATCCGCCGACGTTGCGCGCACGACTTGCCGCGATAGCGAAGGGGATGGCCGATGCAGGTCTCGCGCCCGTTCCTGACGCCCGCGTCAGCCGCCGCGACCTTGCAGTGCCGGGAGCCCAAGGCGATCCCGACGTCGCGGTCCGGGTCTACGTGCCCGAGGGTACGACCCCGAACGGGCCGGTGATCCTGCACATTCACGGCGGCGCGTTCGTCATCGGGAGCCCGGAGCAGGACAACGTCTCCAGCGAATTGCTGGCCCTCGCCACCGGTCTGCCGATCGTCTCGGTCGACTACCGGCTTGCGCCCGAGCACCCCCATCCCGCGCCCGTCAACGATGCGTTCGCCGTCTACCAATGGCTGGCCGGCGGGGGCGGCGGGCTGGATCTCGACGGCGAGCAGATCATCCTGACCGGTGTGTCGGCCGGTGGCGGGCTCGCCGCGGCCGTCGCCCAGCGTGCCCGCGACGAGGGCGGCGTGCAGCCGATCTACCAGGTCCTGCTCTACCCGGTGCTCGATGATCGGATGACCACCCCGTCGATGCGCAAGATGATCGACACGCCGCTGTGGAACGGTCGTGCCAGCGTCCACATGTGGCGCCACTACCTCGGTGACGCCGTCAACGACGACAACACCTCTCCCTACGCGGCTCCTGCCCGCGCGGGCGATCTCAGCGGCCTCGCACCGGCCGCCATCACGACCGCCGAGTTCGACCCGCTGCGCGATGAGGCCATCGAGTACGCGCAGCGGCTCATGCAAGCAGGAGTTCCGACCGAGCTGCATGTCGTCCCCGGCGCCATCCATGCGTTCGACGGGCTGGCCGCGGGCATCGCGCTTTCGCAGCGGATTCGGGCCAGCCGGTATGACGCCATCAACACGCTCGTCTCCCACGGGGTCAAGGAACGGGCGGTCACCCCCGGGGAGCGCTGGCTCGACCCGGAGATCGCCAGCGTCGTGCCGTTCCTTCCGGCTCCGTCGGCAGGCGCCACCATCGAGGAAGGCCGCCAGCGCCTTGAGGAGATGCTCGGCGCGGGTACCGGTCCCGTCCCGGGCGAGGAGGCGCTGACCGTCACCCACCGCACGATCCCGGGCCCGGAAGGTGCTCCCGAAGTGCCGGTGATCATCTATCAACCGAAGTCCGCCGCGGGTCCGCTCCCTTGCGTGCTCGACTACCACGGCGGTGCGTTCATCATGGGCACAGCGCAGATGAACCACCCGGCGAACGTTCGCATCGCCACGGAGGCAGGAGCCGTTCTCGTCGCCGTCGACTATCGGCTGGCTCCCGAGCATCCCTTCCCGGCCGGGATCGACGACTGCTACGCCGCGCTGCTCTGGGTCCAGGAGAATGCCGCCGAACTCGGAGTGGATACGACTCGGGTCGCGGTCATGGGCGGCAGCGCGGGCGGCGCACTTGCGGCAGGCGTCGCACAGATGGCGCGCGACCGGGGTGGCCCGGCAATCTGCTTCCAGGCATTGGGGATTCCGGTTACCGACGACCGTCTGACGAGCTGGTCCTCGCAGACCTTCGGCGACACCCCGATGTTCAACCGGCCGGGTGCCGAACACATGTGGGAGTGCTATCTCGGCGCCGGCTATCAGGGACGCGAGACGTCCCCGTATGCCGCGCCGAACCGGGCCGCCGATCTCGCGGGCCTGCCGCCCGCGTACGTCCAGACCATGGACCTCGACCCGCTGCGCGATGAAGGGATCGACTACGCGTACCGGATGATGACCGCCGGCGTTTCGGTGGAGCTGCACGCGTATCCCGGAACGTTCCACGGCTCCGGGCTCGCCATGCAGGCCGCCGTCAGCAAGCGGTCAGCGAAGGAGATGACCGACGTGATCGTCAGAGCCCTGAAGGCTCCAGCCCGCCCCTAGCTGCCGGGCGGGGCGAAGAACTCGAGCGCGTTGCCGTCGGGGTCGCGGAACGAAAGCCCTGAACCGTAGCCGGCGTCTTGAATCTCGCCATGGGCGTAGCCGAGCGCATCGAGACGCGCTGCCCACTCGACGAGGTCCGCGCGCGAGGCGCAGCCGAACGCGACGTGGTCGAGCCCGATCCGGTACTCGCTGAAGGAGTCGCTCGCGTCAGTCTTGCCGGGATGCTCGTGGATGCCGAGGAGGGTGCCGCCGGGCAGAGCCCAGACCACGTGACGCCACGGGCCGGTGTCCTCATCCAGCGCGGGGGGAGCACCGATCAAAGCTTCATACCAGGGGGTGCTGGCGTCACAGCTGCGAACAGTCAGCGCGACGTGTCCCAGTGGGGGGAAATCCGGCACGAGTCCTCCTCAGGAGATGTAGCCGGAGTCTGTCGCTGTGTGGCACGCGTGTCAGCCGAATGAGCTATTGGCGCGCCGGCTTGGCCTGGGCGGCAAGCTCGGCGAGGGCCCGCCGGTCGAGCTTGTCCATGCTGGTGAGCGGAAGCGCGTCGACCACGAGCAGTGCCTCCGGCAGCTTGTAGGCCGCGAGCTTCTCGGCGGCGAACGTGCGGAGCGTCTCCAGATCCGGCGCCTCGTGCTCGTGGTCGGCGACGACGACGGCGACCCCGATCTGGCCCATCACGGTGCTGTCCTGCGGTGCGATCGCCACTGAAGCGACCGCGTGATGCTCGAGCAGCACGGACTCGACTTCGAGCGGAAAAACGTTGTAGCCGCCGCGGATGTACATCTCCCCGATGCGTCCGGTGATGCGCAGCAATCCATCGGATCCGACGTATCCGAGGTCTCCGGTACGCAGCCAACCGCCGGGGTCGAGCGCCGCCGCTGTGGCCTCCGGATCACGCCAGTAGCCGGCCATGACGGCGGGGGAGCGCAGGCAGACCCGGCCGATCTCGTCAGGGCCGAGGGGAGCGTCGGTTTCCGGATCGCGGATCTCGAGATCGGTACCCGGGCGGGGCCGTCCCACCGAGCCGAGCGTCTCGGACTCCGGCGCGTCGAACGCGGTCAGCGTGCCGACGCCGCCGGATTCGGTGAGGGAGTAGCGCACCGAGTAGCCCGCCCCGAAACGCTCCCGCGCCTCGCGGACGAGTGCGGCCGGGCTCGGTCCGGCGCCGATGATGAGGCCCTTTACCGCCGACCAGTCATAGCCGGGGAAGTCGGGATGGTGCATCAGCAGCGACACCTGGGCCGCCACCCCGCCGATGAAAGGCACGCGCTCATTTGCCAGCACCCGCAGGGCATCTGCAGCCCGCCAGCGGTCGAGGATGTGCAGCGTCGCGCCGAGCTGGAAGTAGCCGGCGAGCTTGGTCATGAAGCCGATGTGCGGCAGTCCGGTGGCGACGAGTTGCGGGCCGCCCGTGCCCCACGACCCGCCCGTGTCGAAGGCGACGATGGCCGCGATCTGCTTGCCGTTGAACAGCGCCCCCTTCGGCAATCCGGTCGTGCCGGAGGTGAAGACGACCGTCTCGGCGAGGTCGAGATCGTCGCTGTCGGAGCCGGCCGGCGGTGAGCCGCCGGGGACCCGAAGGTCGCTCCACAGCTCCAGCGCGGGGGTCTCGGGATCGGTGTCGTGCGTCAGAACCGCAATATCCGCAGGCAGTTCGGCCTGCAGGTCCGGGGAGGTGAGGACGAGAGCCGGCGCTGCCCGCTCGATCACCTTCGCCCGCTCGGCCTTGGTGTAGCGCGGGTTCAGCCCGGTGGTGACGGCGTCGAGCCGGGCGAGCGCTGTGAACGCGAGGACGTAGTCCATTCCGCCGGGCAGCGCGAGCGCGACGAGATCGCCTCGGCTGACACCTTTCGCGGCGAGGCCGGCGGCGAGTTCGTCGGTGATCCGCTCGGTGTCGGCATACGTCAGCTCGCGCCCGGCATGGACCAGCGCGACCCGCTCGCCGAACCGGCCGGCGGCTTCGCGAAGGGTGCGACCCAGCACGCTCACGTGCGAAACCTCCAGCGCAGGTGTTCACGGCGGGCGGAAAGCTCGGTGGCCCGGGCGCTCGCGTCGACCCGCGGAACGCCTGCCGCTAAAGCGGAATCGAGCTCGGCCAGCTTGACGACGCGTGTCGCCGCCTTGGGAGCGGGGGCATCGAGCCAGGCGCACCGCAGCGTCAGCAGCCCCTCGGGGCGCCCTTCGGTGTCGAGCCAATTCGCGACGCCCGGATCGGCGGCCGAGACCACGACGGTCACCAGATCGTCGGCACCGGCCTTGGTCTGCTTGTGGTTCAGGCTGGTCTGGCGGCCCATGTCGAGCGCCTCGAACCAGCCGAGCTGGTAGAGCTGCGTGCTCCAGTAGGCGGCACCGGGTTTGGGGAAGGTGACGACGAGCGCCTCATCGGGCTGCAGCTCCCAGAAGCAGAAGCTGTAGGACATCGTCTGCAATCCGCGCGGTTCCTTGCGCGGCGGGATGAAGGTGTTGTCGACGCCCCGGGCGCGAGCGTCGACCATGTACTCGGCCCAGTACTCGACCGAACTCTTGAACTGCTCGCCCGCCGCTTCGAGGGCTCGCACCACCCCGCCTGACGGGGGCGGACCATCAAGGCGATCGAGCAGCAGCATGGCCGGCTCGAGCGGGCGCCAGTCGTAGTAGTACTCGCGCAGCGACATCATCCGGGTGCCCGGCGGAATCTTCAGGCCGCCCTCGCCACTCGGGCTCAGGATCACGTCGACCTCATCGCCCTCGCCGATGCCGAAGTCGCTCGCGCTGCCCTCGCCGAGGGTGCCGTTCTCCTTCTGATGCAGGTTGCCGACCCGCAGCGCCAGCAGCCACTGCTCGCAACTGCCCATCCGCCCGTGCAGCCGGTAGGTGCTCTGGTCGTCGATCGCGGCGTAGTGGTAGACGTTGTCGGCGTTAGGCCCGCCCCACGGGGTGAGCAGATCGTTCAGCCGGTGGATGCCGAGATCGCGCTCTCGGGCGAAGGCGTGGCTCAGCCAGCAGACAGCCTGGGTCGAGAGATGGCGGATCGCCTCAGACGGGTCGGGGTTGCCGGCCGGGAACCCGGGGTCGAGCAGCCGCTCTCCCTGCTCGATGAGCACGCCGCAGAACTCGCGCCAGGCCGCCAGCTCAGGGAAGGGCGCGATCGGCTGATTCGTCACGCGCAGCAAGCTATATGACGGGCCGTCAGCGGCGCCCGGCGCACCCTCGCGGCGCGGTCGCTACTGTCGGTCGGTGAGCTGGACACCGCCCGAGCGCCCCGCGTGGGCCAAGCTGATGAACGCCGGGGCGATCCCCGAGATGGCGGCGGTGGCACGGGCGCCGCTCACGATCGACAGCCTGCTGGCGGAGGCCCGGGTGTCGGCGGGGATCGATGACGGGGGAGACGCCGACTTCGGTCCGGGCTTCCGCGAGCCTCTGACGGTGCTGCTCGACGCGCTCGACGCCGAAGCCGATCTCACGCTCCTCGGGCGCTGGCTCACCCGTCGCCACCTGCTCAGGTTGCTACGCGTGCGCCATCAGTTCGTGCGCTATCTGCAGGCCGACCCGGCTGCCGTCGACGAGCCGATCGAGGCGCCGCTGGTGGTGACGGGAGCCCCCCGGACCGGGACGACGATCCTGCACGCCCTGCTTGCTGCCGATCCGGCGCTGCGCGCGCCGCTCGGCTGGGAGCTGCTCCTGCCGGTGCCGCCGCCGGTACCCGGGGATGTGGCCGACGTGCAGGCGCGCGTCGAGCTGGCGGAGCTCGAATTACGCAGCTTCGCCGACGCCGACCCCGGGCTCGACGCGATCCACGAGTACGGCGCGCGCAATCCCAAGGAATGCATCTCGGCGATGTCTTTCGCCTTCCTGTCCGAGGAATTCGTCGTCCGCTACAACGTGCCGAGCTACACGCGCTGGCTCGCCGAGTGCGACATGAGGTCCGCTTACGACTACCACCGGCTGGTGCTCGCGCTGCTGCAGCGCCGCAGCCCGCGTCAGCAATGGGTGCTCAAATCCCCGGTCCACCTGCACTCGCTGAAAACCTTGCTGGACGTCTACCCCGACGCCCGCATCGCCGTCACCCATCGCGATCCGCTCGCGGTGCTCGGCTCGGTCAGCAGCCTGGTCGCGCACTTGCGCTGGGCGCACAGCGATCACGTCGACCTGCCTTCCGTCGGGCGCTATCACGCCGAGCTCTATGCCCGCTCGCTCAATGCCCTCGCCGACAACCCCGATCCGCGGTTGGCCGAGCCGGGGCGCCTGCACTCCGGCTCATTCGCCGAGCTGGCCGCGGATCCGATCGGGGCGGCGAAGGCGTGCTACGCGAGCTGGCGGCTGCCCTTCTCGGCCGCCGCGCAGGAGAGAATGCAGGAGTACGTCGACGCGCGTCCGCGTGGCCGTCATGGCAGCCACGAGTACTCCTTCGGCGAGCTCGGACTCGACGCCGCTGCCGAGCGCTCGCGTTTCGCCCCCTACACCCAACACTTCTCTGTACCGGACGAGGTTTCGTGAGCCAGACGCCAACACCGCCACCCCCCTTCGAGCGCAAGGCCGCCGACTCCGTGCCGCCGGAGGCGTTCACCCTTGTCGAGGCGGTACGTGATCTCGTCGAGGCGACGGTGATGACCGGCGTCGCCCCTGCCGAGCGTGCTGAGGTCGCGGCTCTCGTCGCTGATCTCACCGAGCGGCTGAAGGTCGCCGAGCGTCCCGATCCGGTCTGGTTCGTGGGGCACGGCGGTGACGCGTTCGAGCACCTGACGCAGGCCGGCACCGGAAGGCTGAATCCCCAAGCGCTGCCGGGGATGTGGCTCACCCCGGACGGCGAGGACGCCTTCGTCGCGACGCCCCACCCCGAGACCGGTGAGGTGCTGGCGCGCTGCACGTTCCGCCGCTCGCACGTCGGCCCTCCGGGAAGGGTGCACGGAGGCTCGGTCGCGACCCTGCTCGACCATGTCGTCGGATTCGCGACGGCCGCGGTCGGCAAGTCCGGCATGACCGCAGGGCTCGACCTGCGTTACAAGGGCGCGACCCCCTACGACGTCCCGCTGCTGGTACGTGCGCGGTACACGCATTCGGAGGGACGCAAGCATTTCGCGACCGGCGAGATCGTCGTGGACGGCGTCGTCACCGCGTCAGCCCTCGGGGTGTTCATCAACCACCCGAGGTGGGGAGCTTCGCAGTAAGCCTCAGGGCCACAAGGGCTCGGGGACCTCGAAGCCCAGCGGACCGTCCCACGTGTTGCGGAACGCGACATGGTGGGCCGGCTGCCGGGCGCCGACGCCCCAGCGTCCGGTCGGATACCCGAAGGTGACGCAGCAGGACATGTTCCAGTTCGAGTTCTCCGGGACGCCGAGCAGCTTCAGCACCGCCGGCAGCTCGAAGACCATCGCCTGGGTCAGCGAGGTGCCGACCCCTTCGGCCCGGGCGGCGAGCTGGGCGCTCCAGATCGCCGGGAAGATGGAACCGCCCGTCCCGTCGCCTTCGGCGAAGCCGAACAGCAGCAACGGGATGTCGGCGAAGTGGTCGGCGAGGTGCTGCGCGGAACGCTGCATCTTCAGGTCGGCGATGCTCTCGGGCAGCTCCGGGTTGGCGTTCGCCTTGCCCAGGCGCTCCTTGTAGAACGTCGCCCACAGCTGGGTGATGCAGCGCTGGTAGATCTCGGCCAGCTGACCGATCAGCTGCTTGTCATCGACCAGCAGGAAGCGCCAGTTCTGCGCGTTGCCACCCGTGGGAGCGCGGATCGCGGCGTCCAGGATCTTCGCCTGCACGCTCTCGGGGATGGGGTCGGGCTTGAGCCGACGCATCGCCCGGGTCGTGTAGAGCGCCTCGTAGACGTCCATTCGCTGCTCCTGTCATCTCCCCAATAGGCTGGGGGCACTGGAAGGAGCCTTACATGCGCGAGGCAGTGATCTGCGAGCCGGTACGCACACCGGTGGGTCGTTACGGGGGAGTGTTCCGTGACGTGCCCGCTGCGACACTCGCGGCGACGGTCATCCGCGGGCTCCTCGAGCGCACCGGACTGCCCGGCGAGGCGGTCGACGATGTGATGCTCGGCCAGTGCTACCCCAACGGAGAGGCGCCGGCGATCGGCCGGGTCGCCGCTCTCGATGCGGGACTGCCGATCGAGGTGGGCGGCCTGCAGGTCGACCGGCGGTGCGGCTCCGGGCTGCAGGCCATCACGTTTGCCGCCATGTGCGTCCAGACCGGCGCTCACGACCTGGTGCTGGCCGGCGGCGCCGAGAGCATGTCGCAGACCGAGTACTACGCGCTGCTGCGCTGGGGTCCCCAGGGCGAAGGCGTGGTGCTGGCCGACCGGCTGGCGCGCGGGCGGGTCACCGCCGGCGGCGAGAACTACCCGGTGCCCGGCGGCATGATGGAGACCGCCGAGAACCTTCGGCGTGAATACGCGATCGGCCGCGAGGAGCAGGACGCGCTCGCGCTCGCGTCACACCAGCGCGCCGTGGCTGCCCAGCAGGACGGGCGTCTCGCCGAGGAGATTATCCCGGTGACCGTCAGCTCGCGTAAGGGTGACGTGGTGGTCGACACCGACGAGCACCCGCGCGCCGACACCTCGCTCGAACTGCTGGCCAAGCTCAAGCCTGTGAACCGTGCCAAGGACCCCGAATCCACTGTGACTGCAGGCAATTCCAGCGGCCAGAACGACGGCGCCGCGGTCTGCATCGTCACGACCCCGGAAAATGCCGAGCGCTATGGGCTGCGCCCGCTGGCCCGCCTGGTCAGCTGGGCGGTGGCCGGAGTCCCGCCGCGAACCATGGGCATCGGCCCGGTGCCCTCGACCGCCAAGGCCCTCGACCGCGCCGGCCTGAAGCTGTCCGACATGGACCTCATCGAGCTGAACGAGGCCTTCGCCTCGCAAGTGCTCGCCGTCACGCGGGAGTGGGGCTTCACGCCGTCCGACTTCGAGCGGATGAACGTCAACGGCTCCGGTATCTCACTGGGCCACCCCGTCGGAGCGACCGGCGGCCGCATCCTCGCGACCCTCCTGCGAGAGATGGATCGTCGGGGCTCGCGCTACGGCCTGGAGACCATGTGCATCGGCGGCGGGCAGGGGATGTCGGCCGTCTTTGAAAGAGTCGCCTGACGGGCGACGGCGTCCAGGCCACCCGGCGGCAGCGGGGGATGGGCCAGCTTCTGGGCGGCCGGCTTCATGCCGTGCAGCATGATGTCCAACGTTCGCCGCCACAGCTGCGGGTCGACCCCGTGAGCTGACTCGACCACGCCGGCCAGCGACCAGAGCAGCATCCCGATGTCCTCGTAGACCAGCTCGCTGCGTACGGCACCACTGGTCTGCGCCCGCGCGAGAAGCTCCTGGCCGATGGCGCGAAGTTCACGCAGCGTCTCGCTGCCCTCGTGGCCGCCGGACCAGAGCTGCCACAGGCATCCGGCGTGTCGCGCCTGCAGCTCGCCGGCGCCGGTGAGGAACTCCGCCAGCCCCGTGTCAGGCGCGGCTTCCAGCGCATCCTGCGCGACCGTGACCAGGTCGCGCAGCAGCTGGGCGACGATCTCGGCGAGCAACGCGTCCTTGGTCGGGAAGCGCCGGTAGACCGTCCCCACGCCGACACCGGCCCGGCGCGCGACCTCGTCGATTCCCGCCTCGGCACCGGAGGCGGAGAAGACCTCGACGGCCGCGGCCAGGATGCGCTCGCGGTTGGCCGCCGCGTCGCGGCGCAGCGCCGGCGCGGCGGACTGCAGGCCCGGCGTCAAGCGGGAACGCTCGCTCGGCCGGGTGCGGGCGCGGCCCCGGAGATGACGGCGGCGATGGCCTCCTCGCCCGCGCTGACGCTCTGTTCGACGTATCGCGTCGGCTTGGGGATCAGCGCGGCGGCGCCCGCGGCCACCAAGGAGATGACGGCCAGGAAGAGGAAGGCCGTCACAAAGCCGGATTCCTTCGGCAGCGCCGACCCGACGATGGTCGCGGCGATCAGGCTGCCGCACACCTGGCTGCCGATCGAACCGCCGATGGTGCGGATGTTGGCGTTCATGCCGCTGGCGACGCCGGTCTGGTGATCGGGCACTGATTCCACGACGAGGTTCGACAGCGCCGAGAACGCAGCGCCGATCCCGAGGCCCATGAGCCCCGTCTCGGCGGACATCTCCCACGCCGCGCCATGAGCGAAGGCCATCAGCACGAACGCTCCACCGGTGACCAGAGCACCCGCGATCACCGGAAGCTTGGATCCGAAGCGCGCGGCGATGCGTCCGGAAAGCAGCCCGATGACGAACATCGTGACGTTGGACGGCAGCGACAGCACGCCCGTGCCGACAATGCTGAGCCCGTAGCCGTAGCCGGCGCTCTTCGGGGTCTGGATGAATTCGGGCTGGAACGCCATCACCGAGTACATGGCGACGCCGAGCAGCAGCGCCGTGAGGTTCGTGGTCCACACCGCCGGCAGTCGCATCATCTGCATGTCGATCAGCGGCGCCACCGACCGCGACTCCACCCGGACCCAGACGATGCCGACCACGATGGCGGCGATGAACAGCGCATCGGTGCGCACCGAGAACCATCCCCAGGCCGAACCCTGGCTGATGCCCAGCAGCAGCGCGACGAGCCAGCCCGACAGCAGCAGGGCACCGCGCACGCTGACCCGCCCGGCCGTCTGCACCAGTGAGCGGGGCACCAGCAGGTGCGTTGCGATCGCGGCCGGCACGATCAGGAAGAGCGGGATGATGAACAGCCAGTGGTAGCCGAGGTGGGCCACGATCGGGCCGGCGATGGTGATCCCGAGCCCGCTGCCGACAGCGATCATCGCCGCGGAAAGCCCAATGGCTCCCGCCACTTTCTCGCGCGGGAACTCGTCGCGGATGATGCCGAAGGCGAGCGGCAGCACGCCGCCGCCCGCGCCCTGGATCAGCCGGGCGACGATCAGCAGCCCGATCGAGTGCGCGATGGCGGCGAGGCCCGTTCCGACTCCGAGCGCGACGAGCGTGACGACGAACATCCGCTCCTTGCCGAACACGTCTCCGATGCGGCCGAGGATCGGGGTGCACACCGAGGCGGAGAGCAGATACGCCGTCACGAGCCACGTGGTCGCGGTCTGGGTGGTGTGCAGCGAATGCTGGATCGTGGGCAGCGCCGGGATGACGAGCGACTGCAGGAGCGCGTACGCCATGATTCCGGAGATCAGGACGGCAAACGTCACCTGATACGGCGTGCGTACGGCCCGGGCCATGAAGGCGATGTCTCCTGGATGAGAATTCACAACCGGAACGACCGTTCCGCTTGGACCATTAACCCACGGCGCGCCGGATCTCGTCCACCAACCTGGCGAGACGCTCGTCACTCATCTCATAGCCCGGGAAGTACAGGCAGACGCGGTCGGCATGCCCGCCGAAGCGCCGTACCAGCTCGGCCGCAGCCTGCGCCGGGCGTCCGCGCATCGCGATCGTGTCGACCATCTGATCGGTGATCAGACCCGGCATCGCAGCCCACTCGCCGCGCTTGGACATCGCGTTCAGCTCGGGCTGCAGGTCGCCCCAACCTTCGACGTCCAGCACCGGCTTGTACGAGGGGGTGGACCCGTAGAACGAGAGCAGCCCGCGCACGCCCTTGCCGGCGGCCTCGAGCTGCTCGTCGGTCTCGCCGACCGCCATGATCGCCTCGACGACGACCTCGAAGTCCTCCCGCTCGCGCCCGCCGGTTTCCAGTCCCCGCTCGATCGCCGGGAGCGTGCGTTCGCGGAAGTGGCGCCCGCTGTTGAACGGCATGACGAGGATGCCGTCGGCGACCTCTGCCGTCATCTCGGTCATCTTCGGGCCCAGCGCACCCACGTGGATCTTGGGCGGCCCGTACGGATGGGGCCCCGGGTTGAAGGTGGGCGTCATCAGGGTGTGGGTGGTGAACTCGCCCCGGAAGTCGAGCGGCGCCACGCCCTCCCAGCAGTCGAAGATCGCCTTGATGGCGAGCACGATCTCCCGCATCCGCGCGACCGGACGCGACCAGGTGCTCCCGTAGCGACGCTCGATGTGTGGCTTGATCTGCGTGCCGAGGCCCAGCCGGAAGCGTCCCTGCGACATGAGCTGCAAGTCGTACGCGGCATTGGCCATGTGCATGGGGCTGCGCGGAAACGCCATGGCGACGTTCGTCATCAGGTCCAGCCCGGGAGGGCCGCCGGCGCAGGCGGCGACGAGCGGGAAGAACACGTCGTGCGGGCCCTCGAACGTGAACAGGCCGTCAACGCCCGTCGCCTTCATCTCACGCGAGCGGCGGGCGGCGATATCCAGCCCACCCGTCCGGTCGGAGGGCAGCTGGACGTCGATGGCGAGCGGGCGGAGGGGCGAAGTCACGTGGGGCATCTTCGCGTGAGGCGGGGCCGCTGCGATCAGCGGCCCCGCCTCAGCGCGAGAGCCGGCTATTGCTCAGTCAGCGTGAACTTGCGGTCGGCAATGAAGTCGACCAGCAGGTTGTGCTGGACCCCGTCGATGTTGCCGGTGCAGGTGTAGGTGTGGCCCTTGCCGGTGTTGATCCCGTTCGGGCAGTGCAGGTTGGTGAGGTTGATGCCCTGGTTCTTGGCCAGGTCCTTGATCTTGGACTCCAGGGCGTACTTGTTGCCGACGGTCGCCGCAAGCACAACGATCGCGATGATGATCACCGCGAGGACGCCGACGACCCACACCCACCAACGCTGATACCACTTCTTGCTGGCTCGCGGCGGAGGTGCGCCGAAGCCGCCTGGTGCCCCATACGGAGCGCCGTAGGCCGGCTGCCCCTGCGGGTACTGACCGGGCGGGTACTGACCACCTTGCGGGTACTGCCCGCCTTGCGGATAGCCGCCCTGCGGGTACTGGCCGCCCTGCGGGTAACCGCCCGGGGGCTGCTGGCCTGGCGGCGGACCGGCTGGCGGATACGAAGGCGGGTCGTTTGACATTCGGAGTGCGATCCCCTCGCTCGAGTACGACCGGCAACCCTTGTCGGGTCGGTCAATGCCGCAAGCGTGCCGCAGCAGGAGGCGGGTGGCCCGCATTTGACGGTTTTCGTGCGTTCCGAATGTCCGATCTCTCTCCGGGGCTTGACTACCGAGAGTGACCATATCTGAAGATCATTTCAGACTTCGGCAGGTCAACGAATTCACAACAAATGGCTGTGGCCTGCATTACTAACGGAAAGTCACAGGATTTGCCATCTCCGTGATCAGAGAGTTGAATCACCGTATCGCGGCAAGCGATTACCGAGAGTAACTAAGCGACATCGATTTGTGGGAGCGAAAAGTGAGCCACTGGTCCTGGGAATGATCTTCGGTCGGGCCGTCTCGCGCCCCCAGCGCGTCGACTTCTGTGCCCACGTAGATGGCCACCTGCGGGCGGTTGCTGGCGACCTGTGTCGCCGGCGCGTCGCCATCACCTCGCCACCTTTTCGCCCCTTCGTCGTGATCAATCAGAAGGGAACCTGACGTGCGCCACGTCTCTTGGGGCTGAGCAGCCCTCTCTGTCCGATGAACGATTGTTCGTCGAGACTGTGTGTAAGTGTCGATCCTGTGCTGCAATGAGTCTTCAGGCCGATTTGGTCGACGACTAAGTCAGGATGCAGCCGCCGGGTGAGCGTGACCGACAGCTTCGACGTTCGACGGCGCACCCTCGCCACCGTCGGATGCACCGTCGTGCTGGGCGCGATAGCCCTGGTGGGCGCCTTCGTCGATGAGGGGCGCGGCGCTGTCCCATGGCGCTTCGGCCTCGCCGTCTTGCTCGTAGCGCTCAGTGAGCTGATCCGGCTGCCCATCTGGCATCGCGGCGAGCGCCTGTCCATCGGATGGGGCGAAGCGGCGGTTCTGGTCAGCTGCGGGCTGGTCCCGGCTCCGTGGCTGGTGATCGCCAGCTGCGCCGGCCAGGTCGTGGCTCACACCATCGTGCGCAAGCCGCTGATCAAGGCGGCCTTCAACATCGCCGACTTCACAGCAGCGACGGGCGTTGTCGCGCTCCTCGTCCCGTGGTCCGGCGATCTTCGGTCGTTGGCGCTGCCAGGGCACCTGCCGCTGCTGTTTGTCGCGGGCCTCGCCTTCAGCTTGTTCACCGCGTTCGCCGTCGCGACGGTCGTTGCTGCCTCCACCGGAGGCAATTGGCGGCAGGCGATGCGCAGCTTCAACGGGATCAGCCTGCTGACCACCCTCAGCAACGTCGTGTTCGCGTCGGCGGTCGTCTGGCTCGCCTGGTGGAGCCCGCGCAGCCTGATCGTGTTGCCGCCGGTGATCATCGCGTTGCACATCATCTACACCGGCTACCAGCGGGTGCAGCAGGACCGCGATGCCTGGCGGATGCTCGACGCCGCCAACGGCGACCTGAACCGGGGCGATGAGGAGCAGGTCGTACGCGCCGCCCTCGCCTGGGCCGAGCGCATGTTCAACACGACGGGTGCGGCGCTGTGGCTGCGCGGCGACGGTCTGGCCGGCGGCAATCCCGAATCGGCAGGCGCGGGTCAATGGGCGATCTGGCGGCGCGAGTTGGGCGAGGTCACCCACGCGCAGCGCTCCAGCCCCAGCGAGCTCGTCAGCGGCGCACGTGAAGTGCTCAAGGTTCGCGAGGGCATGATCGGCATGCTCGACATCTCGCTGGCAGCCGGCGGGTCGCTGACCGAGCGCGAGCGTCACCTCTTCACCGCCTTCGCCGATGCGGTCAGCAGCCACCTCGTCAATGCCCGCCTGCTCTCGCGCCAGGTCCACGAAGCCACCCACGACGGCCTGACCGGTCTCGGCAATCGCACCCTGCTGCTGCGCCGGTCCGCCGCCGCGCTCGAGCAGCGCGCCGCGGGTGAGGTGGTCGCCCTGCTGCTGCTCGACCTCGACCGGTTCAAGCAGGTCAACGACACGCTGGGACACGCGGTCGGTGACGTGCTCTTGCAGCAGGTCGCCGAGCGGCTCTCGGCGCAGGTGCGGCGCGAAGACCTGGTGGCCCGCCTCGGCGGCGACGAATTCGGCATTCTGCTCACCGGGATCGCCACGGCCGCCGATGCCGAACAGATCGCCGACGCCCTGCTGGGCGCGCTCAACGAGCCGTTCCTGCTCGAGGGGTTACGCGTTTCGGTCGGCGGCAGCATCGGCGTCGCGGTGTGCCCGGTGGACTCCGATCACGTGGAAGGGCTGCTGCGCAACGCCGACATGGCGATGTATGAGGCCAAGGCGCGTCCCGGTTCGGCCGCCCGCTACCGGGGCGAGCGCGACCGGGGGAGTGCGGAGCGGCTGATCGTGCTCACCGAGCTGCAGAGCGCCGTCGATGAATGCCAGCTCGTCCTCTACTACCAGCCCAAGGTCACCCTCGACACCGGCCGCACGGTGGGTTACGAGGCCCTGGTGCGCTGGCAGCACCCCCGCCGCGGACTGCTCTGGCCCTCGCACATCGTGCCGGTGGTCGAGCAGTCGCCGCTGGTACGCGACTTCACTCTCAGGGTGCTCGAGATGGCCTGCGAGGCTGCCGCAGTGCTCCAGCGCCGGCACCCCGATGACGCGCCCACGATGGCCGTCAACCTCTCGGCGCGCAATCTCATGGATGCGCGGCTGATCGAAGACGTCATGGCGATCCTCGACCGGTACGAGCTGCCGCCGTCACGGCTGATCCTGGAGATCACCGAGACGGTGATCGTCAGCGAACTCGAGGTCGTCGAGCAGGTGCTCACCGGGCTGCGGGCGCGCGGGGTCCAGCTGTCGGTCGACGACTTCGGCACGGGCTTCTCCTCGCTGTCCTTCCTGCAGCGTTTCGCGGTCAACGAGATCAAGGTCGACCGTCGCTTCGTCGCCGGCATCGCCGCCGACACGGGCGACGCGGCGATCGTGCGCTCCACCATTCATCTCGCGTCGGGCCTGGGAGTGCGGGTCGTGGCCGAGGGCGTCGAGAATGAGGAGCAGCTGCGCTGCCTGCGTGAATACGGCTGTGACCTGGGCCAGGGCTACCTGCTGGGGCGCCCGGTGCCGTTCGGCGAACTGGTGACCGTGGCCGACGCCCAAGCCTGATCCGGCGCACGCCGAAGGTCCCGGCTCACACCGGATGTCATTTCGCCGAATGAAAAGGCATGGCGGCGCGACACCGACGACACCCGGGCACCAGGCCCGCTGGCTTGAGGCGGGTTGCCGTCCTGAGCATCCTCGCCGTCGCGGCCGCCGGTGGAGGCGGCGCGTGGGCAGCCGGACTCTTCCACGCCAAAGCGGCAGAGCACTCGGCTGTCGTCACCCCCAAGAATCTTCCGGCCGCAGTGCGACCGGCCGCTCGGCGCACCCCTGACGCTCTTCTGGCCGACAGCTCGCCCTGGCGAACGACCTGGGCACTCAGCCTCGATCACGACGGGGTGACCACCGGCACCGACCTGAGCTGCCGGATCGTCGCTCACATCAGCCTGAGTGGCAGCCAGGTGCGCTTCCGCCTCATCAACTACCCGTCGACGACACCGGTGACCTTCAGCCACCTGGTCGCGGCCGTCCGCACCACTGGCCTCGACGTCGACCCCGCGACCCAGCACGTCGTCACCGTGCATGGGGCCGCGAGCCTCACGCTGCCGGCCAACGGCGATGTCACCACCGACCCGGTGAGCCTGCCGGTCCAGCGCGGCCAGGACGTCACGCTGAGCGTCGCGCTCAGCACCGGCAACTCTGCGCCGTGGCACTACTGGAGCTCGCAGTCCTCGGGCTGCACCCCGGCGGGGGCGGGGGACACCACGACGTCCGCCGCCGGCCTGCCCTTCAGCGAGCGCAGCGAGGACCGCTGGCTCTCGGAGGTCCAGGTGCTTCCCACCGCATCAGTGCCGACGCTCGCGGTCTACGGCGACTCGATCACCGACGGCCTCTTCCTGCCCGTCGACACCTCAGCGCGCTGGACCGATCAGCTGGAGGCCCAGACCGGCGGCCGGCTGGTGGCGCTGAACTTCGGTGTCGCCGGCGACCGGATCACCGGGCAGGCGCCGGTGGGCCAGCTTCCGGGACGGGTAGCGACCGACGTCCTGGCGCCCCGGGGCGTCTCGGCGGTCATGGTCGAGATGGGCAGCAACGACATCAAGGCCGGCGTCAGCGCGCAGCAGATCCTCGCCGAGATCCAGCTGATGGCGGCAAAGGTCGAAGCGGCCCACGAGACGCTCATCGTGGCCACCGTGCCGGGCCGGGGTGACGGGCTCACGGCCGAGCAGGAGCAGCAGCGTCAGGTGCTGAACGCGAGCCTGCGCCAGTACCCGATCGTGGCCGACATCGACGCCGCCCTGACCGATCCGGCGACGGGCATCATTCGCGCCGACTACGACGCGGGCGATCACATCCACCCGAACCCGCTGGGCGTCGCGGCCATGACGCCAGTGCTTCGCGCTGCGATCGCGAAGGTCCCGGGGGCGCTGGGAGCAGCCGCCCGCTGACGCTGTGCCAGGATCCGAAGTTGTGAAGATCGGAATCCAGCTTGGCTACTGGGGTCGTACCCCACCCGCAGATCTTGCTCAGACTCTGGCGGCCGTCGATGACCTCGGTTTGGACTCGGTGTGGGTTGCCGAATCCTGGGGCAACGACGCGTTCACCTACGCCACCTGGGTGGCGGCGCACACCAAGCGCGTGCGCGTCGGTACCGGGATCGTGCAGATGGCCGCCCGAACGCCTACGGCCACGGCGATGGCGGCAATGTCGGTGGATCACCTCTCCGGCGGGCGCTTCATCCTCGGTCTCGGAGCGTCGGGCCCGCAGGTGGTCGAGGGTTGGTACGGCCAGCCGAGCCAGCGCCCGCTCGCGCGCACCCGTGAATACGTCGAGATCATCCGGCGCGTCCTTCGGCGTGAGGACAAGCTGACGTTCGAGGGCGAGTTCTACCAGCTGCCCTACAAGGGTCCGGGAAGTGCGGGCCTCGGCAAGCCGCTGAACTCGATGGTTCATCCGCTGCGCGCCGATCTCCCGATCGTGCTCGGCGCGGAGGGACCCAAGAACGTCACGCAGACCGCCGAGATCGCCGACGGCTGGCTGCCGCTGTACTACTCGCCGTTTCGCCCGGAGGTCTACTCCGAGCAGCTGGCGGCCGCCAAGCCCGGCTTCGAGATCCCGGCGCTCGTCAACATCAACGTCACCGACGACGTCGCGGCCGGGCTCTACCCGGTGAAGGCGATGCTCGGCTTCTACATCGGCGGGATGGGCGCGAAGGGGCAGAACTACCACACCAAGCTCATGCAGCGGATGGGCTATGAGGAGGAGGCCCTGCGGGTGCAGGAGCTCTTCTTCGCCGGTGATCGGGAGGGTGCGATCAACGCGGTCCCGGATGCGTTCGCCGACGAGATCTCGCTGATTGGCCCTGCCGGGCGGATCAAGGAGCGGCTGGAATTGTGGCGTAAGAGCCCCGTGACCAGCCTGCTCGTCGGTGGCCGCGACCCTGAGTCGCTGCGCCAGATCATCGACCTCGCCCGGGATTAGACAGCCGGCACACAGCAATTGATAGCTCATTCATAGCTTTGCCATAGCCCCGGCCCATCGCCGAACTCGATCGTCTGGGTACAGCGGGCACGTTGTCGTGCTCGCACCCGAGACGGGAGAACAGACGACATGGGCGAAGATCCGTATTCGGGCGACTGGCTCGGCGCCGGCGCGCCCGGCAGGCCGCCGGCACCGCTGAGCAAGCGTCGGATCAAGACCATTGGCCTCGTGGCAGCCGGTGTCGTGGCCGGCGGGGTGCTGGCGGGGACGATCGGGGCTTCCGCGGCGACCAGCAGCGGCACCCCGGCATCCAGTACGCCGAGCACCGAGTCGGGCACTACCAAGCCACCGGGCAACGCGCACGGATCGGCTCCCGTGCGCAGCGACGAGAAAGCAGTGTCGGCGGCGATCACGGCTGACCTGACCAAGCAGGCGCTCGCCAAGGTTCCCGGTGGCAAGGTCTACCGGGTCGAGACCGACGCCGACGGCGACGCGTACGAGGCCCACATGACCAAGGCGGACGGCACCGAGGTCACGGTGAAGTTCGACAAGAACTTCAAGGTGACGAGCGTCGAGACCGGCATGGGCAAGGGCGGCCCGATGAAGGGCGGCCCGGGTGGCGTGGGCGGCATGCGCGGCATGGGTGGTCCGCACGGCGACCACGACGGCGACGGCCCGCCCGCCAATGCGGAAGCGCCAACGCAGGGCTGATCGAGGCGGGCAGGTGCCCGCAGCTCACCCAGCCGCCCCGGCATGAGCACCCTCGCTGCGTGCCGGGGCGGCTGCCTGCTTCGATGAGGGCGTGACCGACGTCCTCGCTCAGACCAAAGCCGGCGCTCTACGCGGCACCCTCGCGACCGACGGCATCTCGCGTTTCCTGGGGATCCCCTACGGACGCGCACCTTTCGGGCCGCTGCGCTTTGCCGCGCCCGAGCCCGCGGAGGGATGGGACGGCACCCGTGACGCGGTCGAGTTCGGGCCGACCGCGCCGAAGCCCGACGCCGAACACTCCCAGAGCCAGTTGGACTTTCTCGAGGATCCGTCCATCGCCGGCGAGGACTGCCTGAACCTGAACGTCTGGACGCCGGATCGCACCGCCAACGGCCTGCCGGTCATGGTGTGGATCCACGGCGGCGCCTACCTTTCCGGCAGTTCCGCGCAGCCGCTGTATGACGGCACGACGTTTGCCCGCGACGGCGTGGTCTTCGTCTCCCCGAACTACCGGCTCGGTGTCGAGGGTTTCGGGCTGCTGCCCGACGCGCCGTCCAACCGCGGCGTGCTCGATCTCCTGCTGGCCTTGGAGTGGGTACGCGACAACATCTCCGCGTTCGGCGGCGACCCCGACAACGTGACCGTCTTCGGTGAGTCGGCGGGGGCGGGACTCACCCTGGCGCTGCTCGCCCTGGATCGTGGACT
>DATAZK010000046.1:0-71013 GCA_036272075.1 Frankiaceae bacterium
CGTTTCGTAGGAGACGGCGACGATGAGGCTGTGCCGGCCGCTGCCGCCCTCCCCGTTGCACCCGTCGGCGTGATTCGTCGCGTGGCGGGCGAGCTGGAGCAGGGCTTCGGCGCGGCGGCTACCGATCGGGTCATCGACGATTGACAGGTTCGGATCACGTTTGCGCAGGAACGCTTCGATGGCGGCGGCGATTTCGGCGCCGGCTTCACTGTCGAGCCAGCCGTCGATGCGGTACATGCCGTCGAACGTCCTGGAAATGCTCAGGGTCTGATTGTTCCGGTTTTTCTTCGCCGCCGCCTCAGCCTCTTCCGGGGCGGCCGCCGCCCGCACCACCGCAGCCAGATCGGCAAGCTGACCGGGGGTGATGTGCGGCGCAGCTTCGGCGAGCACCTTCTCGATCTCGGCGGCCAGCTCGTCCTCGAGACGGGTGATCGTCTTGCGGATGATCGACGCGTGACCCAGCCCCAGCTTCCCGGCCTGCCAGGCCTCGGCGGTGGCGGGCATCCGATCTGCCAGTGCCCGGCCGAGCTGGACCCGCTCGGACGCCCAGCCGTTCGCCTCACCCGACACGTTGCGTAGGTAGGCGACGGTCGAGGCGGCGCCGTCGACTCCGAACTCGCCGGAGCGGTCGACGCGTTCCACGAGGCGGCAGGTCGCGAGTTCCCCGGCGCGTACGGCGGCGAGCACCTCGGAGAGAGCGTCAGCGGCCAGCGGCCCATCAGTCTCAGGGGTGACGGCGGCGGCGATCCGCTGCCCGAGCACGGCGAACTGCGCCGCGTCAGCCAGCAGATCGCTATCGAACATGTGTGCGAGTCTACCAGAGAAGCACCAGTTCAAGCGGCCTATTTCCAGCGGATCTAGGTCGCGTTGAAGTGCTCCGGGTCGGGCCCGATCCGCCCGGCGTGCTCATGGCCCGACATGCTCGAGAGCAGTGCCATCTCGCCGTCGTCCAGCTCGAAGTCGAACACGTCGAGATTCTCGCGGATCCGTTGCGGTGTCACGGATTTCGGGATCACGATGTTGCCGAGCTGCAGGTGCCAGCGCAGCACCGCCTGGGCCGGCGACTTTCCGTGGGCGTCAGCGATCGACTTCAGGATTGGATCATCGAGCAGCCCCTGGCCCTGACCGATCGGACTCCAGGCTTCAGTCGCGATCTGGTGCTCCTGGTGGTAGGCGCGCAGCTCATCCTGAGGGAAGCGCGGGTGCAGCTCGATCTGGTTCACCGCCGGCACGATCGTCGTTTCCGAGCGCAGCCGGTTCAGGAAATGCACCGAGAAGTTGGAGACGCCGATCGAGCGGGCGCGGCCTTCCGCGTAGATCTTCTCCAGCGCCTGCCAGGTCTCGACGAACTGGTCCTGCGACGGCATCGGCCAGTGGATGAGGTACAGGTCCACGAAGTCGAGCCCGAGCTTGCTGAGGCTGGTGTCGATTGCCCGCAGCGCCTGGTCGAAACCGTGATCGTTATTCCACAGCTTGGTGGTGACGAAAAGCTCGTCGCGGTCGATACCGGAGTTGGCGAGGGCCTTCCCCACGCCGTCTTCGTTGCCGTATGCCGCGGCCGTATCGATCAGCCGGTAGCCCGCCTCGAGGGCGGTTTCCACCGGCTCGATGACCTGGTCAGGCGGCACCTGGAAGACGCCGAAGCCGAGCTGGGGAATTGTGTGGCCGTTGTTGAGGGTAAGTGTGGGAATCGGGGGCATGAACGGGAATCCTCCCTATTTGCACATATTCAGTAGTTACGTCTAGGTTCGTGGATCGCCACGCACTCATCAGCCTTTCCCGTTTGCGGACGGCCAATCGCGTTCACCCGAACGGGTGTGACCTCGCGTCGAAGCGTGCTATCCGCCGATAAATGCGGGATCCTCGGAAGTGCATCACCGTCAGATGCAAGAAGGAGAGTCGGTGTCCCCCCGCCGTTTCGCCAAGCTCGCGCCCCGACCCGCGCGACGCGGTGTTGCGTTACTCGCAGCACTCGTCCTGGGGGCCCTCATGACGCTGACGAGTTGTGCGCCCGTTCAGGTGCAGTCGCTCGCCTCGACCGGTGATTCCATCGCCCGTGGTTTCGACGCCTGCGGCTTTTTCAGTGACTGCCCGGCGGTCTCGTACTCCACCGGAAGCGACCCCGTTTCGCAAAGCCTTTATCAGCGCCTGCTGCCCGCGAACCGGGGCCTGGCGGGCCACGAGTACAACGACGCCGAGGTCGGTGCGCAAGCGGTCGATCTGTACGGGCAGATGGGGATCGCGATCTGGCAGAAGGCTGACGTCGTCACGGTGTTGATCGGCGCCAACGACGCGTGCACCGCGACGGTCGGCGCGATGACCCCGGTGCCGGCGTTCACCAACTCGATCCAGTCGGCGCTGGCGTATTTCTTCAGCAGCCGGCCGGGCGCCCGGGTCGTGCTCTCCTCGATCCCGAACATCTACCACGTCTGGCAGGTCGCCCACACCAACGCCCGGGCCCAGCAGATCTGGCGCATCGGTCAAATCTGCCCGTCAATGCTGAACAATCCGACCTCGACGGCCGCGGCTGACAACCTGCGACGCGATTTCGTCACCATGCAGATCTCCAAGTACAACCAGGCGCTTGCGGCGGCCTGCGCGCAGTTCAGGGGCTGCCGGTGGGACGGCGGTGCGCTCTGGCGTTACCCGTTCCAGCTCTCGCAGCTGAGCGCGTACGACTACTTCCACCCGAACGCCCTCGGCCAGCGGGTGATGTCGGGGCTGCTCTGGAATACCTACAGCTGAGTTGCCCGCACGCAGTGCGCCTCAGCCGACTCCGTCAAGCAGGCGGGCGCTGAGGTAGCGGTCGGCCACCTCGATCGTCCCGGCGGTGAACGCGGCGCCGAGCGAACGCACCATGTCCGTGTCGGCGTGACTGCTCGCCCACGCCTGAAGTTGCAGGCGTCGCAGCATGATCAGGGCCGGCATGACGGCGCGATCCGCCGGCTCGACCACGGCTGTCCGGCGGTAACCCTCGAGCCAGCTGCTGACCAGCGCCGGCAGGTCAGGGTGGTGCTCCAGGAACGAGACGGACGCCGCCAGGTCGTACAGGAACCAGGAGTATCCGCAGTCGTCGAAATCGATCACCGTGTACGCCGTCGCGAGGTCGGGGTTCGGCTCCGCCAGCAGGTTGGCCGCCCGCAGATCGGCATGGATCAGTCCGTACCGCGAGGGCGCGTCGCCGTAAGCCGAAAGTTCCTGGCGTAGCTGGGATTCCGCCCGTTCCGCGGCGCCGCGCTCGGGGCCGCAGAGCCGCTCGCGCCAATCGCCCCACCGTCCGGGTCGACCCGCGCCGTCGCCGAGCGCGGCTTGCAGATCCCACGAGAACCGGCAGAATCCGGCCGGCCTTCGCCAGGAGCGGGCATGGGCGTGCAGCCGGGCAGCGATGTCTCCGATCTGGGCCAGCTCCCCGAGGCCCGCATCGCTTTCGGGATGCGTTCCACGGGCGTAGCCGAAGAGCACCGCGTGGCGAGCGTCGTCCTGCCGATCAGGTGTCAGGCGGGCCACCGGTTCTCCGGTCAGCGTCGGAATCCAGCGCGGGGTGCGTACGACGTCCGCCTCACGCAACGAAGCGGTCCAGGCCAGCTCGCTCACGAGCGCGTCGTGGCTGTGGTAGCCGGGCCTGTTCAACCGCAGGACGGCGGGCTCGCCTCGGGGGTCGCGGACGAGATAGGTCGCGTTCTCCGAAACGCAGAGCAATTCGAGCTGCACATCAGGCCCGAAACCCCAGTGCGCTGCGGCTTCGCGCGCGGCGACCTCGCCGAAGACGCTGGCCAGGGCCGTTTCCAGGATCCGTCCCGCCTTCCCACTGGTGATCAGCGCTGACGCGCCGACGATAACTGCAACCCGTTCGGCGGAACGGTCGCTGTCGCGAGCCCGCCGATGACCTAGATGACCTGAAATGTGGCCGGCCGGGGGTTGCGAATGGGAACGAGTCGTACGCGCGTGCGCCGAAGCGTGTCCACTGTGACCGCTGTGACCGCTGTGACCGCTGTGGCGATCGCGGCGGTGTGCACGGGAACCGGCGTCGCTTCTGCGGTGCCGGTCGCGGCCCAGCCGCCCGCGCATGGGCTGGGTGCGGTGCGCTCGCCGGGGGCGACGACGTCGCCGGCCTTGGGTACCCGCGCGCTGTCGGTCGTGGCCTCGACCACGACGGCGGTCCCGGCGTCGGTGGACCTCTCGCGGTTCGATCCGAAGGTGGGCGACCAGGGGTCGGTCAACTCGTGCTCGGCGTGGGCCATTGGTTACGGGATGCTCGGGTGGTTCGCGAACAGCCAGGGTCACGCCGGCGCTCCGTTCGCGCCGATGTACGCCTACTCCCAGCTGACCGGCCCGGGTGACACCGGCAGCTCGCCGATGGGCGTGCTGGAGATCCTTCGCACGCAGGGCATCGACACCGCTGCGAAGTACGCCCCAGGTCACGGCGGGGCCGTCCGGGCGCCCCTCGACTGGACGCACCGGCCGACTGCGGCAGAGAAGGCCGCCGCTGCGGCCAACAAGATCACCGGCTGGGTCACGCTCTACAACACCTTTGGCCCTCCGGGAGCCACGGCCGTCGCCAAGCTCAAGCAGACCCTCGCCGCAGGACGACCGGTCGCGATCACGATTGGCGTGTTCAGTCGCTTCGAATTGGCCCAGGGGACCGGGGTGATCTCGTCGGCAGGATCTCTCGGTCCGCTGCTGGGGCTGCACGAGGTGCTCGCGGTCGGCTATGACAGCCGGGGCGTGAAGATCGAGAACTCGTGGGGCACCGGGTGGGGCAACGCGGGCTACGGGATCCTCGACTGGAACTACATCGCGAAGTACAGCTATGAAGCCGAGACCGCAGCCGGCTTCGTCACCACCACCAGCGCCAATCGGCCGACCGTGACGGCGGTGGCCCCGGCAACGGGTTCGATCAAGGGCGGGCAGACGGTCACGATTGCCGGCACCAACCTGGCCAATTCCGTCGTCAGTGTCGGCTCTCAGAGTGTCATCGCGACCTCGGTCACCGCGGACCACAAGCACCTCACGTTCCGCGCCCCCGCAGCCGCTGCCGGACTGGACGTGGTCCGGGTCAGCACGCCTTCGGGGGTGAGCCCGCAGACCTGGCTGACCGGCTACCGCTACGTCAAGTGAGCGGCGGGTCCGGGACGTGCCATCCCCGCGGGTCGACGCCTCCGGGGACATCAGCCTGCGGGTCGTAGGGAGTGCGGGCGAAGATGAAGGACGCCAGGTCCAGTGCCACCGGTCGGGCAGTGCCGGAGTCGTCCTGCGGGGCCCAGCGGACACGCAGCGTCTCGCCGTTGAAGTAGCCGTCCTGCCCGATCCAGCTTCCGTCGGCGGTGCGGTAGAAGCGCGCCGACCGGCCACCGGCGGGCTCGGGCTCCAGGGACAGCTCCGCTGATCCGTGCGCGCGCAGCGTGAACGCCGACGTGCCCCAGAACCAGCGCCCCAGCGCGGCGAGCATGCCCTCCGGCGGGTCGGCAGGAGTCCAGGCGGCGACCGGCGCCGGTTCATGCTCGGCCAGCATCCGCGAGAGTTCCTCGGCGAGCCCTGGGCGCATGCCGGAGGTGGCGTTCGACATGATGATGGCGCCGTCTCCCGACTGCGGCACCATCCGCATGATCGCGAGAAAGCCAGGCATCGAGCCGCCGTGGCCGAAGCTGCGCACGCCGTCCGCGTTCCAGATCTGCAGGCCCAGCCCGTGGGCTCCGGTCCACGGCGCTCCCCGCCGATCGTCGAGCGCCAGCGGTTCGCGCATCTCGCGCAGGGTCGACGCGGCGAGCACGTCACCCCCGTCGCGCAGAAAGGCGGTCCAGCGCGCCAGGTCGGCGACCGTCGTCCACAGCTGGCCGGCCGGCGCCATCGCCCCGGCGTCGTGCTCGGGCTCGGCGAGCAGGACATCGGCGTAGGGGTGGACGGCGTATCCCATGGCGTGCGGCGCCTGCGGCCGGTGCGTGGTGCGGGTCAGGCCCAGCGGGTCCAGGACGTCCTGCTGAAGCGCTTGCGCCCAGGGGATTCCGCGCAGGCGTGCGACGAGTTCGCCGAGGATCGCGAACCCGATGTTGGAGTAGTGGAAGCGTCGCCCGGGACGGGTCAGTCGCGCCGGGTCACCGCTCGCGGAGACGTCGGACGGCTGCAGCGACGCCGCGGCGAGGGCGTCGAAGTCGCCGCCGGTGGTGCGTTCCCACCACGGGCTGGCCGTCTCGGCGCGCAACCCCGACGAGTGTGAGAGCAATTGCGCGATGGTGACGCCGTCGAAGGCCCCCGGAAGATGACGTTCGAGCGGGTCGGTGACCGAGAGCCGACCCGCGTCCCGAAGGCGCATCACCTGGACCGCCACGAAGGTTTTGGTGATGGAGCCGCACCGGTACTGCACGGAAGCGGCCTCAGCCGGCAGGCTTCCCGCGCCGCCTGACCACACCAGCTCGCCGCCACGGATCAGCCCGGCCACCACCGACGGCAGCCGCTGCTCGGACTGCTCGCGGGCCAGCCGCCGCTGCAGCGACTCGTCCGTCTGGGTCCTCACATCAACAGAGGGTAACCGTGTGGTGGCAGACGGCTGGCAGCGCCTCGCGTCAACGAATCGCTGAGCCGATCAGGTGACCGAGCCCGTACGTCGCGCCCGTGGCCGCAGCGACCATCAGCAACTGCGTGAGCGCCCCGCGAACCGGACGCTCGTTGGTCAGCTGCGAGACGAGTGCCCCGCCGACGACCGCCGCCGCCCCCGCACACACCAGCACGAGCCAGAGCGCCGTGGAGCCGAACAGGATCGGCAGCAGCGGGATCAGCGCTCCGAAGGCGAAAGCAAGAAAGCTCGAACCGGCGGCGACCCGCGCCGACGGCAGCTCGTCGGGGTCGATTCCGAGCTCCTCGCGCGCGTGGAAGCGCAGCGCCAGATCGGTGTCCGCAGCGATCTCGTGAGCGGCGGCGCGGGCCGTCTCGGCGCTCAAGCCGTGACGCACGAGCATCTCCGCCAGCTCGGCCTTCTCCGCGTCAGGACGGCGTAGCAGCTCACGCCGCTCCGACGCGAGCTCCCGGGCAACCATCCCGTTCTGGGCATGCACGCTCGTCCACTCGCCGGCGGCCATGCTGAAGGCCCCGGCGATGAGCCCGGCGAGGCCGCCGATGACGAGGAAGTGGTGCGACGCCCCGCCGCCGCCGACGCCGGCGATCAGGCTGGTGTTGGTGACCAGGCCATCCATGGCCCCGAAAACGGCCGCCCGCAGCCAGCCGCCGCTGACCTTGCGATGGACGTGGTGACGTTCCTCGAGCTGGATGCCGGCCGCTTCGGAGAACGCCGGGAGCGCGGGAGCCGGCGGATCTGCGGCGGCTCGGCCGAGACTCTCGGGTGCGGCGGCGGACATGCGTCTATTGCACCCAACGAATCCAAGATCGTCCAGGAAGGGAAACATGCCCTTCCTCGCATCACCCCAGGTCGTCAGGGGTGCTGCCGGGGTCAGATGGTCGGGATCACACCGCCCGCTTGTAGGCGCGCGCGGCCAGCGGCACGAAGACGATCGTGATCGCCGCGATCCAGGCCAGCGCCTGCAGGAAGTGCACGGTGGTGGGACCGCCGAGGGTGAGGTCGCGCAGCACGTTGCAGATCACCGTGACCGGATTGACTTTCGCGAACGCCTGCAACCAGCCCGGCATCGACGCGACCGGCACGAAGGCCGCACTCGCGAAGGTCAGCGGGAACAGCCAGATCAGGCCGGCCGACTGGACCGTCTCCGGATCCCGGATCGTGAGCCCGATGAACGCGGCGATCGTGCAGATGGCGACGCCGAAGGCGGTGGCGATGGCTACCAGCAGGACGGCGGCGAAGAAGTTGGTGTGGATGCGGAAACCGACCGCGTAGCCCACCGCGATCATCAGCAGGACGCTGAAGACGCTGTGCACGGTGTCGGCCCCGAGCCGGCCCAGCAGCACGGCTGAGCGGCTCATCGGCAGCGAGCGGAAGCGCTCGACGAGCCCGTTCTTGAGGTCATCTGCCAGGCCGATCGCCGTGCCGAAGCAGGTGAAGCTCGCGGTCTGCACGATGATCCCGGGCAGCAGGTAGTCGACGTAGCTGCCGTTGGGCACCTTGATCGCGCCGCCGAAGACGTAGCGGAACAGCAGCACGAACATGACCGGCTGGATCGCGGAGAAGACGATGAACGCGGGGACGCGGACGTAGCGCAGCAGGTAGCGCTTGGCGAGGACGGCCGAGTCCTGCACCACCCAGGGCAGGCTGCTCATACCGGCTCCTTGATGGTGCTCTCGTCGGCAGCCGGGGTCTCGGCCGCCGTGCCGGACTCCGACGGCGTGCCGGGCTCCTCGGTGGAGGCGCGGCCCGTGAGGCTGAGGAAGACGTCATCCAGGCTCGGGCGGCGCAGCTCGAGGGCGACGATCGGGATCGAGGCCGAGTCCAGGCGGCGGACCAGCTCGGTGAGCAGCTCCGGACCCTCCTGACCGGCAGGCACCGCCAGCGAGCCCGCCTCGTCGTCGCGGTGCGTCTCGCCGTGGCCCATGCCGGCCAGCGCCGCAAGGGCTTGCTCGACCTGCTCGGGCGCCACCTGGACGGCGAGCACGTCGCCGCCGATCGAGTCCTTCAGCTCCTGGCTGGTGCCGCGGGCGATGACGGTGCCGTGATCGAGCACCACGATGGAGTCGGCGAGCTGGTCGGCCTCCTCGAGGTACTGCGTCGTCAGCAGCACGGACGCGCCGTCGCTCACCAGGTCACGGATGAAGTCCCACAGCTCGGCGCGACTACGCGGATCGAGCCCGGTGGTCGGCTCGTCGAGCAGCAGCACCTTCGGCTGGGCGACGAGGCTCGCCCCGAGGTCGAGGCGGCGTCGCATGCCGCCGGAGTACGTACGCACTGGACGGTCTGCGGCATCCGCGAGCCGTAGCCGTTCCAGGACGTCACCGGCTCGCTTGCGGGCCTGCTTGGTGCCGAGGTGGTAGAGCCGCCCCACCATCTCGACGTTTTCGCGGCCCGTGAGGTTCTCATCGACAGCGGCGAACTGGCCGGCGAGCCCGATGACCTTGCGGACCTCGGCGGGGGAGCGCACGACGTCGATCCCCTCGATCTCGGCGCGACCCTTGTCGGGCTGGATCAGGGTGGTGAGTATGCGGACCGCGGTCGTCTTTCCCGATCCGTTGGGACCGAGCAGGCCGAGCACCTGGCCGCGGGGGACTTCCAGGCTGATGCCGCGTAAGGCCTGCACATGCTTGGGGGGCTTGCCGAACGCCTTCCAGACGTCGTCGACGAGCACTGCCGTCGAACTACTCACCTGAACTCCTTAGGCCGGTACCGGCTACTTGCCGGATCGGTGCCTGATTGCTGACGGGTGTCGCGGGATGGGCAGTGGCTTGCGAGGTTCTCAGGTCGTGACGTCCGGCGGCGACCGAATTAATCGTCCGTCAGGTCAGCCGATCAAGAAAAATGTCGAGTGCTTCCCGGGTCTTTTCGCGCTGCTGCTCGAGCAGGTGCGCCGCACCCTGGTAGCCGCCGCCGGCGGCCAACGCAGCGAGCGGGGTGCCGATCAGGCCCAACTCCAGTGAGCTTTCCGCGAGGCCGCCGATCCCGAACCCGACGGCAGCAAGGACGGGGACACCGACGAGGAACCCGACCAGCCGGCTGCGGTAGCTGCTGATGTCGGCGGTGAGCGTCACCCTGCTGTCGTCGGGGCCCGCTGGGAGCACGTCCACGCGAATACGGTTGAGGTCCTTGAGCATCAGCGAGCCGCGGAAGTCCAGGCCGCGGCGAAGGTCGGCCAGCATGCCGGTGCGCGGAACCCACTCCCCGCCCAGGCCGTTTCGCCGTCCTCGCATGAACAGGTGGCGGCTGAGCGCGGCGTCCAGGACGTCGGCCACGCGCTCGGACGGGATCGGCAGCCGGCGCGCGCCGGCGGCGGTCGGCTCCATCGTGGTGCGCGGCAGGGGAGCCGGAAGCGTGACCCCGTGCTCCAGGCTGCCGCGACGCCATTCCGACAGCGCCTGTCCAGCAGCATCCTTGGAGACGCCCGCCTCCGTAAGCACCGACAGGACGGCTTCCTCATCGAGCATGGCGTCAGGCTGCCCCGCGCCGGCCAGGTGCAATTCGGCCGCCCGCTGCACGACAAGGGCTAGGTCCTCCTGGGACAGCCGCCTTGCCATGTGCTCAGGATAGGCGCTCGCCGCGACCGTTCAGGGCGTCAAAGGCAGCGGCAGCGGCACGCGCCGCCCACAGCCGGGGCAGACCGCGACGTCGATCCCGACCTCCTCGTCCGAGGCCGCGAACCGGCTCAGCGCGATCGCGCCGCCGCACCAGGGGCAGCTGATTTCGGGCGCTTCCGGGATATCCATGGCGAGCCTCCGGTCTGGTTGCGGCGCGCTGGTTGCGGGGTGGGGTGGCCTTGCTGCCATCATCGGCGGCGTGCCAGCCGTCAACGCCGATGTCCTCATGGCCCTGCAGTTCTGGCCGCGTGGGGGCTCGGCGCAAGTCGTCAGATACCTCGCTCCCGAGATCGTGCGGGCCGGCTGGTCGCTCTCGCTGGTCACGGGCTCGCTGGGACATCCCGGCGACGACGGCTACGCGCCCGAGTTCTTCGCTCCTTTGCCCGTCACGTCGGTCGACTACACGGCCGCGATGGATTCCTGGCGCGCCGGCGGCGACCCGTTCGCCGCCGAGATCCCGCTGCACCCGTCGTACGAGGACCGCGAAGGGGCGCCGGACCGGGTGTACGCGAGCGTCGACGATGCCGATTTCGAGCGTCAGGTCGCTGCCTGGTCGCGGGGGCTGGCGGAAGGCGGGCTGGCGTCCGCACGCGTCGCGCATCTGCATCACCTCACGCCGATCAGCGAGGCGGTGCAGCGGCTGCGTCCCGAGCTTCCGCTCGTTGTCACGCTGCACGGCACCGAAATGAACATGCTCGAGGCGATCAACCGGGGCGACCCCGTGGCCGCCCGGTGGCGATACGCGCCGCAATGGGCCGATCGCATGCGCACCTGGGGAGCCCGGGCCGACCGTGTGATCGTCGATTCACCGACCGACAAGATGCGGGCGCTGGCCCTTTTCGACGTCGCCGCCGAGCACATCAGCGTCGAGGCTCCGGGGGTGGATTCGCAACGCTTCCATCCCCAGCACCCGTCACTCGAGGAGCGCATGAGGCTGCTGCGCGGCTGGCTGGTCGACGATCCGCGGGGATGGGACGAGTCGGGCGTCGTCGGCTCGGTGCGGTACACCGAGACCGATCTCGCGGCGTTCGCCGACCCTGACGTCCCCGTCCTGATTTTCGTCGGACGCTTCACCGAGCAGAAGCGCGTGCCACTGCTGATGCGGGCCTATGCGCGGGCCCGGCGCGAATACGGCCTTCGGGCGCCGCTGCTCGTGTGGGGAGGCTTCCCCGTCGAATTCGAAGGCGAACACCCGGTATCCGTGGTGCGTTCCGAAGGCATCGACGGCGTGTTCTTCACGGGCTGGCGGGGCCACGAGGAACTGCCGACCGGCCTGGGATGCGCCGACGTCTTCGTCTCGCCATCAGTGAACGAGGCCTTCGGCCAGGTGTTCATCGAGGCGATGGCGTGCGGCCTGCCCGTGATCGCGGGCGCGTCCGGCGGCCCGCTCTCCTTCGTCAACGACGTCCCCGGAGCGCCGAACGGCTGGCTCGTCGCTTCCGACGACGAAGCGGGTCTGGCCAAGGCGCTGGCGGATTCGACGACCGGACCGGAGGCCGCCGGCGAGCGGATGAAACGTTCGGCGAACGGTCTCGCACAGGTACGGGTGAGGTTCTCCTGGTCCGCCGCCGCGCGGCAAGTGGTGGGGCTCTACGAGGAGGTGGCCCGATGATCGCTCAGGCTCCGAGCGGCCGGCAGGTCGAGATGCGACACGGCGAGCAGCACGCCGTCATCGTCGAGAACGGCGGCGGGCTGCGCAGCTACGAGGTGGGTGGGCGGGCCGTGCTCGACGGCTACGCCGAGAGCGACCTCGCCGGCGGCGGACGCGGGCAGGTCCTCTTCCCGTGGCCCAACCGGCTCGAAGGCGGGCAATGGGAGGACGAGGGCGAGACCCGTCAGCTGCCCCTGTCGGAGGCGGGCGCCGGCAACGCGATCCACGGCCTGGTGCGCTGGTCGGCCTGGGACGTGCAGCGCGCGGGCGAGGCCGCGGCGACCGCGACCCACACGCTGATGCCGCAGCCGGGCTACCCCTTCCGGCTGGAGAGCCGGATCGCCTACCGGCTGAGCTCGGGCGGCCTGACGGTCACCACGACCGTCCGCAATGACTCGCCCCGGCAAGCTCCGTTCGGACTCGGCTTCCATCCGTATCTGGCGGCCGGCGACGACCTTGTCGACGCGCTGGAACTCACGGTTCCCGCCGACACCCGGCTCCTGCTATCGGGTGGGATCCCGGTCGGACGCGAGCCGGTGGCCGGTTCGGCGACGGACTTTCGCGCCGCGCGCCTGATCGGCGACGCGGTGCTGGACGACGCTTTCACTGACGTCCAGCGCGGCGTGGGCGAGATCGCGCGCGTCTCCGTCGGTCACGCTCACCTGTGGGCCGGCCCGGGCTTTGACTACCTGCAGGTGTTCACCGGGGACACGCTCTCGCTAGGTGCCCGCCGCCGCGGCCTCGCCGTCGAACCCATGACGTGCCCGCCCAACGCGCTCGCCACCGGGGAAGGGCTGATCCGCCTCGACCCGGGAGCCTCCGTCGAACTCTCCTGGGGCATCGAACCCGCCTGATCCCGGCGTTCAAGATCAACGCGGCCATGATCATGGTCTGAGCCGGATGATCACGCCTATTCCTTGATCATGGCAGCGTTGATCATCGTCAGCCGGCGATCACCAGGTGGCCGGTCTCGACGAGGTGGGCGGCGACGCGGTGGACCTGTGCTGGGTCGATTCCAGACGCGACGGACAGCAGCTCGGCGACCGTCTCGAGGGGGAGCCGGCCGTCGCAGCCGGCCATGAGCGCTGAGGTGATCGGGTCGATTCCGACCGTCTCCGGTAGGCCGGAGGCCGAAACGACCCGCCGGCTCGTCACCTCCCAGCCGTCAGGCGCGCGTTCGGATTCCTCGACGAGGCGCGCGTCGGCCGCCACGGTCAGCCGCTCGCGTCCGAGATCGCGGCCGTTGCCGACCCGGTCCAGCCAGCCGCCGATGCGGCTCCCGCTCGGGCTGAAACCTTCGGCGCGCAGGTCCAGGAGCCTCACGCGGGGGCGGGCATCGGTGCGCCGCAGCACGACGAGCCCGTACGCGATTCCCTCGGCGCCTAGCGACGCGACGTGAGCGAGCCACCGCAGCGAGCGCTGGGTGGCCTGGGGCTCGGGCTCCTCGTCGTCGCGCCAGAGCACCACATGTTCGGCCGGGTCGAGCACTTCCCGCAGCAGCACCAGGGCGTCGCAACCGTCCGGCAGCATGGCGGCGGGTCGTGATTGCCAGTCGCCACTCGCGTCGACCACCCAGGAGGTCAGGATCTGGGCGACCCCGCCGGGCAGCAACACGCCGGCCGCCTCCCGAAGCAGCCGGGCGAGGCCACCGTCGGCGCCGGGAGCGTCTCGGTAGGTCAGCGGGTCACCGTCAGAAGGCGCCAGGACGAAAGGCGGGTTGCTGACGACGAGGTCGAACTTCCGGCCGGCCACCGGCGCGAGGAGGTCACCGCACAGCAGCTCGACCGCGTCCGGGCGCAAGCCGCTGAGCGCGAAGGACAGCCTCGCCATCTCGACCGCGCGCGGCAGCGCATCCGTCGCCGTGACGACACGGCAATGGCGCAGCAGATGCAGCGCCTGGATCCCGCTGCCGGCGCCGACATCCAGCGCCGAGTCGAAGCGTCGGGGGAGGGCGGCGGCGAGCAACGTCGTCGAGGCCGCCCCGATGCCGATGACGTGATCGGCGGCCGGTGGGTGCTGACGGGCGATGTCCGACGCGAGCCACCAGTCGTCCTCGTGCGGGCGAAGGTCCAGCGCGGCCCGGACCCGGCCGGGACCGCTGGCCTCGAGCACCGGCGGCGGCAGGAAAGCGGCGAGGGGCGCGGGCTCGTCGCGACCGAGCAGGAACAGCCGGATCAGCACATCGAGGGGACCGTCACCGGAGGCGGCGGCGAGCGCCGGGACGGGATCGCCGCGTCCCATCGCCGCCGTGGCTAAGGGTCCGAGGGCCGCGCCCACCCCGTCGACGGTGTAGTCCTCGTCGCGAAAGAGCTTGCGCAGGCCGCCCGCGAACGGCAGCAGCTGGCCCGGGTGGATGCTCACCCGGACCAGCTTGCCCGCCCCCCGCGGTTCCAGGGTTAGACGGTGACCGATCCGGTGCAGGTGTGGCCGGCGAACGTGGCCTTGGTGCGGATGACGTCCGGCCCGGGACGATCGGCCGGACGCAGGTTCAGCGAGAACGAACCGCTCGGCGCCGTCGTGGTCTTGGTGGCGTTGAAGACGAAGACGTTGTTGTCGGTGACCATCACGCGCCAGGTCTGGCCCGGCCGGTTCGTGTCGACCTGGTACTCGATCTCGATGCGCCCGGCGTCGTGTTTGGCCTTCAGCTTCCAGACGCCGCCGCCGATGCAGGCGCCGCCGGACTGCACGGCCGGCGATCCGCCCTTGGCTTCGGCAGGTGCGGCCGCGAGGACCGGAACGGCGACAGCGGCGGCCAGCAGCACGGCTGCGCTCGACCGGCGCAGGGGGTGAGAGGTGGTTGCCATGATGGCTCCTTCGAATCAGGTGGTTGAGGTGTGAAGCGACCATCTCGGCAAGTCGGTACGAGCCGCTATCGGACTTCGGTCCTAGTACCGAGAAGGCGTGCGCGCGCCGCGTACGGCACGATCAGTGAGTGCGATCCACCGCTGCGCTCTCGCGTCGGCAGGCCCGCCGGGTCGCCCTAGCCGCTCAAGGTTTCGGCCGTCCCCGGCCGGCGCTTCCGACCGCCAGGCATTTGCGAGCGACCGTGGATCGCCTGCATCTGTTGCAGATTGACTCCGTCAGCGCTCTCGTGCGCAGCCACTACCTCCCGGCGTTCAGCCGGCTCGGACCGTACGACCGCGCGGCGCTCGACAAGCTCGCCTGGCCCGCCCGGGGGGAGCGCCATTTCTTCGAGACGTGGGCGCACGAGGCGTCGCTCATGCCGGTGGAGTACGAGCCGCTACTGCGCTGGCGCAAGGCGCGGGCGCGTCAGCACGAAGGCATCTGGGGCGGCCCTTCGCGGCTGGCGCGCGACCGCCCGGAACTCGTCGCGGCGCTACTGGAACGGGTGCGTCAGGAAGGCCCGCTCTCGGCGAGCGAAGTGACGGCACCTCGTGAGCGCACCCCTGGCGCGATGTGGGACTGGTCCGATGAAAAGCGCGCGCTGGAATGGCTTTTCGTCACGGGACAGCTGTACGTCTCCTCGCGCCGCTCCTCGTTCGAGCGGCTCTATGACGTCCCCGAGCGCGTGCTCCCGCCGGCTGTCCTCGATGCGCCGACGCCTCCCGAGGACGAGGCCCGGGCGCAGCTGATCACGCACGCGGCGCAGGCTCTGGGGGTGGCCACGCTTGGAGATCTGGCCGACTACTTCCGCATGACGGTTCCGACGGCACGACCGGTCGTCGCCGAACTGGTCGCAGCAGGGGCGCTCGTGCAGACCACGGTCGAAGGGTGGAAGCAGCCGGCCTACGTCAGGGCGGGGTTGGTGGTGCCGCGCAGCATCGACGCGCGCGCGTTGCTCACGCCGTTTGATCCCGTCGTGTGGGAGCGCAGCCGCGCGGAGCGCCTGTTCGACTTCGACTACCGCATCGAGATCTACACGCCGGCCGCCAAGCGGATCTACGGCTACTACGTGCTTCCGTTTCTGCTCGGCGACAGCCTCGTGGCCCGGGTCGATCTGAAGGCTGATCGGACCCGCGGCGTTCCGACGCTTCATGTGAAGGGAGCCTTCGCCGAACCGGGCTTCGCTACGGACGCTGTGGCGGAGCAATTGGCGTCCGAACTCAGCGAGATGGCGCGGTGGCTGGACCTCGCTGAGATCGTTGTGGACGATCGCGGAGACCTGGCACGGGGGCTGCGCCGCGGATTCGCCGTTGACGGTGGTCCATCATCGATGTGATTCCGACCACGTTCACCGCCCGGCTAACCCGGCGGATGTTCGATGGACCTGCACAGGGAGGACAAATCCCGGTTTGTACCGCGAGCCGATCTGCACAGGTGCCGCCCCGCGCCCACCTGACGCGATATGAACTGTTGGGCGGTAGAGACTGGTGCGGTCCGCCCGCCCGATCTCCCATGGCGGCGGATCGATCGAGGAACGGAGACCCATGGCCCTGACGACCCCGGAGCGAGGACGAGCGCCGGTCGCTGGCTCTCCAGTACCACCGGAGCGCAGCCGGACCCGCGCTGCAGTCAAAGCCCGCACCTACCGCACCGACCGCTGGTGGCTCGCCCCGCTGGTGCAGTTCACGGGGCTGATGGCGTTCATCGTCTACGGCACGGTCGCGGCCTTCCGTAACGGCCACTACTTCGTCTACTCCTACCTCTCGCCGTTCTACTCGCCGTGCCTGACGAACAAGTGCGTCGACCACTACACGCCCGAGTTCCTCGGCGGCTGGTGGCATTTCTCGCCGGCGTTCCTGATCCTGATCTTCCCGCTCGGCTTCCGCTTCACTTGCTACTACTACCGCAAGGCCTACTACCGGGCGTTCTGGCTTTCACCGCCGGCCTGCGCGGTGCCCGACGGCCACAAGAAGTACACCGGCGAGAGCCGCTTCCCGTTGCTCATCCAGAACATCCACCGCTATTTCTTCTACATCGCGGCCCTGTTCGGTGTGCTGCTGACGTACGACCTCGGTCGCTCGTTCGAGATCGACGGACACTTCTTCATCGGCATCGGCACCCTGGTGCTCGCCATCAACGTCGCGCTGATCTGGATCTACACACTCTCGTGTCACTCCTGCCGTCACATCATCGGCGGCCAGCTCAAGACCTTCAGCAAGCACCCGATGCGCTACCGCTACTGGAAGTTCGTCAGCAAGCTGAACTCACGGCACATGCTCCTGGCGTGGCTGAGCCTGATCTGGATCGGCGTCGCTGATCTCTACATCTGGCTCGTCTCCAACGGGACGATCACCGACTACCACTGGATTTCTTGATGACCGAATCATCGAACGTGCACACCGCGCCGATCCATGCGACGGCTGCTGAAGTTCACGATTACGACGTCATCGTGATCGGGGCCGGCGGCGCCGGTCTGCGAGCTGCCATCGAGGCTCACGAGAGCGGGGCTCGCACCGCCATCGTGTGCAAGAGCCTGCTCGGTAAGGCTCACACCGTCATGGCCGAGGGCGGCGTGGCGGCCGCCATGGGCAACGTGTGGGAAGAAGACAACTGGCGCGTGCATTTCCGCGACACCATGCGCGGCGGCAAGATGCTCAACAACTGGCGTATGGCTCAGCTGCATGCCCAGGAAGCGCCCGACCGGGTCATGGAGCTCGAGGAGTGGGGCGCGGCGTTCGACCGCACCCCGGACGGCCGGATCCTGCAACGTGACTTCGGCGGTCACCGCTACGCGCGGCTCGCGCACGTCGGTGACCGCACCGGTCTGGAGATGATCCGGACCCTGCAGAACCGCGCTGTCGCGTCGCGCATCGACGTCTTCATGGAGTGCACGGTCCTGCGCCTGCTCACCGAGGGCGGGGTCGCCGGTAACCGGATCGCCGGTGCCTACGCGTACTGGCGTGAGTCCGGAACATTCGTTCAGTTCTCGGCGCCTTCGGTGGTGCTCGCCACCGGCGGCACCGGGAAGTCCTACAAGGTGACGTCGAACTCCTGGGAGTACACGGGCGACGGCCAATCGCTCGCGATCGAGGCCGGCGCCGATCTGATGGACATGGAGTTCGTCCAGTTCCACCCGACGGGGATGGTCTGGCCTCCGTCGGTGAAGGGAATCCTGGTCACCGAGGGCGTCCGCGGTGACGGTGGTGTTCTTCGCAACAGCGAAGGCAAGCGCTTCATGTTCGACTACATCCCCGAGGTTTTCGCCTCCGAGACGGCCGACTCTGAGGAAGAGGGCGACCGTTGGTATGAGGACAAGAAGACCGCGCGGCGCCCACCCGAGCTGCTGCCGCGTGATGAGGTCGCCCGGGCGATCAACTCCGAGATCAAGGCCGGCCGGGGATCACCCCACGGCGGCGTTTTCCTCGACATCGCCTCGCGCCGGCCGGCCGAGTACATCGAGCGCCGGCTGCCGTCGATGTACCACCAGTTCAAGGAGCTGGCCGACGTCGACATCACCGCGGAGGCCATGGAGGTCGGGCCGACTTGCCACTACGCGATGGGCGGCATCCGGGTCGACGCCGACTCCGCAGCGACCACCCTTCCTGGGCTGTTTGCCGCCGGTGAGTGCGCGGCAGGCTTGCACGGTTCCAACCGCCTCGGTGGTAACTCGCTGAGCGACCTGATCGTCTTCGGCCGGCGAGCCGGGGCGGCGGCCGCGGAGTACGCCCACGCGTTGCCCCCGGGCAAGCGGCCGAAGGTCGACGAAAAGCAGGTGACCACCGTGGCCGCGGAGGCACTGGCGCCGTTCGAGCGGGACCCGGCCAACAACCCCTACACGGTTCACGCGAAGCTGCAGAACACGATGAACGAGCTGGTCGGGATTATCCGGACCGAGGCGGAACTCGAGCAGGCGCTGAAGGAACTCGCCGGGCTGCGCGAGGAGGCGGCTACGGTCGGTGTCGAGGGACACCGACAGTTCAACCCCGGCTGGCACCTCGCGGTCGACTTGCGCAACATGATCCGCGTCTCCGAGTGCATCGCGACGGCTGCGCTCGCTCGCCACGAGAGCCGCGGCGGCCACACCCGGGACGACTACCCGGGTCCCAACCCCGAGTTCGGGAAGATCAACCACGTTTTGCGCTTGCGCGGTGGTGAGCTGCAATTGCGAGCCGAGCCACTTCCGCAGATGCCTGATGACCTGCAGGTGTTGTTCGAGACGCCTCCTGCGACAGCCGAGACGAAGGCGGGTTCCTGATGGGTTACGACCTGGCCATGCGGGTGTGGCGCGGAGACGCCGGCGGCGGCGATCTGCGCGATTACTCCGTGCAGGTGGAGGAGGGCGAGGTCGTCCTCGACGCCATCCACCGCATCCAGCAGACGCAGTCGGGCGATCTCGCCGTGCGCTGGAATTGCAAGGCCGGCAAGTGCGGTTCGTGCTCGATGGAGATCAATGGCAAGCCGCGCCTGGCGTGCATGACACGGCTGTCGACGTTCGAGCCGACCGAGACGATCACGGTCACGCCGCTGCGCACCTTCCCGGTGATCCGTGACCTGGTCACCGACGTCTCGTTCAACTACGAAATGGCAAGCCGGGTACCGGCTTTCGCTCCGCGGCCGCGGGAGAAGGACGGCACCTACCGGATGCAGCAGATCGACATCGATCGGGTGCAGGAATTCCACAAGTGCATCGAGTGCTTCCTGTGCCAGACGGTGTGCCATGTCATCCGCGACCATGACGAGAACAAGGAAGAGTTCGCCGGGCCGCGCATGTTCATCAAGTACGCCGAGCTCGAGATGCACCCGCTGGACACCAACGACCGGCGCGATCTGCTTCGGGAGAAGGCCGGCCTGGGGATGTGCAACATCACCAAGTGCTGCACCGAGGTCTGCCCGGAACACATCAAAATCACGGACAACGCGATCATCCCGTTAAAGGAGCGTGTCGTCGACAACTCCTATGACCCGCTGGTCTGGCTCGGTCGCAAGATCAGGCGTCGCAGCAAGTCCGACTAGTCTCGCGAGTCGCACCGGGGCCCCGCACGAGTCCGGGCATAACGTCCCAGGCATGGCGGAACCGGTTCTGGTGCTTCGGGATGTCTCCGTGCGCCGCGGGACCGCCACCCTGCTCGACGGGGTGGATTGGACCGTACGAGACGGCCAGGCGTGGGCGGTGCTGGGCCCTAACGGTGCCGGCAAGACAACCCTGCTACAGGTCGCCGCGACGACGCTGAGTCCAACCTCGGGGGCCGTCGAGGTGCTCGGTGAGCGGCTCGGCCCGCAGTCGGATGTCGACGTCTACGAGCTTCGTCCCCGCATCGGCCTGGCGAGCACGTCCGTCGGTGAGCGGATGCCGGCGGGCGAACTGGTGCGCGACGCAGTGGTGACCGCGGGATATGCCGTCATCGGCCGGGGCAGCGAGTACTACGACCCGGCGGACGACGAGCGTGCGTTACGCATTCTCGAGCAGCTGGGCTGCCGGCGCATCGCCGAGCGGGCCTACGGAACGCTCTCCGAAGGCGAGCGCAAGCGGGTGCAGATCGCCCGGGCGTTGATGACCGACCCGGAGCTCTTGCTCTTGGACGAGCCCGCCGCCGGTCTCGACCTCGGAGCCCGGGAAGCCCTGCTGCGCCGGCTCACTCGCGTGATGGCCGACCCGGGAGGCCCGGTCCTGATCATGGTGAGCCACCACGTCGAGGAGATCCCGCCGGGGATCACCCACGTGCTCCTGCTTCGCGCGGGGGCTGTCGTCGCCGCGGGTCCGATCGAAGAAGTCCTTACGGGAGAGCCACTTTCGCAGTGCTTCGGGCTTCCGCTGGCGGTCGACCACGTGGCCGCCGGCCGTTACGCCGCGCGGCTTGCTCCGCCGAGGCGGCTCGCGACCGTGCCTGCGCAACCGCCGATCCGGCGCGCCGTCTAGCAGCTCACACCCGGATCTCAGCGAGGGGCTCGGGGCGAGGCGCCAGCAACTTCGCGCCGGCAAACGCCACCAGTGCGCCTAACCCGGCCGCGACCGGACCCACCACGAACGCGACCCGTACCGAGAACGTGTCGATCAGCAGGCCGCCCAGCGCGGCCCCAGCAGCAACACCGACGTTGATCCCGGTCGACTGCCACGTGAAGCCTTCGGTACGGCTACTCGCGGGCACGACCCGGGCGACCAGACCGCTGCTGGCGATGAGCGTCGGGGCGATGGAGACGCCGATCAGCAACGCAGCGGGGGCAAGCTGCCACAGCGTCATGGCGGCCAGCGCGGGCAGGCTTCCGACGGCAAGCGTCGCGAGCGAGAGCCGATAGCGCACCGCGATATCCAGCCGCCATTGGCGGGCGCCGTACCAGAGGCCCGCGGCCATGCTGCCGAAGGCGACGATCCCGAGCAGCAGACCCGCGAGCCCTGAGGCGCCGTGGCGCTGCGCGAACGCGATCATCGCCACCTCGACGTTGCCGAAGACCACGCCGATGAGCACGCTGCTGGCGATCAGCACCCACATGGCGGGGATGCGCCACGCACCGGAGCCGGATTCGGCAGCGAAGGGCGGTGGTTCGCTGGCGCGGGCGCCGACGAAACCCACCGTGCCGGCGAGTGCCAGCCCGCCCGCAAGGATGGGGGCGATCAGCGGATTCCAGGCTGACAGCGCCGTCACCACCACCGGCCCGATGATGAAAATCGCCTCATCTGCAGCACTTTCCAGTGCCAGCGCGGTCGAGAGTTGGGTGTTCGACGCGAGCAGGTAGGTCCACCGGGCACGCACCAGCGAGGGATACGGGAGCTGCCCGGCACCCGCGACGACAGCCCCGGCGAAGAGCACCCCGACCGGCGCGTGCGCGGCGGCCGCGACCGTCAGGATGACGATGCCGCCGAGGAAGATGGCCAGCAGGCGAGGCAGGATGACCGATTGGCCGAAGCGGTCGACCAGGCGTCCCACCAAGGGGGTCATCGCCGCCTGGGTGAGGGTGTGGGCCGCGCTGGCTGCCCCGGCAAGTCCGTACGAACCGGTCCGGTGGCGTACGACAAGCAGGATGGCGATGGTCATCATGGCCATCGGTACCCGGCCGACGAAGCCGGCCACGGCGAAACGCAGCGCCCCGGGGGTGCGCAGCACACTCCGGTACGGGCTGGTCACCAACGTCATGCTGCCAGGCGAGCCGGTCGGTCACCGGCGCCCGCGGTCAGTGCTGCTGGGAACGCACCGGGTCGGGCGGCAGCACCAGCGTCTGGTTGGACTCGGCCTGCTCTTTCGCGAGGTCGTCGACGACCACCACATCGATGGGCTCGGCTTCAGTGGCGGGGCCCGTGACGACTCCGCCGTCGGCGGTCACCGTCGGCGCGAAGTAGGGCTCAGAGCGGCGCGGCGCCGCCTTGGCGCGCAGCTTGCGCGGCTGGCGTAACAACGCGCGGCAGTGCTCAGCGAGCGTGTCAGCCTCGGCCTCGAGCGCCAGCACGTCATCGGGATCAGCGACCTCGCGCAGCTGGCGGCCGATGTCCGAAAGCTGCCCGAGCGCCTCGGAGAAACTGAACTGGGTGACCGTCACCGGCCTCCTCCTCTTGGTGCGAAGTCGCGGGGCCGCCAGGGCGATGGCGAGCGGAACGATCAGGGCGGCGAGGATCGGCCAGACCTGGGTGAGCACCGCGCCGGCGACGACCGCCAGCGCCAGCACCCCGGCCAGCAGGCGGATCCGCAGCACGCGGCGGGCCCGGACCTTCATGGTGCGGGCCGAGGCCAGCCGGATGTCCTCGGCCAGGCCGTGGCGGGTCTGCTCCAGGCGCCGGGCCGCGCGGCGCATCGCCTCATCGCCGGCGTCGGCGACATCGAGCACCGTGTCCTCGACCAGGTTGTGGGCCCGCTGCAGCCGGCGCACGACCGAAACCGTGGCTTCGTGCGCGGTGGGGTACGCCTGGTGCGAAACCTCTTCGACCGCCGCCGGCTCGTCCGGCGAACCGAGGCCGGAGAGCACCGGGGTGGTGGAAGTCGCGACGGCGCGCACGACGGCTTCGGAGTCGAACGGGGCGAGGCTCAGCGGCCGTCCATCCTGGCGCAGGAGCAGCACCAGATCGTGTCCGGCCAGAGCCGCCTCGCGCAGCCCGTTGGCCAGCTGATCGCCGGCGGCTGACCCGACGATGGTCGGGGCGTAGATCTTCACCTCGACGTCGAAACCGCAGCCGGTGAGCAAGTCGCGCGATGCCTCGAGTGCCGGATCGCCGCAGGCGGCCACGAGGGCAATCGAGGACGGCGCGGTCGGGACCCGCAGGTCGCGCTGCCGCTCCGCCAGCCGGGCCGAGGAAGCGGCACTTCGGACCTGCTCCCGGCGCTCGGCCAGCCACGTCGCGGTGGGCTGCGGATCCAGCGCGGTGACTTCGAAGATCGCGCAGTGGCGGCCGGGGTCGTAGCTGAGCAGGCCCCCGGCGCGGACGAAATGGCCGTCGACCAGCAGGTCGTCGACCGCGACGTCGTGCAGGCGGCGCAGCGAGTCTTCGATCGTGAGCCTGGCCTCGGGGAGAAGCTCGCACGGCAGGGTGCGCATGCCGTCGTCGGTCTCCTCCACGAGCACGAAGGCGTCGATCCCGCGACCATCCGGTGCCTCGGGGTCGGGCATGCCGCTGCGCAGGCCGCGAACGGTGCCGCAAACCCAGATCCGGCGGGGAAAGGCGGTGTGGAACTGATCTTCGATGGCGCGCAGGACATCACTCACCTGAAGGAGACGCCGCTCCCCGTCCAGCCGCGCGCCACGCTCCGCCACGGCGCCGAGGATACGGATCCCGGGAGTCATCCGCGGGGCGGCGCGCCACAATCTCACAGCCCGGCTTGTGGGCAGCCAGTTTCGCTCGGCGCGTCGCGGGCAGCGGGCGGGTCGCGCAGGCACTCCGCTAGCCTGGGGATCATGGCGATGTACCTGGCCAGAGTGCCCGAGGCCGATGCTTTGCTCGACGAAGATCCGTTGGCGCTCCTGATCGGCATGCTTCTTGATCAGCAGATTCCCTTGGAGAAGGCCTTTTCCGGGCCGCTCGTGCTGAAGGAGCGCCTCGGCGGCGTTCTCGACGCCGCGCAGATCGCCCGCTACGAGCCCGAGGCCTTCGCGGCGATGTGCGCGACGCCGCCGGCGATCCATCGCTTTCCGAGGTCGATGGCCGCCCGGGTGCAGACGCTCTGCCAGATCGTCACCGACGATTACGACGGTGACGCCGCGGCCGTGTGGGCGAAGGCGAAGGACGGGCCTGACGTCCTCAAGCGACTCGCGGCGCTGCCCGGCTTCGGCAAGCAGAAAGCCCAGATCTTCCTGGCATTGCTGGGAAAACAGCGCGGCGTGAAGGCCAAGGGCTGGCGCGAGGCCGCCGGCGATTTCGGGCTCAAGGGCAGCTACAAGTCCGTCGCCGACATCGTCGATGACGCGTCACTCGGACGCGTGCGGGCGTACAAGAAGGACATGAAGGCTCGTGCCAAGGCTGCCGTAGACACTGCCTAGATGATGGACGATGTCGGCGAGCGGTAGCCCGGCGCGACTCATCCTGGGCTTGGATCGCGGCCAGCTCTGCGTAGCCAGCCTCAAGTTCGTCTGCGGGCTGTTTGTCGGTCACAGCGGCGATGATGGCACGACGCCGAAGGCAGACTCGTCCTGAGACGGGTCATTCTGCGGCGGCGGCTCGGGCATCAGCGATGAGTAGGAACAGGTGCATCTCGTCGGTCACCGAAGGCTCGAACTCGAAATGGAGGTAGAACTGCTTCGCCTGCTCGTCGATGGCGTGAACCAGTAGCGCGCGGACACCGACGAGATCGGCTGCCTCAACCGCATGAAGAATCGCGTCGCGTAGAAGGTGAGCCCCAAGTCCCTGACGCTGTTCCTTGGTGTCCACCGCTAGCCGGCCGAGGAGAATTACCGGGATCGGATCAGGCTGGTTGCGGCGCACCTTGCCGGGAGTGCTTCGATTCGCCACTGAACCCGTGGATAGGCAGTAGAAGCCGACAACTCGACCTTCTGCGTTGGTCGTGACGTAGGTCCGAGATGCGCCGCTAGCTTGATTCGCCACGGCCCGCTTGATGAGCCAGTCGTCCAGATCAGACTGGCCGCTGTCGAACCCCACGAGATGATCTTCGGCGGTGAGCAACCGTGGGATCGAGTAGGGACGGCTCACTCGAAGATCGACGATTCGGCGAAAAGCTTCCCAAGCCGCGGCTTGTACTGCACCGGTCGGTCAAGGATCGCATTGAATTCGGCCCACGCAGCGTCATCGACCTCGAAAAGTCGGCGGTCCGCGAGCACATCACGAGCATGAGCGACAGCCGCCTGGACAACGAATTCGGTGACAGTCTCCCCTCGCACCTCGGCTGCATGACGTATCAAGGCGTCCTGTTCTTGCGAGGCACGCACAGCGAGTCGAGCTTCCTTTGGAGCGGTCACATAGAGAGTGTGTGCCTATTAGGCGTACAAGTCAACAGCATCGGCGCCGACAGCGACGACGCTGACGAAGCAGCGCCGCTTTCTCCATGTCAACCATCCAAGGCCGAGGGTGACGATCTGAGAACGCCGGAGAAAGCCCGGCGAGTCGTCGCATCCATGTGCCCGTAGGTACAGATATGCCGGTGATCGGGTTGGACAAATCGACTTCTGCGTCCGAGGGTCGATCACCGGCATATCTGCCGTTACCGCGCGGTTTCGGTCACCCAGCCCGTCGTAGCGTGTCCATAGCCTGATCGCACATTGTGCTGCTAAGGACCCCATCGGTTGCCGCACTGGAGTCCTGGGGGCTGCTCAGAGCCCGAGGCGCAGCCTTGATCACGCTGCCTCCGGTAAGCAGTGCCGAGCTATTGAGGCAACAGCTCGGACAGCGCGATCTGCAAATTGTCTGCAAGCGCGTACGCATTGCCGAGGAAGGAAGCCGCCGGCTAGCGGTTACCCCAACGCCCGGACGGTTCCACGCTTTCACGACAGAATCGTGTGAATTCCATTTCCGGCGCTCGGGGGGATTTCATGGCTAGCGAGTCGGTAGCTTCCGATGCGTCGTCGCCGCGTGGCCTCACCCGCCGCCAGACGCTCGGTGCAGGAGCGGTCGGGGCAGCAGCGCTGCTCGGCGGCGGGAGCATTGCGGCCCCAGCGGCGAGTGCTGCAGCCGATCCCCTGGTGTCCTCCCAGGGCTTCAGCGCCCAGACGCAGCGGGCTCTGACGTCGATCCTGATCAGCGGCAGTGGGGCCGACCAGATCCCGGGTATGGCCGTGGGGATCTGGGCTCCGGGGCAAGGCAATTACGTCGCGGCGATGGGAGTGAGCGACCGCGTGGCCGGCACGCCGCTCAGCTTGTCCGACCATTTCCGGATCGCCAGCATCTCGAAGTCGTTCATTGCCCACACCGTGCTGCGTCTGGTCGATCAGCGCCGGATGACACTCGCCGACAAGCTGGAATCCTTCGTTCCCGGCATTCCGAACGGGAAGCAGATCACCGTCCAGCAGCTGCTCGCCATGACCAGCGGCATTTACGACTATGTGAATGATCCCGCTCTCACCATCAAGGAGACGGCAAATCCGCTGCTGCCGTTCTCGCTGGCTGACGTCGTCAAGATCATCAATGAACACGAGCCCGTGTTTGCGCCGGGTGCTGACGCCATGTACGACAACAGCAACTACTACCTGCTCGGCGCCATCATCGAGAAGGTCACCGGCAATCCGCTCACCCGCGTGGTCAAGAGTCAGGTGCTGGATCCGCTCGGGCTCAACCACACCAGCTACCCCACCACCGCCGCCATCCCGGCGCCGTTCAGCCGCGGCTACTTCTACGAGCCCAACCTCGGCCACCGCGACGTGACGGCGAGCAACCCCGCCTTCGCCGGCGGGGCGGGTGCGATGATCTCCACCCTCGGCGATCTGAAGGTCTGGGCGAAGGCGCTGGCGACCGGGGCCCTGCTCAAACCGGCGACGCAGGCGCTCCGCCTGAAGAGCCACATCCTGGTGCAGACCCCGAAGATCACGCTGACCTACGGGCTCGGCATCACCGACGTCAACGGATTCCTCGGCCACGATGGCGCGATCGTGGGCTACGGCTCGGTGATGCTGTACCTGCCCAGCCGCAAGGCGACCATCGTGATCCTGGGCAACAACAACGACAACGGCAACCCGGCGCCGTTGAACATCGGCCTTTCCGTCGCGGCCTTCCTCTTCCCGGAGCAATTCCCGAAGGGACTGTAGGTGGAGTCCGAAGGGACTGTAGGCGGAGCCCGAAGGGGCTCTGAGCCGGGCGCCGCGCCTTATGGCGTTGGTGAGATGGCCACTACGGCTTCGGACGTCTGGACGATGAACGTCAGCGACTCCTGGAAATACAGCTGAACGTGCTCGGCGTCGTGCGAGAGATAGCCGATCGACAGGTCCTGGCCTAGGTGGAGCTCGAAGTCGCCGCCGCGGGTCGTGACCAGGAAGGCGCCTTCGATCGCCGGCGCCCAGATGATCTCGCCGTCCTGCAGCACGCGGGCGATGTGCTCGCGAATCGGGTATCCGTGGTCGGTCGTCTCGGCAACGGCGGTATAGGCATCGGCTGACAGCAGCAGGCTGTACGGCCCGTCGACGCCGGCCAGGCGCAGCGAGGTCAGTGCCTGGGCGACGACGTTAGGAAACTCCAGCGCGTCGGCGGGAAGGGAGAAGGTCGGATTGGAGGTGCTGGCGCGCAGCCCGGCGATACCGGCCGCCGCGAAGCCGCTCGCCACCGCGCGGTCCTCGGTGAAGGCGATCTGCTTGGCGGCGTCCTTGACCGGCTGCCAGTCGGCGTCTTTGGCGCCGCGCTCCACGTCATCCACCGACTGCCGGTCGATCACGAACGGCACCCGGAACTCCACGAGGGGCTGGGATATACGGGTACGGGCGCGTACGCCAGCCGCCGGTGCCTCGACCTCCTCGAGGTGACCGGTACCGACCGCGGCAAGTCCCTCACCCTCCGGCCCGATGACGTCGACCACGCGGCGCGCGGCGACGTGCCGGGTGAAGGTGCGGCGGGCCTCGGCCTCGATGTCCTCCCACGCGGCGTCTGAGATCGGCGCGAGATCGCGATGCAGGTTATTCATGCCGGGGTTCCCTTCAAGCTTCCGATACCGAGCGAATGGTCGATGGGGCCTGCCTCGGCCGCGGGTGGATCGGATCCTTCGCCGAACGGCGGTGGATCGTCGAGGAAGTCCGCCGTCGGGATGAAGAAGAGCGTTCCGGTGACAGGCGTGGAGAAGTCAAGGATGCGGTCGTAGTTGCCCGGCGGGTTGCCGACGAACATGTTGGTGAGCATCTGCTCGGTGACGTCGGGATGCGCGGCGTAGCCGATGAAGTACGTGCCGAACTCGCCGTCTCCCACCGATCCGAACGGCATGTTGTCGCGCACGATCTGGCGCTCCTGGCCGTCGGGTCCGACGATGGTGTTGAGGGCGACGTGGGAGTTCGAAGGCTTGACGTCATCGGCCATTTCGATGTCGTCGAGCTTCGTTCGCCCGACGACGCGCTCCTGCTCCTCCACCGAGATGGCACCCCAGGAATCCAGGTCGTGCAAGTACTTCTGGACGATCACGTAGCTGCCACCGGCAAAGTCCGGGTCTTCGTCGCCGATGACGACGGCGGCCGAGGCGGCGGGGCCGGTGGGGTTTTCGGTGCCGTCGACGAACCCGAGCAGGTCGCGTTCGTCGAAGTACTTGAAGCCGTGCACCTCATCGACCACCTGCGCCGCTCCGGCGAGGCGGTCTGTCAGCTTGTGCGCCAGCTCGAAGCACAGATCCATGCGGCGGGCGCGGAGGTGAAAGAACAGGTCGCCGGGGGTCGTGACGCTTTGGTGACGCGATCCGGCGAACTCCGCCAGCACGTGCAGTGCCGCCGGGCGGGGATCGCCGAAGAGCCTGTCCCACATCTGCGAGCCGATGCCGGCCACGCAGGCCAGCTCTCCGTCGGGGATGCGGAACCCGACCGATCGGCTCAGCCCGGCTACATCCGAGAGCAGGTCACGGACGGTCTCCTCGCCCCCGGAATCGACGGTGAGCACGAGGAAGATCGCCGCCTCGGTCAGCGGGGTGAGGATCGGCTGAGGCTGAACCGAAGAGCCCCCGGGTGGGGTGGGTGTCACCATCTCGGCCGGCTCCTCCCAGTCTTGCCTTGCGGTTTCGTGTTCATGCTGTCAGAGCGGAGGCGTAGTGCGATACCGGCTATCCCCACAGATTCTGCCAAGCCGGCCGCCGCCCCTGCGCGGTCGCGCCACCATCCGTTCGGAGACGAGCCGACGACGTTCGCAGCGTCGACCACGATCTTCACGCTTGAGACCGTACTGGGGTCGTACGCCCGTTTCGTTGTGGATCGTCGGCTCTCGTCCACAGGCGTCGGCGTGAACCCTGCGCCGGCTGCGGCGAGCAGGCAGGCTCGGCCTCGTGTCCAGTCATTCGCGCAGCCCCAGTTGGTCTTCCCGGCGAGCCCTGCCGTCCCCCGAGGAGGCGGAAGTGCTTCGAGTCGCGGCCCGCAAGGCCGAAGACGCCGGCGATTTTCGCGGGGCACTGCGCCTGGCGCGCCAGCTTCCCGATACCGCCGAGGCGCACCGTTGGCTCCGGCAGTTGGAGGAGGTGCTCCGCCTGCCCGCGGGCGACCCGCGGTTCGCCACCTGGCTCGTGCATCCCGCGGTGCGCTGGGCCGGTGAGCGAGCCGCCGGTGAGGTGCTGGAGCGGTATGCCCGGCTGCTGCTGATCACGCTGGGGATCCTTGGAGCCGAGCGCGAGCAGCTGCTCGGGCTCGTGGCTTGCACCGATCCCGTCGTCGTGGATGCGGGGCTGTTCGACGCCGGGCTCTTCGCGCGCTACGTCAGCGAGGCGCTGAGCCCGGACCTTCGCCCGCCCGGGAATCTGCCGCAGGAGTGGCCTGAGATCCCGCCTTCGGTCTTTCGGGTCGACGCCGTGGGCGCGGAAACGGTGGTCCTGCACGATCTGGTCGCCGAGCAGCAGGCGCGTTGCCTCGCCTGGCGGGGGGCCCGGTCCCTCCCGGACGGCACGTTGGTTTTCGGCCGGCTGGTCCCGGTGGGCGGTGCGGTGGGTCGGGCGTTCGCGCTGCCACCGATCCAGGTCGACCAGCGATGCGCCGTCCGGCTCGGGCGGGCGCGCCAGCGCGGCGAGGGTCCCGAGGAGCGGTTACGCGCGGTCGCCCGGTTTCGGCGGCGCGAGCAGCAAGGCCGGGCGGCGGCGTGAAAGCGATGCGGCGCCGCGCGTGCTCAGGCCTGCAGCTCGCGTACCCACTCTTCGACATCGTCGGCGGCGCGGGGGAGCGCATCCGAAAGCACCCGGCATCCGCTCGCGGTCACCAGGACGTCGTCTTCGATCCGCACGCCGATCCCGCGAAACTCCGGCGGCACGGTCTCGTCGTCGGCCTGGAAATACAGGCCCGGCTCCACCGTGAGCACCATGCCCTCGGCCAGCGGCCCGCGCTGGTAGTTCTCGGCGCGCGCGTTGGCGCAGTCATGCACGTCCAGGCCGAGCATGTGCGAGGTGCTGTGCAGCGTGTAGCGGCGATGCAGCCCCACGTCCTCCTGCAGCGATTCCGCCGCCGGGATGGCGAGGATGCCCCAGTCCTCGAGAGCTTCCGCGATCACCGCCATCGCCGCCCGGTGCGGGTCGAGGAAGTCAGCGCCTGGCTTGGTGGCGTCGATGCCGGCCTGCTGGGCGGCGAGCACGACGTCGTAGACCTGGCGCTGCACATCGCGAAAGCGGCCGTCAATCGGAAGCGTGCGGGTGAGGTCGGCGGTGTAGAAGCTGTCGACCTCCACCCCCATGTCGAGCAGGGCGAGATCGCCCGGCTGCACGCGGCCGTCGTTGCGCACCCAGTGCAGGGTGGTCGCGTGAGGTCCAGCGGCCACGATGGAGCCGTAGCCCACCTCGTTGCCGTCGAGCCGGGCGCGCCGCCAGAACGTTCCCTCGATCCAGCGCTCACCGCGATCCATCGCATACGCGACCGGCAGCTCGCGAATGCATTCGGCGAAGCCGCGCCCCGTCGCCTCGATGGCCCGTTCGAGCTCGCCGACCTCAAACGGGTCCTTCAGCAGCCGCAGCTCGCTGCTCGCGACTGCCAGCGCCGCCTCGCGGGCCCGGTCGCCCGAGCGGCGCACTTTCCGGTCGACCCGCCGGTCGAGATCGCGCATGACCCGGGTCGTGCCCGGGGCCAGCCGATCGAGCGCCGCACCGAGTTCTTCGAGCGGACGGCAGGTGATGTCCAGCGCTGCCGCCGTCTCCTTCACCCCGCGCCGGGGGCCGACCCATAGCTCCCCGTAGCGGCGATCGGTGTAGAACGCCGACGTGTTGCGGCTGGCCCGGTCGGCGAGGAAGAGCACGCCCTCGCCTCCCGGATGCACGATCAGCACCGCGTCGGGTTCCGCGCAGCCGGTCAGCCAGACGAAGTCGCTGCTCGGCCTGAACGGGTAGTCGGTGTCGTTGGCGCGCACCTTCAACGGCCCGCTGGGAATGACCAGAGTGTCGTCCGGGAAGAGCGAGGAGAGCGTGGTGCGGCGCTCACGGGCCCGACCCGCGGCCGGCTCCGGCTCGGTCGCAATCACGGCCGGGGCAGCCGCCCAACCGGTAGCCATCCATTGCTCGAGACGGCTCGCCGTGGGCAGGTCGTGGGCCGCCGAGGGGGTGGCCTTACCCTCGGATGACGCGTCCCCGGCCTGCGCGCTGGCGGATTCCGAGCCTCGCGCAGGCGCCCGCTTGGGATCGAGTTGCATCTACGCAGAGTAGGCCCTCAGGCGTCACGGGCCGGTTGACGCCAGGCTGTTCTGTCCATCGTTGACAGTAAGTTGACCCAATGAGCGGGTCGGGACCGTTGGCGGGCGTCCTCGTCGTCGATCTCAGCCGCGTGCTGGCAGGCCCCTTCGCCACGATGCTGATGGCCGACCTGGGTGCCCGGGTGATCAAGGTCGAGCGACCCGTCCGGGGCGACGACAGCCGGACGTACGGCCCGTTCATCGGTGGTGACTCTCTGTATTTCGCCCGCGTCAATCGGGGGAAGGAGTCGATCTCGCTCGACCTGCGCAGCGCGGCTGATCTACAGGTGCTGCACGCCATGCTGGGCCAGGCCGATGTGCTGGTGGAAAACTTCCGTCCCGGCGTCATGGATCGCCTCGGCCTCGGCTACGAAGCGCTCGCTGAGCGCTACCCCGGACTGGTCTACGCGAGCATCTCCGGCTTCGGGCAGACCGGCCCGTGGCGGCTGCGCCCGGCCTACGACTCGGTGGTGCAGGGGACGAGCGGGCTCATGTCGATCACGGGTGCGCCTGACGGTGAGCCCACCAAGCCAGGTCTCCCGATCAGTGATCTGTCGGCCGGGCTTTACGCGTTCGGCGCGGTCCTGGCGGCGCTGCGCGGTCGCGACAGCGCGTCCGGCTCAGGCCGGGGGAGCCGGATCGACATCGCGATGCACGACGCCACGGTGTCGCTCTTGGAAGGCGCGGCGCTGGCCTACCTCGCGTCAGGTCAGGCGCCGCCTCGCATCGGCAACGCGCACTACGCCATCGCCCCGTTCGACACCTTCCGCGCCGACGACGGCCCGCTGGTCATCTGCGCGGCCAACGACGAACTCTTCGCCGCGCTCGCCGCCACCATCGCGCGGCCGGATCTGGTCACCAACCCGCTGTTCGTCACCAATGCCCTGCGCCACGACCATCGCGAGGCGCTGAAGAAGGAGATCGAATCGGCGCTGGTGGGGCGTACGGCCGGCGACTGGCTGGCTACTTTGGGCGCCGCGGGCGTCCCCTGCGGGCCGGTCTCGAGCATCGCCGAGGCGCTGACCTCCGAGCAGGCGTCGGCGCGAGAGCTGGTCATTGATGTGGGCGGCCTGCCGATGCCGGGCAATCCCATGAAGCTCGCCGGCTACCCCGACCTGCACCCCGAGCCTGCGCCGGCGCTCGATGAGCACGGAGCCAAGCTGCGCACCGAGTTCGGCGCGCGCTCCGGTGAGCCGACCGGCTGACGTTCACCCGTTCGCGCATTAGCTTTGGCGTAGGCCGCCGATAGGCGCAGGTCTGTCGCGATCGCATCGCGAATGGGTACATGCGGTGAAGGTGACTGCCCCGCGGAAGGAGTGCTCCGTGTCTGTCAGGCCGGCCCCTTTCACCGCGTTGCTGGCGGCGGCGGTGGCGCTCGGTCTCGGGCTGACGGCCTGCGGGCCAGGCAGTTCGAGTGACTACGTCGCCGCTCCGGGTCCGACGTCGGCAGCGGCGCCCTCGCCGGCGTCCTCGCCTGTAGCGCCCAGTACGGCACCCACTTCGAGTCCCTCCGCTGCCCCCACCTCGGCCGCCCCGTCCCCGACGCATGTGGGCCTCGCCCTCGGCGACAAGGGCGCGGCGGTCCTGGCGCTGCAGAAGCGGCTGGTCCAGCTCGGCTTCTGGCTCAGCGGCGCCGACGGATCCTACGGCGACACCACCCAGCAGGCGGTGCTCGCGTTCCAGAAGGCCAAGGGCCTCGAGCGCGACGGGGTGGCCGGCCCGCAGACGATGAAGGCCATCGAAACCGGAGTCGCGATAGCGCCGCGCAGCACCTCGGGCCACGTGCTCGAGGTCGACAAGACCCGACAGCTGCTGCTCATCGTCAACAACGGCAAGGTCGCCGACATCCTCAACACCTCGACCGGCAGCGGCCAGGCCTACCAGCAAGGCGGACAGACCTACACGGCGCTGACCCCGTCGGGCCAGTTCACGATCTTCCGCCAGGTCGACGCGGACGACCCGGGACCCCTCGGCGACCTGTGGCGTCCGAAGTACTTCAACGGCGGCATCGCCATCCACGGTGCCCCCGTGGTGCCCGGATATCCCGCCAGCCACGGCTGCGCGCGGCTCAGCAACGCGGCGATCGACTGGATCTGGAGCGCCAACCTGGCGCCGATCGGCACCAACGTCTGGGTCTACTAGGCCGCCGGGCTCGGTGGAACCTGACCGGCCTGACCGGTGGGTTTCTCGAAATGCACGGGCGAGAGAGCTTTGGGTGGCGGCTCTTCCCGGGCGCCCCTGGCGCCTGCCGCCGCTGATGCGCCGGCCGCTGACCCGAGCACTGACGCGTGGGCGGCGTCCTCGCGGTCCAGTTCCTCGCGGGACAGGTCAAGGGTGGCGTTCAACTCGGCGCCGAGCAGCACCGCGAGCGCGGTGACGTAGAGGAAGAGCAGCACGGCGACGGGAGCCGCGAGCGCCCCGTACGCGATGGTGCGGGAGAACACGAACTTGATGTAGGAACGCAGCGCCCAGCTGCCCAGATACCAGATGATCAGCGCAAAGACCGCGCCCGGAAGTGCTGACCGCCATCGCCGCCGGTGCGGAACGGACATGTGGTAGAGCGTCGCGAGGATGACCAGCGAGACGACGGCCGCGATCGGCCAGTAGACGAGGGTCACCGCGTGGTGCACCCAGGGAGTGGTGTGCTTGCCGAGGAGGCGATCGATGTAGGTCGGACCGAGCACCAGCGCCGGTAGCAGGATCACACCGGAGAGCACCTGAAGGATGTAGAGCCGCAGCGCGAGGAGGCGGCTCTTGACCGCGCCGCGCTCGTGGCGTTCGCCGTAAGCGATCGTGATGGTGTTCACATAGGTGGCCATGGCCGACGAACCTGACCACAGCGACGTGATGAAACCGATCGAGATGACGTCAGGCCGGCCGTTGCGCAGGATGTCGTCGATCGTCGGCTTGACGGTCTTCTGCACGGTCGAGTTCGTCAGGAAATGGCCGGCGGCCTGCAGGATGCTGTGTTCGATGCTGTCGACGGCGGAATGACCGGTCAGCCCCGCGAAGTAGCCGACGGTTCCGAGCACCGCCAGCAGCAGCGGCGGTAGCGAGAGCAATTGCCAGAAACCGGCTTCGGCGGCGAGCCCGAGGACCCGGTCGCGCCAGGCTCGTACCAGCGTTCGGCGCAGCGTTGCCATGGTGTACAGCCGGCGGTGGCGCTGCACCATGGGCTTTATCATGACGCCCCAGTGTGACCGACGCTGCGCCCAAGCGCTGGTCATGACCACTCCGCGCCGACGCGATGTCGTTTCGCGGGCGTCTCGGGCCGGAAAATCAAACACCCGCCTACGCCGGGATCGGCGCGGGCGGGTGTGTGAAAAAGCTGTGGATCAGCCGCGGGTAGGGGACAAGTCGAGCTGGTCGGACTCGTCGTGGATTTCGACGGCGACCTCTCCGAGCTTGTCGCCGTGGGCGCGGGCGTGGTGGCGGCAGAACATGAGATCTCCGCCGCCTGGGAGCACAACGCGTACATATGCCTGCGCGCCGCAGCGGTCACAGCGGTCGGTCGCGGTCAGAACTGGAGTCGGTGCGGAAACGGTACCTGTCACGCTTACCTCCAACAGTCGGTCGCCCGCTTTCCTTCCGGGCCGTTACTCGCACGCATCAATCCTCACTATGCCTGCTCTATCGGCATTCAAGCCTTTCCTGGACGGGAGAACGCTCACAGACATGGAACGTTTTGAAATCGCAACCAGCTTGTTACGAGCGCCGGGCACCGAAGACGATGTCGTCCCAGGCGGGGACAGCGCTGCGCCGCCGCGCGGACTTGGCGGGCTGGCGTGCCGGACGCTCGGCAGCGGCCTCGGACTCGTCATCGGCTGACGCCGAAGGCTCGAGCGCCTGATGGCGGCTCTCGACGCCGCCGGATCCGGGCAGCTCGTTGTCGCCCGGGGTCCATTCGGGTGTGGCCGGCGCAGGAGCGGACGGGGCGGTCGTGCCCGGGATGTCGTCCAGTGCCGGCGCCGTGGGGGCCTGTGCCCGGGGCGCCGACGGGGCCGTACCGGCGCCTTCGCCGGCGAGCACGAAGAGGCCGGAGCGCGGTGAGGCCGGGCGGCTGGGTGCCAGGTCGGACATGGTCGTCTCGCCTACGGCGCGCGCCGGGGCGAGCGGTGCGGGCGGCTCCTGCGGGGCAGCCGCCGGGGCCGGCTCGGTGGTGACGCCGGCGGCCTGAGCCACGGCGATCAGCGATTCGGCGCTGCTACGCGAGGGGCTCAGCAGCCGCTGGGCGCCGTTGTCATGAGCCCGGACGCGCTTGGCCGCGCCGTCCCAGCTCCACTCGGCATGGTGGTCCGCCAGATCGACCGTCACCAGCCAGGTGCCATCCACGCGGCGGCGGGCCAGCCACTGGGCAAGCACCGGGTCGAGGCCGTCGTCGGCAAGGCGATCATCCACGACGGCACCGAGCTGGCGGCCGGGGCTGACGCGGTGCGGGCCCGGAGCCGTGGCCCGGCGCACCTCATCGACGATCCGCACCCGTTCAGCGGCGATCGGCGCCTCGTACCGCGCGACCCTGGCGACCGGGATCCCGGCCACTTCGGCGACCTCTTCGGCGGTATCGCCGGCGCGCAAGCGGGCCTGGATCTCACGAGGCGAGAGGGCGCTCTCCGGACGGGTTTCTGCGACTGTCGGACGTGGGCGAAGCATGGCTCGCAATCTGTCGTCGGCCTGGAGCAGGAAACCCGAATCAGGCGCCGGAGCTGCAGCCTGCGTGCCCGGGGTCTCGGTCAGCAAGATCTCCTTGCCGTCATCCGAAACGCGGACAGCACGCAACTCGCGCACGATGGCCTCCTGAATGGTCTGCGTAAGACCCCAACCTTGCCATGAAGCCCGGCCGACGTCTGCGTGACACCCCCGCCTCTTGCGGGTGATTCGTTGCCCGGCGCGTCAGCCGGTCGCCTTCTTGGCGGGAGCGCGCTTGGTGGCCGGACGGGGCGCCGCCGTGGCCTTGGTCGCGGTGCGGGCGGCAGTCGCCTTGGCGGGGGCGCTCTTGACCGGCGCACGCTTGGCTACGGCGCGCTTTGCGGGTGCCTTGACAGCTGCCTTCTTGGCCGGAGCGCGCTTGGCCGCACTCCGTTTGGCCGGCTGCGCCTTGGTGACGTGGCGGACGTCGCTACGCGTGACATCCGCCGACCCGGCGACCACGGCCGCGCCGACGATGCCGGCGTCGTTCTGCAGGGCGGCGGGGACCACCTTCGTCCGCACCGTCAGGAGCGGGATGAACTTGTCGGCCTTCCGGCTGGCTCCGCCGCCGATGATGATGATGTCCGGCCAGAACAGGTCTTCCAGTTCCTTGAGGTAGCGGTCGACCCGCTTGGCCCACTTCGCCCAGCTCAGGCCCTTCTTCTCGCGCACGATCTCGGAGGCGGCCTTTTCGGCGTCCTTGCCGTCGATCTGGATGTGGCCGAGCTCGGTGTTGGGCAGCAATTGCCCGTGCAGGAACACGGCGGTGCCGATGCCGGTACCGAACGTCGTCATGATCACGACGCCGTGCTGGCCGCGACCGGCGCCGTAGACCATCTCCGCCACACCCGCCGCGTCGGCGTCGTTCACCGCGGCCACGCGGTCGCCGGTGACAGCGCCCAGGGTCTCCTCGATGTTGGTCCCGATCCACTTCTTGTCGACGTTGGCGGCGGTCATGGCCACCCCGCCCTTGATCGCGGCCGGGAAGGTCGCACCGACCGTGCCCTTCCACCCGAAGTGGCTGACGACCTGTCCGACGACCTTGCCGACGGCTTCGGGAGTCGCGGGATGCGGCGTGGGCAGCCGGAGCCGCTCGGCCGTCAGCTGACCGGTCGCCAGGTCGACGGGAGCGCCTTTGATGCCGGTTCCTCCGATGTCGACCCCGAACTGAATCGAGGAGCGGCCTCGGGCGCTGGGCGTAGTCATGTCGGCGAGCCTTTCATTGGTATTGGCCGAAGGTCCCGGCCAACCGGAGCCCACGTCGTGGTCGCAACGAATCTGCTTCTACATCGTTTCTGGTCTTCATACCGCGATCAACGTTCCAGCGGGGACTACCGAGGGGTAGTAGTGCCAGGACAGGGGGTGTGAGGGCAGTTCTCGGGCAGCGAAAGCGGCAGCGCAGGCGTGGCTGGCGCGCCCACGCGGCGCCCCTGCTCGTCGCCGCCGTGACCCTCGCGGTGCTGGCGACCGGGGCGAGCGTCGCGTATCTGCATTCGCAGCCTGCCCAGGCGCACCCCTCGAGCGCGCTGGCTCGCGGGCTGGCCGACGGCAAGGGCGACAGCCGCAATCAGATCGCGGCCCCTGCTTCAGAGACGCCGGTGGCCCCCGCAGTTCCTGCGGTCACGGTCGCCAAGCTCGGGCGCCTCTACCTGCCCGACGCGATCGTCACGGCAGCACACACCATCACCCCCGCGCAGCTGGCCGCGTTGCGCATCATTCCGGGAATCCAAGGGTTGACCACCGCCCTGCGCGGCACCACGACCCTGGGGGGCCGCAAGGTGAACGTGCTGGCCGTGGATCCGGGGACGTTCCGCGCCTTCACCCCGCGCCCGACGGCGGCGTCCGATCCGCTCTGGCAGGTGCCGGCGCGGGGGGAAGCGATCGCCTCGTACGAGCTCAACAAGCAGGACAAGCTGCCGCTCGGCGGCCGGCTGCCGCTCGGGCGGGTGCCCAACATGAGGATCGGGGCGCTCGCTGAGTTCTCGCTTCCGAACGTCGACGTCGTCGTCAGCGCGAGCAGGGACGCGGCGGTCGGAGCGGTGACGCCCGTGGTGCTGGTCAGCGATCCGAGCGCTGATGAGGCGACGATCAAGGCGGCGTTCGCGAGGGTGCTCGGCGGCGCGGTGAGCGTCGATCTGCTGCGCCCGACATTCACCCCGGTGGCCTCGACGCCCGGCGGCGGGAATCTCACCGCGGACTCGCCCATCGACCTGCGGACGCTCTACATCCGCGGCGCGGCGACCTGCCCCGGATTGCCGTGGGGCGTGCTCGCCGGCATCGGTCAGGTCGAGACCGACCACGGACGCGTCAAGGCGGTCTCGAGCGCCGGAGCGGAGGGGCCGATGCAGTTCCTGCCTTCCACCTGGGCGATCTACGGGGTCGACGGCGACGGGGACGGCAAGGCCGACATCCTCGACCAGGCCGACGCGGTCTACTCCGCGGCGCGCTACCTCTGCGCGAGCGGAGGCGGCCAGCCCGACACCCTCTACGACGCGATCTACGCCTACAACCACTCCGACTACTACGTGAAGACCGTGCTGGGGTTGGCCGCGCAATACCGTTGAGCCAACCCGAGAGTTGGGGCTGCCGCGCGTCCCAGCTCGACCACTTTGTGACGCACGAGCTCGCTGTTACCTACAGTGGAGTGATGGCGGCCGGACCTTTGGAGCAGGTGCGCTCCCTGCCGCTCGCCGACACCTTCGGCCGGGTGGCCACCGACTTGCGTATCTCCCTGACCGACCGGTGCAACCTGCGCTGCACGTACTGCATGCCGGCGGAGGGGCTGCCGTGGATCCCGGCCCCCGAATTGCTCACCGACGACGAGCTGGTTCGGCTGGTCAATCTCGGCGTCACACGCCTCGGCATCACCCACATCCGGCTGACCGGCGGCGAGCCAACGCTGCGCCCGGGGCTGGCGGCGCTGATCGCGCGCCTCGCTGCTCTGCAACCCCGTCCGGAGATCTCGCTCACCACCAACGGGCTGAGCCTGCACCGGCTCGCCCCGGCGCTGGCGGCGGCCGGGCTCGACCGGGTCAACGTCAGCCTGGACACCCTTCGCCGCGATCGGTTCGAAAAGCTCACCCGGCGCGACCGGCTCGCTGACGTCCTTCGCGGGCTCGAGGCGGCCGCTGCGGCGGGCCTGACTCCCGTCAAGGTCAATGCGGTGCTCATGCGGGGGGTGAACGACGACGAGGCACCCGACCTCCTCGAGTTCGCCCTGAAGGCCGGCTACGAGTTGCGCTTCATCGAGCAGATGCCGCTGGATCCGCAGCACGGCTGGGACCGCTCGGAGATGGTGACCGCAGCGGAGATCCGCGCCGACATCCTGCGCCGCCACTCGCTCGAGGCCGAGCCCGGGCGCGGCAGTGCTCCTGCGGAGACGTTCCTCGTCGACGGCGGGCCGGAGCGGGTGGGGATCATCGCGAGCGTCACCGCGCCGTTCTGCGCCAACTGCGATCGCGTTCGCCTCACCGCCGACGGCCAGATCCGCGATTGCCTCTTCGCGCGTACCGAATCCGATCTGCGCGCGCCGCTGCGATCAGGGGCCAGCGACGAGGAGATCGCCGCGCGCTGGGTCATCGCCATGCGCGGCAAGCGAGCCGGCCACGGCATCGATGACCCGAGCTTCCTGCAGCCGCCGCGTCCGATGTCTGCCATCGGGGGATGATCTTCGACGCGGTTGTGCTGGCTGGAGGCGCCAGCCGCCGGATGGGCGGCGGGGACAAGACCGCCATGTCGCTGGGGGAAAGCAGCCTGCTCGACCGGGCGCTGGGCTCCGTGACCGATGCGCGCCAGACGGTGGTCGTGGGCGTAGAGCGTGCGACCCAGCGTCGGGTGACGTGGACGCGCGAGGAGCCCCCGGGCGGAGGTCCGGCAGCCGGACTGGCCTGCGCGCTCGACCTGGTCACGTCGCCGGTGGTCGTGGTCCTAGCGGGAGACCTGCCCTTTGTGACGCCCGAGACCGTCGGCCGGCTGCTCACTGCGGCCCATCCTGCGGGGGCCGTCATGGTCGATGATTCGGGGCGCCCACAATGGCTGCTGAGCTGCTGGCCCACCGCTCTCTTGCGGCAAGCACTGGCCGGTGACCAGGAGGGCCGTTCATTGCGCGAGCAACTGGCGCCCCTGGCGCCTGCCAGGCTGGAGCCCGCAGGCGAGCGTCCCGAATGGTTCGACTGCGACGACCCGGCTGACTTCGAGGCCGCAAAGGAGCTGCTGGATGAACCCGCTGGACGCCTGGCTCGCTGAGGCCGGGGACGCGCTGGGCGTCGACCGTGACGCCATGCAGCGCGACCTCCTGCTCGACCTCACCCGCGACGTCGCGCACGGGGTGGCGCGTCCAGCGGCGCCGCTGACCGCCTTCCTGGTCGGCCTGGCTGCCGGCAGGTCCGGGGGCAGCGCGGACGACGTGAAGGCGGCCATCGCCAGGCTCGCGTCAGTGCTCGAGGCCTACCAGCCGCCGCCGGAGTCGCACGAGTAGTGCTTGCCCTAGTGTGAGATCGCCAGCGACGGGAAGTTCGGAGAGGTGGCGGACGTGAATCGCGCCGGCAAGTCGGCCGCTGGTCGGGCGCGCGAGGCGCTGCTCGGCTGGCCGCTGGTGCGTCAGGCGGTCGGGGGCGACCTCACTGGCCGGGGCAGCGCAGCGCAGTCGGCTCGGTCGGCGGCACTCACGCCGCGAACCGCCACCGCCGACAAGGTCGTCCCGAGCGTCTGCCCCTATTGCGCGGTCGGCTGCGCCCAGCGGGTGTACGTGACCGACGGCAAGGTCACCCAGATCGAGGGCGATCCGGATTCGCCGATCAGCCGTGGGCGGCTCTGTCCGAAGGGCAGCGCGAGCGCACAGCTCGTGACGACGCCGTCGCGCGTCACGAAGGTGCGCTACCGGCGCCCGCACGGCACCGAATGGGAAGACCTCGATCTCGACACGGCGATGGAGATGATCGCCGACCGGGTCCTGGCGACACGCGACGCGAGCTGGCAGGAATTCGTCGGCGAGCCGGGCAACGAGCGCCGCACCCGTCGCTGCATGGGTATCGCCTCGCTCGGCGGCGCCACGCTCGACAACGAAGAGAACTACCTGATGCGCAAGCTCTACACCGCGATGGGTGCGGTGCAGATCGAAAACCAGGCCCGGATATGACACAGCTCCACCGTCCCCGGTCTGGGGACTTCGTTCGGTCGCGGCGGCGCCAGCAATTTCCAGCAGGACCTGGCCAATAGCGACTGCATCATCATCGAGGGCTCCAACATGGCCGAGTGCCATCCGGTGGGCTTCCAGTGGGTCATGGAAGCAAAAGCCCGTGGTGCCACGGTGATTCACGTCGATCCGCGCTTTACGCGTACCAGCGCGATGGCCGACGTCCATGTGCGCATTCGTTCGGGAAGCGACATCGCGTTCCTTGGCGGGCTCATCAACTACGTGCTGAGCAACGGGCTGGAGTTTCGCGAGTACGTCGTCGCGTATACGAACGCACCGACGATCCTTCGCGACGACTTTCAGGACGCGGACGATCTTGGCGGGCTGTTCAGCGGCTACGACGCCGAGGGGCGTCACTACAACCAGGACAGCTGGCAGTACGAGGGAATCTCCACTTCTGCGGCCGCCGGCAACCGGGCGGTCTCGGGCGAGAAGCGCGGGCGCGAGACCTCGGCGGGTGACACCCATGGGTCGGGCGGGGCGACCCTGGGCGAGGGCGACATCAAGCTGGACCCGACGCTGGAGCACCCGCGCTGCGTCTTTCAGGTGTTGAAGCGTCACTACGAGCGCTACACCCCGGAGATGGTCGAGCGGGTCTGCGGAATCCCACCGGAGACGTTCCTTCGGGTCGCCGAGGAGATCACCCGTAATTCCGGCCGCGAGCGCACCACGGCATTCGCGTACGCGGTCGGGTGGACCCATCAGACGAAGGGCGTGCAGATCATCCGCGCGGCCTCGATTCTGCAGCTGTTGCTGGGAAACATGGGCCGCCCGGGCGGCGGGATCATGGCGCTGCGCGGACATGCCAGCATCCAAGGCTCCACCGACATCTCGACCCTGTTCAACACGCTGCCCGGCTATATCTCCTCGCCGGAAGCGTCGGCGCATCCGACCCTCGACGAGTTCGTCGCCGACAACGCTGCAGCCACGGGATTCTGGGGCAACATGCGGGCGTACACCGTCAGCCTGCTGAAGGCGTGGTGGGGCGACGCCGCCACGGCCGAGAACGACTTCTGCTTCGACTACCTCCCGAAGATCACCGGCGACCACGGCAATTTCCAGTCGGTGCTGGACATGATCGACGGGATCGTGAAGGGCTACTTCCTGTGGGGGGAGAACCCTGCCGTGGGCACGGCGAACGGCCGGATGCAGCGAAAGGGGCTGGCCCATCTCGAATGGCTGGTGGTCCGCGACAACGTGATGATCGATTCGGCGTCGTTCTGGAAGGACGGGCCGGAGGTTCTCGAGGGGGAGTGGAAGACCGAGGACATCGGCACCGAGGTGTTCTTCATGCCGGCCGCGACCTACGTGGAGAAGGACGGCTCCTTCACCAACACGCAGCGATTGCTGCAGTGGCATTCGAAAGCCGTGGAGCCGCCGGGTGATTGCCGCAGCGATCTGCATTTCGCCTACCACCTCGGTCGGCTGCTGCGGGAGCGTCTCGCCGAGTCGACCGATGAGCGCGACCGCCCGCTGCGAGACCTCACCTGGGACTACCCGACCGAGGGCGCGATCAAGGAGCCGAGCGCCGAAGCGGTCCTCGCCGAGGTCAGCGGTTATGCCGTAGCGGATCGCCGCCCGTTGCCTGCCTACACCGACTTGAAGGACGACGGTTCGACCGCCAGTGGTTGCTGGATCTACTGCGGCGCCTATGCAGATGGGGTCAATCAAGCAGCCCGTCGCAAGCCCGCTCGCGAGCAGAACCAGGTCGCTCCCGAGTGGGCGTGGGCCTGGCCGAACAACCGGCGGTTGCTCTACAACCGAGCCTCGGCCGATCCCGAAGGGCGGCCCTGGAGCGAGCGCAAGAAGTACGTCTGGTGGGACGCCGATGCCGGAAAGTGGACCGGCGAAGACGTTCCCGATTTCGAGCGGACGAAGCCGCCGGACTACGTGCCGCCCGAGGGTGCGCGTGCCCAGGACGCGATCTCCGGCACCGAGCCTTTCATCATGCAGGCGGATGGCCGGGGGTGGCTGTACGCGCCGAGCGGGCTGGTCGACGGTCCGCTGCCGACGCACTACGAACCGCAGGAATCCCCGATCGACAACCCGATGTACAAGGAGCAGTCCAACCCGACCCGCGAGCTGCACGTGCGGCCCGAAAACCCGTTCAATCCCAGCGGAAGTGAGCCCGGCAGCGAGGTCTACCCGTTCGTGCTGACAACGTTTCGCCTCACCGAGCACCACACCGCCGGGGGCATGAGCCGCACCCTGCCGTTCCTGTCCGAGCTGATGCCGGAGATGTTCGTGGAGGTCTCGCCGCAGCTGGCCGAGGTACGCGGGCTCGAGCATGCCGGATGGGCGACGATCGTTACCGCTCGCAGCGCCATCGAGGCGCGCGTCCTGGTGACCCCGCGAATGGCTCCGTTCAACGTCGACGGGCGCGTCGTGCACCAGATCGGTCTGCCGTATCACTGGGGTGGAAACGGTTTGGTGCCAGGCGATTCCGCCAACGATCTGCTGCACGCGGCGCTCGACGCGAACGTCCACATCATGGAGACCAAGGCTTCGACAGCGGACATCATCCCGGGACGGCGACCGCGCGGCCCGGCGCTGCGGCTGCTGGTCGAGGAGTACCAGCGGCGCGCCGGCGTGAACGAGGAGACGGGGACCCGATGACCGATCCGACCGATCCCGCCGGCGCGAGCGGGTGGCTGGATCACCCGCCGCGTATGGGTTTTCTCACCGACACGTCGCTCTGCATCGGCTGCAAGGCCTGCGAGGTGGCCTGCAAGCAATGGAACTCCGTCCCCGAGGACGGGCTGAACCTGCTCGGACTGTCCTACGACAACACCGGCGGGCTCGGAGCTTCTACGTGGCGTCACGTCGCCTTCATCGAGCAGACGGTGCCGGCGCCCGATCCCGGCGTTGGCGCCGACGGGCTGCGGTGGTTGATGTCCTCGGACGTCTGCAAGCACTGCACCCACGCCGGATGCCTCGACGTGTGCCCTACGGGGGCGCTGTTTCGCACCGAGTTCGGCACGGTCGTCGTACAGGAAGACATCTGCAACGGCTGCGGTTATTGCGTTCCCGCCTGCCCGTTCGGGGTCATCGACCGGCGCGAGGAGGACGGCCGGGCCTGGAAGTGCACCCTGTGCTACGACCGGCTGCAGAACGACCAGACCCCTGCCTGCGCGCAGGCCTGCCCCACGCAGTCGATCCAGTTCGGACCGCTCGACGAGCTCCGCGAGCGCGCCGCCGAGCGGGTGGAGGAATTGCACGAGCGCGGTGAGACGGGAGCGCGGCTCTACGGCGACGACCCCGATGACGGTGTGGGCGGCGCCGGCGCGTTCTTCCTGCTGTTGGACGAGCCCGAGGTCTACGGGCTTCCGCCGGATCCGGTCGTCCCGACCCGCGACGTGGTGGCGCTGTGGCGCCAGACTGCCGGCGCCGCCTTGATGTTCGCCGCCAGTGCGGTCATTGCCTTCGCCGGGCGGCGCAAGTGAGCGAGCAGGGACAGCGCCGCAAGCGTCGCCGGGGGGATCCCAACGCGGTCGTCCCGGAGGCCGAGTTCACCTCCTACTACGGGCGTCCGATCGTCAAGGCCGCTCCCTGGACAGCCGACATCCCGGCGTACTTCTTCCTCGGCGGACTGGCTGCCGGTTCCTCGGCGTTCGCGGCCGGAGCCTCGGTGACCGGACGTCCGGCCTTGCGGCGACTCAGCCGGCTGTCGGCCCTCGGGGCGATCACCGGCAGCGCGTACGCGCTCATCCACGACCTGGGCCGGCCCGAGCGCTTCTACATGATGCTGCGGGTGGCGAAGCCGACGTCGCCGATGTCGATGGGCACCTGGCTCGTCTCGCTCTACGGTCCTGCGGCCGGCCTTGCGGCTGCTGGGGAATTCGCCGACGTGCTGCCGTTGCCGGCGTCGCTGAAGCGCCTGCTGGGGACGCTCACGAATCCCGCCGGATGGGTCGCGGCCGCCCTGGCGCCGGCGCTCGCCACCTACACCGGTGTGCTCATCGCCGACACGGCGACGCCGGCTTGGAAGGAAGCGGGCGGGACGATCACCGCTGCGTTCGCCGCCGGAGCGCTGGCCAGCGGTGCCGGTATGGGACTTTTCGCGCCGCTCGAGGAGTCGGGTCCGGCGCGGCGGCTGGCGATCGCCTCCACCGCCGGCGAGGTCGGCGCCGTTTTCCGGATGGAGAAGGCAGCGGGGCTGGCCGGGGAGACGTTCACCCAGGGTCGGGCTGGAAAGTACGCCAAGGCCGCCGAGTCGCTGCTGATCGGTGGTGGGGTGCTGGCGGCGCTGACCCGGCGTACGCGCATCGGCAGTGCGCTTGCCGGCACGGCACTTCTGGCCGGCGCGTGCTGCGAGCGTTTCGCGGTCTTCGAAGCCGGCCAGGCGTCAGCACGAGACCCGAAGTACACGGTCGTTCCACAGCGGGAGCGCATGAATCAGCGAGAAAGGCTCAAAGCTGCGGAGCCGCCCGCGCAATGATCGCCTTGGTGTCGGTGCCCGCCGGCAGGGTGCCGAAGGCCTGACCCCAGTCACCGCCGAGACGGGTCGCGCAATAGGCGTCGGCGATCGGCGCGGGCGCGTGGCGGACCAGCAGCGACCCGGCGAAGACCTGACACATCCGCTCGACGACCCGGCGTGCGCTTGTTTCGTCAACGTCGACCAGCGATTTCTCGAGCTCCGCCATCGCCGTGTCGAGACGGCTGTCGGCTCCGGCGGCCAGCGCGATTTCGCTTCGTAGCGCCTCCACGCTCTGCGGCTCCCGGGACATCGCGCGCAGCACGTCGAGGGCGTTGACGTTGCCGCTGCCCTCCCAGATCCCGTTGAGCGGAGCCTCGCGGTAGAGCCGCGGAAGCCCCGATTCCTCAACGTAGCCAGCACCTCCGAGGCATTCGAGCGCCTCGGCGGCATGGCGGGGAGCGGTCTTGCACACGTGGTACTTGGCGACGGCCGTGCCCAGCCGGCGCAGCGCCGTCTCGCCTGCGTCGACGGCGTGGGCGAGGCGCATCGCCAGCAGGGTCGCGGCCTGCGATTCGATGGCGAGGTCGGCCAGCACGTTGGCCATCAAGGGCTGGTCGACGAGGGTCCGTCCGAACGCCGTCCGGTGGCTGGCATGGTGGATCGCCTGGGCCACCCCCTGCCTCATCCCGCAGGCCGACCCGATGACGCAATCGAGCCTGGTGGCGTTGACCATTTGGGTGATGGTGGCGACCCCGCGCCCCTCCGGACCGACCATCCAGGCGAGCGTTCCCTCGAACTCGACCTCGCTGGAGGCGTTGGAGCGGTTGCCGAGCTTGTCTTTGAGCCGCTGCAGCAGGAAGGGGTTGCGCGTGCCGTCCGGCAGCACGCGCGGGACGGCGAAACAGGACAAGCCGCCGGGAGCCTGCGCGAGCACCAGGAACAGGTCGCTCATCGGTGCTGAGCAAAACCATTTGTGGCCGGTGAGGACGTAGCCTCCCGGCTCTGCGCTGGGCGTGGCCCGGGTAGTCCCGGCACGGACGTCGGAGCCGCCCTGCTTCTCCGTCATCGCCATGCCGGCAATTGCTGAGGTCTTGCCGGAGTGCAGGTCGCCGTCGTAGGTCCGGCTCGTGAGGCGGGGAAGCCAGGCGGCGGCGATCTCGGGGTCGACGCCGGGCGCCGTCAGCGCCGGGACGGCCGCGTAGGTCATAGACACGGGACAGCCGTGGCCGGCGTCGGTCTGCGACCAGACGTAGAACCCTGCCGCCCGCACCACATGGGCCCCCGGACGCTCGTCTGCCCACGGCGGCGCGTGCAGACCGTGCTCGATGGCGGTCCGCAGCAACTGGTGATAGCTCGGGTGGTAGTCGACCTCATCGAGGCGGTGGCCATAGCGGTCGTGCGTACGCAGGACCGGCGGATAGCGATTGGCCTCGTCGGCCCAGCGCTGCGCCTGGGTGCTGCCTGCCAGCGTTCCGAGCGTTTTCAGCGCGTCCGTCGCCTGGCCGGCGCCGTAGCGGATGACGGCCTCGGCGAGCGTGCGGTCTGCGCTGAAGACGTCGTAGTCGACCAGCGGCGGCGGCTGGTTGGTGACCTCATGAGTGGCGGTCATATGACCATTCTGCGTCCGGATCACGATGGACGAGGCCCGCGCACACAATGCGATGCCCTTTGGGCGGGGACGATTTTTTCTTCGAGCACACAATGCGGTGCTTTACCGAGACGCCGACCTGGGCGTGCAACGGATTGTGTGCTCGATCAGAAAGTAGGTCGCTCCCGGAGGGAAACGGATTGTGTGCGTCGGCCGGATGGTGCTCAGCGGATGGTGTTCAGCGGATCGTGATCAGCGGATCGTGATCTGCCCGGCGGGGCCTTCGACGAGGTCGCCGATCACCGGATGGCCGGGGAGTTCAGCGCCCACGAGCAGGCCGCCGCTGGTCTGTGCATCCGCCAGCAGGACCAGTTCGAGCTCGGGGATCCCCTCGGCGGCGAGGTGCGGGCGTACCCAATCGAGGTTGCGCTGGCTACCGCCCGGAATCGAGCCCTCGGCGGCGAACGTGCGCGCGCCTTCCAGATAGGGGACGGATGCGGCATTGATCACGGCCGCGCAGCCGCTCGCCCTGGCCAGCTTGTGGAGGTGGCCCAGCAGCCCGAAACCCGTGATGTCGGTGGCGGTCGTGGCGCCCGCGTCGAGAGCGGCGACCGAGGCGACGTCGTTGAGCGTCGTCATCACCGCGATGGCTTCCTCGAAACGCTGACCGGTTGCTTTGTGCCGGTTGTTCAGCACGCCGAGGCCGAGCGGCTTCGTCAGCGTGAGGGGCATTCCGGGACGTCCGGCGTCGTTGCGCAGCAGCCGATCCGGGTTGGCGACACCCGTCACAGCCATCCCGTACTTCGGCTCGGGATCGTCGATGCTGTGGCCGCCGCCGACGATGCACCCGGCGGCGATCGCGATGTCGAGCCCGCCGCGTAGCACCTCGCGGGCGACGCTGAAGGGCACCTTCTCCCGTGGCCACGACAGCAGGTTGACGGCGAGCACTGGCCGGCCGCCCATCGCGTAGACGTCGGAAAGAGCGTTGGCGGCGGCGATGCGTCCCCAGTCGTAGGGGTCGTCGACGACGGGGGTGAAGAAGTCGGCGGTGACCACGACGGCAAGGCCCGGCGCGACGATCGAGACGGCCGCATCGTCGCCGGTGTCGAGGCCGACGAGCAAGCCGTCGCTGGTCTGCCCGGTCAGGCCGCGGACCGCCTCCTCCAGCTCTCCAGGCGGGATCTTGCAGGCGCATCCCCCGCCCGAGGCGAGAGTGGTGAGCCGAAGCGTGGTGGGCGCTGTAGAGGGCGCGGACATGAGCCCACGCTAACCGCCGGTCAAGCTGGGTAGTACCGAAGCTCGACGACGTTGCGGTCCGGGTCGCGTACGTACAGCGATTGGCCGTCGCCGAGTGCCCCGGACCGGGTGGCCGGGCCGTCGACCACCTCGAAGATCTTCTGCGCCACGACCGCGTCCCAGTCGATCGGCTCGACCACGAGGCAGAAGTGGTCGACGTTCTCGGCACCCGCGTGCTCGGCGGGTGCGACGAGCAGGTCGATGATCACGTCGTCGTTGACCCGTACCGAGGGGAAGGAGGTTTCCCCCCTTCGCCATTCCTCGATCTGAACGCCGGAGAGCCCCAGAACACCCTGGTAGAAGGCGAGTGAGCGCTCCACGTCCTGCACCCGTAGCACCACATGATCCAGGCCGGTCACGCGCAGAGTCATCGGCTCAGGGTAGGGGCTCAGGGTCGGGCTCGGGGAAAGCCGTTGACGGATTTTGTCGGACCAGGATGCGACGGTTCGCTCATGGCCACGATCCGCTTGCTGCTCGCCGCTGACGTACATCTGGATACGCCGTTCATGTGGGCCGAGCCGATCGTGGCGCGGGCCAGGCGGCGGGCGCTGCGCGATGCCGTACGTCGCATCGCCGATCTCGCAGCCGAGCTGCGGGTCGATGCGCTCTGCTTTGCCGGCGATCTCTACGAGCACGAGCGCGCAGGTCCTGATACCGGCGAGTTCCTGCGGACGGTGTTCGCTGACGTGCCGTGCCCGGTGCTGCTCGCTCCCGGCAATCATGACTGGTACGGCCCAGCCAGCCTGTACCGCCAGGTCGAGTGGCCGCGCCAGGTCGTGGTCTTTCGCGATGACCGGCTGCTGCCGTTCTCGTTGGCTGACGGTTTCACCGTGTGGGGTGCGGCCCACCGGGCGCCGGCCAATACCGATGGGTTCCTCGACGGATTTCGGGTGGATCGCCAGGGGGTCTCCGTCGCCCTTTTCCACGGCTCGGAGCGGGGCGGGTTCGCTCGGCAGGAGTCCGGCAAGGTTCCGCACGCGCCGTTCGCCGCCGAGCAGGTAGCCGAATGCGGGCTCGCGCATGCGCTCGTCGGGCACTTCCACGCCCCCGCTCTCGCCGCGTGGCACACGTATCCCGGCAATCCGGAGCCGCTGGCGTTCGGGGAGTACGGGGAGCGCGGCGCGGTCCTGGTCGATGTCGGCGAAGACGGTGCCGTCTCCCGCGAGGTCCATGCCGTCGCCGAGAGCCCGTGGCAGGACCTTCAGGTCCGGGTTGAGGGTGCTTCCCATGCCGATCAGATACGCGAGCAGGTGGCCGCCGCGCTCGCACCGATGAGCGGCATTGTGCGGCTCACGGTGAGCGGAGAGGCGGCACCCGGCACCGACGTGAGCCGCCTCGATCTCACCGGTCTCGGCGGTCATCTCGAGGCACTCGTGGTGCGGCCGCCGCAGCTTTCGGTGGGGTACGACCTGGCAGCACTCGCCGGTGAAGCGACCGTCCGCGGCCATTTCATCCGCGACGTGCTGGCCAGCGAGCTGCCGTTCGAGCAGCAGCAGCGCGTCCTTGATGCCGGATTGCGCGCGCTCGATGGACGCCTCGACGAGCTGGCGGTGCGCTGATGCAGATCGAGTCCGTGACGGCGCGCGGTTTCGGGCCGCTGGCCGGTCAGACGCTCGGCCTCGCGCCCGGTTTCAGCATCGTCGTCGGTGGCAACGAGTCGGGGAAGTCGAGCTGGCATGCGGCGACCTTTGCCGCGCTGTGCGGGCGACGCCGCGCTCGCGGTCGGCCCGGGGCCGACGAGCAGCAGTTCATCGACGCGCACCAGCCTTGGGACGGCGGACCGTGGGCGGTCTCGTGCCTGCTGCGTCTCGACGACGGTCGCCAGATCGAGCTTCGGCAGGATCTGTCAGGCAAGGTGGATTGCCGCGCCACCGACACGCTTCTCGCGCGTGACGTCAGCTCCGAGATCATGGTCGACGGCAGCCCCGATGCGTCGGCGTGGCTGGGCCTCACCAGAGCGGCCTTTCGGGCGACCGCGTGCGTCGGTCAGGCCGAGGTGCTCCGCGTGCTCGAGGCGGCCGACGGGTTGCAGCATGCCTTGCAGCGGGTGGCTTCGACGGCGGGGGCGTCCGGGACGGCTGCGGTCGCGATCAGCCGGCTGGAAGCGTGCCGCCGGGAGGCGGTAGGGCGCGATACCGCCTCAGCAGTCCGTCCGCTTCGGCAAGCGTTGGATGCCGTCGCCGTCGCGCGTCAGCGGGTAGAGGCAGTGCAGGCCTCGCGGGCGGAGTTCGATGAGCTCGCCGAGCAGCGGGCGGAGCTGGACACCGAGCTAGCGGCCACCGAATCCGTCGCGGGGATGGCTTCCGACGAGGTGGGTGCCGCCGCGGCCGCCTTGCGTGCTTGCGAGCTGCGGGTCGCCAGGGCAGAGCCCGTCGCTGCTCCAGCTCGCGGCAGCTTTCCAGTTACTGTCGCCCTGGCCTGTGCCGCCGCAGGTCTTCTGGTCGCGGCGGTTCTGGTGCCGTCGATCGCCCTCGGTGTCCTCGCCGTTCTCGGTGCTTCCGCTGCCATGTGGACCGGATGCAGGGCGCTACGGCGCGCTCCATCTCCGGCGCCGCACGCTGAGCCCGCCGAGCTCGCCGAACTGCGGCTGGAGCTGGCGGAGCGTCAGGCGTTGGCCGAGAGTTCGCGCCGGCGCCACCATGAGTCGGCGCTCCGGGCGAGCCGGGCCGAGGCCGTGCGAGCGGAGCGGGCGAGATCCCTCCCAGGCCGCGCCGAGGCCGAGGAGTCGCTCGCTGCCGCGGAGCGAGAGCTTGCCCGCGTGCGCGAGCTCGACCAGACGCTCGGGCAGGCGATCGAGTTCCTGCGCCGCGCCCAGGAGCGGGTGCATCGCGAGGTCGTTCCGGAGCTGACCGCGTTGCTACGCGCGTGGCTGCCGCGGCTGACCGAGGAGCGCTACGTTGACGTGCGGATGGATCCCGCGACTCTGGCGGTCGAGGTCTGCGGAACCGAGCGGGACTTCCGGCGCGCCCATCTGCTGAGCCACGGCACGGCCGAGCAGATCTACCTGCTGCTGCGGGTCGCCCTGGCCGCCCGGCTCACCGAGGGGCACGACAGCTGCCCGCTGCTGCTTGACGACGTCACCGTGCACGCCGATCCGGAGCGCACCCACCGCATGCTGGAGTTCCTGCATCGCCTTTCGGCGGAACGGCAGATCGTCCTGTTCGCCCATCAGGATCAGGTACGCGAGTGGGCCCATGCCCGGTTCGACGGCGAGCGTGACGCGCTCATCGAGCTGCGCGCCGTGGGGGTGGATCTGGCAGCGGTCTAGAAGGCAGCGGTCTAGAAGGCGCGGTCTAGAGCGGTTTCCAGGAGGGCTCGCGGCGCTCGACGAACGCGGTGAAGGCCTCGTGCAGCTCGCCGGTCGAGGTGCACATGATCTGGGTGCGATTCTCCAGGTCGAGCGCGTGCCGAAAGCTCGGCGCGTCGACGGTCTGCCACATGGTCTCCTTCGTCATCCAGACGGCCAGCGGCGCGTTGGAGGCGATCTGGCGGGCGGTCACCATGGCGCGTTCGAGCAGCTGGGCGGGCTCCACGACGTCGAGGACGAGCCCGAGCCGTTGGGCTTCGTCGGCATCGAAGACGCGTCCGGTAAGCAGCAGTTCGGCGGAGCGGGAGGCGCCGACGAAGCGCGGGAGCAGGTAGCTGGTTCCCATGTCACAGGCGGAGACCCCGCGCTTGATGAACACGGCGCCGAAGGTGGCGGCGGGCGTGGCGATGCGGATGTCGCAGGCGAGCGAGAAGGCGAAGCCTCCGCCGTGCGCGGGGCCGTTGATGGCGGCGATGATCGGCAGGCGTACCCGATGGATCTTTTCGAAGAGACCGGCCATCAGTTCCTGCGCCATGAACATGCGCGGGGTGGCGCCTTGCGAGGCCGCCATCAGGCGTCCGAGCGGGTGGGATGAGAGGTCCTCCTCACCCTCGGAGCCCTTCATGTCGGCCCCGGCGCACCAGGCCGGACCCGCGCCCTGGACCACCACGACGCGGGCCGCCGGGTCGGAGGCGAGGTCGTCGATGACTGCGTGCAGCTCGGTCAGCAGGGGCATGCTCAGCGAATTGCGCCGGTGCGGCCGGTTCAGCGTGATGCTGTGGATGCCGGGTTCGAGTTCCTCGACAACGGTGTCGGACATGCGGGTTCTCCTCGGGGACGCGGCGCGGTAGGCGGGCAGCGTCTCACCACCGTCACAGGAGGGCGGAGCCGGTCTGGTTGGGTGAGGACATGAGCAACCTGGACAGCGACGCCCTCGCGTACATCGCGATCACCCGGCTGCAGAACGAGTACGCCGACGTGGTCAGCCGCCGCGCCTGGGATGAGGTCGACGACCTCTTCACGGCCGACTCCAACGTGCGGCTGAATCTGGCTCCCGCCCCGCCGCTCGACTTTCCCGGCCGCGCCGGTATCGGCCCGTTCATCGCGGGCTCGCTCGAACGGTTCGAGTTCTTCCAGTTCGTGATCCTCAACGCGACCGTCCGCGTCAGCGATGAGAATTCGGCGACGGGCCGGATGTACATGTCAGAGCTGCGGCAGGACGCGATGAGCGGTGGCTGGAGCACGATTCACGGGATCTACCACGACACCTACCGCCGCGATCCGAGCGACGGGAAGTGGCGCTTCGCCGACCGCCAGTACCAGAGCCTGCGCCGCAGCGGCGGTCAGCTCATCCCGTTCCCAGCGGCGCACGCCGGCCCGCTGAGCTAGCGGTGCCCGTTCAGACGATGTCCTCGGGCGCGAGCTTGCGACCGGCGATGTCTTCGAAACCGTTGCCGCCGGTGTAGGTGTCCTCGCCGATGATCAGGCCCTCGTCGTTGAACGGCCACAGCGTCGCCATCCGCGCCTCGTAGAGGTAGTACGCGGACTCGTCGTCGACCGGGATGCCGCGGGCCGCGAGCGTCGAGCCGGGATACGCCATGCGCATCACGCCCTCGGTCAGGATGCAGTGCTTGTCGACGACCAGCCGGTCGATGTCGAGCTGCAGCCGGGTCGCTCCCGAGGCGATGAAGTCCTCGTAGAACCGGCGGACCTCGGCCTTGCCGGTCGGGCTCGACTCGGGCGGGGCGCCGTAGGCGTGGTAGCTGGCGTCGTCGGCGAGGCTGACGAGGAGCCCGTCGAGATCGCCCGCGGCTTCGGATTTCATGTGGTCGAGCACAAGCTCGAGATTGCGGATCAGCGTCGGGTCGGTCTCGGACGCGAGGCGTTCCTCAACGGCGGCCCAGGTTCGTGTCTGCTCGATGACCGGCATGGCCCCGGAGCGTAGACCTGCCCGCTGCGCGGCCGCGCGGGTGCGGCGTGGCAAGGTGCCTGCGTGAGACCTTCCGGCTCCCGGGACGCCATCAGGCCGCTGAAGATGCGCGTCGTCGACCTGTCGACCGGCATCGCCGGTGGCTACTGCGCCAAGGTGCTCGCCGACGCCGGCGCCGACGTCATCAAGCTCGAGCCGCCCGGCGGCGACCCGCTGCGCTCCCGCTCCGCCTCGGGAAGCCCGGTGGATCCGATTACTGGTTCGCCGCTGTTCCAGTACCTGCATTCCGGGCAGCGAAGCGCGGTCGCCGACCTCTCGACCGAGCAAGGCCGCGCCCTGGCGTTGCGAGCGGCGGGCAGGGCCGACCTCGTCCTGGAATCGTTCCAACCCGGCGAGTTGGAGGCTCTCGGGCTCGGTCTCGACGCATTGCACGTTCGCAATCCGGCGACCAGTCTCGTCTCGGTATCGGCGTTCGGGCGCGGCGGTCCATGGAGTACGCGAGCCGCCACCGACTTCACGATGCAGGCCTGGTGCGGGTCGCTCGCGTCGCGCGGGATCCCGGGCAGCCCGCCGGTGGGCGTCGGGGGAAACGCGGGGGAGTTCGTGGCCGGTTCGGCGGCTGCCTCAGCCGCGGCGCTCGCCGTGCTCGCCGCCCGCGACAGCGGACGCGGCCAGCACGTCGACGTCTCGGCGCTGGAGACGATGATCCTGTCGTTCACGCCGTATCAACCGATCTTCGCGCAGTTCGAGGACCGGCTCTACGGTCGCTCCATCGAGATCCCGTCCATCGAACCGGCGGCTGATGGATGGGTCGGGATCTGCACCATCACCCATCAGCAGTGGGCCGATTTCAGCTCTCTCATCGGCCATCCGGAGTGGGGCGATGATCCGACGCTCTCGCACGCCGCGGTCCGCATGCCGCGGCACAAGGAGATCCGCGCGGCGATCGCTGAATGGACCACGGCCCGCACCGTCGCGGAGATCGTCGAACTCGCGTCGTTGCTACGCATTCCGGTGACCCCGGTCGGCAACGGCCACACCGTGCTGGAGATGGAGCAGTACGTCGAGCGCGGCGTCTTCCAGCACCATCCCGGAGGCTTCCAGCAGCCCAGAAGGCCTTACCTGCTCGGCGATTTCGCCTCACCCGAGCCGCTCCCGTCGCCCTGCCTGGATGAGCACGCCGCCGAGGTGGCCGCCGAGTTTGCCAATCCCGCGGTGGCCGCTCACGGCGCACCGGCGGCGCCCAACCCGAGGCGTCCGCTCGAGGGCAAGCGGGTGGTCGCTTTCGTGGCGTTCTGGGCGGGGCCTTTTGTGGCGTCGTATCTGGCGGCGATGGGCGCCGATGTCATCAAGGTCGAGTCGATCCAGCGGCCCGACGGGATGCGCTTTGCGGGCGGGGTGAAGATCGGCGATCCGCTGATGTTCGAGTGGTCCGCGGTCACGCACGGCGCCAATGTGGGCCTGCGCGACGTGACGCTCGACCTCAGCCGCCCAGAAGGCGCGGAACTCGCCCGTCGTCTCGTCGAGGGCGCCGACATCGTCCTGGACAACTTCTCCCCGCGCGTGCTGGACGGGTTCGGCCTGAGCGAGCAGGACCTGCGTTCGGCGCAGCCTGACGTGGTGATCGTCCGCATGCCGGCCTTCGGGCTCGACGGCCCGTGGCGTGACCGCGGCGGTTTCGCGATGACGGTCGAGCAGAACTCCGGTCTGGCCTGGCTCACCGGATTCCCCGACGACGGCCCGCTGGTACCCCGTGGGGTCTGCGACGTGCTCGGTGGCCTGCACGCGATCGTCGCCTTGCTGGGCGCGCTCGAGCATCGCCGCGAGACCGGCGAAGGTCTGCTGGTCGAGGTTCCGCTTGCCGAAGCGGCGCTGAACATCGCCGCCGAGCAGACCATCGAATGGACCGCCAACGGCGTGCTGCTCGAACGGCACGGCAACCGCTCGTTCTCGGCCGCACCGCAGGGCGTTTATCCCTGCGCCGACGAGGATTCCTACGTCGTCCTTGCGGTGGAGACGGACGCTCATTGGCAGGCGTTGCAGGACGCGCTCGGACGTCCCGGCTGGGCTGCCGACGACAAGCTGGCCACCGCGCCCGGCCGGCACGCCGCGCATGACGAAATCGACGCCGAGCTCACCGACTGGTTACGCGACCGGCCGATGCTCGACGCCGTGGAACACCTTGCGGCGTATGGGGTTCCGGCGGCGCCGACCATCGACGCGCGCCGGCTGAACTGGCTTCCGCAGATCCAGGCCCGCGGCTGGTTTCAGAAGATGGACCACCCGGTCACTGGTCCGATCGACTACGTCGGCCTGCCGATGACGTTTTCCGGGATGGCGCGCCCGCTGTACTCCCGCGCGGCTCCGACGCTCGGTCAGGACAACGAAGAGGTGCTGCGCGGGCTGGGGCTGAGCGAGGCCGACATCGCCAAGCTGGCCGAGGAACGCATCATCGGCACCCGGCCCGCCTGGCTGTGAGCGCGGGTCGTTACGGCCGGGCTGTGTAGGGCTCGGCGGCGGGCTTCCATTGGATGAGCTCGATGGGCAGGCCGTTGGGATCCGACGCGGTGAACGCCCACGAGTTGTCGAACTCGACCGGCTCGCTCGCGCAAGGGACGCCGACGGCAACGAGACGCGCGTAGGCCGCTGCGGCGTCGCGCACCTCGAACGAGATCAGGGCGCCCGGAGCCGTGAAATCTCGCCAGCTGTGCTCGAAGAACTGCAGCACCGCGTTGGGCGCGACCATCCCGCGCAGCATCCGGCTCGTGGCGCCGGGCACTTGGGTCACCGCCTCGAAATCGGGGCCGCCGAGGTCGCGCCTGATGATGGGCTGGAATCCGAAGTGCTCGGTCCACCACCGCTCCGTCGCGTCCAGATCCGTGACCTGTACGGAGACGTGGGAGACGCGGGCGAGCCCGGCGGCATGCAGGGTGTGGTTCGGCACGTGAGTCCTCCGCGTCTGGTAGCGCTGCCGCCAGTCTCCACTCGTCTAGAAGGGACACGGTTCGGGGTCGGCGGTGCGGTGGTCTTCGGGGCGGAGGGGATAGTGGCGGCCAAGGGGGCTGACCCAGGTCGGCTGGCTGCTTCCCGGGGTCGTCGTCGTATTCGTCGTCGTGGTCGTTCTCAGCGTCCATCCGCTGCGGTGTTTGACCTTGTGGTGATTGCCGCATTCGGGGTGCAGGTTGCTGCGGTCGGTGCGGCCGCCGGTGGGGTCGCCGGGCCGGTAGGGCTGTCGGTGATCGATCTCGCAGCGCTCGGCGGCCCGGCTGCAGGTCGGGAAAACGCAGGTGCGGTCGCGGGTATTGACGAACCGTGCCAATTGCGTGCTGGGCCGGTAGCTCGTGTGGCCGAGGTCGAGCAGGGCACCGGTCAGCGGATGGAGAATCATGCGGCGCCACCGTCCATCGGCGGCCAGGATGCGGGCCAGCGGCGCGGGCAACGGTCCGTAGCCGGCGAGTTCGCCTGGGTTGTCCTGCAGGCCCAGCAATGTAAGCGGGTCGACGGTGATGTTCACCGCTGCCGGACGGGGTGGCTGTGAGCAGCCGGTCGCCAGATGCACCAGCGCATCGGAACGCAGTGCGGCGATCGGCTGCCAGCCGTCGGTGCCACGTTTGGGACCGGCCTCCTTCAGCTGCCGGGCGATCGCGCTGGCGGCGTCGAAGACGGCTATCACGTCCGTCGCGGAGGCGATGAGACGTAGTTCGGCCATTCCGTCGGGTAATGGCCACCAATCCACAGTTCGTTCGGCAGGGGCCTTGGCAGCCCGGTCGGCAGCCGCCTCCGGATCAGCCGCGAGGACCGCCCGTCGCAGACAGCGGCGCAGCTGGCCGACGGTCTGATGAGACGCCCGGCCCAGTACCTTCGCCGCGACCTGCTGAGCTTTCAGCACTGTGAGGTCGGACGTGCACTCGACGATGGCGTCGGCCTGCTTGAAGGTGATCTCCCCGGCGGCGAGGGCAGCGTGCACCATCGGCAGCTCATGGGTGAGCGTGCGGGCGGTGTGCAGCTGGCTGGCGGCCGTGCTGTCAGCGATCCGCAGCGCCGCACCGATCTCGGCGTGCGCCGCCCGCAAGGGCATGTCCGCCGGGTCACTCGAATCCAGCAGTGCCTCAGTCTGCACCTCGACCGCATCGGCAACAGCGGCGAGCGTCGGCTGCATCACGGCGGATAGCCACGACACCTGCCGCTCCAACGCGACCAGCAGATCCACGCGCGCCGACGGCGACAACCCGGTGCAGGCCAGCGGCGCGAGCGCGGCAAGCACCTCCGGACCGGGCGGCGCAATCAACGCCGCGGCAACCACACCATGGGGACTCAAGTATTCGAACACATGTGCGAGCCTAACAGGTCGAGAGCGCTGAACTCCCTTTATTCACAACGTGATCCGTCTATTCGAGAAGTGCAGCGAGCGGCCCGTCGCACCAGAGTTGCACTTCTACGAACTGGGTGACGGGCTCGCGCTCGTAGCCCGCGTAGTCGTCCGGAGGCGCGTCGTCTCGTGGCAGCCCATACCGGCCAATGACATCGCCCAGTTCCTCGCATCGATAGAGCTGTGCCTGATGTGGCTCAGGCAGATGGGGGAGTCCGAACTGCGGACCGAGCCCCATCGCGGTGAAGCTGTCCACCAGGGTGAAGCTCGTGTGCCTGGCCGGAAGCAGGTTCAGGGGGAGGGTCACCGCGCGCATGTCGCGCGCTAGACCCGCGTACCAGCGGGACGTGCCCAGCACGAAGTAGTGCGGCGCCGTACGCAACGGTTCGCCGCCGCGCTCGAGGAACAGCTTGTGCATCCGCGACTCGGTTGCGAGGCGCCACTGCAGGTAGACGCGACCGAAGCTGCGGCTCTGAAGCCCTTGCGCGCGCAACTTCAGAAGTTCGCCCATCACGTGGAACGCCTCAGCTTCGTCCAGATCGGAGAGGTTGAGAAAGGGACGCCGATCTGGCAGGTGATAGTGCGTGACGAACTGCGGCAGGTCTGACCCAAGGCCCATCGGAGTCGCTCCCGTCACTTACAACGACTGTTGCGCCACTTCCTGCGCCGGGATGCGCCAGCCGCTACCCGCGCGCACCGCGGACGAGGGCTCCCGGCCGCGCCCCGGTGTCTACCCCATTGCGCCGGATGATCGCCCCGGACACCACCGTGGCGTCGTAACCGTCGGCCGTCTGCACGAGCCGCTTGCCTCCGGCGGGCAGGTCGTAGCGCATCTCCGGCAGGTGCAGCCGAAGGCCGGCGAGGTCGATGACGTTCAGGTCGGCCTTCTTGCCGGGCGCGATGACCCCGCGGTCGGCGAGGCCGTAGACGGCTGCCGTCGCGCTCGTCATCTTCTGCACGACGAGCTCCAGCGGGAGCCGGCCGGCCGGCCGGTCGCGTACCCAATGGGTGAGCATGAAGCTCGGCATGCTGGCGTCGGATGCGGTCGCGCAATGCGCGCCGCCGTCGGAGCCGCCGACCACGGTGAGCGGATGGGCGAGCATCTGGGCCATCGCGTCGAGGTTGTGCTCGGCGTAGTTGACGATCTGCAGGCTGAGCAGGTTGCGCCCGTCGCTCTCGAGCATGTGCTCGTAGATGACGTCGAGGACATCGCGCCCTTCGGCAGCGGCGATCGCGGCCATGGACTCATCGCTGGAAGGCTCGTACTGAGGCGGGTCGCCCATCGAAAAGACCATGTCGTACGCGAGGAAACCCTGGGTCGGGTCGCCGATCTCGTTCATCTCGGCGATGAGCGCGGCCCGCACCGCGGGCCGCCGAAGCTGCTCGATCCGTTGGTCGAAAGGCAGGGTCGCCAGCGGTGCCCAGGTGGGCGCGAACTTGAACGGATGCAGGGAGGTGTCGAAGCCGAAGAGGAGGCAGAAACCGCGGCCGTGGACCTGCGGGAAGGCGGGAAGCCCGGCGTCGACCATCGCTGCCACCCGCTCGAGTTCGTGCCGCCAGCGGTCGGGTTTCCCATGACGCTGGCTGACCTGGAAGATGGTGGGCCTGCCGCTGTCGTCGCAGATCCGCCGCATCATGTCGAACTGGCCGCCCAGCCCCGCCTGGAAGCCGCCCACTCCGCCGTTGGCCACCCATTCGACCGTGCCGCCACCCAGGACGCCCATCGCGCCGATGATCCCGGCCAGCTCGCTCTCGCGGGCATACGTCCCCGGCACCGGGATGCCGCTGCGCGAGCGGTGACCCTCCAGCCGGTTCGTCGAGAAGCCCAGCGCTCCCGCCTCCACGGCCTCGGCGACCAGGCGGCCCATCAGAGCAATCTCGTCGTCGGTGGCCGCCTCATCGGTCGCGCCGCGGTCACCCATCACGTAGCTGCGCAGCGCGCCATGCGGAACCTGGGTACCGATGTCGATCGCGCGCGGGATGCCGTCGAGCACGTCGAGGTATTCGGGGAAGGTTTCCCAGCCCCAGGCCATCCCTTCCGTCAGCGCGGCGCCGGGGATGTCCTCGACGCCCTCCATGAGCTCGACGAGCCAGTCGCGCTTGTCCTCGGTGACGGGGGCGAAACCGACCCCGCAGTTGCCCACGATCACGGTCGTGATGCCGTGCAGTGACGACGGTTCCAGCACCGGGTCCCAGGTCGCCTGGCCGTCGTAATGGCAATGGATGTCGACGAATCCGGGGGTGACGATGCGCCCTTCGGCGTCGATGACCTCGACCGCTTCACCGACGGAACCGACCGCGGTGATGCGTCCGCCGTCGATGGCGACGTCGGCCCGCCCGGGCGGCGAGCCCGTCCCGTCGACGAGCGTGCCGCCGCGGATCACCAGATCGTGCATAGCCACTCCTTCGCCGAAGGGTGAAGGCAGGCTACAGAGGTGCTCTAGAGCGTCAGCACCAGCTTGCCGAAAACCTCGCCGTTCGCGAGCATTTCGTGCGCTGCAGCGATCTCCTCGATCGGCATGGAGGCATGCACGACCGGCGTGACTTCTCCGCGGGCGATCAGCGCGAGCAGCCGGAGCATGGTCTCGCGGATCCGCTGATTGTCGGGGCGCCCGACTCCGGTCACCGTCAGCCCTTGAACGAAGACGCGACCAAGGTGCAGATCCGCGCGATGGCCCACCGTGACTCCGGTGGTGACGTAACGACCCCACTCGCCCAGCATGTTGACGGCGGAGCTGTAGGTGGCCGCGCCGACGGGGTCGAGCACGACGTCAAAGGGGCGTCCTGCGGTGAAGGCTTTGGCGCTGCGGAAGCTGTCCTCGGCGTGATGATTGATGACGCCCGCCGCTCCCAGCGCCAGCGCGCGTTCGACCTTCCACTCGCTGCCGACGGTCGCAACTACCAGCGCACCGGCCGCGCGGGCAAGCTGGATCCCGAAGCTGCCGACCCCACTTCCGCCCGCGACGACGAGAGCGTTTTCGCCTGCCTGGAGGCGGCCACGGTTCATCAGCCCGTCGTAGGCGGTGCGTCCCGCCGTCGGGATCGCGGCGGCTTGCTCGTAGGAGCAGCCGTCCGGCAGCTGGAAGACCAGCTCGGCCGGTACGGCCACCAGTTCGGCATGCGCGGCCTGCACGGCGACGCCGACGACTTCGGCTCCTACGAGGAGGCGCTGCTGCGTGGCCAGCGACCCCACCGCCTCGATGGTCCCGGCCACGTCGCGGCCACCGATGTGTGGCCCATGGATGGACATCCCGTGGGAGCCCTCCCGGAAGTAGAGGTCGACCCGGTCCAGCGAGGTGGCGCGCACGCGGATCAGCACCTCGTCGGGCCGCATCTGCGGATCTGGGCGCTCCCCGACGCGCAGCACCGAAACGTCGCCCTGCTCTTCGTGGAACGCCGCGCGCATCCGCCAGCTTTACCACTCGTGCGCTCCAGAAAGCGTTCAGCGGCGTGGGCAACCTCACTGTGCGGCTCCAGATCGTGCGCTCAGAGCGGGGAATGGCTAACCTGGGCAAGTAGTTGGTGCGTACAAGTAAGTGCCTGCTCTGGGCAAGCGTCGAATCCGATCGAAGGAGCATGCGAATGGCCGGCGCACTCGCGCAGCGGCCCGACTCGGCTGCACCGCCGGCGCCGGACGGCGAACTGGCGGCCGGGGAGTATTCGCACCGCCAGATCCTGGTGATCCTCAGCGGGCTGATCCTGGGGATGTTCCTGGCCGCGCTGGACCAGACCGTCGTCTCCACCTCGATCTACAAGATCGGCCAGAGCCTGCACGGCCTCACCGCCCAGGCCTGGGTGACGACGGCCTTCCTGATCACGTCGACCATCGCGACCCCGCTCTACGGCAAGCTCAGCGACATGTACGGCCGCAAGCCGTTTTTCCTTGCGGCCATTGCCATTTTCGTGGTCGGTTCGGCCGCCTGCAGCTTCGCGACGTCGATGTACATGCTCGCCGCGTTCCGGGCGTTCCAGGGGATCGGCGCGGGCGGGCTCTTCACGCTCGCGCTTGCCATCACCGGCGACATCATCCCGCCCCGCCAGCGCGCCAAATACCAGGGCTACTTCCTGGCCGTCTTCGGCACCTCGAGCGTCCTCGGGCCCGTCGTCGGAGGAGCGCTCGCCGGCCAGGACACGATTCTCGGCATCGCCGGCTGGCGCTGGATCTTCCTGCTGAACGTCCCCATCGGGATCGTCGCGCTCTTCGTCATCAACCGGGTCCTGCAGTTCGACAACGAACGTCACAAGCAGCGACTCGACCTCAGGGGCGCGGCGCTGCTGGTGATCTGCCTGGTCCCGCTGCTGCTGGTCGCCGAGCAGGGACGCGAGTGGGGCTGGGGATCGGGCAAGGCGCTGCTGTGCTTCGCCATCGGCATCATCGCCCTGGTGATGTTCGTGCTGACCGAGCGCGCCGCGGGCGATACCGCGCTGCTCCCCGCCCGGCTCTTTCGGGTGCGCGCCTTTTCGATCGGCGCGGCGCAGTCGATGATCATCGGTATCGGCATGTTCGGCGGGCTCACCCTCCTGCCGCTCTACCTGCAGCTGGTCAAGGGCAATTCGCCGACCAAGGCCGGCCTGCTGACGCTGCCGCTGATCCTGGGCCTGATGACGGGATCGATCACGAGCGGGCAGGTCACCTCGCGCACCGGGCACTACCGGATCTTTCCGATCGTCGGCAGCGCCGCGCTCGTCGCCGGGATGCTGATGCTGTGGCGGCTGTCGGCCGACAGCACGCTGGTCTACGCGGGGCTGTCGATGACGGTCGTCGGACTCGGCATCGGCATGAACATGCAGACCGTCGTGCTGGCGATGCAGAACGCGGTGCCGCCGCGCGACATCGGCGTCTCGACCTCGTCAGCGACCTTCTTTCGCCAGATGGGCGGCACCATCGGCGTAGCCGTCTACCTCTCGATCGTCTACTCGATCGCGCAGGACCACATCCGCTCGGCCTACGAGGCGGCAGCCAAGTCGCCGGCCTTCATCGCGGTCGCGCGCGCTCACCCCGATCAGATCGCCAAGCTGCGCGGCGGCGGCAACGGCGCGCTCAACGACACGTCGTTCCTCAGCCATTTCGATGCGACGCTCGCCCACCCGTTCAAGGCGGGTTTCACCTCCTCACTCACCGTGGCCTTCCTGGTGGGAGCTGCCGTGCTGGTCGTGGCGTTCGTGCTGGCGGTCCTGCAACGCGAGGTGCCGCTGCGCACGGTCGGGGCCCAGCAGGCGGCGGCCGAGGAACAGGCGCAACTGGCGGGCAGCCTCTAGCCCCCACCTCGCGGCGGCCAGGCGGTCTGAAAGCATGAACCGGTGACAGAGCGGCAGGCGCCCGATCGCGGCGAGCTTTCGCGCGAGTACCGGGCCCGCGGGTGGTGGCGCGAGGAGACGCTCGCGGACGACATCGCGCGGTACGCGGCGCAGCGCCCCGACGATGCCGCGTTCATCACCGAGAACGACCGGATCACCTGGCGCCAGTACGACGATGCCGCAGACCAGCTCGCCGGGGTGCTCGTGGCTGCGGGCTTCCAGCGCGGTGAGCGCGTGGCCGTGCAGCTGCCGGATACCGCCGCGGTGCACATCGCCTTCGTGGGGCTGGAGAAGGCGGGCCTCGTCGCGGTCGGGATCGGCGCCCGGGCGGGCGAGCGCGAGGTGCGCTACCTGCTGGCACGCACCGGCGCCAGCGGCTTGATCACGCACGCCGAGCACCGCGGCCGCGTCGTCGCCGACGATTTCGAGAGCCTGCGTTCAGACGCGCCGAAGCTGCGCCATCACGTCGTCATGGCGGAGAAGTTGACCGACCCGGGCATCACGGTTGACGGCGCGCTCGTGGCACCGGCGCCCATAGCGCAATGGCGGGATCGCAAACTCGGCCCGGACGAGCTCTGGCTGGTCAACTCGACGTCGGGCACCACCGGCCTGCCCAAGTGCGTGATGCACCACCAGAACCGCTGGTACTACTTCCATCGCATCGCCGAGGACGTCGGGGGACTGCGGTCCGACGACATCGTGCTGGGTGCGGTACCGGCACCGTTCGGCTTCGGGCAGTGGACGTCGCACTTCACGCCGACGCTGCTCGGCGCACCGGCCGTCGTGATGGAGCGTTTCAACGCGAGCGGTGCCCTGGCGCTCATCGAACGTGAACGCGTCACGGTGCTCTGCGCGGTCAGCACCCAGTTCATCCTGATGCTCAACGCGCCGGACATCGATCAGTACGACCTCAGCTCGCTGCGGGTGATGTTCACCGGCGGGGAGATGATCCCGTACGAGCGCGCCCGCGACTTCGAGCGGCGTACCGGCGCCACGGTGCTGAACTTCTACGGCTCGAATGAGAGCGGCTTTGCCACCGCGACGACCATTCGCGACCCAACCGAGAAGCGGCTTCGCACGGCGGGACGCGTCCAGCCCGGCACCGAGCTCCGGCTCTACGACGACGATGGCGTCGATGTCACGGCCTCGGGACGCGGCCAGCCCGGCTCGCGGGGCCCGGCGATCTCATTCGGCTACCTCGACGATCCCGTTGCAAATGCTGAGCTTTTCACCCCCGATGGTTTCGTCATCCATGCCGACGAGGTGACCCTGGACGGCGAGGGTTACCTCACCGTGGTCGGCCGCAAGTCCGACATCATCATCCGCGGCGGCAAGAACATCAGCGCTCCCTACGTGGAGGACGAGGTGGGGGCGCACCCGTCGGTCGCGCTGGCAGCGGCCGTCGCGTCGCCTGATCCCGTCTTCGGGGAGCGGGTCTGCGTCTACGTCGAACTGACCTCAGGGTCGAGGCTCGAATTGGAGGAACTGGTGGCTTTTCTGCGCTCGCGTGGGGTCTCCTCGGAGTACCTGCCGGAACGCCTTGTCGTCATGGAGGAATTGCCGCGTTCCAGCGGTGGCAAGCTTGCCAAGGGATCGCTGCGTGAAGACGCGTCGGCCCGGTTCGGAGCGGGCCGATGAGCGTCGCGTTCATCACCGGAGCCGGCCGCGGCCAAGGGCGCGCACACGCCATCACACTGGCGCGCCTGGGCTACGACATCGTCGCGTTCGATGCGCCGCAGGGCCTGACGACGCTGCCGTATGAGACCGCCAGCCAAGCGGATCTCGAGCAGACCTGCAAGCTCGTCCAGGAGACCGGGCGGCGTGCGATCGCGGTCGCCGGTGACGTGCGCAAGACCGCCGACATCGAACGCGCAGTGCAGGCCGCCACGGGCGAGCTCGGCGGCCTCGACGTCACCATCGCGAATGCCGGAATCTGCAGCTTCGCGCGCTTCGACGACATCACCGACGAGCAATGGGAGGAGATGCAGGCGGTCAACCTGGGCGGCGTCTTCCGCACGCTGCGCGCCTCGCTGCCGACGATGCGGGCGCAGGGGTCGGGACGGTTGCTCGCGACCTCATCGATGGCCGGCCGCGGCGGTTCGCCCAACATCGGCCACTACGCCGCCATGAAAGCGGGCGTCATCAGCCTGGTGAAGACGCTCGCCCTCGAACTCGGCGAGAGTGGCATCACCGTCAACTGCCTGTGCCCCTCGACCACCGACACCCCGATGGTCCACAACCGCCCGATGTACGGGCTTTTCGCGCCTGATATTGCTGACCCGACGCCCGAGACCGTCAGGCATCGCTACGCGGCGATGAACCCGATGCGCGTGGCCTGGCTCGATCCGCAGGAAATCGCTGACGTGGCAGCCTTTCTGGTCTCCGACGCGGGCCGGCACATCTCTGGCGCCGTGTTCGAGATCAGCGCCGGAGGCAGTGGCGCCCAGCTCTAGCCGAGCAGCCCGCGTACGAAGGCTGCTTGACCGGCGTGCTGAAGGTCGTCGGAGATGACGCTGACGAGGCGGACGCCGAGCTGAACCGGGGGATCGAAGCGCTCGTCGACGATGCGGGTGAGCTCGGAGTCCGGCAGCCGGCGTACGTAATCGAGGGTCTGCTGGTGGACCTCGTCGAAGTAGCCCGTGAGCAGCTCCCCTGAGCTGACCGTGACCTCGGCGACCTGCTTGTCACCCATCCCGTAGCCGGTCTCGCCGTCATTGAACGGCAGCCCGAAGCGCTCGTTCCAGCCCTTCGAAGTCCAGATCTGCTCGAGATCGGCCGCGTCGGCGAGGTGGTCGTCCTGGATGCGCGTCAGGTGCCAGATCAGCCAGGCGATGCTGTTGGACTTGCCGTCGATACGCGTCGCCAGCTGCTCGGGGGTGAGCCCGTCGACGACGTGGTGCACCACCTCGTGCACTCGCTCGAACGCGTCAACCAAGACATCTGCACTCGCCATGCGCACTGCATACCCGACCGGTCCCCCCTTACGCGACTGTGGCCCCCGCCGAAACCGGCGGGGGCCACAGGCTGCGGGCCGGCTAGGCCTGCGCGTGCTGGTGCAGCTCGGCGAGCTCGCGCTCCACCAGAGCTTCGTGCTCTTCCTCGTCACGACGTGCCCGACCCGGACTCCAGCGTCCGGTCAGCAGGAAGATGAACGGCAGGAAGACGAGCTGGGCGATGAAGCACACCCACCACCAGTGCTGCCACTGGTGCGGGGTGTCGTTGCCCGCCTTGGTCAGCTTGGCGAGCGTCGCCGGCGGTATGCCCGCCTGCGCACCCTGAAGCACCGCTCCGTACTTCTGGATGAGCGCCAGGTCGGCAGCCGGAATCGCCGCGTTCGCCGCCAGCAGAGTGTTGGCGAACGGGGTGACGACGGCCAGATCAGCCTTGACGGCGGGTGAGGCGAGCGCCAGCAGCTTGGTCAGGGCAGCCGAGGAGGAGATGTTGCGCGCTTTCGCGATCTCGCCCTGTGCCGTCGCGATCAGTGCCGGGGCCGTGGATCCGCCGCTGAGGGCGGCCAGGGTCTTGGCGTCGATCGCACTGGCCGTGATCAGCTCATCGCTGCGGGTGGTAGCGATCTGCTTCACCTGGGCCTGCGTGGCGGCAGAGGCTCCCTGCTGCTTGGCCACCTCGCTCAGCGCCGTCGGCAAGGCCGCCGGATCTGCGGGGTTCTTGCTGAGCGCGGCACTGGTCGCGGGGTCGAGCGATTGCAGCACGGCCAGCGGTTTGGCGTACTTCGTGACGTCGGCCGAGACCTTCGCGGCATCGCCCGGCGGGTTCTTCACCGGGTCAAGGCCGGACTGCTGCTTGGCGACCTCGCCGAGTGCTACGGAGAGCGCAGCCGGGTCGCTGGCGTTCGCGCCGAGAGCGGCCTTCGTCTTCGCGTCGAGCGAGGAGAGGACAGCCACCTGCGTCGGATATTGCCCCTGCGTGTCGACCAGGGTCGAGGTGGAGGACACCACGAACGTCAGCACCAGCAGCGCGATGGTGACGACGACGCGGATGATCCAGCCCCAGACGGCGAGTCCGGTGGCGGTAGCGGCCGGATTCACCTTCTCGACGGTCTCGGTGAAGGCCGCCATCCAGGCGCAGTACGTCATGCCGCCGCCGAAGGCGATGACGATGAAGAGCACGGCGAGGTGGTAGTAGCCGGTATCAGGCTTGGTTGCCGCGATGGCGAAGAAGGCGATGCCGACCAGGCTGATGGCGGTGCCGACGACCATGAAGGGCTTGCGCACTCGCAGGTAGTCCGAGAAGAGCCCGGTGACGACGAGAGTGAGCGCGTTGGTGATCCAGTACCAGTTGGCGAGCGCGTTGGCCTTGGACTCGGAGTAGCCGTAGACCGTCGCGAAGTAGACGACCGCGAAGCCGGCGGCGATGTAGTACAGCAGCAGGAAGAGGCTGATGGCGAACGCCGGCCCGAAGATGCTCGGGCGGATCATCTGGCGCCACAGGCCCTTGGTGAGGTCTTCGACCTTCAGCCCGGCGGCACGGGCCTCGACCAGAACGCGGTCGCGCATGGTGACCATCAGCTGGTCGCGGATGCGCGGCGAGAGCTCACGCAGCCCGACGAAGGCGATGACGAAGACGGCGATACCGACCGCGCCGCACAGGTAGAACTGGAAACGCCAGTCGGGGTGGCTCGACAGGGTGTGGCTCGAGACCTCGGTGACGACGAGGCTGCCGAGCACCGGGCCGAGGGTCCAGAAGCCCATGGCGAAACCGCGGCCGACCTGGGGCGAGAAGTCGCGGATCAGGGCGGGTGTCGCGACGAGGACGATGCCCTCGACGAACCCGACGCACGAGTAGATCACCATGAACCACACCTTGGAAGGTGCGTGCGGTAGCGCAAAGGCGTAGAGCACGCCGGTGATCAGCAACCCGTACGTGACCAGATTGGCCCGGCCCCAGCGGTCAGCGAATCCCGCCAGCAAGGACGCGAAGGCCCCGATGCCGTTGGCGACGATCGAAATGACCACGAAGTACGTGAAGGTCATGTGGTAGTTCTGGATGATCTGCGTCGCGACGGCGCCCTGCAGGTAGAACTCGTAGTACAGGATGATCGTCGCCAGGACCGTGACCCCGAGGTAGAAGGTCCGCGGTCCGGTGTTCGGGTAGTGCGACAGCTGGCGGGTCCAGAGGCTGCGACGGAATCCCGTAGACGGGGCCTGCTCGACGCTTGCGGTTCCTGCGGACAACGCGACCTCAACTCTCTTGTGTGGAGCGGTCCCACCAGGCAGGTTCATCAAGGTGTGACTGTGACCTGGGGCACAGTATCCACAGGCGCTGCGTTTTCGCCACCCACCACACGGCTAATGGCCGTGTCCGGATGGTTCAGGGTTTCACTACGGCCTTCCGGCGAGGCGCTGTCAAGCAGAACGGGCCGATAGCCCTGCTGATTGCTCCATCTGGGCTAACGGGTGCTCAGCGCGGTCGATGCCCCGGAAAGCTGACAACTTGCTGGAAGGTCGGACGGTTCTGCCAGTCGATCGCGGGCTGCCCGACGATCCCGAGCGCGCGGAACGCGATCGCGTCGAACGCCGGCATGGTCTGCTTCGCCGCCGCGGCCGCCGGAGAGAGCGTCCAGGAGGCCGGATCCGCGGCGCCGCCGTTGGCCGTGACCAGCGCCGCGTACGCCTTCGCCAGGGCGCCGTCGATCACTGCAGGGCAGCCCGACGCGCCGCACCAGGTGGCGGAGACGGCGGGGGAGAAGCCAGCCGTGACCGGCTGGCCCCGGAGCTGCTGGAACGTCTTCAGCAGGTAGCCCTCGTAGCCGGCGTCGAACGCGCTGCCGAGGTGGGTGCCGCCGCTGTTGGGCGTGTTGACGAACGGCATCGGCAGGACGCTGTATCCCTCGGCGGTCGCCCCGCCGTTGGACCCGACGGCTCCGGTGCCACCAGCGGCGAGCAGCGGGTCGTAGATGGCGTGGATGACCTGCGGGATGAGGGTGTCATCGATCGCGACGGCTGCCGCGTGGTCGTACTGGGTGTCGCCGGGCGCGGCCTTCTTGCGGTGCGCCCCGGCGGCGACCCAGTTCTGCAGCTGGGTGAGCATCGCGCTGACCCCTGCCGGTTCCGGGCGGTTCTTCAGATACGCCAGCAGTTGCGGCAGCACGGTGACCCCGTCGAGGTCCTGGGTGGCGGCCGTTGCCATGGCCGTGACGACGTTGGCCCGGGTCAGCTTGTTTCCGTGCGCCGCGAGTTGCCCCTTGAGCTGGTTCACCAGCAGCACGGAGCGGTAGATCGGTCCGTAGCCGTACTGGTCGTCGGCCGCCGAGAATCCGGGGGCCGGCTTGTTGTTCCAGCTGACGAAGAAGCCCTGGGCCGGGTTGGTCTCGTGGACGTGCTGGGACGCGGGCAGGTAGCCCTGCCATTCGGCATTACCGGTGCCCCAGGCCGGCAGGTTGGGATCGACGTTCTTGGGGCGGACGGGATCCAGGCCGCTGACGAAGTAGCCGGTGTCGCGGTCGTCCACGTAGAGCCAGTTGAAGGTGTAGTCGACCTCGGCGGCGCCCTGTTCCCAGCTGGTGACGTCATGGGTGAGCGCGGGCTGGCCCCACCGCAGGAAGCCGACGACCGAGTCGATGTCGTGGCCGTAGGTCGAACGCTGGTTGACCACGGCGACCGGTGCCCCACCGGAGGTGGTCCAGCCCTGAACGATGCCGTGACGGGTGAGGTAGACGTCGTGGGTGAGGACGGCCGGAGCGCCGACGCCGCCGGGCTTCGGGACGGCGATCTCGGTGAAGGTCTCGTGGGTCATCGGCAGGCACTTGCCGTCGAACTCATACGACGTGCCTTGAGCGGTCGGGGCGCCGCCGCTCGGGTTGCAGATCTTCTCCAGGCGCTGATCGATGAGGTCGCTGCCGGCGGAGGTGGCGGACCAGGCGTAGTCCTCCCCGCGTCCGAGCTCGACCAGGCCGGTGCCGGGGAACGAGGCGCCCATCGCGGCGTAGTTCGGCGAGTGCAGGTCCTCGAGCATCAGGATCTGCGGCGCGAAGTAGGAGACCTGCGGGCCGAAGACGGCGATCGGGTGGCCGCTCGCGGAGTCCTTGCCGTTCACGACAAGGGCGTTGCTCATGTGCTTGGGCATGGCGGCGAGCGAGGTCATGATGGCGGTCGCGGTCGGGTTGGGTGCGCTGAGATTGCAGCCCGGGGTGGTGTCGGTCGGGCCGCCGGTCAGCGGCGCCCGGGCATTGTCCGGCAGCGCGGTGGTCTGCGGATCGACCTTGCCGGGGGTCTCGTACGGGAACGACTTGTCGACGACCGTGGTCGCGGCGCTCGGATCGTTCTGCTCCTTGAACTGCTGGAACGCGCTTGCACCAGCCGCCGGCCCGAGCTGCTTCTGCAGGTATTGCAGCAGGGCCGCGTTGGCGACCTCGGCGCCGCCGCCGCGGCCGAAGATGCCGCCGATGAGACCGGCGATGGAGACGACATCGGCGTCGGTCCAGTGCTGCGGAGGGGCAAGGGCGGCGGCGTAGTCGGCGGGCAGCAGGGCGAGGTTGGTACGCGTCGCA
>DATAZK010000047.1:0-72270 GCA_036272075.1 Frankiaceae bacterium
CCATGCTACCAGCGCGTCCGGGGGGTGCTCAAAACCCAGTAATCAACACTAAGGCTCGGTCTCTTAATGCCGAAAACTGAGTTTTGCGCAACGTCGGGCAGGCCCGATTAGACGACCGCTAGACGACCGCGTCCTGGGTGACGCTCTTGGTGCGGTTGGGGTCGACCGGGACGCCGGGGCCCATGGTGGTGCTGAAGGTGATCTTCTTCAGGTAACGACCCTTGGCCGCGGACGGCTTGGCCCGCAGGATCTCATCGAGCACGGCCGCGTAGTTCTCGGCGAGCTGCTCCTCGGTGAAGCTGGCCTTGCCGATCACCAGGTGCAGGTTGGACTGCTTGTCGACCCGGAAGTTGATCTTTCCGCCCTTGATGTCGCCGACGGCGCGGGTGATGTCCATGGTCACGGTGCCGGTCTTCGGGTTGGGCATCAGGCCGCGGGGGCCGAGGATGCGGGCGATGCGTCCGACCTTGGCCATCTGGTCAGGGGTCGCGACGGCGGCGTCGAAGTCCAGGAAACCGCCCTGGATCTGGGCGACGAGATCGTCGCTGCCGACGATGTCAGCCCCAGCCGCCGTGGCCTCATCCGCCTTGGCGCCGCTGGCGAAGACGGCGACGCGCGGCGACTTGCCGGTGCCGTGCGGAAGGTTGACGGTGCCGCGCACCATCTGGTCAGCCTTGCGCGGGTCGACCCCGAGCCGCAGGGCCACCTCGACCGTGGCGTCGAACTTGGTGGGGCTCGTCTCCTTGGCCAGCCGGACGGCCTCGAGGGGGGTGTAAATGCGCTCCGGGTCGATCTTCTCGGCGGCGGCGCGGTAGGTCTTGCTTCGTTTCATCAGGATTCCTTAGTGCAGTGGTACGGACGGACCGGGTGGCCCTCCCACGTGAAGCAGTGTTGCTGGGCGGACGCCGCTTGGACGCCGCCCCATGTAGAGAATTAGCCGGTCACCGTGATGCCCATGGAGCGGGCCGTACCGGCGATGATCTTCTCGGCGGCGTCGAGGTCATTGGCATTGAGGTCGGGCAGCTTGGTGGTGGCGATCTCGCGCACCTGCTCCCGGGTCAGCGAGCCGACCTTGGTCTTGTGCGGAACGTCGGAGCCCTTGTCGAGGCCGGCCGCCTTCAGGATCAGGCGCGCAGCCGGGGGCGTCTTGGTGATGAAGGTGAACGAGCGATCCTCGAACACCGAGATCTCGACCGGCACGACATTGCCGCGCTGGGACTCCGTCGCCGCGTTGTACTGCTTGACGAACTCCATGATGTTGACGCCGTGCTGGCCGAGCGCCGGACCCACCGGGGGGGCCGGGGTGGCCGCGCCCGCCTGGATCTGCAGCTTGATGACAGCCGCGATTTTTTTTGCTTTCGGAGGCATGTGTACGAATCCTTGCTAGAACGATGAACGACAAAAATTGACGGGCGGGCCTAGATCTTCGCGACCTGGTTGAACTGCAGCTCGACCGGGGTTTCCCGCCCGAAGATCGACACCAGCACCTTCAGGCGCTGGGCATCGAGGTTGACCTCGCTGATCGTGGCCGGAAGCGTGGCGAACGGGCCGTCCATGACGGTGACCGACTCGCCGATCTCGTACTCCTGAGCCTTGGGTGCCTCGACCTTCTTCTTCTCCTGCACCGGTGCGAGGATGCCGACGATCTCATCCATCCGCAGGGGCGACGGCTTGTTGGTCAGGCCGACGAATCCGGTGACGTTAGGCGTGTTGCGTACGGCGCCCCACGACTCGTCGACCAGATCCATCCGGACGTAGACGTAGCCGGGGTACTTCTTCTGCTGGACGGTCTGCTTCTTGCCGCCCTTGATCTGGATGACCTCTTCGGTGGGCACCTCGATCTGGAAGATGTAGTCCTCCATGTTGAGGCTCTGGATGCGCTGCTCCAGATTGGCCTTCACCCGGCCTTCGTAGCCGGCGTAGGTGTGCAGCACGTACCAGTCGCCAGGCAGCGCCTCGAGCTCCCGGCGGAACGTGACCACCGGGTCCTCGTCCTCGTCGGGAACGGGCGCGGCGGCCGGCTCGGGCGCTGCTGACTGCGCGGCAGCGTTAGCCGCATCGTCGGCAGCGGACTGCCCGATGTAGCCGGGACCCTCGTCGACTCCGGTGATGCCATTGCCGAGCTCACCCTCTTCGGGCTGCTGGCCGGCTTCGCTGGAGGCCACCTGATCGGATTCGAGCATCTCGATCGGATCGAGCCGATCGACGGCTTCCTCCTGCTCGGACGGCTCGTACTGAGACGACAAAACTCTCCCTAGACCCTCAACCGAATATGCCCAACACCGCTCGCGTGAGCCCGTAATCCAGGGTCGCCACGATTGCGGTTACGACAACGACAAAAACCAGTACGACCACGCTGTACGTGAACAGCTCATTGCGCCCCGGCCAGATGACCTTGCGCAGCTCACTGACGATCTCGCGGTAGTACTGCACCGTGCGGCGCCAGATATTGGGGCGGCGCGGCGGAGCGCCTCGGCCACCCGCTGCCGGTTCAACGGCAACGGCAGGCTCATGCGTTTCGGTCGACATGACCCTCCGCTCCTGCCCCACCCGGGGATTGCTTGACGCCTTCTTACCTGCCGAACCAAACCCAGCTCATCCAGCCGACCCAGCACTGCTCACCTGGCAGGGGCGACAGGACTTGAACCTGCAACAACCGGTTTTGGAGACCGGGACTCTGCCAAATTGAGCTACGCCCCTTCAGGGACAGACAGGCGGGCGCGCTGACGCTGGGCCCGACTGCTAACCCCGCGCCAGTGTACGCGCCACGCCTGCGGCGGCCGTGCACTCCGGCGCTTGAAATCCACACGTTTGCGAGCAATCAATCCTGGGAGTGCGAGCAATCAATCCACGGAGTTGCGAGCAATCAATCCATGGAGTCGATCGGCCGTTTGCGTGACAGCATGAAGGACATGTCCGCTCGCTCGCGCATCTCCGCCCGTATCGCCGGCATCGCCCCCTCGGCCACGCTGGCGGTCGATGCCACTGCGAAGGCGCTGAAGGCGGCGGGCCGCGACGTGATCGGCTTCGGTGCGGGCGAGCCGGACTTTCCCACCCCCGAGCACATCGTCGCCGCTGCCGAGAAGGCCTGCCGCGACCCGAAGATGCACCACTACACGCCGACCGCCGGGCTGCCCGAGCTGCGTCAGGCCATCGCGGAGAAGACCAAGCGCGACTCGGGTTATGCGATCGGGGCCGCGCAGGTTCTCGTCACCAACGGCGGCAAGCAGGCGGTCTACGAGGCCTTCGCCGCCCTGCTCGACCCGGGCGACGAGGTCATCGTCCCCGCTCCGTACTGGACCACCTACCCGGAGTCGATCTACCTCGCCGGCGGGGTCACCGTTGCGGTGCTGACCGGCGCTGAAGCCGGCTACAAGGTCACCCTCGAGCAGCTCGACGCCGCGCGCACCTCCCGCACGAAGGTGCTGCTGATCGTGAGCCCGTCCAACCCGACCGGCGCCGTCTACACGCCCGAGGAGCTCAAGGCGATCGCCGACTGGGCCGACGCCGCCGGGCTCTGGATCATCACCGACGAGATCTACGAGCACCTCGTCTACGGGACGGCGAGGTTCAGCTCCGTACCGGTCCTGACGCCCTCCATCGCGGACCGCTGCATCATCGTCAACGGCGTCGCCAAGACCTACGCGATGACCGGCTGGCGGGTCGGATGGATGATCGGTCCGGCCGACGTCGTCGGAGCCGCCACCAACCTGCAGTCGCACGCCACGTCCAACGTCTCGAACGTCGCTCAGGCCGCTGCGCTCGCTGCGGTCAGCGGCGATCTTTCCGCCGTCCACGAGATGCGGACCGCTTTCGACCGGCGCCGGCGCGCCATGCACGCAGGGCTCTCGGCGATCCCGGGCGTCACCTGCCCGCTGCCCGAAGGGGCCTTCTACTGCTACCCCGACGTCTCGGAGTTGCTCGGCAAGCCGATCGCCGGCCACAAGGCCGAGACCTCTGCTGAGCTCGCCGCGATCGTGCTGGAGGAGGTCGGGGTCGCGGTGGTCCCCGGAGAGGCGTTCGGCGCACCCGGAGCGTTTCGGATGTCGTACGCGCTCAGCGACGAGGACGCCGCCGAGGGCGTTCGGCGCCTTCATGACGTGCTCACCCGCAGCTAGTTCGTGCTGATCCGGCGGGCCCTAGTGGATCGCGCCGGCCTGACGCAGGAGTGCGGTCGCCTTGGGGAGCTTGCTCATGGCGTGAGCAAAGTCGGCCGGATACGCGACCTTCCAGGCGAACGCCTTCACATAGCAGCGCAGCGCGGTGTCGAACGTCGCCGCTCCGGAGGCCTGCCGGGAGGCGATCAGCGCATCCGCACCCTTGAAGTAGACGACCGTGTCGTAGCCGGGCAGGTCGTGCTCGAAGGCGGACACCGGAAGGTCGACGGGACGCGCATCGGCACCGCCCGTCGCTGAGCCGTCGACGGTCGCGGTGCCGCCGTAGAGCTCGTCGTCGACGATCCGTTCAGCAGCGGTCGCGAACGCCTCATCCATCCAGGGATGCAGCTCCTGGTCATCGCCCACCATCCCGTAGAACCACATGTGAGCCAGCTCGTGGGTGGTGACGGACTGGTCGCCGTCCTGGCCGAGGAAGGTGAGGCCCGGGTACTCGATGCCCGTCCCGCCGAGGTCGGGCAGCGACACCAGCGTCAGCGAGCTGAACGGGTAGGGCCCGAAGTGACGCACGAGCAGCGGCAACGCGTGATTGACCTCTTCGAGCACCTGCTGGTTGGAGAGGTCGAGCTTGGGCGCCTTCCCGATACGGACCTTCACCGGTCCGTCCGGCGTCTGCACGGTGGCCGAAAGCACCTGGAACTGGCCGACGGCGACGGCGACATCGCGAGCGTCAGGCGAGGTGAAGTGCCAGCTCCGGCGGCCCGGGGCGACGGATATCGGCGGGTCGCCGACCCCGTTGGCAAGGACGGTATCGGCGGACGGAGCTATGACGGTGAGATCGAGCCGCGCGTCCTCACTGACCGCCATCTCCGACAGGGTGCTGCTGCCCGGAGTGCGCACCCAGCCGACACCGTTGACCCAGGCGAGCAACGGCGCAGCCGTCCCCCACCAGGCGGTCTTGCCGTCGGAGCCGACTCGGTCGATGAACGAGGGCGGCAAGATCAGCGTGAAATCAAGGTCGCTGGTCACCGAGTGGCCTGCGGCGAGCGTTTGGCCGAGTGGCATCGTCAGGAGCGTGCCCTGAGTGCCGGGCCGCCCGCCCGCCAAAGCTAGCTGCGGGGTCACCACTTGGCCGGCGATCTCGGCCTTGGTCACGGTCAGCGAGCCGCCGAGGAAGTGGTCGCGCCCATTGGGCCACAGCCGGTAGACGAGTTCGGTGACCGGCTTGTCGGGTGTGAAGACCACCCGCTCGTGACCGGTGACGGTCCGGTGGTCGGCCGCCAGGCTGAAGCGCAGGGTCACCTGCGGGCGGTGCGGATCAGGCGCCAGATACGACGCCGGGCAGGAAGACGGCGCGCTCGACGTCGGCGCTAGCGACTGGGTAGGCGTAGCTGAGCGAGTACGCGACGGGTTGGGGCTCGGAGCCGTCTGGGGTTTGGCGCTGCCGCAAGCACCAAGGGTCGCGAGCGCGGCAGCGCCCATGATCGCGACCCCGCGCCCCCCGTGGCCGCGAGAACCCTGTGCAGAAGGGTGGAAAATCAGGAGAGCTGAACGATGGCGCGCGCCTGGGTGAGCACCTTCGCCCCGTCAGCAGCGCCGGCCCGGGCGGTGAGCCCGACGATGACCCGCTTGCCTTCGAGCTTCTCCTCGACCGTGCCGGAGACGACGAGGGAGGTGCCCTGGTCGTCGTCGGGGACCGGAACCATCGAGGAGAACCGCACCCCGTACTCGAGGACAGCAGCGGGGTCGCCCACCCAATCGGTCACCAGCCGGGCGGCGGTGGCCATCGTGAACATGCCGTGGGCGATGACGTCGGGGAGCCCGACCGCCTTCGCGAACCGCTCGTTCCAGTGGATGATGTTGAAGTCTCCGGACGCCCCCGCGTACTGCACGAGCTGCCCGCGGCTGACCCCGTACGTCTGGGCGGAGATTTCGGTGCCGACCTCGACCTCGTCATAGCTGACGGCCACGGGCTCAGCCCTCCTTCGGGGCGGCGGTGCCGCGGGAGATCGTCGTCATCGTCGCCGTGGCGACGTGCTCGCCATCAGCCGCATAGATGTTCGTCTCCATGATCAAGGCCTCGTTGCGCCCGATGTCACGGATATCGGCAACCTTGCTGCGCCCGGTGAGGGCGTCGCCGGCGTAGACCGGCCGGTGCAGCACGAACTTCTGCTCACCGTGCACCACGAGGCTGTAATCCAGACCGAGATCCGGATCGCCGACCGGGCCGGAACCCCGCCGGAATCCCAGCGAGGTCAGGAACGTCGGCGGAGCCACCAGATCCCGATGCCCGGCTGCCTTGGCCGCCGCGACATCGTGATAGATCGGATTGGCGTCACCGATGGCCGACGCGAAATGGCGGATGAGCTCGCGGCCCACCTCGAACGGCGTCTCGAACGAGTACTCCCGGCCGATGAAGGCCCGGTTGAGCGGCATGCTCGTCCCTTCCGATCAACTAGCGGGTCTCGCGGTGCTCGGTGTGGTCGTTGCAATTGGGGCAGTACTTCTTCAGGTCGAGACGATCGGGGTCGTTTCGCCGGTTCTTCTTGGTGATGTAGTTACGGTGCTTGCACACCTGACACGCCATCGTGATCTTGGGTCGGACGTCAGTGGCCTTGGCCACGGGAACACCTTCTTCTCACTCGCGTCTTACTCGTGGTCGGGTCGGTTTTGACCCGCTTGCGTTCCGGTAGCGGAGGCCGGATTTGAACCGGCGACACAGCGATTATGAGCCGCTTGCTCTGCCTAACTGAGCTACTCCGCCGGGCAGCCGGAGCACCGGCGCTTCGAGCCCCTTTACGGAATCGAACCGTAGACCTTCTCCTTACCATGGAGACGCTCTGCCGACTGAGCTAAAGGGGCATGATGCCGCAGGCCAGCGTACACGTTCGGCTCGCCTCGCTGTCGGGCGGTTCAGCCTCCTACGAGCCGGATCGGCCCACGGCGTAACGGCTGCTCACGCATAGCGAGCCAGGTCGTGAAGCGTTCGGCGGGCAGCGGGCGGCTGAACAGGTACCCCTGAGCGATGTCGCATCCCATGGACGCGAGCCGGTCACGGGTGCGCTCGTCCTCGACACCTTCGGCCACCACGCGCAGCTGCAGGTGCCGCGCCAGGCCCAAGATCGTCTCGACGATCGCCGCGTCGCTCTCGTCGACGGCCATGTCCTGGACGAACGACTTGTCGATCTTCACCTCGCTGACCGGCAACCGGCGCAGGTAAGCCAGCGAGGAGTAGCCGGTGCCGAAGTCGTCGACCGACAGCGAGATCCCGGAACGGGCGAGGCGCTCCAGCACGGGCAGCGCGCGGGGGACGTCGCGCATGACGGAACTCTCGGTGATCTCCAGCGTGAGCAGCTCGCTCGGCAGGTCGTACGTGGTCAGCAGGCGTGCGATCGTGGCCGGCAACTGCGGATCGAGCAGGCCGCGTACCGAGAGGTTGACGGCGACCGGGATGCGCCGGCCGGCGTCGAGCCAGGCGCGGCATTGGGAGAGCGCGAGCCGCATCACGACGGCTGTCAGCGGAACGATCAGCCCGGTGCGCTCGGCCATGGGCAGGAACTCGTCGGCATGCAGCAGGTCCTCCACCGGGTGCTGCCAGCGCACGAGCGCCTCGACCCCGGTCACGACGCCGACCGGCTTGTCGCGGCCGGGACCGGCCTGCAGCGCGACCTTCGGCTGGTAGTGCAGGACCAGTTCATCCCGTTCGAGCGCCCGGCGCAGTTCCCCGATCAGGGCCAGCCGGCGCGGATCGGTCGAGTCGAGGCTGGCCCGCCAGGCCTGCACCGGGGGCTCGCCGCCTTTAGCCAGCCGGAGCGCCGCCTCGGCGCGCCGCAGCAGCAGCTGGGCGTCGCGGCCGTGAAGCGGTGACACCGCCACGCCAACGGCCCCGCTGCCGTCCAGCGCCAGCCCGGAGACGTGTACGGGTTCGAGCAACGCTTCCCGGACGGTCTGGGCAAGAGCGAGGGACTCACCGACCTCCTCGACGCCCGGCAGCAGCATGCCGAACTCGTCGTTGCCGACGCGAGCGACGGTCGCGCCGGTCGGGGCGTGCGCCACGAGCCGCTGGGCTACCTGGATGAGCACCTCATCGCCGCTCGCGCCGCCGAGGGTGTCGTTGATCTGGCCGAAGCGGTCGAGGTCGACGATCAGCACCGCTGCCGGGCCGACGGCGAGCACGTCAGCCAGCCGGTGGGTCAGCAACCCACGATTGGGCAGGCCGGTCAGCGCGTCATGGGTGGCGTCGTAGACGGACCGCTCGAGCAGGCGGTCGTTCTGCAGCGCCGTCGCGACGTGAGCGGCGAGGGCCTCGGCCAGCCGGGCGTCGTCGTCGCCGAACGTCGAGGTGTCACCGAGCCGGTCGCGGACCTCGAGCATCCCCATCGCCCGCTCACCGCCGGGAAGCGGGACCTGCACGGCGTCACGAATGCCCTCACTGGTCAGCAACTGATCGTCGCTGCCGCGCGGGATGAGTACCGACCGCCCCACGTCGGCGCGGGCCGCGAGGTCGGGACGCTCGGTCTCCACCGGGACCGGTTCGCCGGCCGAGTCGATGCTGTCGGTCGAGTCCACCGACAGCCGTAAGAGCTGCGGAACGTCGGGAGGCGGCTCCCGCAGCCAGAGCACGGCGCTGTCGGCAGCGAGCAGGCGGGTGACATCGCGTAACAAGAGGCTGACCAGCTCACCACCGCCCGAGGCGCCGACCACGCGTTGAGCGAACGCGTTGACTTCGCTCAACGTGGCATGGCGACGGGAGAGGGCCGCGTACGCCCGGTAGGACAGCAACACCAGCAGGCCCACCATCGCCAGGAGCGCGCCGGCTCCGGGCTCCGCCCGCAGCGCGATGACTGCAAGCACACCGAGCGACGCCGACAGCAGACCGCCGATGATGTACGGCGGCAGGAAAAGTGCCAGATCGCGACGCGACGGACGGCCCTGGGTCAGCGTGATCGCCAGCGCGACGAACAAGGCGCTCACCGTGTCCGCGACGAAGATCGCCAGGTAGACCGCCGGCCAGCTGCCCGGATGGGTGATCGCACCGACGTGCAGGGCGCGGAACAGGAGCAGCGCCACCCCGCTCTCGATGGTGACGAGGGCGATGTTGACCGCGGCCTTGACTCCGACCACCCGGTGCTGGATCTCCGAGACCACCATCGCCAGGCCGCGGGCCAGCAGCAGGACGAGCGGCGAGGTGAGGGCGAGCCCGACGACGAGCGGCGCCTCCGAAAGCGTGATGGAGAACGTCTGGCGGCGCACCTCGACGTGTGCCTGGGCGCCTTCCAGGACGATGAAGCCGATGGCGAGCAGGATGCCGTGCCAGGCCGACATGCCTGCCGTGAGCGACCCGGTGGCATCTGAGCGCAGCAGTGGCACCCAGAGGCCGACCGCACAGACGACGAGGGCGGCGAGGAGCGCAGCAAGGCGCCGGACGTCATCGGATCGACGCCGCTTTTCGCTTGTCGGCACCTCTGCTGGCGGCATGCGCCTCCCAGTGGCGGAGCTGGAATGGCCGTGTCGGCGGCTGGGCTAACGGCTGCTCTTCAGCGTGCCTGCGTCCGAATCGGCCTTACAACATCCACAACGTCGCATTCGCGAGGTCCCCAAGCAAGTGAACGGGCCGCAGGCCCGGCAAATACTGCTGCCGTTGGGCCTGCGACCCGTCTCTTGTGAAGCTGTTGAGTTCTATGAGCTGGTGAGGGGCTGGTGGCCCGCCCGGCTCAGTGCCAGAGCACGCCCAGCGGGTGCATCTTGCCGACGATCGAAACCTTGGCGGCACCGAGGACAACCCCGTGCGAAGCAGCGTGGGTCTGCGGGAACACCATCAGCGCGATGGTGAGCAGACCGAGCAGCACACCGGCCGCGATGATCAGCATTTTGACAGTGGCGGGGCGCAGGGCGACGGTCATGTGGACCTCCAGGGAAAGCGGACTTTGCCGGACTGAGCTCTTCCTGAGCTCCGAAGCTGAAGGTTTCTTCGTCCATTCGGCCCAGCCGACAAGTCACCCAAGCGGGTGATCCGCGTTCGGCTGTTCGGCCGATCTAGTTGCCGCCGAACGCTCTAAGCGGGCCTGGACGCAAAAAGGGAAGGTCATCGGTGATGACCTTCCCCATGCGTGTGGCAGGTGTTGGGTTCGAACCAACGTAGGCTGAGCCGGCGGTTTTACAGACCGCTCCCTTTGACCACTCGGGCAACCTGCCGTGATCGCCCAGCCTAGCGAATCGGGCCGGGTGACCGGCCTGGAGGAGTTTCCGTGGCTGATCCGTCGTTCGACGTCGTGAGCAAGATCGACCGGCAAGAAGTGGACAACGCTCTGAACCAGGCCTCCAAGGAGGTCTCGCAGCGCTACGACTTCCGCGGGGTCGGAGCCTCGATCGAGTGGTCGGGCGAGCTGGGCGTGCTGATCAAGGCCAACGCCGAAGAGCGCGCCGGCGCGGTGCTCGACGTCTTCAAGGAAAAGCTCATCAAGCGCGGCATCTCGCTGAAGGCCCTCGAGCACGGCGAGCCGCAGGTTTCGGGCAAGGAGTACCGGATCACCGCGTCGATCCAGCAAGGGATCCCGGACGACAAGGCCAAGGCGATCGCCAAGAAGATCCGGGCCGACGGCCCCAAGGGCGTGCAGGCTCAGATCCAGGGCGACCAGTTGCGCGTCTCAGGCAAGAAGCGTGACGACCTTCAGGCCGTCATCGCGCTGCTGAAGGACAGCGACTTCGACGTGGCGCTGCAGTTCGTGAACTACCGCTAAGGGCCCGTCGCCAGGCGGCCAGTGGCGTTACAGCCAGTCGCGCCGTTTGAAGCCGTACCAAATGGCGCCCGCGGTGGCGAGCAGGATGACCACGCTGACGACGAAGCCCCACTCGCGTCCGAACCCCGGGTAGGGGACGTTCTGGCCGTAGAACCCGGTGATCGCGGTCGGTACGGCGATGACCGCCGCCCAGCCGGTCAGCTTCTTCATGATCAGGTTGAGCCGGTTGCCTTGGATGGTCAGGTTGGTCTCGAGGATCGTGGTGACGAGGTCGCGCAAGCTCTCGGTCCACTCGGCGGCGCGCAGAACGTGGTCGTAGACGTCCTGGAAGTAGGGCGCCATCGCCTCGTCGACCACGTGCAGATCCCGGCGCAGCAGCGTGTTGACCACCTCGCGCATCGGCAGCACGACGCGGCGCAGGAGCACCAGGCTCTTGCGCAGCTCGAAGCTGCGCCGCTGCACCTCCGGGCCGCGCGGCCGGTCGTCGAAGAGCAGGTCTTCCAGTTCCTCGATGCCGTCGTCCAGCGACTGCACCGCAGCGAAGTGGTTGTCGACGAGCAGATCGAGCAAACCGTGCAGCAGGAACGCGACTCCCTGGCCCGCCAGATCCGGGCTCGAGTCCCAGCGATCGATCAGCGCGTCGACGTCGAAGCGGGCGTCGTCCTGGACCGTCACGAGGGCGAATTTCGTAATGAAGGCAGACATTTCAGACGTCTGCAGCTGCCCGCTCTCGACGTCGAGCGCGACGTCGTACGCGTTCAGGAAGAGGTAATCGGCGTAGCGATCGAGCTTGGCGCGCTGGTGGCTGCTGACCGCGTCCTCGATCGACAGGGTGTGCAGCTTCAGCTCATCGGCGATGATGTGCAACTCGCTCTTCATCGGCGCGCAGAGGTCGAGCCAGACCGTCTCCCCCGCCTCGACATGATCACTGACGTCAGCGACCGGGAAACCCTCCGCGACGACCTTCCCGTCACGCCAGGCGCGCGTGCGAGGCGGCCGGGTACCGATCTTGTTGGAATCACACGCGCTGGGATCGACCGCGGTGGCGCACGTGACAGGCGAGCCGGCCGCGAGATCTTGGGTCACGGCTACTGAGGCTAGCTACTGACGGTCCCAGCCACCCGCTCCGGCGCCGCCCGATCGCGCCATCTCCTCGAGGCGGCGAATGCGCTCGTCCATCGGCGGGTGGGTGGAGAACAGGTTGCCGACGCCGAAAGTGCCGCGGCGGAACGGGTTGGCAATCATGAGCGAACTCGTGGGAGCCAGCTGAGCGGTATCCGGCAAGGGCAGCTGCGCGGTGCCCGTTTCAAGCTTCTGCAGCGCTGACGCGAGTCCGAGCGGATCGCCCGACAGCTGGGCGCCGGACTGGTCGGCCTGGTACTCACGCGATCGGCTCACTGCCAACTGGACGACGGCGGCGGCGATGGGTCCGAGGATGATCAGGAGCAGCAGCTCGAGAATGTTGGCGCCGCCCTCCTCGTCGTTGCGTCCCCCAAAGCCAAAAAAGGCCGCGAACTGAGCGATATTGGCCAGGAACGTGATGACGCTCGCCAGGGCTCCAGCGACCGACGAGATCAGGATGTCGCGGTTGGTCACGTGCGAGAGCTCATGGGCAAGGACTCCCCGCAGCTCGCGCTCGTCCATCATCCGCATGATTCCTTCGGTGCAACACACCGCGGCATTGCGGGGATTGCGACCCGTGGCGAAGGCGTTCGGCTGCTGGGTCGGCGACATGTAGAGCCGCGGCATCGGAATCCGCGCGCGGGTGGCGAGCTCGGCGACGATCGCGTAGAGCCGCGGCTGCTCGGCCTGGCTCACGGGGTAGGCCTTCATCGAACGCAGCGCGAGCTTGTCGCTGTAGAAGTAGGAAAAACCGTTGACCCCCAGCGCAACCACGAGCGCGATGATCAGGCCCTGGGTGCCTCCGAAGATCCGTCCGGCGACCAGGATCAGTGCAGACAGCAGTCCGAGCAGGACAGCCGTACGCAGCCCGTTGTGGTGATTACGCATACAGCCCGCTCCGTCCTCGTCGCGCCGTGCGACCGGCCAAGACTCCCAGCCGCTTCACATCTGTTCAACGGTGGCAGCGGTGGCGTTCGTTCCCCCGACGTTGGGGCGTCGGGCACCACGGGTCATGCTTGGGGTGATATGAGTTTTTAGAACAGGTTCCTACGCTTGCCAGTCCTAATCCCTGCTGCTGGCTCCCGTAACATTCGAGTAACTCTGCCTAGGGGGCGATTCCAGCATGACCGAGGTGTCCGCGCAGGTCCGCGGCAAGGAGGTCCGGCAGATCGACCGGGTCGTCATTCGCTTCGCGGGCGACTCCGGCGACGGCATGCAGCTCACGGGCGAACGTTTCACCTCTGAGACGGCGTCGTTCGGTAATGACTTGTCGACCCTGCCCGACTTTCCCGCCGAAATCCGAGCACCAGCAGGCTCACCCGCTGGCGTCTCCGGCTTTCAGCTCCACTTTTCTGATCACGACATCCTGACTCCGGGCGACGCGCCCAACGTGCTCGTCGCGATGAACCCGGCGGCGCTGCGTTCCAACATCAAGGATCTGCCCCGCGGCAATGACCTTGTGGTCAACGGCGACGCCTTCACGCCCGGCAACCTGAAGAAGGCCGGCTACGCCGTCAACCCGCTCGATGACGGCTCGCTCGATGAGTACCGCGTGCACCGGGTCCCGCTGACCTCGCTCACCATCGAGGCCGTCGGCGCGGTCGACGGCGTCAACAAGAAGGAGGCCGAGCGGGCGAAGAACATGTTCGCGCTCGGCCTGATGAGCTGGCTCTACCACCGCCCCATCGACGGCACCGAGGCCTGGCTCAAGGGCAAGTTCGCCAAGCGCCCCGAGATCGCCGACGCCAACATCCGCGCCTTCAAGGCCGGCCACGCGTACGGCGAGACGACGGAGTCGTTCTCGGTGACGTACGAGGTCGCTCCGGCCCGGATGGACCCCGGCACCTACCGCAACATCAGCGGAAACATGGCGCTGTCCCTCGGGCTCATCGCCGCGTCTCAGCTGACCAAGCTGCCGCTCTTCCTGGGGTCGTACCCGATCACGCCGGCGTCCGACATCTTGCATGAGCTGTCCAAGCACAAGCGCTTCGGCGTACGCACCTTCCAGGCCGAGGACGAGATCGCCGGGATCGGTGCCGCTCTCGGTGCCGCCTTCGGCGGCGCACTGGGTGTCACGACCACGTCCGGCCCGGGTGTCTGCCTGAAGTCGGAAGCGGTCGGGCTCGCCATCACGCTGGAGCTGCCGCTGCTGGTCTGCGACATCCAGCGCGGCGGGCCGTCCACCGGCCTGCCCACCAAGACCGAGCAGGCCGACCTCCTGCAGGCGCTGTTCGGCCGCAACGGCGAGGCGCCGCTTCCGGTGATCGCTCCACGCTCACCGTCGGACTGCTTCAACGCGGCGATCGAGGCCGCCCGGCTTGCCACCAAGTACCGCACCCCCGTGATCCTGTTGTCCGACGGCTACCTCGCCAACGGCTCAGAGCCGTGGAAGCTGCCGGTGAAGGAAGACCTGCCTGACCTCACGGTGGAGTTCGCCACCGAGGCCAATGCTCCTGATGGCTCGGGTGATTTCTGGCCCTACCTGCGCGATCCGGAGACGCTGGCGCGTCCGTGGGCCGTGCCGGGAACGGCCGGTCTCGAGCACCGCATCGGTGGTCTGGAGAAGGCCGACGGCAGCGGCGCGATCTCCTACTCCCCCGAGAACCACGAGCACATGACCCGGCTGCGGGCCGCCAAGATCGACGGCATCGCCCGCGACATCCCACCGCTCGAGGTCGATGACCCCGATGGTGAGGCGTCAGTGCTGGTGCTCGGGTGGGGCTCCACCTACGGCCCGATCGCCGCGGCTGCGCGCCGCGTCCGCACCGGTGGCCAGCGGGTCGCTACTGCTCATCTGCGCCACCTGCATCCCTTCCCGGCCAACACCGGCGAGGTGCTCAAGCGCTACGACAAGGTGCTGATCCCGGAAATGAACCTGGGACAGCTCGCCCTGCTCATCCGCGCCCGGTTCCTGGTCGACGCGATCAGCTACGACCGGGTTCGCGGACTTCCTTTCAAGGCCGCCGAACTGGCCGGCGTGATCCGCGACGTGATCGAGTTCGGGCGCATCACCGCGACCGACTCCGAAGGAGCTTCCCTATGAACCGCCTGCTGGATCTGGTCCCGAAGGCGGAGGAGAAGCAGACCCGCAAGGAGTTCACCTCCGACCAGGACGTGCGCTGGTGCCCCGGCTGCGGTGACTACGCGATCCTGGCGACCGTTCAGGGCTTCCTGCCCGAGATCGGCGTCAAGCGCGAAAACATCGTGTTCATCAGCGGAATCGGGTGCTCCTCGCGCTTCCCGTACTACGTCGAGACCTACGGCATGCATTCGATCCACGGGCGCGCGCCGGCGATCGCGACCGGGCTCGCGACCTCACGGCCCGACCTTTCGGTCTGGGTGGTCACCGGTGACGGCGACGCCCTCTCCATCGGTGGCAACCACCTGATCCACGCGCTGCGCCGCAACGTCAACCTGAAGATCCTGCTCTTCAACAACCAGATCTACGGGCTGACCAAGGGGCAGTACTCGCCCACGTCGGAGCAGGGCAAGATCACGAAGTCGACCCCGATGGGCTCGCTCGACCGCCCCTTCAATCCGGTGTCGCTCGCGATCGGCGCCGAAGCCACCTTCGTCGCGCGCTCGATCGACTCCGACCGCGCCCACCTCACTTCGGTGCTGCGCGCCGCCAACGACCACCCCGGCACCGCCCTGGTCGAGATCTACCAGAACTGCAACATCTTCAACGACGGCGCCTTCGATCTGCTCAAGGACAAGGACACCCGCGACGAGTCGGGGCTGCGTCTGGAAGCCGGCCAGCCGATGGTCTTCGGCGGCGACCTCAGCCAGGGCGTGCGTCGCAGCGCGTCCGGCGGTCTGGAGATCTGCAACGCGACTGACCCGGGTGTGCTCATCCACGACCCGGCCGTCGATGACCCGACCACCGCCTTCGCGCTCTCACGGCTCACCGGCGTCACGCCGATCGGTGTCTTCCGCGACATCGACCGGCCGAGCTACGACGAGCTGATGAACGAGCAGCTCGCCACAGCCAAGAGCCAGCAGGGCGAGGGCGACCTGATGTCGTTGCTGCACAGCGGCGACACCTGGGACGTCAACTAGCAATCCGGCGGTGGTTCAGCCGGTGCGGGTCACCACGTAGTCGCAGAGCACTTCCAGCGCTCCGCGAGCGGGAACGTCGGGCAGGCCGTCGAGCTGAGCGCGGGCGCCCGCGGCCTCGGCCACGAGCTCCTTGCGGGCGCGCTCGATCGCCGAGGAGCCGCGCAGCGACGCCAGTGCGGAGGCGAGCACCGCGTCGTCGGAGAGGTCGTCGGGCAGCACGAGGCCGTCCTGCTCGGCCAGCAGGACCGGCAGCGTACGCACGCCCTCACGAAGATCGGTGCCCGGGTTCTTGCCCGACTCGACCGATGGGCTGGTGATGTCGAGCAGGTCGTCGGAGAGCTGGAAGGCGGCGCCGATACGGTCGCCGTAGGACGTGAGTGCCTCGACGACCGCGGGCGATGCGCCCGACAGCAGGGCACCCAGGCGTCCGGACGTAGCGATCAGCGAACCGGTCTTCTCGGCAACCACCTGGCGGTAGTGCTCGATGGGGTCGCCCGACTCGGGGCCGACCGTCTCGCGGATCTGCCCCTCGCACAGCACGGCGATGGTCTGCGCCAGGATCCGGGTGGCCTCGGTGCCGAGATCGGCGGTGATCTCCGACGCTCGGGCGAAGAGGAAGTCGCCGGTGAGGATGGCGATCGAATTCGTCCAGCGCGCGTTGGCCGACATGGCGCCGCGCCGCAGCACCGCCTCGTCCATCACGTCGTCGTGATACAGCGTCGACAGGTGCGTCAGCTCGATGGCGACGGCAGCGGGAACGACCGCCGGCGCCTGGGGGTCACCGAAGCCTGACGCGAGCAGCACGACCAGCGGCCGGAAGCGCTTGCCGCCCGCCTCCACGAGATGGCGGGACGTCTCGGTGACAAAGGGGTAATTGCTGCGGATCGACGCGCGTAACAAGTCCTCGACGGCGCCGAGCCCGCGCCGGATCGACTCCTCCAGCACGGGATCGACCAGATCCAGGCCTGGCAGGCTCGCCCGCAATGGTGGTGCGATAGGAGCCACGACTAGCGGATGAATCCGAGCTGGGCTGCGTGATTGGCGAGATCCAGCAGCGGCTGCGGGGCCACTCCGAGGACGAGGGTGACGACGGTGCCGATGCCGATGGCGCCATAGGTCAGCACGCTCGGGCGAACGATGACGGGCCCTTCGGCCGCCGGCTCGCTGAAGAACATCAGGACGATCACCCGTACGTAGAAGAACGCCGCGATCGCGCTCGCCACCAGACCGACCACCACCAGGGCGACCGCGCCGCCGCGCTCGGCGGCTTGGAAGACCGCGAACTTACCGGTGAACCCGCTCGTGAGCGGAATCCCGGCTAGGGCCAGCAGCAGGAAGGCGAACGTGCCGGCGAGCGCGGGTGAACGCTTGCCCAGGCCCTGCCAGGACGAAAGATCGTTGGCTTCGGAATCACCGGAACGCACCATCGTCACGATGCCGAAGGCGGCGATCGTGGTGAAGCCGTACGTCACCAGATAGAACATCGAGCTCGAGATCCCGGCTGTGCTCGAGGACGCGACGCCGACGAGGATGAAGCCGGCGTGGGCGATCGCCGAGTAGGCCAGCATCCGCTTCACGTCTCGCTGGGTGATGGCCACGATCGCGCCGATGGCCATGGTGAGGATCGCGATGCCCCACACGACCGGCCGCCAGTCCCAGCGCAGCGGGCCGAAGCTGACGTACAGCACCCGGATCAGCGCGCCGAAGGCGGCGACCTTGGTGCCGGCCGCCATGAAGGCGGTGACCGGGGTCGGCGAACCTTGATAGACGTCAGGCGTCCAGGCGTGGAAGGGCGCGGCGCCGATCTTGAAGAACAGCCCGACGCCGAGCAGTCCGAGACCGAGGTACAGCAGGATGTCATCGCGTCCGGTGGAGGTGGTCGCGGCGGCGATGCCACCCAGCGACACGGTGCCCGCGTAGCCGTAGATGAGCGCGAGCCCGTAGATGAAGAAGGCCGACGAGAAGGCGCCCAGCAGGAAGTACTTCAGCGCCGCTTCCTGCGAAAGCAGCCGTCGCCGGCGCGCGAGACCCGCGAGCAGGTAGAGCGGCAGCGAGAGGATCTCCAGCGCCACGAACATGACGAGCAGCGTGTTCGACGCGGCGAAAAGCATCATGCCCGCGACGGCGAAGGACATCAGCGGGTATGCCTCGGTCTGCAGTTCGACGCTGGTCTGCTGGGCCCGGGCGCCGACGCTCCCTGGCACCACGGCAGCCCGCGCGACGAGCGAACCGACGCGCGGCTCAGCGACGAGCATCACCGAAGCAATCGCCAGCGCGAGGATGGTGCCCTCGAGGAAAAGCGCCGGACCGTCGAGCGCGACGGCGCCGGCGGCCAGCAGTTCGCGCTTGCCGTGCAGGGTCGCGACCGCCACCAGCGCGGCAGCGAAGCCGACGATGGCCAGGATGGGCTGAACGGTGCGGCGGTACTTGTTGGGCAGCATCGCCTCGACGAGCACCCCCGCCAGCGCCACGCCGAAGACGATCAGCATCGGCGAGAGAGCGCCGTACTGCAGCGACGGTGTCTTGATCTTGACGGGGGCCGCCAGGAGCAGCGGGGTCATCAGTGGGCTCCGCTCGAAACAGCAGTCGGCGCGGGGTCACCGCGATGGATGTCCTGCAAGGTGGCATTCACGGCGGGCCGGATGACGTCCAGCACCGGCTTGGGGTAGACGCCCATCACGACGATCAGCAGCAGCAGCGGGGCGACCGCGATCGCCTCCCGGACCGACAGGTCTTTCATCGGGCCGCGGCGGCGCACCCCGCCCGGGGTCACCGGCTCGGTCAGCGACGGATCGGGGTCTCCCGGACCGTGGACCCCCGCGCCGGTGCCGATCTCCGCCGACGCGACGGCGTAGGCCGGACCGCCTTCGCCTTCCGGCTGAATCGCGCTTCCGTCGGCGCTCGCCCAGGCCGGACGGGGGCCGGTCATCGTGCGCTGGATGAGGTACAGGACGTAGATGGCCGCCAGCACGATGCCGACGGTGGCGACGATCGCGAGCGCCCGGTACCGGGTGAAAGTGCCTACCAGCACGAGGAATTCGCTGACGAACGTCGACAGGCCGGGCAGCGAGAGCGCCGACAGGCCGGCCAGCAGCGTGACGCCGGCAAGCACCGGGGTCACCTGGAACATGCCGCGGTATCCGTCGACGTCGCGGGTGCCGCGCCGGCTGATCATGAAGCCGATGCACAGGAACAGAGCGCCGGTCGAGAGCCCGTGGTTGACCATGTACAGCACCGCGCCCGTACCGCCCTGCGAGGTGAGCGCGTAGGTGCCCAGGGCGATGAACCCGAAGTGGGCGAGCGAGGTGTAGGACACGAGCCGCTTCATGTCGCGCTGACCGATCGCGAGCAGCGCGCCGTAGAAGATGCCGACCACCGCCAGCGCCAGCACCAGAGGCGCGAAATACCGTGAGGCGTTGGGGAAAAGCGGGATGCAGTAACGGATCAGGCCGAAGGTGCCGATCTTGTCCAGCACGCCGACCAGCAGCACCGCGCCGCCGATCGGCGCCTCGGCACCGGCGTCGGGCAGCCAGGTGTGGAACGGGAAGAGCGGCGCCTTGATCGCGAACGCCAGGAAGAAGCCGAGGAAGAGCAACTTCTCCACGCCGCCCGTGATGTGCATTCCGCGCAGGCTGGTGAAGTCGAACGTTCCGACACCGTTGTGGGTCGAGACGACGTACAGCCCGATGACCGCGGCGAGCATGATGAGGCCGCCGAAAAGGCTGTAGAGCAAGAACTTCACCGACGCATACGCGCGCTGCGGGCCACCGTAGCTGCCGATGATGAAGTACATCGGGATGAGGATGACCTCGAAGAACACGTAGAACATGAAGACGTCGAGGGAGGCGAAGACCCCGACCATCCCCGCCTGCAGGGCGAGGATCAGCGCGAAGTAGCCGCCGACCGAACGTCGTCCGGTGGCCGCCACGTCGTCGACCTCGTCCCACGAGGCGATCAGCACGACGGGCACGAGCAGCGCGGCGAGCCCGATCAGCACCAGCGCGATGCCGTCGACGCCTACTTCGTAGTGGACGCCGAACGCCTTGATCCAGTCGTACTTCTGGAAGAACTGGTAGCCGGTCTTGTTCTTCTTGAAGTCGATGATCATCGCGACCGTGAAGGCGAACTCCACGAGCGAGAAGAACAGCGCGGTCTGCTTGGCCAGCTGGGGATTGGTCTTGGGCAGCAGCGCCACGACCAGCGCGCCGCCCAGCGGAATGATCAGCAGGATCGTCAGAAATGGCATGTCGCGCTCAGCCGATCCGCACGAGCAGGAGGGCGCCGGCGATGAGCACGACTCCCCCGAGCATGGATAGGGCATACGAGCGCACGAAGCCGGTCTGGGTCCGTCGCAATCGTCCGGACAGGCCGCCGATACCCGCGGCCAGACTGCGGACGGCTCCGTCGATGCCGTTGTTGTCGACGAAAACCAGCATCCGGGTCAGCCACTGGCCGGGACGCATGAAGATCGCCTCGTTGGCGGCGTCGGTGTAGAGGTTGGCGCGCGCCGCCCGGGTGACCGGGGTGACCTGGCTGGGAGCCAGCACCGGAACGGGGCGGATCTGGTAGCGGAGGTAGCCGCCCGCGACCCCGCCGACCACGACGAGCAGCGTCAGCAAAGTCAGGACGATCGGGGAGATGGTGTGGACGCCCTCTTCCGCCGACTTGCCGAGCACCGGGGCCAGCCAGTTCTGCAGGCTTGCGCCGAACACCAGCAGCCCACCTGCGAACACCGAGCCCACCGCAAGGATGATCATCGGGCCGGTCATGGTCCTGGGCGACTCGTGCGGGTGGAACTCGGGCTTCCACCGGCGCTTGCCGTGGAAAGTCATGATGAAAATGCGGGTCATGTAGAACGCGGTCAGCCCGGCGCCGAGCAGCGCGGCCGTCCCGACCAGTGCCCCGCTCGTCCCGCCCTTGTCGAACGCTGCCTCGATGATCTTGTCCTTGGTGAAGAAACCGGAGAACGGGGGGCAGCCGATGATCGCCAGGTAGCCCAGCCCGGTCGTGACCCAGGTGATGGGCATGACTTTCCAGAGCCCGCCGAACCGTCGCGCGTCGACCGTGTCGTTCATGGCATGCATGACCGACCCGGCACCGAGGAAGAGCCCGGCTTTGAAGAAGCCATGCGCGAGCAGGTGCAGAATGCCGAGCGCGTAGCCGGCCGGACCGAGCCCGACGGCCACGAACATGTAGCCGATCTGGCTGACGGTCGAATACGCGAAGACTTTCTTGATGTCGTCGTACGCGCATCCGATGATGCAGCCGTAGAGCAGGGTGATGACGCCGATGATCAGCACCACCGTGCGGGCTGCTGGAGCCCCGTCGAAGATCGGGTTGGACCGCGCGATCAGGTAGACGCCGGCGGTCACCATCGTCGCGGCGTGGATCAGCGCGGAGACGGGGGTGGGGCCTTCCATGGCGTCAGGAAGCCAGCCCTGCAAGGGGAACTGGCCCGACTTTCCACACGCGCCGAGCAGGAGCAGCAGCCCCATGCCGGTCATGGTGTCCTTGGTGAGCGACCCGCCCGCAGCACCGAAGACGCTGGCAAAGCTCGTGCTTCCGACGGTCGCGAACATCAGCATGATCGCGATCGACAGGCCGACGTCACCGACCCGGTTGAAGAAGAACGCCTTGTTCGCGGCGGTCGCAGCCTCCGGCTTGTGCACCCAGAACTGGATGAGCAGGTAGGACGACAGGCCCACCATCTCCCAGCCCACGTAGAGCGAGAGGTAGGAGTCGCCGAGGACGAGCAGCAGCATCGACGCCAGGAACAGGTTGAGGAAGGCGAAGAAGCGGCGCCGGCCCGGATCGTGGGCCATGTAGCCGAGCGAGTAGATGTGGATCAGGCTGCCGACGCCGGTGATCAGCAGGACGAAGACGCTGGAGAGCTGGTCGAGCAGCAGGCCGGCGTCGACCTGGAAGCCGTTGACGGGGATCCAGCTGAACAGGTGCTGATCGACCGAGCGGGTATCGCCGGCCCGGCCCTTCAGCGCGAAGAAGAGGATCAGGCCGATGACGAAGCTGATGACCGCCATCGCGACAGCGAAGTAGTGGCCCCACTTGTCGGTGCGCTTGCCGCCGAGCAGCAGCACCGCTGCACCGATCAGCGGGAACAGCAGCAACAGCCAGAGCAACTTGAAACTGCCCGTAGCGCTGGCGTAATGCACCACGCTCGGGGCCGCCAGGACGTGGGTCACCGGGCTCTCACGACGGTTAGCTCGCCTTCGATCGTCGGCTGGTTGGTCATTCGGGTCCGGTCAGTACTTCAGCAGGTTGGTGTCATCGACCGAGGCGCTCTGGCGCGTCCGGAAGATCGTCAGGATGATCGCCAGCCCGACGACCACCTCGGCTGCGGCGACGACCATCACGAAGAACGCGATGACCTGGCCGTCGAGGGTGCCCTTGATCCGGGAGAAGGTCACCAGGGTCAGGTTGGCCGCGTTGAGCATCAGCTCGATCGACATGAAGACGACGATCGCGTTACGCCGCAGCAGCACGCCGACGGTCCCGATGCTGAACAGCGCGGCTGCCAGCAGGAGGTAGTTGCCCGGATTCATTCGCTCTCACCTGCCCGTCCCGCGCGGGCGGGAAGTTCCGCCTGCCGCTCGCTCTCGCGGATCGCGGCGAGCTCTTGATGCTCCTCGGGGAGCCGGTCGTCGATGGTCTCCTGGTACTGCGCCGACACGCTGTTGCGCGCCGCACTGCCGTCAGGTAGCAGCGCCGGCCGGTCGACCGCGTCGTGCCGGGCATAGACGCCGGGGCCCGGCAGCGTGGTGACCGGTCCGTCGAGACCGCGGGTGCGCGAGATCGAGCGCTCGCGCTGGTTGCGCCGGCCCAGGTGCTCGCGGTGGCCGAGCACCATCGCTCCTACGGCAGCCACGATCAGCAGCGCCGAGACGACTTCGAACGGCCATACGTAGGTACTGAACAGGAGCTTGGCGATCGAGTTGACGTTGCCGTTGAACCCGTCGTTGCCAAGGCCCGCCGCCGACGGCTTGGAGATGGTGCGGGCGATCGGGAAGATCAGCATTCCGGCGAAACCGAGACCGAGCACGATCGCCGCCGGGCGCTGACCGCGCAGGGTCTCCACCAATGAATCGGAGAAATCCACGCCTATCAGCATGATCACGAACAGGAACAGCACCATGATCGCGCCGGCGTAGACGATGACCTGCACCAGCCCCAGGAACGGGGCGTCCTCCACGACGTAGAAGACCGCCAGGCAGAACATCACGAGCACCAGCCACAGCGCGGCATGAACCGCGTTACGCGAGAGCACCATTCCGAAGGCGGCCGCGATGGCGACCGGCGCCAGCAGCCAGAAGATGATGGCTTCCGCCGTCGACGTGCGGTGGAACGCCTCGGCCACGATCAGCCCGGTCGTCACGACGCACCATCCGCCGGCGATTGCGGCGCGTGGAAGAGGAACTCCGCCTTCTGGTCGTAGGCCTCGCCCGGGTCCGCCGGCGGCACCGGGCGGTAGTGGGACTCGCGGGTGTAGTAGTCCCGCTCGTCGTCACCGAGCCGCATCGCGTGCGGGGGACGCTCCATGCCGGGCCGCAGCGGCGCGAGCAGCTGCTCCTTCGTGAAGATCAGGTCCTGGCGATTGTCGTCTGCGAGCTCGTACTCGTTGGACATCGTCAGCGCCCGGGTGGGGCAGGCCTCGATGCACAAGCCGCAGAAGATGCAGCGCAGGTAGTTGATCTGGTAGACCGCGCCGTAGCGCTCGCCGGGTGAGTAGCGAGCACCTTCCTCGTTGTTGGCGCCCTCGACGTAGATCGCGTCAGCGGGGCAGGCCCACGCGCAGAGCTCGCAGCCGACGCACTTCTCCAGGCCGTCGTCGTGCCGGTTCAGCACGTGGCGACCGTGATAGCGCGGTGCGGTGGGCTTCTTGACCTCGGGATAGAGCTCGGTGGTGACCTTCTTGAACATCGTCGCGAAGGTGACGCCGAAGCCCTTGACCGGGTCAAAGATGCTGCTCATCAGGCGTCATCCTCCGATCCCGTGGAAGGCGGCTCGGCCCAGGGCGGCTCAGACGGTGGTGGGCTCGTGGGCCACGAGGACCCACCGCCGGGTGTCACCGAGACCGCGCCGGAGACAGCGCCGGCGAGCACGCGCGGCGATCCCTCGGGTCTGGGCGGCCAGGGTATGGCTTCCAGCGTGGGGGCCGATTCCACCTTCTCGCGTTCCTCGGCCTCCTCGCGTTCTCGGCGCGCACGCCCGCCAGGGTCGATCATCAATATCAGGAACACCAGGCCCAGTCCGATGCCGACCCCGACGAACCAGGGTGTGCGGTGGTCGGAGCTGATGGTGTCGAAGATGGTCCGGAAGACCGCCACGATCATGATCCAGAGCACGGCGGTCGGGATCAGCCGCTTCCACCCGAAGCGCATGAACTGGTCGTAACGCAGCCGGGGCAGGGTCCCGCGCAGCCAGATGTAGAAGAACAGGAAGGCGAGCACCTTGATGATGAACCAGATCATCGGGTAGTAGCCCGAGCTCGCTCCGTGCCACAGGCTGAGCGGCCAGATCGGACGCCAGCCGCCGAGGAACAGCGTGGTCGCCAGCGCCGAGACGGTGACCATGTTGACGTACTCGGCGAGGAAGAAGAGTGCGAACTTGATCGAGGAGTACTCGGTGTGGAAGCCGCCGACCAGCTCCGACTCCGCTTCCGGCAGGTCGAAGGGCGCGCGGTTGGTCTCACCGACCATGCAGATCACGTAGATGATGAACGAGACCGGCAAAGACCAGACGTACCAATGGTCTTCCTGGCTGGCCACGACCCCGCTGGTGGACAGCGTGCCCGAGTAGATGAAGACCGGCACGAGCGCCAGGCCCATCCCGACCTCGTAGGAGATCACCTGCGCTGCCGAGCGCAGGGCGCCCAGGAGCGGGTACGTCGAGCCGCTCGACCAGCCGGACAGGATGATCCCGTACACGCCCAGCGAGGACATCGCGAGGATGAAGAGCACGCCCACCGGAAGGTCGGTGAGCTGCAGTGCGGTGTGGTGACCGCCGATCGACACGTTGGGCCCGAAGGGCACCACGCTGAACGCCAGGAACGCCGGGACCACCGACAGGATCGGCGCCAGGATGTAGACCGGCTTGTCGACGATCGCCGGGATGAGGTCTTCCTTCAGCATCAGCTTGACGCCGTCGGCCAAGGACTGCAGCGAACCGCGGGGGCCGACCCGGTTGGGACCGATGCGCTGCTGCATGCGGGCCACGACGATGCGCTCGGCAACGATCGTGAACAACGTCATCAGCACGAGGATCAGGAAGACCACGATGACCTTGACGAGGATGACCCACCAGATCTCGTGACCAAAACTCGTCAGGTCTGGTGGCACGTCGAAGGTGGACGCCTGAACGCTCACGCCGAGACCTCCTGGCTGGAAGACGCGGCAGACTCGGAAGACTCGGCAGCAGATGTCTGCAGCGCCACTCGCACCACGTCACCGTGGGCCGCCCCGAGTTCCTCACGGACATGGGAGCCCGGGCTCGAGGTCGGCAGCCACACCACGCCGTCGGGCAGGTCGGCCACCACGAGCGGAAGGATGATCGAGCCCGCCTCGGGGGTGCCCGAACCGACCCTCACCAGATCGCCCGGCCCGGCACCGATGGCCGCCGCCGTGGCTTCCGAAAGGTGCAGACGCGGCAGCTTTCGCGTGCCCGCCAGGTGCGGCTCACCGTCCTGCATGCGGCCATCGTCCAGCAGCCACGACCAGGTGGCGAGGATCGCCTCGCCGGGAGCGAGCTCGCGCGGCTCGGCGGCGGCCACATCGGGCGCCGGATACGAACCGTTGCGTGAAGCTGCCGCTCCGAGCAGTTCCGAGCGGGCTTCATCGACGCCGGGAAGCCCGAGCGCCACACCCATCTCGGCGGCCAGGCTGTGGAGTACGCGCAGGTCGGTCATGGTCGTCACGTCGGGAAGCGCTGCAGCGAACGGGCGCTCCCGGCCCTCCCAGTCGACGAACGTACCCGCCTTCTCCACCGCAGCAGCGACGGGAAACACGACGTCGGCGAGCTCGGTGACCGCCGAGTGGCGCAGCTCGAGCGAAACCAGGAACGGCACCCGCGAGAGCGCCTCACGGGCAGCGGCCGGGTCAGGCAGATCGGCCGGGTCGATGCCGCCGACGACGAGGCCGTCGATACGTCCCTCGTAGGCCGCGTCGAGGATCTCGGGCAGGTCGCGGGCTCCGGGCTCAGGCAGCAAGCCCGCCTCGAGAGCTCCCCGCTCACCGGCACGGCGCGGCACCCAGGCCACCCGCGCACCGGTGCGCTCGACCAACCGCGCGACGGCCGAGAACCCGCCGGCGACGCTGGCCAGCCGCTCGCCGACTAGCACGATCGCGCCTTCGGGCAGGTTGATCGCGTCAAGAGCGGCGGGCTCCTGACCGGGTGGGCAGCGCACCAGCGAGCCGAAGGTCTTCACCACGCTCGGCGTCGTGAACGCAGCCACGGAGACGACCTTCAGCCCGGACTTGCGAGCCGCCTTGCGCAGCCGCAGGAAGACGATGGGCGACTCTTCCTCGGGCTCGAAGGCCACGAGCAGGACGGTGCCCGCCTTCTCCAGATCGCGGTACGTGACGCCCTGGACGCTTCCGGCCGGGCTGCGCCCGATCACGTGAGAACGCAGGAAGGCCGCCTCTTCGGCGGAGGCGGGGCGAGCCCGGAAGTCCATGTCGCCGGTGCCCAGCACCTCGCGAGCGAACTTGGCGTAGCCGTAGGAGTCTTCGATGGTGTGACGCCCACCGGCGAGCACCGCTGCGCCGTTACGCGCGACGCATTCAGCAAGCCCGCGCGAGGCGTAGGACAGCGCTTCGGCCCACGAGGCCCGGTTCAGCTCGCCGGTCTCCCGGTCGCGAATCAGCGGGGTGGTGAGCCGGTCGGCCTGGCGGGTGTATTCGAACGCCCACCGGCCCTTGTCGCAGTTCCACTCCTCGTTGACCTCGGCATCTTCACCGGCCATCCGGCGCAGCACCCGGCCGCGGCGGTGGTCGTTGCGCTGCGAGCAACCCGAGGCGCAGTGCTCGCACACGCCCGGCGAGCTGACCAGGTCGAACGGGCGGGCCTGGAACCTGTAGCTGGCGCCGGTGAGCGCGCCGACCGGGCAGATCTGCACGACGTTGGAGGAGAAGTAGGACTGGAAGGGCTCGTCGGGGTCGATCGCGACCTGCTCGAGGGCGCCCCGCTCGAAGAGTTCGATGAACGGGTCGCCGGCTACCTGCAGCGAGAAACGCGTGCACCGTGCACACAACACGCAGCGCTCGCGGTCGAGCAGCACCTCGCTGGAGATCGGGATCGGCTTCTCGTAGGTGCGCTTGGTCTCGTGGAAGCGTGACTCGGCGCGCCCGTTCGACATCGCCTGGTTCTGCAGCGGGCACTCGCCGCCCTTGTCGCAGATCGGGCAGTCGAGCGGGTGGTTGATCAGCAGCATTTCCATCTGGCCGTGCTGGGCCTTGTCCGCGATTTCTGACGTGTGCTGCGTCTTCACGATCATGTCGGCGGACACGGTGGTGGTGCAGGACGCGACGGGCTTGCGCTGGCCCTCGACCTCGACGATGCACTGCCGGCAGGCGCCGACCGGGTCGAGCAAGGGATGGTCGCAGAAGCGCGGGATCTGGACGCCCACCTGCTCGGCGGCCCGGATGATGAGGGTGCCCTTCGGCACGCTCACCTCGATGCCGTCGATGGTCAGCGTCAGAAGGTCGGTGTCAGGCGGGGTCACGGTCATCAGTGGGCTCCCGCGCCGACGAGTTCAGCGCTGTCCGGATCGCCGGCGGCCGCGAAGGGACATCCGCCGGATTCGTAGTGCGCGACGAACTCGTCGCGGAAGTACTGGATGCCCGACACGATCGGGCTCACCGCGCCGTCGCCGAGCGCGCAGAACGAGCGCCCGAAGATGTTGTCGCAGGTGTCGAGCAGGGTGTCGAGATCCTCTTCGGAGCCGACGCCGGATTCGAGCCGCGCCAGGATCTGCGTCATCCAGTACGTGCCCTCCCGGCAAGGTGTGCATTTCCCGCACGACTCGTGCGCGTAGAACTCCGTCAGCCGCAGGCACGTCTTCACCATGCAGACCGACTCGTCCATGACCATGACGGCCGCCGTGCCGAGCAGTGAGCCGGCGGCTTGGACACCCTCGAAGTCCATCGGGGTGTCGAGGTGCTCGGCGGTCAGCAGCGGGGTGCTCGAGCCGCCCGGGGTCCAGGCCTTGAGCTTGGTACCGGGCCGCATCCCGCCGGCCATGTCGAGCAGCGTGCGAAGGGTCGTCCCGAGCGGGACCTCGTACTGGCCCGGACGCACGACGTGGCCACTGATGGAGACCATCTTCGGCCCGGGCGACTTCTCCGTGCCCATCGAGCGAAACCACTCGATGCCCTTGCGGATGATCCACGGGACAGTAGCGATCGACTCGACGTTGTTGACGACCGTCGGCGACTGGTACAGGCCGTGGGTCGCCGGGAACGGCGGGCGCAGCCGCGGCTGGCCGCGGTAGCCCTCGAGCGAGTCCAGCAGCGCCGTCTCCTCGCCGCAGATGTACGCGCCGGCGCCGCGGTGCAGGGTGAGCTTCAGGTCGAAGCCGCTCTTGAGAATGTCGTCGCCGAGGTAGCCGGCCGCATACGCCTCGTCGATCGCGGCCTGCAGGCGGCGGCCGGCGTGGACCAGCTCACCGCGCAGGTAGATGAACGCGTGATGGCAGCGCACCGCGAACGAGGCGATGATGATGCCCTCGATCAGCGAGTGCGGATCGGCCATCATCAGCGGCGCATCTTTGCAGGTGCCCGGCTCTCCTTCGTCGGCGTTGACGACGAGGTAGTGCGGCTTGCCGTCGCCCTGCGGGATGAAGCTCCACTTCATCCCGGTGGGGAACCCGGCGCCGCCGCGACCGCGCAGCCCCGCGTCCTTCACCATCGCGATGATCGCGTCGGGCTCCATCGTCAGCGCCGTGCGCAGGGCGGCGTAGCCCTCGGTGCGCTCGTAGGTCGCGAGGGTCCACGACTCGGGCTCGGCCCAGCGGTAGGTCATCACCGGGGTGGTCATGAGTTAGCCGACTTCCGATCTTGAGGAAGGTTTGTGGGCGCAAAAGCTTCGGGATCAGCGGGGGGTTCGGCGGCGGCCAGCGCTCCGGGGTCAGCGGTGGCTTCGGGGTCAGCGATCGGAATCTCGCCTTCCGAGCGCGGTATGCCGGCTTCGGGGGTCGGTTTCGCCTTGCGGATGGCCGACTTCTTTTCCGTACCGCGTGAATCGGGAGAGGTGGCCGGCTCCGGGTGAGCGACACCCGCTCCGACGGCCTCGGGACGCGGGTCACGGAAACCCGCGAGCTGGCGGCTGATTTCCTTGAACGAACACAGGGGCGCGCCGCGGGTCGGCTGCGGACGCTCGCCGGCAGCCAGCGCGTCGATGAGCCCCTCGGCGCTGTCAGGCGTGACGTTGTCGAAGAACTCGTAGTTCACGGTGACGACCGGGGCGAAGTCACATGCGGCGAGACACTCGGCATGCTCGAGCGTGAAGGTGCCGTCCGCGGTCGTCTCGTTGTGATGCACGCCGAGCTTGCCGGCGACCCGGGTGAAGACGTCTTCGCCGCCGAGGATCTGGCAGGACAGGTTGGTGCACACCGACACCAGGTACTCGCCGACCGGGCGGCGCTTGTACATCGTGTAGAAGGTCGCGACCGCGCCGACCTCCGCCTTGGTGAGCCCCAGCGTCTCGGCGCAGAACGCGATGCCCTGCGGGGTGACGTAACCCTCCTCGGCCTGCACCAGATGCAGCATCGGGAGCAGGGCGCTGCGGGAGCGGCCCTCCGGATAGCGCGCGATGATCTCCGCCGCGGACGCCCGGGTGTCTTCGGTGAAGCTCATCGGTCGACCCCGCCCATCACCGGGTCGATCGACGCGACGGCGGCGATGACGTCAGCAATCAGGGCACCCTCGGTGAGCGCGGGCGTGGACTGCAGGTTGACGAACGATGGCTCGCGGACGTGGACCCGATAAGGCCGGGTGCCGCCATCGCTGACCATGTGGTACCCGAGCTCGCCGCGCGGCGACTCGACGGGCGCGTAGACCTGTCCGGCCGGCACGTGAAAGCCCTCCGTGACGAGCTTGAAGTGGTGGATCAGCGACTCCATCGAGGTGCCCATGATCTTGCGGATGTGCTCGAGGGAATTACCCATGCCGTCAGGACCGAGCGACAGCTGCGCCGGCCAGGCGATCTTCTTGTCGGCCACCATGACCGGGCCCGGCTCGAGGCGGTCGAGCACCTGCTCGACGATCTTCAGCGACTCGCGCATCTCTTCCATGCGCACCAGGTAGCGGGCCCAGCAATCGCCGTCGAGGGAGGTCGGCACGTCGAAGTCGTAGGTCTCGTAGCCGCAGTAGGGCTCGGTCTTGCGCAGGTCCCAGGGCAGCCCCGCCGAGCGCAGGATCGGCCCGGTGACCCCGAGCGCCAGGCAGCCCGCCGCGTCGAGGTAGCCGACGCCCTGCAGCCGGCGCTGCCAGATCGGCTGGCCGGTCAGCAGGCTCTCGTAGTCCTTGAGCTTCTTGGGCATGTACTCCAGGAACTCGCGGATCTTGCCCACGGCGTCAGGCGGCAGATCCTGCGCGACGCCGCCGGGACGGATGAACGCGTGGTTCATCCGCAGGCCGGTGATCAGCTCGAAGAGGTCGAGGATGACCTCGCGCTCGCGGAAGCCGTAGAGCATGGCCGACAGCGCGCCGATCTCCATCCCGCCGGTGGCGAGCCAGACCAGGTGGGAGCTGATGCGCTGCAGCTCCATCAGCAGCACCCGGATATGAGTGGCCCGCTGCGGGATCTGCTCGGTGACGCCGAGCAGCTTCTCGACGCCCAGGCAGTACGCCGCCTCGTTGAAGAACGGCGCCAGGTAGTCCATCCGCGTGACGAACGTGACGCCCTGGGTCCAGTTGCGGAACTCGGTGTTCTTCTCGATGCCGGTATGCAGGTAGCCGATGACGACTCGCGACTCGGTGACCGTCTCGCCCTCGAGTTCGAGCACCAGCCGGAGCACGCCGTGGGTGGAGGGGTGCTGCGGCCCCATGTTGACGACGATGCGCTCTTCCGGCGATTCCTCGGTGCGGCCGCCGACGACCTCGTCCCAGTCGCCGCCGGTCACGGTGTAGACGCGGCCTTCGGTGGTCTCGGTGACGCCCGCGTAGCCGCTAAAGCCGTCGTCGATGGTGGTCACGCGTAGCTCCTGCGCTGATCGGGCGGCGGGATCTCGGCACCCTTGTACTCCACGGGCACGCCACCGAGCGGGTAGTCCTTGCGCTGGGGATGGCCGTCCCAGTCGTCCGGCATCATGATCCGGGTCAGCCCGTGGTGGCCGTCGTAGACGATGCCGAAGAAGTCCCAGGTCTCCCGCTCCTGCCAGTCGGCGGTCGGGTAGATCGCGGTGAGCGACGGGACGTGCGGGTCCTCGACCGTCACCGAGACCTCGAGGCGCACGCGGCGGCGGTGGGTCATCGACAGCAGGTGGTAGACGCTGTGCAGCCGCCGCCCGGTCGGATCGACGCCGAGGTAGTCGACCCCGGACACCGAGCTCAGCAACTCGAACCGGAGCTCGGGGGCATCCCGCAGGGTCTGGGCGACTTCCAGCAGGTGCTCGCGACCGATGTAGAGGGTCATCTCGCCGTGCTGGACGACCACGCGCTCGACGGCGTCGCCGAGCTGCGGAAAAGCCCGCTCCAGCGAGGAATAGATGTCCTCGTTGCTCTCGTCGAACGGTCGGGTGCTGGTCGGGACGATCGGCAGCGGCCGCACCAGCCCGCCGTAGCCCGACGTGTCGCCGGGGCCGGTGACCCCGAACATGCCTTTGCGCTGGACGGGCTCCTCACCGAGGAAATCCCCAGCGCCCGTCGGCTCGAGTTCGCTCACCGGGCCACTCCGGCCGCTCCGGGACCGCCGGCACGCGCGGTGCGCTCCTCGGCCTCTTCGCGCTCGCGGACGGCGAAGTCGGCGGGCTTCTCGTAGGGGACGATCGGCAGGCCCTTGCGCTCGATGGCCTTGACGCGGTTGGGCCCGAGCGGGGTGGCGCGGATCTTGTCGTGCAGCTTCAGGATCGCGTCCATCAGCATCTCGGGACGCGGCGGGCAGCCGGGCAGGTACATGTCGACCGGGACGACGTGGTCGACGCCCTGCACGATCGCGTAGTTGTTGAACATCCCGCCGGAGCTCGCGCAGACGCCCATCGCGATGACCCACTTGGGCTCGGCCATCTGGTCATAGATCTGGCGCAGCACCGGAGCCATCTTCTGGCTCACCCGGCCGGCGACGATCATCAGGTCGGCCTGCCGGGGACTGGGCCGGAAGACCTCCATCCCGAAGCGGGCGAGGTCGTAGCGTCCGGCGCCCGTCGCCATCATCTCGATCGCGCAGCAGGCCAGGCCGAACGTCGCCGGCCAGAGCGAGGACGTGCGCGCCCAATTGGCGAGACCCTCGACCGACGCGAGGATGATCCCGTCAGGCAGCTTTTCTTCTAATCCCACTCGAGACCTCCCCGGCGCCAGACGTATGAGTAAGCGACGAACACCGTCAGCAGGAAGATGATCATCTCGACCAGGCCGAAGACGCCGAGGCTGCCGAAGCTCACGGCCCAGGGGTAGAGGAAGATCACTTCGATGTCGAAGACGATGAAGAGCATCGCCGTCAAATAGAACTTGATCGGAAAGCGCCCGGACCCCGGACCCTGGGGGGCCGGCTCGATCCCGCACTCGTAGGCATCGAGCTTGGCCCGGTTGTAGCGCTTGGGTCCGACGAACATCCCCGTGACGATCGAAAAAGCCGCGAAGCCAAAGGCCAGCAAGGCAAGAAACAAGATCGGCAGATAGGCCCTGAGCACTCGGTCTCCTTCCGATCGATCGCTGTGAAGTCGGGGTCTGATGGCGGACTTGCTTGTCTGCGCGGGGCGGCTTTTAGTTGCCTGTTCCGAAGCAGGTCGAGCCTACGCGGGCTGGCGTCATGCGGCGGGCGCCACCCTGCTCAGGCCATTGATCAGCCGATCGAAGGCGTCACCACCGCGCGGGTCGGTGAGGTTCGCCAGCAACTTGAGGGTGAAGCGCATCAGGGTCGGCCGCGGCAAGCCGTACTTGGTGGCAAGGCTCATCACCGCGGGATGGCCGATCAGGCTGACGAACCACCGGCCCAGGGTGAAGTAGCCGCCGTAGCGCGCGGACAGGGCCGCTGGGTAGGCCATCAGCGCCTGCTCGCGGGAGGGTCCGGCCGGCCGGGCCAAGGCCTGGATCACGATGTCGGCGGCCGTCTCGGCGGTCTCCATCGCGTACGCGATTCCCTCGCCGTTGAAGGGATTCACCGCGCCCGCCGCGTCACCGATCAGCAGCAGCCCATCGCGGTAGTGCGGCTGGCGGTTGAAGCCCATCGGCAGGGCGCCGCCGCGGACCGGGCCGACCAGATCGACACCGGCCAGATCGGGGACGTTGCTCAGCCAACGGCGTAGCAAATCCTTGTAGTCGACGTTGCCGAAGGCGTCGGACGTGTTGAGGATGCCCAGCCCGACATTCACCGTGCCGTCACCGACGCCGAATACCCAGCCGTAGCCGGGCAGGAGCCGCCCCTCACCTGGCGGTCCGTCCCAGAGTTCGAGGTGGGATTCCAGGTACGGATCGTTGGTGCGCGCCGGCGAGTCGAGATAGCCCCGCACCGCAACGCCCAGCGGCCGGTCGTCGCGCTTACCGATACCGGCTCCGAGCGCGGTGCGAGCGCTGACGCCGTCGGCCGCCAGGACCAGCGGAGCCCGCAGGGTGCTGCCGTCCTTGATGGTGACGCCGACGATCCGGCCGGTGCGCTCGTCGCGAAGCGGGCCCGAGACGGTGGTGGCCTCGCGCAGGATCGCTCCGGACTTCTGCGCCGTGCGGGCGAGCACCTCGTCGAAGTCGATACGCGGGCGGACCAGCCCGTAGGACGGGAAACTGGCCAGCTCCGGCCAGTCGAGCTCGAGCTGGTGCTTGCCGCCGAAGATGCGAAGGCCCTTGTTCTTCGGCCACTCCGCGGTGTCGACGCCCAGGGTCAGCAGGCTCTTCACGGCGCGCGGGGTGAGCCCGTCACCGCAGACCTTCTCCCGCGGGAAGGTCGTCTTCTCCAGCAGCAGGACCCGCACCCCGGCCCGCGCCAGGTGCGCCGCCGCCGTAGCTCCGCCGGGGCCGGCGCCGACGACGATGACGTCGGCGTCCTGCTCCAGGTGCCGCATGGAATGCGGCGAAAGCTGCGACATGCCGGGTGCATCCTTCGCGATATGGAGCTCGAGTCGGCGGCGGGTGGAGCTTCGGATAGCGCTGCGGGTTGAGCGGTCTCGTGCGCTTGTGAATTTCTTCACGAGCGTCTGGGGATGAGTCTAAGTGGGGATTTGGGCTCGTGTCGCGGCTGGAGCAGGGGATGTCGGGGCCTGCTCTGATGCGGGTGCGCAGCCGCGGTGCAGCGCGACGATCCCGCCCGTCAGGTTGCGCCATCCGACGTCGGTCCAACCCGCCTGCTCGAGCAGTCCCGCGAGCGCGGCCTGATCCGGCCAGGCGCGGATGGATTCCGCCAGGTAGACGTAGGCATCGGGGCTGCTGGAGACCGCCCGGGCGACGGCCGGAAGAGCCCGCATCAGGTACTCGACGTAGGCCGTTCTGAAGGGCGCCCAGACCGGACGCGAGAACTCGCAGACCACCAGGCGGCCGCCGGCCCGGACCACCCGGCGCAGCTCGCTCAGGCAGCGCACCGGATCGGCGACGTTGCGCAGGCCGAAAGAGATCGTCGCCGCATCGAAGGAGGCGTCGGCAAAGGGCAGCGCGAGACCGTCCGCGGCGACCAGATCCACACCCTCCCGGTGCGGAGCGGCGCCGAGCATTCCCAGGCTGAAGTCGGCCGCCACCACCCGGGCGCCGGCCTTCGCCAGCGGCGCGCTGCTGACGGCGGTGCCGGCAGCAAGGTCGAGGATCCGCTGGCCGGGCTGGGGGTTCAGCGCGCGCCGGGTCGCCTGCCGCCACAGCCGGTCCTGCCCGAGCGACAGGACCGTATTGGTGACGTCGTAGCGCCGGGCGACCGCGTCGAACATCGCCGCGACCTCCGCCGGCTGCTTGTCCAAGGCGGCTCGCGTCACCTGATCAAGTCTGCCTGCGTTGGGACGGGTTCGGCGCGTCCGGTCCGCAGGATCTCCGCGGCGATGTCTTCGCTGGCGGGGTCATCGACGCTGACGTGAGCCAGCGCCGCGGTCGCGCCCGGGGCGAGGACGCCGAGGTCGGGCCGGCCGATGGCGTACGCGCCGCCGGCCGTGCAGGCCTGCAGGATCCGGGCTGCGAGGTCGCCCTCGGTGTAGCCCTGGCCGGTGGCTGCGGCAGCGAGCGCGCGGGCTTCGGCGAGCAGGTCGAGGTCGGGGGTCGAAGCCAACGAATCGGTGCCGACGGCGATGGGACTGCCTTCGCGCAGCAGCGCCGCGACGGGTGGGACGCCGGCCCGCAGGATGGCATTGGACCTGGCGCACAGCGCGACGGCGGTGCCGCGGGATCGCAGCAGCGCGCGGTCGGCCTCGCTGAGGTGGGTGCCGTGGGCGACGTGGACGTCCTCGCCCAATCCGCCGAGTGAGTCGAGGTACTCCGCCGGCGAGCGGCCCGAGCCGCTTCCCCGCAGCTCGGCCGCGAACTCCCAGACCGCCAAGGGGCCGTCGCCATGGCGTACGAACTGCTCCTCGTCGGCGGTCTCGGCCAGGTGCGGGTGCAGGCGGCGCTTCGTCTGACGGGCGAGCTCGATCGAGCCGCGCAGGACGGCGGTGCCGATCGTGTAGAGCGTGTGCGGTGAGAGTCCGGTGTCGCTCCAGCCGGCCAGGATCGGATCGAGGCGCTGCTGCTCGGCCGGCCACGCCTGGCTGGCGAGCGCCACGGACTCCAGGTAGCGCACGCCGGGGACGGCGACATCCAGCGCGGCGACGTTCGTGACGATGTCGGCCACCGCGACCGTGCCACTCGCGTATGCCATGGACCAGCTGCTGGAGACCTCCGCGCGCCAACCGTCGTCGCTCATCGTGGCGCGGCGCTGGTTCATCTGCAGGAGCCACTCGGGGAACGCCTGCCCGCCGCCCGCCAGATCAGCGAACGACGGCCCGTACTGCAGGTGCGCGTGGGCATTGACCAGGCCCGGCATCAGGACACTCGCGTATTCACGGACGCTCGTCGCTCGCGCGCCCAACTCGCCCGCCGGCCCGACGGCGACGATCTGCCCGCCCTCGACGAGCACCCCGCCCTCACGTATGGGCGCCCCGTCGATCGGCACCACCCAGGGCGCCGCGTGAAGATGCATGGGCTCCAGCTTCTCAGGCGCTCGCGTAAGCCCGTCAGACCGTTGGAGCGTGCTGCCGCGCATACGGGGGCTGAGTCAACTCGCGCGCCTGTGGAAATCGCTTCGGGACGCCATTCGACACGTTGGCTAACAGCATGCTGACAAGCCTTCGCGAGCTGGCCGAGGAGCAGGTGCAGATCGTTCATCGAGGGCAGCTGCTCGCTTGCGGTGTTACGAGATCGAGGACGGTGGCACAGCTACGCGCAGGTCGTTGGCGTGCGGTCGGACCGTTGACGATTGCCCTGCATAACGGGCCGTTGACCGCAGAGCAGCGGCGGTGGGTCGCCCTACTGACCGCTGGCAGCGACGCCGGGCTGGGTGGGCGTACGTCGCTTGAGGTCGCTGGGCTCAGGGGCTGGGAGTCGGCACCCGTCCAGGTTGTGGTTCCGCCCGGGCGGCGGGTGCCGCATGTCGCAGAAGTTCCCATCGAAGTGCATCAGACGAGACGGCGTGAGCCGTACCGGATGGTGCTGGTGGGCGTCCCGACAAGGACCAACGTGGAACGGTCAGCGCTCGACGCGGCGTCGTGGACCCCGAATCCACGGGCCTGCGCAGGAATCCTCGCCGCGGCGGTCCAACAGCGCCTGACAACCGGAGCGCGGCTGCTCGACGCATTGGAAAAAGCCGGCCCCATTCGACACCGGCCGCTCATTCGCCGCACGCTCGAAGACATCGAGGGGGGCGCGCAGGCGTTGTCGGAGATCGACATCGGTCGGCTCTGCCGTCAGAACGGGCTACGCGTCACTGCTCGGCAGGTCCTCCGTCTCGATGCAGCGGGCCGGCGCCGATACCTTGACGGCTACGTCACCGGGCCGAACGGAAAGCAGGTCGCTTTCGAGGTGGACGGGGCCGTCCACCTGGCTGTCCGCAGCTATTGGGACGACATGGAACGCTCCAACGAACTACTGATCGCGGGCGTGGGTCAGCTGCGCTTCCCGAGCCTCGCGGTACGCATCGATGGCCCCAGGGTCGTCGACCAGTTCCGCCGAGCCCTCGCGTAAGCCCGGCGGATCGTCCGAGCGACCTGTCGTGCTTACGCGGGGGTGAGCTGGAGCGCGGTGGAGCTGACGTGGGAGCGGACGCGGTCGTCCACCGGGTCGTTGGCCGGGTCGTCGTGGATGACCAGGTGCTTGTAGAGCGTGTCGCGCTGCGCCGGGACGCGTCCGGCGGTACGGATCAGCGAGAGCAGCTCCAAGCGGTTGGTGCGGTGCTTGGCGCCGGCGGAGGAGACGACGTTCTCCTCGAGCATCACCGAGCCGAGGTCGTCGGCACCCATGTGCAGCGTCAGCTGGCCGGCGGTCTTGCCGGTCGTCAGCCACGAGCCCTGCAGATGCTGGATGTTGTCGAAATAGAGCCGGGCGACGGCGACGAGGCGCAGGTACTCGTAGATCGACGCGTGGGCGATATCGCCGAGGTGGTTGTTCTCGGACTGGTACGTCCACGGGATGAACGAGCGGAAGCCGCCGGTGCGGTCCTGGACGTCGCGGATCATCTTCAGGTGCTCGATGCGCTCCTCGTCGCTCTCGCCGGTGCCCATCATGAACGTCGCGGTCGACTCGACCCCGAGCCCGTGCGCGGTCTCCATCACCGAAAGCCACGTCTCGCCGCTCTCCTTGAGCGGGGCGATCGCGGTCCGCGGACGAGCGACCAGGATCTCCGCTCCGGCGCCGGCGAAGCTGTCGAGCCCGGCCGCAGCGAGGCGGCGGATCACCTCGTCGTGCTCGAGCCCGCTCACCCGTCCGATGTGCACGACTTCGGACGCGCCGAGCGAGTGCAGGGCCAGCTGCGGGAAAGCACCCTTGATGGCCGAGAACATGGCCTCGTAGCGCTCGATCCCGAACTCGGGGTGGTGGCCGCCCTGCAACATGATCTGCGTCGCACCGAGGTCCACCGCTTCACGGCAGCGTTCGACGATGTCATCGACGCTGCGCACCCAGCCCTCTTCGGATTTCGGCGCCCGGTAGAAGGCACAGAAACGGCACGCTGTGACGCAAACGTTGGTGTAGTTGATATTGCGGTCGATCAGGTACGTCGCGATGTGCTCGGTGCCGGCGAACTTTCGACGGCGGACGGCATCTGCGGCCGCTCCGAGCTGGTGGAAGGGGGCGTGCTGGTAGAGGGCGAGCGCCTGGGTGGCGTCGATCCGTCCTCCACCGGCAGCGTGGTCCAAGACATCAGCGAGGCTCACCCACCGATCGTACGAGGGAGGAGGTACTAAGGCATGGTCGACCTGACAGGCGAGGGGACGTCCGAGCACGCCTGGCGCAGCTGGCACGAGCTCGCCGGGCGTCCGAAGCTGCGCATGCCGGCACCTCCGGCGACGGCCGTCGTCGTCGCTCCTCATCCCGACGACGAGGTGCTGGGCGTCGGAGGGCTGCTGATGCTGCTCGCCCGGGCCGGCACCGCGATCCACATCGTCGCCGTCACGGATGGTGAGGCGTCCCACCCTGGATCGCCGACCCTCTCGCCCCACGCGCTGGCGGCCCGCCGGGTCAGCGAGAGCGAGGAGGCGCTCTCACTCCTCGGGCTGAAGCCCGCATCAGTCGTGCGGCTGCGGATGCCGGACGGAGACGTCCGGCGGACCGAGTCCTATGGCGCCGACATCACGGCGGCGGTCATGCGGATCCTCGCCCACACCGCCGCGCTCGGGCCGGCCTGGTGCATCGCCCCGTGGACCGGCGACGGGCACCCAGACCATGCCGCGTCCGGAGCCGCCGCCATCACCGCCGCGGGAGCGACGGCACGGATGCTCGCGTATCCAGTGTGGATGTGGCACTGGGCCGAGCCGAACGACCCGCGCGTGCCCTGGTGGCAAGCGCGGCGGGTGCTGCTGCCGGATGAGGTACGCGACGCGAAGCGCGCCGCCGCGGCAGCCTTCGCCACCCAGGTGGACCCGCTCTCCGACGACCCCGCCGATGCGGCGATCCTGCCGCCGCACGTGCTGGCGCGCCTGACCCGCGATGTGGAGTACGTCTTCGAGCTCGACTCGCCCTGAAGCGACCAGGCCGGCTCAGCCGGTCGCGGGCAGGTCTTCGATGCGCTGATCGACGAACAGGGCGCTCAGCCGCTCCACGAGCGTGGTCGCTCCCATGTCCTTGGCGATGACGGCTGCTGCACCCGCCGCGCGGGCTTCGGATTCCATCGTCGTGTCGGAGTCACCGGTGAAGATCACCACCCGCGAACCAGGGCAGACGGCACGCACCTGAGGCAACGCCTCGATCCCGTCGAGGCGGGGCATCGAGACATCGAGGATCACCAGATCCGGCTGCAGAGACTCGGCCAGCGTGATCGCGTCGACACCGTCGCGGGCCTGCCCGACGACCGTGAAGTCGTCCTCCATGTTGAGCAGCAGGACCAGCAGCTCGCGCACGCCCACGCTGTCATCGGCCACAAGCACCCGCACCGGCGCTGGCGGGGCGATGGTCACATGACTAGTTGTACCGAAACGTACCGTTCGTGGAACTGGTCAATTCGAGCGATTTTTGCTGGCCAGATGGCTATTCAGACCGTGGCGAACCGGATTTCGGGGAGCAAAGGCACCTCGCCCGCCGCGGCTGCCCGCTTGGCGAATTCGCGGATTCCCTGCTGCTGGCGGTCACCGAGACGGAAATCCAACGTCGTGAAGTACCGCGCGAGCAATTCCGGATCAAACGCCTCCCAGCGGGACGCATCGCGGGCGACCTCGTCCACCTGGGAGAGCGCGAGGTCCAGGCTGGCCCGAAAGGCCCCCGAGACCTGCCGAACCTGCTCCGGATGCCGCTCGGCATAGTCACGACGGGCAGCCCAGAGGGCGAAAACCATCGGCAGGCCCGACATCTCGTGCCAGGCGGCGCCCAGGTCGAGCACCGAGAGCCCGAGGCGGGGCGCATCGATGAACGTCGCCCGCAGCGCCGTATCCCCGATCACCACCGCCGCGTCGCACTCCCGCAGCATCGCGCCGAGATCGGGCGGCATGACGGTGTAGGACGGCGACAGCCCGTGGTTCTGTTCGAGCAGCAATCGCGCGAGCAGCACGCTGGTACGCGAGGTGGACCCGAGCGCGACGCTGCGAATCTCGTCGATCGGCACGGTGCTGACCATGACCACCGAGAGCACCGGACCGTCGGAACCGACCGCGAGGTCTGGCAGCACGACGAGTTCGTCGGCATGGCGCAGGTACTCGACCAGGCTGATCGGTCCGATGTCGAGGTCGCCGGCGACGAGCGCGTCGTTCAACCGGTCCGGCGTGTCTTTGGTGAGGACGACGTCGAGCAGCGCGCCGCTGCGCACCAGCCCCCAGTACAGGGGCAGGCAGTTCAGGAACTGGATGTGGCCCACCCGGGGACGCTGCGGAACCTCACGCTGCTGCCCGTTTGCGCTCATTTTCCTGGACGTTACCGCCCGCACCAGCAGCTAGGGGGTGACCGTCGCGGTCACGGTGTTCGGAACCAGCTCGACCCAGGTGCGTCCGGGCTGCAAGGACAGCACCTGGCCGTCGGCAGTAGTGAAGTGCGTGACATCGAAGCGGCCGGCTTTGGCCCAGGTCCCGCTGATGACCTTGCCGCCGCGCAGCACCTGCGCCTTGCCGGTCCCGATCAGGACGGTGGACGGAACGGGGGTGCCCGCGACGTCCTGGTAGCCGGCGCTGTCGATCTGCACGTACTGCAGGATCACGTTCGCCGGGCCGATCTGGCCGGCCCCGGTGACCGTGAACGGGACCCCGTCCTGGCTGCGCCGCCAGGCCTTGCCGTCCCACGTCCAGCGCACGTCGGCGACGCTGGACAGCGGCACATCGACGGCCGAGGCGGGGGTAGCCCCGGCGGGCATCGCGCCGTAGTCGAAGAGCGGCTTCGGGGCGACGTTGAAGGGAGCCGCGGCGAGCGCCCACAGCTTGGAGGCGGTCGCGTAGAGGTTGTGCGGTGCGACGCGGTCCGTCGTGCGGTGATACGCGGAGGCGGCGACGCTCGCGTCGGCGGAGAGGTCCTGCGCGACGGTCGAGAGGTCGTTCACGATCGGCGTGACTCCGCCGGAGAACGCGGCGATCCCGTGCAGGGGCGCAGCGATATCCGGGTCCTGCGGGCGTACGGAACGCACCGGACCGAGGTCACCGGGGTCGGTGCTCTGGAAGATCGCGGCGAACCGCGTGATGCCGCCCTCCGCGATCGCTTCATAGACCACGTCGGCCTTCTCGAGCCCCGTCTGCGGGCGCGCCTGGGGGGCATTCTCGATCTTGACGAACAGTGCCGGGCGCTTGGCGGCCGCTGGATCAGAACTCAGCGGGAGACCGGTCAGCGGCTGGGTGGAGGCGACGCTCGGGCTGCTTGCGGGCCCGTCAACGGAGTGGCCGTCGCTACCGCATCCGGCGACGATTGAAGCGGCGGCGAGAGCGAGACCGAGGCAGGCAACGCGACGCCGACGGGAGCGGGATTCCACGCCAGCCACTGTGTCACCCGGCCCCGCAGGTAAGTGCCCAGGCGCACCGTCCAGAACGAGAGCGTGAGGATCAGGATCGCCACGACGCCGTCGAGCCAGTAATGGTTTCCGGTGGCGACGACCACCGTCCACGTCAGCAGCGCATGCGCGACTCCGATGTAACGCCAGCGGCTCTTGGTCGAGCGATAGATGAAGAACGCGACGGCCGAGGACCACGCGATGTGCACCGACGGCATGGCCGAGTACTGGTCGCTGAAGCCCTGACCGATCGGCCCGTAGACCGATTGCCCGTACAGCGAGGGCGTATCGACGATCCCGTGTCCGCCGATGAGCCGCGGCGGCGCGACCGGGATGAGCTGGACGGCGAGGCAGGCGAAGGTCGCGATGAAGATGACGGTGCGGGCTTCGGCATAGCGGTCGCGATGGCGCCAGATCAGCCATCCGAGCATCAGCAGCAGGACGTTGTAGTGCGCCACCACGTAGTACAGGTTCAGGAAGCGGACGAAGGTGTGGTGGGGCAGGAACAGGCGCTGGAACGAGGCCTCGCTCGGCAGGTGCAGATCGCGTTCGAGATTCCAGAGGTGGCGGCCGCGGTCGACACCGTCGCTGGTACCGATGAGAGCCTTCGAACCGGTGAACTGCCACAGCCCGTACGCCGCGATCAGCACGGCGGCCTGCCATCCGATCAGCCCGGTGAGCGCCAGGCGGCGCTCGCGCGTGCCGGTCTTGCCGCGCGTCCAGATCCGCAGGCCGACGGATACCACCGCGATACAGCCGGCAACCGTGACGGCGAGCTGCCACGAAGGAACCCAGTGCGGCATGCGGCTACCGGCCGCCTCGGCGTTGCTGGAAGGCGCGGGCGATCTCATCTCGCTGGCGGCGGGCGAGCGGGTACGCGACGACGCCACTGACCGCCAGCGCGACGATCAGCGCCAGCCAAGTGTTCAGGTTCAGCACGATGCAGATCACCAGCGCGGCGGCGAACAGCACCAGCCGGATCCCCAGATAGCTGGCGTACGTGCGGGTGATGGACGGCGGACGCTCACTCATGCGCCGTCTCCCGGGATCCGGGCAGCCAGCCCAGACGCTTGAGCACCCGCGGGTAGAGCGCCATCCCGATGAAGGCCGTCAGCAGACCGAGCATGCACGCGACTCCGAGCGCCGCCCCGAAGGCACTCAGCAGCGACGCGACGACGACAGCAGGCACGAGCACCACCACGAAGGCCAGCGCGGTGATCGAACCGATCCCCGGCGGCGCCCCGGCCGCCCGGCTCACGCGATCGCCGCCGACGGCTCGGCGGGACGGACCGGACCGTCGTATTCGCGGATCGTCCCGTAACGGGTGTCGCGCTCGACCGGCCGGAATCCCGCCTCACGGATCAGGTCGAGAAGGTTCTCCCGGCTCATGGTGTTGGGCGTGCCGAAGCCGTCGGCGTCGTGGGTGATCTTGTACTCGACGACGCTGCCGTCGAGGTCGTCGGCGCCGAACGAGAGCGAGAGCGACGCCGTCTCCAAGCCGTGCATGACCCAGAAGTTCTTCACGTGCGGCACATTGTCGAACAGCAGCCGGCTGACGGCGAACGTCTTGAGTGCCTCGGCTCCGGTCGCCATCGTCGTGCGCTCCATCAGGCGATTGCGCGGATCGCCCACCGCATCGTGCTGGTAGCGCAGTGGGATGAAGACGCTGAAGCCACCGGTCTCGTCCTGCAACTCACGCAGGCGCAGCACGTGATCGACGCGGTGGCGCGGCTCCTCGATGTGCCCGTAGAGCATGGTGCACGGGGTCCGTAGCCCCTTCTGGTGCGCGATCCGGTGGATGCGCGACCAGTCCTCCCAGTGCGTCTCGTGGTCGACGATCTGCTGGCGGATCTCCCAGTCGAAGATCTCGGCGCCGCCGCCGGTGAGCGACTCGAGCCCCGCCTCCATCAGCTCATCGAGCACCTCCTCCGCCGACAGGCCGCTGATCTTCTCGAACCAGTGGATCTCGGTGGCCGTGAACGCCTTCAGCGCGACCGACGGCAGCGCGGCCTTCAGCTCCTTGAGCACCCGCGGGTAATAGCGCCACGGGAGCGTGGGGTGCAGGCCGTTGACGATGTGCAGCTCGGTGATGCCGGCCGGCTCCATCTCCTTCGCCAGCCGGACGGCTTCCTCGACCCGCATGGTGTACGCGTCCTTCTCACCCGGCTTGCGCTGGAAAGAGCAGTAGGCGCAAGACGCATTGCAGACGTTCGTCAGGTTCAGATGGCGGTTGACGTTGAAGAACACCCGGTCGCCGTTGAGCTTCGTGCGCACCCCGTGCGCGAGGCCGCCCAGCCAGGCCAGGTCATCGCAGGCGTAAAGGTCCTCGCCATCTGCGCGGCTGAGGCGCTCTCCGGATTCGACCTTGCTGGCGAGCTCGTCTTTACGGCGCTGATCCACCCTTGGCAGATTAGTCGGCTTGCCGTCTTGCTGCGCCGAGCTGCCCCGTCCAGCGCCGCATCAATTGATGGTCGACGCCGACGGCATCCAGCACCTTGGCGGCGACGAAGTCAGCCAGCGCTTCGGCGTCACGGGCACCCGCGTAGAACCCGGGGCTGGCGGGAGCGATGATCGCGCCGGCGTCGTGCAGCGCCAGCATGTGCACCAGGGTCGGACGGGCCAGCGGCATCTCCCGCGGGACCACGACGAGCGGGCGGCCCTCCTTCAGGGTGACGGCGGCGGAGCGCTGGAGCAGATCTTTGGAGAGCCCGAGCGCGATGCCGGCCACTGCCTCGGTGGACGCGGGGACCACGAGCATCCCTCGCGCCGGGTAGGAGCCGCTCGAGGGTCCGGCCGCCAGGTCGGCGGCGGGCCAGATCCGGATGTCGGGAGTGGCCTGCTCACCCAGCCACTGCGCGACGTGGTCGGGGTCGTCGCGCCAAGCCATTCCCGTCTCATCGAGCAGGGTGAGCCGCGCCGCCCGGCTCACGACCAGGTCGACCGATTCGCCCGCAGCCAGCAGACCGCGAAGGACGGCACGGGCATACGGGGTTCCGGACGCACCCGAGATGCCCACCACCCACGGAATTCGCACTCCCGCATCCTGCCTGGCTGGACTGGTTACGGCTGCCGTTCAGGCGGCGACGGGGGCCTGCTCCGCGGTGTTCAGCTCGCCCTGGGTGGTCCCATCCGACCGGGTAGCAGCGCGGCGCAGGACGTACCAGCCGCCGAGGGCCGCGACCAGACAGGAGATGCCGCCGAGGATCAGACCAGCGCGCCCGCCGAAGTGCTGGCTGACGTAGCCGGCGATGGGACCGCCGATCGGGGTCGAGCCGAGGAAGGCGACCGCCCACAGCGCCATCACGCGTCCGCGCATCATGGGCGACGCGGAAAGCTGCAAGGTCGCGTTGCCGATGGCCAGGAAGCCGACGCTGCCGGCGCCGACCAGAGCCATCGCGACACACGCCAGCGCCAGGTTGGGAGCTGCGGCGGCCAGCAGGATCACGCCGCCGAAGATGGTCGCCGCCCAGACCAGCGCGCGGGTGCCGGTGAAGGCACGGGAGGCCACGCCGAGGCCGCCGATCACCGCGCCGATCCCCATCGCGGCCGTCAGGAATCCGTACGCCTGCGCGCCGCCGTGGAACGTCGAGCGGGCAACAACCGGCAGGACCACCTGGAACTCGTAGGCCAGCATCCCGATCACGGCCATCATCCCGAGCGGCACGACGAGGGACGGCGTTCGGCGGACGTAGGCAAATCCCTCGCGCAGCTGGCCGCGCTCGCGAGGCGCCGGCGGTGAAGGAAGGAGCGCGCTGCGGTCGAGAGTGGCCAGGGCAATGATCACGGCGACGAAGGTCCCGGCGTTGACCAGGAAGCAGATCCCGACGCCGATGGTGGCGATCAAGGTCCCAGCGACGGCGGGACCGATGGCGCGGGCGGCGTTGACCAGGACCGAGTTGAGCGTCACGGCGTTGCGCAGGTGAGCCGGCCCGACCATCTCCAGCACGAACGCCTGCCGGGTGGGGTTGTCGACGGCGTTCGCCGCGCCGAGGGCGACAGCCAGCACGTAGACCATCCAGAGCTGGACGCTGCCGGTGACGGTCAGCACGCCGAGGATGAGCGCCAGGATTCCCATGGTCGTCTGGGTGCCGACGAGCAGGCGCCGCTTGTCGACGCGGTCGGCGATCAACCCGGCATATGGCGCCCCGAACAGCACCGGGATGGTCTGCAGGGCGATGACGAGGCCGAGAGCCGTTCCCGATCCGGTGAGCTCGAGGACGAGCCAGGACTGGGCCACCGACTGCATCCAGGTGCCGATCATGGAGACGGCCTGGCCGTAGAAGAAGCGCCGGAAGTTGAGATTGGACAGGGCGGCGAACGTGGCGGCGCGGCGGGTGCCGGCGGGCGGGCTGGCCTGGGTGGACGGCGCTAGCTCCTGCGGGTCATCTGCAGCGGGAGTGCTCATCAATCCTTCCGGTCGGTGGCCAGCTGATCGGCCAATGCCTCGAGGGCGGGGAGCGCTGAGAAGAGGGTCTCGGCATGTGCGGGATCGAGCCGGGCCAGTCGCTCGGCGAGGGCCAGGCACCGCTCGTGGCGCAATCCCTCAGCGAGGGCCCGGCCGGCGTCAGTGATGCTGACCTGGTAGGAGCGGCGGTCCTGCTCCTGGGCGGAGCGCCTGACCAGCCCGTCATCCTCGAGGCGACCGACGACCCGGCTGAGCAGGGTCGGGTTGATCCGCTCGACAGCCGCCAGCTCGGTGAGCTGGCGAGGGCCTTCGCGCAGCAGGACGCCCAGGACAGCGAGTTGTGTCGGGGTGAGGCCGCCGGTCGCGGTCTCCCGAAGGAGTCGCGAGCTGCGGGCGAGGGCGAACTGCAAGCGCCCGACGGTCTCGGGATCACCGACAGGCAGCGCATCGGCGGAGCTGGGTGCCGGGCGGGTTGCTGCGGGCACGGCGACCTCCTTCGGACTATTTATTTGCTTATCGGCAAGCATATCAAATCGCCATCGCAACCTCTCAGCAAACTCACAGTTCGCGTCCGGTACGTGATCGGGTGTCGAGGGGTTTATTGAGGTGTGGACGATCAACCGCCCGTGACGGCGGACCCTGAACTGGACCGGGAGTTCGACCTCTCCTGGGCGCGTAACTCACCCACGCACGAGCTGTCAGCCCACGGGCGCAGCGTTCAGCGACGGCTCGAAACTCCCGCCGCGGCTCCGGCGAACCCGTCGATGTGGAAGCGGCTGCGCTTCGCGATCTACCGGATGCGCACCGGCCGCTGAGGCCGCCCCTTCACTCCGCTCCCAGCAGCGCCAGCTGTTCACCCGCGCCCGCGAAAACCCTTTCCGGCTCCACGGGAACCGGCGCCGGCAGCGTCACGACGAGCTCATCTCGTTCCGCCCGGTCTTCGACTTCGGCGTCTTGCCCGCCGCCCGTGCCGTCGTGCTGGGTCACGGTGCTGCCGGACGTGCCCTTGCTCACCCGCAGCCGGCTCGGAATCCGGTCACGCAGATGCGGGACATGACTCACGATGCCGACGAGCCGGCCACCCTCACGTAACCCATCCAGGACGTCGAGGACCTCATCGAGGGTCTCTTCATCGAGCGAACCGAAGCCCTCGTCAACGAAGAGCGCATCCAGCGGCGCGCCACCAGCCGAAGCCGTGACGACCTCGGCCAGCCCCAGCGCCAGCGCCAGACTCGCCAGGAACGTCTCGCCGCCGGACAGCGTGGCCGTGTCGCGGTCCTGCCCGGTCCAGGCGTCGGACACCATCAGCCGCAGGCCAGATCGAGCGTTGCCTGCTCGCGCGTCGCTGTGGATGAGCGTGTATCGCCCCTGCGTCATGGCACGCAGCCGGCCGCTCGCGACTTCTGCCACCTCCTCGAGCCGAGCCGCCAGCACGTAGGCGGACAGCGGCATGTTCAGCCGGTTGGCCCCATTGCCGGACGCGAGATCGGCGAGCTCCTTGGCGCGCTGAGCCGCCTGCTCAACCGGCGCGAGCTCCGTCATGCGCTGCTCCAGCTCGGCCTTCAGCACGATGAGCTGCCTCACGCGCTGAGTGGCGGTGGCGAGCAGCTGCTCCGCGCTGCGCCCGGCCGCCACCGCTGCCCGGCTCGTGGCCGCGGTCTCCCGTACCGGCGCCGCGAGGGTGAGCTCCACGTCCAAATCCGGATCGGCGAGTACCTCGGCCACGGCCGCCGCCTGCTCGCGAGCCGTGTCCACCTGCGACTGCAGCCTCGCCAGATCCTGCTCGCCACGCACTGCCGCCTGGGCCGCGGCCACGTCTTCGAAGCCGGCCTTCACGACGGCCTGCTCAGCAAGATCCTCGGCTGCGGCGTGCTCCTTTTCCGCCTCGCGAAGCGCCGCATCGGCGGCGAGTGCGGCCTCCCCCGCATCGATCAGCGCAGCGGTCATCCGCTGCGCGGACTCGACATCCGCGGCGCCTGCCAACAGGCGCTGAAGACGCTCCTGCAACTGCGCTCGACGCTCACCGGCGGCCGCCGCCTGCCGGCTCGCCCCCACGCTGGCCGCCTCGAGGCGCACGACCTCATCGCGGCGCTGCGTCAACGCCTTTTCCGCCTGAGCCAACTGCGCCTCAGCAGCCTCCAGGGCGCTCGCCTCGGCCGCGAGGCGGTCGACCTCGGCTGAGCAACTCTCATGATCACCGAGCAACGATTCGACGACCGCCGCCTCGCGGTCCAGCTCGCGAAGGCGCTCCAGAGCACCGTCGAGCGCCGCCTGGCCGGCGACCAGCCGCTCGCCAATCAGCCGCACCCGTTCCTGTGCCTCGTCGGACGCGTGCAACGCGGCGTCCTCGTCGGCCCGCGACACCTGGCGACCCCGAACTTCCGACGGATCCGGGTGCTCGATCGCCCCGCACACCGGGCACGGCGCTTCGTCAACGAGGGCCGCCGCCAACTCAGCGATCATCCCGTCGACGCGATCGGAACGCAGGGTCGTGAACGATGCCTTCAGCTCCAGCGCCTCCTCGCGGGTCTGCAGGTGCTCGCTCGACAGCTGCGAAACCTCGAACAGGCGAATGTCACGCTGCTTGGCTACGCCCAGCGCCTCGGCTGCATGTTGGGCGGCGACCTTTGCGACCGGCAAACCGGCAGCGGCCTCCCGTGCGGCCGCTATACGGGCGCGGAGCTCGGCCAGCAGAGGCGGCGCCTGCTCGATAAGGGGAGTGATCTCCTCCAGGCTGATCCTCGCGGCTTCAGCAGCGCGTAGCCCCTTGCCCTCCTCCTCGACGGCGAGCGCCACGGCGCGCTCGAGCTCACCCGCCTCGGTCAGCCGGCCCAGCATTTCGCGACCCGAAGAGCCCGCGGCCCGCAACTGCACAACCGACGCGCCGGCCAACTCCTTCGGCAAGGCAACGAGAGCAGCCTGCTGCCTACGGCGCGCCTGCTCCAAGAAGGCCAACCGCCGAGAGCGTTCCTGCAGCGCCGGATCGACCCCGGCCGCGCGCCGCGCGGCCTCGATCTGCGCCTCCGTCAGGGCGACGGCATCGGCTCCGGCCTCAAGCGCGGCTTGCCTTTCGAGTGCGTTCGCCTTGCGTTGCTGGCGCTTCGCCAGGTCGACGGCTGCGGCCTCAGCGTGCTGGGCGGCCTCCTGCTCGGCCCGGGCGGATGCAGCATTCGCCTCAGCCGCGGCAGCGTCGTCCTGCGCGGCTTCGAGGCGCCCGCAAACCCACTCCGGGCCCGGATCATCGCCCGGCTCGGGCTCAGCCTCGCCGCAGGCTTGAGCCACCCGCGCGAGGAGTCGCCGTACGCCATGACGAGCCTGGTCGAGGGCGTCTCGGGACTGGCGCCGCTGCTCTCCCAACCAATCCTCGATCTTGCGGAAGCGGTCGGTGCCAAAAAGCCGCTGTAGCAACGCGGTGCGCTCGCTGGCATCGCTGTGCAGGAACTTGGCGAACTGGCCCTGCGGAAGGAGCACCACCTGGTGGAACTGCTCGGCCGACATGCCCAGCAGATCCGACAGCTCGAGGTCGACCTCACCGACCCGGCTCGAACGCGGCCACCAGTCACCCGCCGGACTCCACTCTTCGAGGGCAACGCTCGCCGGCTCGGTGGTGGCTCCGGTGCCGCGGCGCTTGGGCCGCTCCTGCGCCGGGGACCGCGTGACACGCAGCCGGCGGCCGGCAATCGTGACTTCGAGGCGCACCACCGTTCTGGTCTCGGCCGCCGCATGATCGGAACGCAGCCGCCCGACCCCACGGACTCCGGGAACCCGGCCGTAGAGCGCGAACGACAGGCCGTCGAGCACTGTCGTCTTACCCGCGCCCGTCTCGCCGTGCATCAGGAAAAGGCCGCCCTGCCCGAGACGGTCGAAGTCGATGACGACGCGATCGGCGAAGGACCCGAAGGCCGTCAGCTCCAAACGGTGTGGGCGCATCTCAGGCCACCTCCCGCGACCGCTGGCCCAGGACGTCGAACGCCTCGGCGAGCAGCCGATCCTCGTCGGGATCCGGAGCGGTGCCGCGCACATGCGTCACGAAGTCACGCGCCACCGACAGATCGTCACGACCGGCGAGCCGGGTGCGGTAGCTGCCGGGAAGGGTGACAGCACCTTCGGGCTGATGATCCAGCAGCAGGACGTGGCTGAATCGGCGGCGCAGGCGGCTCATGGGATCGGCCGGGCGGCCAGGATCGGTGAGCACCACCGAGAGGTAGTGATCTTCAACCGCCGTAAGCCCGGGATCGTTCAGCAGCTCCTCCAGGCGACCGCGAACGCTCGACAGCTGCCGGGGCGTGGGCGCCGGAACGAACTCGCTGCTCACCTGCCCCGCGCCAGCCAGCTCGACGAGCCAGCTCCCTTTGCGCTGCGCTGCCTCGCCGAACGAGTACGCCAGCGGCGAGCCGCTGTAGCGAACCCTCTCGCTCAACGTCTGGGGCGCATGCAGATGGCCCAGAGCCACGTAATCGACGTCGTCGAAAAGCCCGGCGCCGACCTGGCCGACGCCGCCGACCGAGATGTCCCGCTCGCTCTCGCTGGCGGCTCCCCCGGCAACCCACGCGTGGCCCATGACGACGGCTCGAGAGAGCCCTCGGGCCTCCCGATCGGCGCGCACGCAGGCCATCGCGCGCGCCAGGACGCCGGCGTGACCACGCCCTATCGGCTCCTGCGGCGCGAGGGGATCGGCCGGCAGCAGCACCCGGGCGGACTCGGGCTCGAGGTAGGGCAAGGCGTAGACGCCGACCTCGCCACTCGCGTCAGAAAGCAGCACCGGCGCGCCGACGCGTGCCGGATCGGTGCGCAGGTGCACCCCGGACGCATCCACGAGCGTGGAACTGAATCCCAGCCGGGTAGCCGAATCGTGATTGCCGCTGATCACGACCACCCGCGCACCCGCGTCGCGGAGGCGGACAAGCGCGTCCTCACAAAGCTGGACCGCGTCTAGCGAGGGCACCGCCCGGTCGTAGACATCGCCGCAGACCAGGACGAGATCGACGCGCTCCGAACGCACCGTAGCCACCAGCGCATCCAGAAAGGCCGCCTGAGCTTCCCGCAGGTCAGCGCGGTGCAGCGAGCGGCCGAGGTGCCAGTCGGAGGTGTGAAGGAGTCGCACAAGAAGGACCGTAGGACGAGGCACCGACAATTCCCGGCACGACAGACTGCGAGCATGCGGGCGGTCATCCAGCGAGTCACTTCAGCCGCCGTCACGGTGGACGGGTCAGTCGTGGGCGAGATCGGGGCGGGGCTGCTCGTCCTGGTCGGCGTCAAGACGGGCGACACCCTCCAGCAGGCACATGCGCTGGCGAGCAAGGTGTACACGCTGCGCGTCCTCGACGGGGAGCGCTCGGCCCAGGATCTCGCCGCGCCGCTACTCGTGATCAGCCAATTCACGCTCTACGCCGACACCCGCAAAGGCCGCCGCCCGTCCTGGAATGCCGCTGCTCCAGGTCCGGTCGCGGAGCCGCTGGTCGACGCCGTCATCGAGCACCTGCGCCACCTCGGGGCGAGCGTCGCGACTGGCGTCTTCGGTGCTCAGATGCAGGTGAGCCTGGTCAACGACGGGCCGTTCACCCTGATCGCCGACACCTGAGCTTCAGACCCCGAGTGCCCGCATCCGGGCGGCGCGCAGCACAGCCGCCTCGGCCGGCCCGTCGAGTTCGGGCAGATCCGGATGAACCCAGCGCAGCAGCAGGTCAGCCAGCGCCGGATTCTGGGCCAGCACCGGCCCGTGCAGGTAGGTCGCGATCACGCGCTCCGTCAGCCAGCCTTCTGCCCGGTCGGGGGTGCCGTTGCCGATGCCGCGCCGTACGACGCCAAGCGGCCTTCCAGCCGCTCCCTCGACCGGACGCGTCCGGCCTCCGTGGTTCTCATAACCCAGCAACGGCGGCAATTTCAGCGCCGGATCGGCGTCGACCACGATGTCGCCGACGGCCCGTGGCGGGACCGCTTCTCCAGGACCGGCGAAGCTGCGCCGGGTCTCGACCGGGAGCAGCCCGACCCCGTCGTATTGACGCCCGTCGGAGCCGGGGAAGCTCTCACCGACGATCTGAAAACCGGCGCAGACGGCGAGCGCCACGGCCCCTTGCTCGACGGCGCGCACCAGCCGCCTGCCCTCACGCAGCCCGTCGACGGCCAGCACCTGCGGCTCGTCCTCGCCCCCGCCCAGCAGGTACAGATCGCACTGCTCGGGTAGCGCGGCGCCCGCCGGCACCGAAACGACTTCGGCGTCCAATCCCCGCCACCGCAGGCGGGTGGCCAGCACGTGCGCGTTGCCGCCGTCTCCGTAGGTGCCGAGCAGCTCGGGGTAGACGAGCGCGATCCTGGTCGCGGACTCGGTGCTCATAAGGACGCGCCGTTCGTGCGCACCAGCAGGTCGCGGAACGCCGTGTAGTTGGCGACGACGTCCAGCACTCCCTCGGGTGCATCAGCCGCGGCCGCCTCGGCGTTGGGATAGAGCTTGTGCGGGACGTCGGCGTAGGCCAGACGGACGCCGACGTCTTCCCGGCGCTCGCCGGTGACCAGGACCTGGCGACCGCGCAGCCGCTCGAAGGGGACGTCCCAGAGCCAGGAGGGGTCGCGCCCGTCGGCGGTTCGGCTGTTGAAATCCACGATGACGGGACGGCCCGGCTCGCTGTCGAGGAGCTCGAGCATCTCGACCCAGCCGGCGGGGTTCTTGGCGAGCAGCAGCCGCCCGCGCCGGCCGGGAGCGAGCACCGCCTCGGAGTAGCGGCCCTGCACGGCTTCGACCGAGGACATGGCCGCGAAGGCAGCCGCGGGTTCGACGCCCAGCAGCTCGGCGGCCGCTGCTGCGTGGGCGGCGTTGCCGACATTGACCTTCCCGGGCAGTGCCAGCGGCACCGCCATCCGGGTGCCGCGCCAGTTCACAGCGGCCGCTTCGACGACCTCGACATCAGGATCCGGCCGGTGCAGATCGCAGTGCCCACAACGCCATCCGAAGGCCTCACCCCGCTCCAGGAGCTGCCCGCACGCAGGGCAGACCATCGCGTCTGCCGTCCAGTTCTGGCCGGCGGCGACCCACACCTGCGCGCCGAATCCGAGCGCTGCGTAGGTGACGAGCGGGTCATCAGCATTGGCGACGGCGGTGCAGCCTTCCAGCTCGGCGCCGAGCGCCCGCCAGATCCCGGAGATCCGGCGCGTCTCGTTGGACCGGTCGAGCTGGTCGCGCGTGACGTTGAGGAGCACGACGGCTTGCGGACGCACCTCGCGGGCAACTTTGGGCAGCCAGATCTCGTCGACCTCGAGCGCGCCGGCGGCCGCGTAAGGACGGCGGGCGAGCGCGTGAAGCACGCCTGGACCCATGTTGGCGCCGCCGGAGTTGCTCGCGACCGGGCCGGCGGTGGCGAGAGCGGCGGCCAGCAAACGCGTGGTCGTGGTCTTGCCGTTCGTCCCGCTGACGCAGGCCAGCGACCGGCCGCGGGCGATCTCCCGAAGCACCCCCGGGTGAGTGCTCAGCGCGACCTTGCCGCCGATCATCTCGCCCGACCCGCGCCCGAGCTTTCTCGAGGTGGTCGAGGTGGCCCGCTCCAAGGACAGCGCGAGACGCGCGCGCAGCGAAAGCGCTTGAGTGCGCGCAGGTGAAGCCGACATCCTCACCTAGCCTGCCAGAGCCCGGGGCCATTGGCGGTGAGCGACGAGCGTCAGTGGATCTCGGTCACGCCTTGGGCATTGAGGAACGTGATCGGATCGACCCGGGCATTGTCGACGTGCACCTCGAAATGCAGGTGTGGGCCGGTGGATTCGCCTTCGGAGCCGACCCGTGCGATGAGCTGACCCGCCTTGACGTGGGCCGTGGGGCCGATGAGCAGCTCGTCGAACCGCATGTGCCCGTAGACGGTCTGGATGCCGCCGGGATGCTGCAGCACGATCCAGTTGCCGAAGCCCTGAGCCGGGCCCCAGTAGAGGACGTCGCCTTCGGAGGCCGCATAGATCGGCGTGCCGAACGGCGCCGCGAGGTCGATGCCCGGGTGGGTGCCGCCGGTGCTCGGGTCATGGAAGCGCTGGGTCAGGGTGAACGTGCCGAGAGCGAGCGGGATGGTCCAGCCCCTGCCCAGGATCGGGATTCCGCCGGGGACCGTGGGGCCGCTCGGGGACGCGCCGCCGGCCACCCCGGTCTGCACCGAGTAGCGCAGCGCCTCGACCTTGGCCTTCGGCATGACCTGCTGCGCCGCGCTCAGGGCGACCAGGGGATCGGCGCCCGTGGGCAACGACATGATCAACGCAGCCCCACGGATGAGACCGAGCGCCGCCGACTTGTTGCGGTCGACGACGACGCCGACTCCGGGGAGCCGGGTCGTGGCGAACGCCCCGATGCGCACGTCGCTCTGGACGACGCGGCCCACCTTCGTATGGCCGCCCAGCCTGATCGCCAGTGCGGCCGCCACGGCGTGAGCGATCGCCGCATCGCCGCCGGCGACCCGCTGCCACAGCGCATCAACGGGAGCGGTGTTGTCAGGCGTGTACTCACGGAAGGACGACGGGTCGACCCCGACCGCGGTCGTGATGCCGCCGCCCAGCTTGACCTGAGCGAAGTCGACCTGCAAGAGCCGGGTGGCGCCCGTGGCTCGCGTCACCGCGGCGATCTGAGCCGGGGTCACGGTGGTGGTCGCGGTCAGGAAGAGATCGGGATCCACCCGGTTACGCAGCGGCGCCACGACCGGTACGGCCACGGCGGCGCTCGGACGCGGGGCGACCGGCGCGCCGGTGGTGGTCGTCAGGGGGTCCTTGGTGCCCGACTGCGCATCTGTGCTGGGAGCGGCGGAACTCTTGCCCAGAGGGAACGACGTGATCGACGGCGGGCTCTTGTGGTCCTTGATCGCCACGCCGGCGATGCTGCCGACGACGGCCAGCGCGGCGGCCGTCAGCAGGGCAACGGTGGACTGGCGGGCTCGTCGCCGGCGCCGCTTCGGCGGAGCGGTCTCCTGCGGGGCCGGACGCGTCAGGGACACCGGATGGGGACTAGGGCGCGGGCGAGCGGGAGCGTCGCCCGTGCGGGAGCCATCGGCCACCACTCCAGCACCTCCCAAAAGTCGACCAGGACGCCCGCCGTCGCCGAACTCCGGTCCTTCGACCTGACGGGTGCCCAGCGCAGCCCGTGACGAATCGCTTATCGGCCGCGGCAAATCGTTCTTGCGGCGGATTCACACGAGCAAAACTGCTGGTCTCACGCTAACCCCGACGAGCACGGGCTCGGCGGGTTTTCCACAGGCCCGCGCCGGCTACTCGACGGATGCGCGCTCCTTGCGCCGACGCACGATGTGCCACGCGATGAACCCCACGACGATCAGGCCGAGCAGCACGTAGGACACGCTGCCGAGCGCCGACTCGACCTTCTTGTAGCTGTTTCCCGCCAGGTAGCCGACCACGGCGACGAGCGTGGCCCAGCCGACTCCGCCGATGACGTTGGCGATCAGGAAGCGCGGATAGGACATGTGGGACATGCCCGCGAGGCCCGGCACCAGGGCCCGCAGCGCCGCAGTCCACCGCCCGAGGATGACGCCCTTCGCGCCCAGCCGGCGGATGTACGCGCGACCCTTCTGAAGCCGGTCTTCATCGAGCAGTCGATCGGGTATCCGGCGCAGCACCTGCTGGCCCCATTCGCGGCCCACCAGGTAGCCGATCTGGTCACCGAGCACCGCCCCGAGACACGCCGCGATGATCACCGGCGCGATCGACACCGACCCCTGGGAAGCCGCGACGCCTCCCAGCAGCACTGCCACCTCACCGGGGAAGAAGACCCCCAGAAAGATGGACGCCTCGAGCCCTGGAAGCAGGAACACCAGCAGCAGGATCAACCACGCGGGCAGGTGCAGGATCTTTTCGAGAAGGTGGCCGATGCCGATCCCGAAGAAGACCCAGGCCAGCAGTCCGACGACCACCAGGCCGAGACCGGTGAACAGGATCCGGCGCCGAGTGAGGCGTCGATGGAGCGTGATGACCTGGGTGCGCGGCGGCCCCGGCTGTTCCGGCGGTGCCGGCGGCGAGGCGGCCTCGGGCGGCATGTCGTCGCTCACCGCAGAGGCCATGGCGAAAAGGGTAAACGGCTCCGGCGACTCGACGCGCCGGTTGTCTCACAACAGACGCAGCAGTGCCGCCGTCAGCGCAGCCAGCGTCACGACCACGATGAACGGGGCGCGCAGCATCACCGCGACGGCCGCGACCGCGAACCCGCCGGTACGGGCGTCGATCACCAGGTGGTGTCCGGAGGTCCAGCTCTGCAACGCGATGAGCGCCGCCAGCAGGGCGACCGGGAGGGCCGTCGCGAGTCGTTGCAGCCGCTGATCCGCGAGCCACCTGGCGGGCACCGACAAACCCGCGAGCTTGAGCACGTAGCAACTGGCTGACGCGATCAGCACCACCGTCCAGCTCATGGCGTGCCGCCCCGGACGAAGAGCGACGCCGCGGCAGCGGCCGCCGCCGCAAGCACGGGAACCCCGGCCGGCACGAACGGCGTCAGGACGAGCGCGATGACCGCCGCGGCAGCAGCGATTCCCATCGGACCGCGGCCACGCAAGCGCGGGGCGAGCAGCGCGAGGAAGGCCGCCGGTGCGACAGCGTCCAGACCGAACTTGCGCGGATCGGGAAGCGCGCCCGCCGCGACCGCCCCGACGAGCGTGAGGCTGTTCCAGAGCACGTAAATGGCCGCGCCCGTCGCGTAGAACGCGAGCCGTGACGCGGGTTCGCCGTCGGGCTCGCGTCCGATCGCCATCGCGGTCGACTCGTCGATCACCAGCTGGGCCGTGCCGATCCGACGCAGGCCACGATGGCGCAGCAGACCGGAAAGGCGCAGGCCGTAGAGCGCGTTGCGGGCCCCGAGCAGTGCCGCCGTCGCGATGGCGGCGACGCCATTGGAAGCGAGTGCGACGAAGGCGTACTGGCTGGCGCCGCTGAACATGAGCAACGACAGGGAGCAGGTCTGCAGGACGCTGAGGCCTGCGGCGACCGAGACCGCGCCGAACGACAGCCCGTACAGACCCGTCGCGACACCGATCCCGAGCGCGTCACGAAGGATCTGCCGGCGCACCGGATCAGGGAGCGCGTCGGCCACGGGGGGAGACGTTATGGCCAATCGCGGCGGTCTTCGCTTCAATTACCAGCGTCGGGTTCGAGGATCCGCCCCGCGGGTAGCGCCGCAGCAACACGACAATGACTACCTTGATCAGCAGCTGATCAGCAGTTGATCACTACCGACGACTCGCACCGCCAAGAGGCCGCGCGGAAGGGAGATCCGAGTGCACAGCGCCGTGGCCCTCAGCCGGACGGGGGCGAGTTGGAGGGCTCAGGACGTCGACCTCGATGACGTGGAGACGCTCGACGACCTGATCGACCAGCTCGATGATTTCGAATCCGGCGATGACAAGGGCGTCACGGTCGTCTACGTCGAGGAGGACGACGAGTGGCTCGGCGTGATGCGGGTGACCGCGGAGACGCTGCAGGACCCCAAGATCTTCCTGTCCGACAGCCGCGTGCTCGCGACGTCCACGCTGGCCGAACGGCTGTTCGGTGACGCCCTTCCCGTCCTGCCACCCGAGGAGGACGAGGACGACGAGGACACCGCGGGACGTCCCGACGCGGAACCCGTCGGCGATCCCGAGCTGCTCGCCGATCTCGGCACCCCGGGCGACGTCCTGGTCGAGCTCTGCGCCGAAGAAGGAGCGCTGCCGAGCGATGTCGTCGCGTCCCTGTGCGAGCGCGCCGGCTGCCTCGACGTGCTCGACGAGTTGCGCGGCGCCTGAGCTGTCCGCTCTAGGTTCCTTCGACCGCTGGATGGATCCGGCGCTCGAGGAGGCTCGCCTAGCGCTGGAAACCGGCGACGTGCCCGTCGGCGCCACGCTTGTCGACGCATCGGGCGCGATCATCGCGACCGGGCGCAACGCACGTGAGGCGCTGCAGGATCCGACCGCTCACGCAGAGGTGCTGGCGTTACGTGCAGCCGCCGCGTCCACCGGTTCCTGGCGCCTGTCGGGTTTGACGCTCGTCGTGACGCTGGAGCCTTGCACGATGTGCGCCGGCGCCGCCGTCTTGGCACGGGTGGACCGGATCGTCTACGGCGCCGCTGACCCGAAAGCCGGCGCCGCGGGATCGCTCTGGGACGTCGTCCGGGACCGGCGGCTGAACTGGCGTCCCGAAGTGATCGGGGGCGTACGCGAGCAGGAGTGTTCGGCCTTGCTCACCGATTTCTTCGCTGATCGTCGTCCCCGGTAGGCTCCATCGCGGTGGAGTCGCGTAGTGGCCGAGCGCGCACGCCTCGAAAGCGTGTGAGGTGGCAACACCTCCGTGGGTTCAAATCCCACCTCCACCGCCATCAGACTTTCGAGCCTGCGCCAGCCGGATGACGGCATAGGACCGCTGGCGGTGCTCCGGGCCAACGGCTGGTCGTTTCACGTTCACCCGGTGTCGTCGCGCCCAGGTGGTCGTGAAAAGTTGATGTTGTCGCGCGGGCCGGTTGAGGCCCGCTGAGTGGGGAGACAGATGTCAAGCGCCGGGGCAGTCGGTCGTGTCATGGGTGCTGCTCCAGTGGCGGTGGCGGTGGCGGTGGCGCTGGCCACGGTTGGCGTTGGCGGTGCTGCGCCGGCGGCCGCGGCGCCAGCGGTACCGGCGGCGGACCCGGTGTTCACCACGTTTCCGTGTCTGGGCATCCCGGAGCAGTTCCACGTGCCCCCTGGGGTGACGTCGATCCGGATATCGGTGGCCGGGGCCGGCGGTGGTGCGCAAAGCGGCGGTGGTCAGCTGTCCGGTGGCGGCGGTGTCATCTTTGGCACGCTGGCCGTCACCCCGGGTGAGGTCCTCACCGTGACGGTGGGTTGCCGTTCATCGCTGACCCCCCTCACAAATAAGGACCCGGGCGGTGGCTACGGCTGGGCGTCGGGTGGCGAGGGGACCTTCGACGGCGGGTTTGACGGTGGCGCAAGTGGCGGCGGCGCCAGCGGCGTGCAGATCGGTTCGACGATCCTGGCCGTGGCCGGTGGCGGTGGCGGCGGCGGCGGCTTCACCACGTTCGACGACGGCGGGCGGGGCGGCAGTGGTGGGCCGGTCGGCGTGGGCAGCAATGGCGCGTCCGGCACAGGCACGGCCCCCGGCTCGGGCGGCGGACTCGGATCAAGTCCCACCGTCACGGGCGGAAACGGGAACTCGAACTCGTCCGCGGCCGGTGGCGGTGGTGGTGGTGGCGGCTACCCCAAGGGAGGTAGCCAGGGCGGTAACGGAGGTCAGTTCGGAGCCGGTGGTGGTGGTGGCGGTGGCGGAGGGCTTTCCTATGTGGACCCCGATGCCAGTCGCCTTTCGCACGTGACGCAGTTCGCGGGAACCAGCGGCCTCGAAGGCTCGGTGACCTTCAACTACACGGGGCCCGACGCGTCCCCGGTGATCTACAACTGCACCGGCAAGATCGAGACGTACACCGCCATTCCAGGCATCACCAGCGTGCACGTCGATGCCATTGGCGCCGACGGTGCGCAACTTATCCCGTCCGGGTTTCAGGGCACCTTCAAGACGTCGGTGGGTGACGCGGTGGCCGGGACGTTCAACACCACCCCGGGTCAGGCGCTCGACATAGGCGCCGGTTGCGCCGGGAAGCCCGGTCACGACAGCGGCGGCATCCTCGGCAACCCGGGCGGCGCCGGCGGTTTCGGCGTGGACTCCGGAGGAGCCGGAGGGGTGGGTTCCACCCTTGAGCTGTTCGGTGGCGGCGGCGGCAGCGGCGGTGGCGGGGCCAGCGGCGTGAAAGACGCCGACTTCGCCACCAGCCTGCTGGTCGCCGGCGGCGGTGGTGGCAGCGGCGGCTTCAGCGGGATCCCGGTGTTCACCGGCCCGGGGGGTCAAGGTGGCAATGGCGGTGAGAGCAACGGGAAAGCCGGCGAAGGGTCCGGCGCAGGCGGCGGCGGCGTGCTCAGCGGCAGCGCCACCCGCACAGGCGGCATCGGCGGCGACGCCGGCAAGGGTGGCTCCCTCGGCGGCGGTGGCGGCGGTGGCGGCGGCGGCTTTGCCAAGGGCGGCGGATCCGGAGGCGGTGGACAACTCGGCGGCGGTGGCGGTGGCGGTGGCGGCGGCGGCGGTACGCATTCCGATCCCCGCATCCATGGCTTCGTTCGGTTCGACGCCAAGGGATGGCGAACCCGAGGAACCCAAGGCATCGCTGACGGCGTGGTCGTCATCACTCCGATCTGGGCCATCCCCAAGGCCCCCACGGTGACGGCCCACACCACCCCGGCCAACCCCAACGGTGACAACGGCTGGTACACCAGCGACGTCAGCGTGACCTGGAACATCGCCGACAACGGCTCCCCCGTCACCGGGACCACAGGCTGTGAGCCGGCGACGATCAACCACGACGGCACCACCACGCTCACCTGCGCGGCTACCAACGCCGGCGGCACGACCAGCGCATCGGTCACCATCAAGCGAGATGCCACCGACCCCACCATCCACGCTGTGGCGACCATCCCGGGGGGGCACGCCTACCTCCCTCCCGCCTGGTCGAACCATCCGGTGACGGTGACCTACCACTGCGCTGATGTCACCTCAGGCATCGCCTCTTGCCCCTCGCCCCATGTCTTCTCGACCGATGGGATCCACCGGGCGACGGGGACAGCGGTCGACCACGCCGGCAACACCGCTCTCACCGATTTCGGTCTCGTCCGCATCGACGTGAGCGCACCGCTGGTGTTTGCGCAGCGCTCACCCGAACCCAACTCGCACGGGTGGAACAACGGCGACGTCACCGTGACGTTCCACGGGATCGACGGTTGGAGCGGCATCCACACCTGCACCGCCCCGATCGTGCTCCGCCACGAAGGGGCGGGACAGACTGCCACCGGCACCTGCACCGACATTGCCGGCAACGTCAGCGCAGCGGTCGTGGTGTCCAACATCAACATCGACCGGACCAGGCCGGTGTTCACCAAGACCCAAGGCCGGGGCCCCACCGTCTACGGCTGCATGGACGTCGGACCGGTCCGATCCGGCATCGCCGTCAACACCGTGCACGGACCCCCGCTGAAGGGCCAGTGCATCGACAAGGCCGGCAACCACGCCGTGAAGACGGTGATCATCAAGCGCCGGTAGGCCGCCAGGCTCGGGTCCCGTCAAGTTGTCGACCAGAATGAAATCGGCAGCGGCGTGTCTTGGTGACACGCCGGGCCTGGGCCTCAGCCGAGTCATCTCCGTAGCAAACTTGACGGGCTAGCTGACTTCCCCGGCTAGCCAGCGGTTGCTGAAGTCCTGCTCCTGCGCCGTCGACTCGTTGAAGTTGCCGCCGGCGAGCTTCTCGAGCTTGCCGCCCACGAGCGGCAGCGACGCCTTCGCCTTCCCCGAGATCGTCTCCACGCATCCGGACTTCGCAGCCTTGATCTGCATGGTGCCGGACAGGTGGATGGGCACGCCCTTGATGTCGACCTTCCACGTGCCTGAGCGCGTGCCCTTCTTGTCCTCGGCCCATTCATCGGTCTGGGTGACCGTGTTGGTCGGCGTGAGAACCCGCTTGAGCACCCCGGGCACGTCGACCGCGACCGTGCGCCGCGTGACGATCCGGAACGACTTGCCGTCCGCGCCGGGGCCGCACTCGACGACCTCGACGTGGGTGTGCCCGGCGTCGACCAGCTTCTGCTTCTGGTACTCCGGGTCGCTGAACATCGCGAAGACCTCGTCGGCGGTCGCCTCGAAGCGGTACTCCGTCTGCAGGTCCATTTCCGACTCCCTTGCCGAGCGGCCCGAATCGGGCGCCACTCTGCCACGGCTTTCGAAGCAGCGCCGTTCGGCTGGTCAGCCCCCGATCTCAGCGGCGCCTTCGATCGCGTCGAGGGCGCGCTGCGTGGGGCTGCTGGGCGAGGACAGGCCGCCGGGAAATCCGAGCGCGACGGCGGCCATCCGGACGTCGCCATGGCGCTCGCGCGAGGCGGCCGACGCGTAGCTGAAGCGCCATTGCTGCGCTCGGTCGGCGATGAGCGGGGAGTCGGGGAGCACACCGGCGGCAGGGAAGATGCGGCAGTCATACATCCGGCAGGCGCGCGGGCGATGGGCGTACACCGAGCACCCCTCGGCCGTCAGCTGAGAGCATCGTCCTGACTCGTCATGCCTGAGGACGCGACGGGCGGGCTGACCCGGCTGGCCCTGCTCCGGCACCAGATCCTCGGTCGCGATGTGAGCGAGCGCCTCGAGCTCGTCGGGCTCGACCGGGATCAGCTTTCCGGAGCGGCAGCATGCGGTGCATCCGTCGCAAGGGACGCCGGCCGGATCGCCGTCATGAAGCGAGGCCCGGAACTCCGAGAGCCACGACCCGAATTCACCCGCGTCGCGATCGCCCGATTCCGCGTCCACGCGCAGACCCTAGTTCGGCGACGGGCGTCAATCACTGTCTGGTCACGATGGCGTGGCGGCGCGGTCCCGCCACACGAAAGCGCGGTATCCAAGAGGGGTGATGCATAGGCGCGCACTCACCCGCCCCGCTGCCCTCCTCCTCACCTTCGGAGTGAGCCTGGCCGTCGCGGGATGTTCGTCCTCCTCGAAGCAGACGCCGCCCTCCCCCAGTCCGACGACGAGCGCCTCGGCCACCGCGACCCCGTCGCCGTCACAAACCCCGACGCCCACCCCCAGCGCGACCACCACGCCAACGCCCACCACGACCCCGACCCCGGTCGAGCCGGCGATCTTCTGCCGGCTCTCGGAACTGTCGGTGACCCCGGGCCAGAGCAACGGCGCCGCCGGGTCGATCACGGTCCCCGTGCTGTTCAAGAACATCAGCCAGCGCACGTGCACCCTGCAGGGCTATCCGGGGGTCGCAGGCCTGAACGCCGCCGGGCAGCAAGTGGTTCAGGCGGTACGGACGCCGTTCACCCACGTCGGCCCACCGTCGGCGATCAGCCTGGCGCCAGGTCAGACGGCGTCAGCGCCGGTGCAGGGCAGTGACGTCCCGGTCGGAACCGCGACGACCTGCGTCTCCTACCCGAAACTGCTCGTCACGCCGCCCGGCGAGACCCATTCGCAGCAGGTGGTCGTCACGCTGCCCGGATGCAACGGCTTGCGGGTCGGACCGGTCGTTTCCGGAACGATGGGCCTCTGAGCGACCGGGTCACGGCGCCTCTGGCGGCTCCTCCCAATTCACTGCATATCTACGAGTAATGATGGCGAATGTGACCCGTCGCGGTGTACGTTCCGAACCCGTCCGCTAAGCACCGAACTGCGAGAAGAGTTCCACCATGCGCTGGGATCCCCTGCCCTCAGCCCGCACCCTTGCCCCGACCGCGTTCAAGGACTGGGAGGTCCTCGGCAACGAGGCCTCAATTGCTGTCGACGCCACCTTGCTCGCCCTGATTCAAGACCGCGTAGACGTCATCCTCGGTGGCCGCAGCAGCAGCCAGCCGACGACCAGTGACACCGAGCGTTCGTGCACCGAGGCCATCGAGCAATTCATCATCGACGTCTCGGCCCTCAGCGACGTCCATCGCGACGCCGTTTTCGCCGCCCTGGGCTCGCGTAGCTACCCGTTCTTCCAGACGCTCTACATCCGCGACTTCGACCTGCGCTTCCGAGCGGCGCTGACGCAACTGTTCGGTGAGCCCACCGGCTCAGCCTCCGCGCCCGATCCCGGCCAGGCACCCGGAGCGGAACCGCCCGACCTCTGGCCGGCGCTCGACAAGTTCCTCACCGACGTCGCGGCCATGGACGCGCTCGACCCCGTGACGACCGAGGTGATCCGGCTGCGCGGCGCCCGTGCTCACAATTGCCGGATCTGCCAGTCCCGCCGGGAGGTCGCGGCCATCGGCGGCGGCGCTGACGAGAGCACCTTCGACAAGATCGACTTCTACGAAACGTCCGACCTGGACGAGCGTTCCAAGGTCGCGCTGCGGCTGACCGACGCGATCCTGTGGCAGCCCGCGGCCTATCCGGACGGCCTCGTCGAGCAGGTGCGCGCCACCTTCAGCCCCGAGGAAACCATCGAGATGGTGCTGGATCTGGTGCGTAACGCCGCCAACAAGGTCGCGGTCGCGCTGCAGGCGGATCAGCCGGTGGTCGCCGTCGGTGTCGAGTATTTCAAGCTCGCCTCTGACGGAACGCTGTCCTACGGGCTGCCTGCCCCGGTTGGAGCCTCCGGTCGCGGGTAGTCGGCTGGCATGAAAGCCGTTACGTGGCAGGGCAAGCGCGACGTGCGGGTCGAGGACGTCATCGACCCGATCATCAAGGAACCGACCGACATCCTGGTGCGCGTCACCACGACCGGCATCTGCGGATCCGACCTGCACCTGTATGAGGTCCTCGGCCCGTTCATGACCCCCGGCGACACACTTGGCCACGAGGCCATCGGCATCGTCGAGGACGTCGGCGCCGACATCACGCATGTGCGCGCTGGCGATCGGGTCGTCATGCCGTTCCAGATCTCCTGCGGCCATTGCTACATGTGCGACACGGGTCTGCAAACCCAATGCGAGACGACGCAGGTGCGGGAGTTCAACTCCGGAGCGGCCCTGTTCGGCTACAGCAGCCTGTACGGCGCGGTGCCCGGCGGGCAGGCCGAATTCCTGCGCGTCCCCCAGGCCCAGAACACCGCCATCAAGGTGCCGGACGGGCCGTCCGACGAGCGCTTCGTCTACCTCTCCGACGTGCTTCCCACAGCGTGGCAAGGCGTCGAATACGCAGCGATCCCTCCCGGTGGGACGGTCGTCGTCCTGGGCCTCGGGCCCATCGGCGACATGGCGACGCGCATCGCCGCCTACCGCGGCCACCGCGTCATCGGTGTCGATCTGGTCGCCGACCGCCTCGCCCGGGTCAGGGCTCGTGGCAACGAGGTGCTCGATGTCGGCACGCTCGGCGAGGGCATCGGCGACGCGATCCGCGAGATGACCGACGGCCGGGGACCCGACTCGGTCATCGACGCGGTCGGCATGGAGGCGCACGGTTCACGAGCGGGAAAGTTCGCCCACGACGCGGCCGGGCTGCTACCGGACTCGCTGGCCCGCAAGATGATGCAGACCGCCGGCACCGACCGCCTCGCCGCGCTGCGGGCGGCCATCGACATCGTCCGGCGGGGTGGCACGATCTCGCTCAGCGGCGTGTACGGCGGCATGGCCGATCCGTTGCCGATGCTGGTGTTGTTCGACAAGCAGATCCAGCTGCGCATGGGGCAGGCCAACGTGCAGCGCTGGGTTCCGCAGATCCTCCCGCTGCTGACCGACGACGATCCGTTGGGCGTCGACACGTTCGCCACCCACCGCGTCCCGCTGTCGCAGGCTCCACTGGCGTACGACCGGTTCCAGAAGAAGCTGGACGGGACCGTCAAGGTGCTCCTGAACCCCTGAGCAGGCTCAGATTCCTAACGTCTCGCGCAGCCCGCAGATCTCGATGATCCGCATCGCCCAGCGGCTGACTCCGGTGAGCAGCAAATCGCCGCCGGCGGCGCGCAGCGCCTGGCGTTCGGTGACCAGCGCGCCGAGCATCGCCGCGTCGAGAAACGTGACCTGCGAGAGTTCGATGACGACGATCGGCGGCGGCTCCAACTCCGCGGCCGCCCGGCCGATGACCCGATGGACGTCGGCGACCGCCGCAAGGTCGAACTCACCGGACGCCCGGACCACCGCCTGACCCGGCGAGGGCTGGGATGCGTCCAGCGACCACCCACGGGCAGACCCCGAATCTGGGCGCTGGCGAGGGGGCACGGGCATCCTGTTCGCTCGCTGGAACAGCCACCGCCGGGGCAGGGGCTACGGCGCCATGGCGACGCCTACTGGAACCAGCCTGCCCGAGCCCCGGTACTGAAAAAAATATCCAAGATCGCGGCGAGAGTCAGCAAAACTTGCTATTTGCTAAGTGACGCCGGCAAGTGCTTGATGCCGTTGACGAAGCTGGATGCGAGCCGTACGGGTTCGCCGGTCGCCTGCACCGTGGGGAAGCGGTGCAAAAGCTCACGATGCAGGACGGTGATCTCGCGGCGGGCGAGGTGGGCGCCGAGGCAGTAGTGCGGGCCGGCTCCGCCGAAGCCCAGGTGGGGATTGGGTGCACGGCGCAGATCGAACGTCTCCGGGTCATCGAAGACGGTCTCGTCGCGATTGCCCGACGCGTAGTACAGCAGCAGCCGATCGCCCTGCGTCAACTGCTGACCTCCGAGCTCAGCGGTCTCGGTCAGCACGGTGCGGCGCATCCAGATGACCGGGCTGGACCACCGCACGATCTCTTCGACGGCGACGGGCGCCAGCGCCTCGAAGTCGTTCAGCCAGTAGGCCCGCTGATCCGGGTGCTCGGTCAGCGCGACCAGGGCGTGGCTGAGGGCATTGCGGGTTGTCTCGTTGCCCGCCACAGACAGGAGCACGAAGAACGACGCGATCTCCGCGTCCGTCAGCCGCTCCCCCTCGACCTCGGCGTCGGCAAGCGCGGTGACCAGGTCTCCCGTTGGCGATTCGCGACGCTGCCGGCACAGCTCGGAGACGAGTTCGGCCAGCTCCGCTCCGGCGGCGAGCAGGACGGCCCCCAGATCGCCACCCTCGGGCACGTATTCGGCGTCACCTGCTCCGAGGATGACGTTGGAGCATCGAAAGACGCGCTCGGCCTCGCTGTCAGGGACGCCCATCAGGTGGCAGATGACGGTCAGCGGCAGCGGCGCCGCAACCTCGGAGACGAAGTCGAACTCGGCGCCGCCGGCTCCGGCGCCCTCGGCGAGCCGGGAAACCACCTTTCGCGCCACGTCGGCGACGTCGTCTTCGATCCGGCTCATCATCCGAGGCGTGAACGCCTGCGAGACGATCCGGCGCAATCGCACGTGTCGCGGCGCGTCCATGTTGATCATCGAGCCGAAGAACTCGAGGAATTCCGGCGGCAGGTCGGGGATCGAGGTCGAACCCGCGGCGGAGGAGAAGACTTCGGGGTTCGCGCTGGCGGCCTTGATGTCGGCGTGCCGTACGACGGCGTAGTAGCTCGCGTTGGGGTCGATCATCGCGCTGCGCGGGTCGGGTGCGTCGTAGTACGTGAGCCCGGGGGTCGCCCGCAAGCGACCGAAGGCCTCGTAGCGCCCCGCAAGCGGCTGCGCCCAGAACGCGTCGGCCGACAGGTCGATATCTGCCACATCCGGGATGTCGCTCATCACTCGTCCCCCTCGCTGGTGGCCAGCAGCAGCCAGCCTTCCTCAGCCTCGGTCTTCTCCCCGATCACGGCACGCAGGTCCGCGTCGAGCCGCTGCACCTCGGAGGCATCTGTCGCCGCCGCAGCGAGTTGCTCGTGCAGCAGTCGTTCCCGCCGATCGAGGCGTTCCAACAAGCGCTCGAGCCTCAAGAGCTCCTTGTTGCGCTGCCGCTCGGCCGTACGCGAGTCGCCGGCCCGCTTCGCCGGGGCTGCGGCGGGCGCCGTGGCCGCTATCCGCTTGCGGATCTCGAGGTACTCGTCGACGCCGCCGGGAAGCGCCGCGAGCCGCCCGTCGCCGGTCAGCGCGACGATGGTGTCGGTGACCCGCTCGAGGAACCAGCGGTCATGGCTGACGACCACGAGCGATCCGGGCCAGGTGTCGAGCACGTCCTCGAGGGCCTGCAGGGTGTCGATGTCGAGGTCGTTGGTGGGCTCGTCGAGCAGCAGCACGTTGGCCCCGCCGAGGAGCAGGCGCAGGATCTGGAGCCGCCGCCGCTCCCCTCCGGAGAGGTCGCCGACCCGCGTCCACTGGCGGGCCGTCGGGAAGCCGAAGGACTCGAGCAGCTGGCCGGCCGTGAGCTCGCGCCCGCTGCTGGCCCGGGGATCGATGGTGGTAAGGACGTTGCCCGTTTCCTCGACGGCCTGCAGCACGCGCAGCTGCGGATCGAGCTCGGCGACGTCCTGGGTGAGGTACGCGGGCCGAACGGTCGCACCGACCTTGACCTGCCCCGACTGCGGCTGGATCCGCTTGTCCAGCAGGCGCAGCAGCGTGCTTTTCCCGGCGCCGTTGACGCCGATCAGCCCGAAGCGATCGCCCGGGCCGACCCGCCAGGTGACGTCATCGAGCAGGACCCGACCGCCGTACTCCATCGTGATGTCTTCGACGTCGTACACCGACTTGCCCAGCCGGGCGGCAGCGGTGCGCCTCAGCAGCATCGACTCGCGCGGCGGCGGCTCGTCGGCGATCAGGGCGTTGGCAGCGTCGATCCGGAAGCGCGGCTTGGAGGTACGCGCCGGCGGTCCGCGGCGCAGCCACGCGAGCTCCTTGCGCAGCAGGTTCTGGCGGCGGGCCTCGGTGACGGCGGCGTTGCGATCACGTTCGGCCTTCGCCAGGACGTACGCCGCATAGCCGCCGTCGTAGGAGGCGACGGCCCCGCCGCCCACCTCCCACGTCGTCTCACACACGGCATCGAGGAACCAGCGGTCGTGCGTCACGACGAGCAGCGCGCCGCGTCGACCGCGCAGGTGCTGGGCCAGCCAGTCGACGCCCTCGACGTCGAGATGGTTGGTCGGCTCGTCGAGCATCAGCAGGTCGGTGCCCTCGATGGCGTCGGCGACCAGGAGCGCGCCCAGGGCAGCGCGGCGCCGCTCACCGCCGGACATCACCGCCAAATTCGTGTCCAAGCGGTCGCGCAGGCCGAGCCCGTCGAGCACTTCGCGGGCCGCGGCATTGCCGGCCCACTCGTGCTCGGCGAGTCCGGAAAGCAGCAGCTCGCCGACCGTGGTGTCGGGCAGCGTGTCGTCCTGGGTCAGCAGCGAGACGCGGATTCCAGCACGCGCGGCGACGCGTCCCGTATCGGGCACTTCCTGCCCGGCGATAACCCTCGCAAGAGTGCTCTTACCGGCGCCGTTTCTGCCGACTACACCGATACGATCTCGATCGTCGATCCCCAGTGACACCCGGTCCAGAAGCAGTGTGGTGCCGCGGGTTCGTGAGACGGCGTCAAGGGTCACAAGCACAGCGCTGCCCAGGTTAGTGGCGTTCTGGCAGGAAGGAGGATCTGGTGGCTCGCTTGTCCCCCAACCTCCTGCGCATGCTGATCGTTTCCCACGACGTCGCCGCCGATATCGCCGGCACCCAGACGGGTCATCTCATTCCGTGGGCGCTCGAGCGCGGGGTGACGCTGCGGACCGCTGACGCTGCCGTCGACTCCGAGCTTCCCGAGCCGCTGCCCGGCGAGATCGTCGCCGTCCTCGGTTCGGCGCAGGCCGCCTACGACGAGACCAAGCCCTGGATTCCCCGCGAGCGCGAGTGGATCCGCGGGCTGTACGCCGCCGGCACCGCCATCCTCGGGGTCTGCTTCGGCGGCCAGCAGCTCAGCCGGGCGCTCGGCGGATCGGTGACGCGTGGCCCGTACTCCGAGTTCGGATGGACCGACATCGAGCCCTCCCCCGGCCACCACGGCGTGGTCGGCGCCGGCCCGTGGTTCTCCTTCCACGACGACATCTTCACCGTCCCGGAAGGTGCCGAGGAGCTCGCCCGCAGCCCGCTCTGCCCGCAAGCATTCCGGGCCGGACGCTGCCTGGGCGTGCAGTTCCATCCCGAGTTCACCCCGGCGATGCTTCCCGGCTGGCTCGACGAGCGCGAGATCCAGCTGAAGGAACGCGGCGGCGTCCAGCTCGATCGGGCGGCTGTCAGCGACGCGACCGAGCGCCTTGCCCCTGCTGCTGCGGAGGCCGCGTACCGGCTTTTCGACTCCTTCGTACGGACCGCCGTCGACTGACTGATAGCCGGTCTGATACGAGTGGCCGGGTGACGAACCAGACGCTCTCCGGCATGCGCGCCCTCATCGTGGGAGGCAGCAGCGGCATCGGGCTCGCGGCCGCCCACGCCCTCGTCCGCGACGGGGCCTTCGTGACGCTCGCCGCGCGCGACGAGGATCGGCTCGCCTCAGCGCGCGAAACCTTCGCCCCCGATGATCCGGTGCAGACCTGCCCGACCGACTGCATGTCGGCGGGCGACATCCGGCGCGCGGTCGAGGTCGCGTCCGGCGGACAGCGCCTGGACATCGCGTCGACAGTCCCCGGCGGTGGCTCGATGATGTCGGTGCTCGACTACGGCGACGACGCGTTCAGCGCCGAGGTCGACCGCAACGTGCGCCCCGTCTTCCTGCTCATCAAGTACGCGGGCGCGGCGATGACGGCGGGCGGCTCGATCATCGGGGTTTCCTCTACGGCAGCGGCCTTTTCGACGCGCTACCTCGCCTCCTACAGCGCCGGGAAGGCGGCGATGGACGCGCTGATCCGGGTCGCTGCAGACGAGCTGGGTGAGCGCGGGATCCGGGTGAATTCGGTACGCCCCGGGCTCACCCGCACAGCGGGGACGACCGGCATGTTCTCCAGCGAAGACATCCGCGGGCGGTTCCTGGCCGGGCAGCCGATCGGGCGCCACGGCGAGCCGCCGGACATCGCCGAAGCGATCCGCTACCTGGCAGGCCCGGAATCGACCTGGGTCACCGGGCAGCATCTGGCGATCGACGGTGGCCATACTTTGCGCGCCTTCCCGGACCTGGGCGACCTCGTCCGCTGAGCGCTATCCGGCCGGCAGCGGGCGTCGTCCGGCAAAGCCCAGATCGGTGCGGTGATACCAGCTCAGGGCCCGGTCGCCCTCGAGCCAGCAGAGCAGGACGGGCACGCCGTCGATCTCGGACGGGAAGTCCAGCAGCAGCGGCGCGAGCCCCTTGACCTGCACGTCCTGCTGTTGCAGATCGGTGATGAGCTCATCGAGGCGGGCCTGCGCCGCCTTGAATTCCGGGGTGCCGCCCAGGGTCGTCGCCGCGCCTGATGTCACGGCCGCCGCCAACTCGGCCGTGTCGGCCCGCAGCGCCACGATCTGATCGAGGGTCGGCAGCAGCGCGGCGAGCGTCTCGCGGGCGCCGGCGACCGTATACATGCCGCAGAGCCTTTCATGTTGGAGGATGTACCTGTGAGCGAGCCGCCCGAGGGAATGTCCGCCGACCTCCCCAGCGAACTGCCGCCACCGACCCGTGCCGAGACGCGTCCGGAGCTGACGAAGGGCGACACCGCCACCCAGCCTTCGCCGCGTAAGCGCCCCCGGGGCAACCGCCGGCTCGCCGTGATCGCGGGTGCGGTGGTGGTTGTCATCATCGCCGTCGTAATCCTTATCGTCGCCATCAGCGGGGGCGACGGCACGAAGCAGACCGCAAATCCGCTGGAGGTCCGCCAGCTCGTCGCCACGTTCCAGTGCACCTCGAACAATCCGGGGGCCCCCAGCTCGCTGCGGGTGACCGCGGGGCAGGAAGTCGTGCAGCTCGGACGCGGTGGCTGCGCCGTGGTCGGTCCGGTGATCGACAGCGTCAACCGCGCCACCAAGGTCGTCAGCGCCAAGGCGGGCTCGGGGTGCACGGTCACGTTCCAGTCCACGAGCAAGTTCGGCGAGGTCGTCGACAAGGCCAGCGTGGTCAACAACGGCTACGCCCGGGCTCTCGTCGGCGGCGGCTACGTCCTGGAGCTACGCGCGCTGCTCTACCCGCCCGCCAAGTCCGCCAAGCTCAACGTGGTCTTCTCGGCGAATGACCAGGGCGCGTGCGACAAGGTAGCCAACGCGCTCCGCAAGACGTGACCGGTGGCATCGCTGCGTGAGCGGCTGACCGCCGCGGCGGGCGTCGCCCTTTCCGGGGAAACCCGTTACGGCGAGCTGGATGCGGCAGCGGGCGACGGTGATTTCGGCGCGATCCTGGCTCGCGCTGCCCGGCGGGTGCTCGCCGGCCTTGCCGAAGCTGAGGTGGCCGTCACCGATGGCGAGTTGCTGTTGGCCGCGGCCCACGCCGTCGCCGGTGTCGGTGGCACGACCGGACCGCTCTGGGGAACGGGCCTGCTGCGCGCCGCTGACGCGATCGACCGTGGACCGGCGGCAGCATTGCGCGCGGCAGCCGAGGGGATCTCGGAGGTCGGCGACGCGCGAGCCGGCGACCGGACGATGCTGGACGCACTCCTGCCCGCTGCCGACGCGCTGGAGTCCGGCGCCGACGTGGTTTCCGCCGCTGTCGAGGGAGCTGCCGCCACGGCAGGCATGACGGCTCGGCGGGGGCGAGCCAGCTACGTGCCGGGCGGCGGGGCCGGGCACATCGACGCGGGCGCGCAGGCGGTGGCCGACCTCATCGCTGCCTTCGTCGCGTCGCCGGATCTCACAGCTCCG
>DATAZK010000048.1:0-1956 GCA_036272075.1 Frankiaceae bacterium
CTGCACGCGTTCCTCATCGAGTCCATGCGCCCGCTGCTGCCCGAGGGCTTCGACGTCGACAAGCACTTCACCCCCCGCTACCGCCCGTGGCAGCAGCGCATCGCCATCGTCCCTGACGGCGACCTGTTCGCGGCGCTGCGCGGGGGGACGGCCTCGGTCGTCACCGACACCATCGAGACGTTCACCTCCCGCGGGATCAAGGTCAGCTCGGGTGAGGAGATCCCCGCCGACATCGTCGTCAGCGCCACCGGGTTCAACCTGTCGCTCTTCGGCGACGTCGCGTTCGCCGTCGACGGCGCGCCGGTCGACTTCACCGGGCGCGTCACCTGGCGGGGCGTCATGATCAGCGGCGTGCCGAACATGGCCTACGTCTTCGGCTACTTCAGGCACAGCTGGACCCTGCGGGTCGACCTGGTCTGCGACCTGCTCGTCCGCCTGCTTGCGAGCATGCGGGATAAGGGCGCCACGATGGTGACACCCGAGCTGCGCCAGGAAGAGGCGGACATGCCGCTGCTGTCGTTTGCCGACCCCGATAACTTCAACGCCGGCTACGTCATGCGCACGCAGCACCTGCTGTACAAGCGGGGCGACCGCGAGCCGTGGACCCACCTGCTCGAGCACGAGCAAGAACGCGACATCCTGCCCAAGGCGGACCTCGACGACGGGACACTCGTCTACCGCTGACCTCTACCGCTGAGGTGGGCGGGTGCACTATAGGGGGATGGTTCGTTCGGCTCCCCGGCATGACCGGGACGCTGGTGGTCCGGCCGACGTCCTGGCCGCGAAGGCCGCGCTGCGCGATGAGGTCTGGTCGGCCATGCGGGCGGCGAAGGTGGCCAGGTTCCCCGGCGCGCCCGGGCGCATCCCGAACTTCACGGGGGCCGAGCGGGCCGCCGAGCGGTTGCGCGGGCTGCCCGCGTGGGAGGCGGCGCTGACCGTGAAGGCCAATCCGGACTCGGCGCAGCTGCCGGTGCGGCAGCGCGCGCTTGAGGACGGCAAGACCGTCTACATGGCCGTCCCGCGGCTGGCCAAACCGGAGCCGTTCTTCCTCCTTGACCCCGACCACCTGGATCAGCCGCCGCGCAAGGCCGCGTCGATCAGCGGTGCGTCACGGTCCGCGCGGCTCGTGCGGCTGGACGAGCTGACCCCGGTCGACCTGGTCGTGATGGGCTGCGTCGCGGTCGGCGAGGACGGGGCACGGCTCGGCAAGGGCGGCGGCTTCGCCGACCTTGAGTTCGCCCTGGCCACTGCGGCGGGACTCATCGGCCCGCACACCGTCACGGTCACCACGGTGCACGAGATCCAGCTCCGGCCGGCCGGCGTGATCCCGCTGACCAGTCACGACATCGCGCTCGACTTCATCGTCACTCCCGAGCGCGTCATCGACTGCCATTCCAGTCACGCGCCACGGGCGGCGGCCGCGATCCGGTGGGACGACCTGACCGAGGAGAAGATCGCGGCGATCCCGCTACTCGTCGCGCTGCGAGGCGAGCGCTGACCTCCGCCGTTCAGGCGCTGGCTGACTCGTTACCCGCCTTCCCTTACGAGCACCTCCCGGTCGGCGTTGTCCCAGCCGACTGGAGTGCCCTTGTCAACGAGCGCGGCGAAACCGCCAGGCAGGGCCCCGGGGTCGTTGGCCATGATCGTCACCGTGTAGAGCCGGTCGGTCGCGGAGGTGTTCTCTATCCGGTGCACCGAGCCGGGCGCCAGCACGAGCACGTCGCCTGCCCGCAAATCCGTGGCGTTCCCGTCGCTGTACGCGCGCCCGGTGCCGCACAGCACGACGAAGATCTCGGTCGAGTCCGGGTGGGAATTCGGCGGCTGGCTGCCGCCTGGCTCCCACACCTCGTAGAAGACGCTGGTGCCGGTGCCGTCCGCCGGGCGGACCAGGGTAGCGAGCCGGACGGTGTCCGCCGGCGAGATGAGCTTCGGTACGACGTCCTCGAGATGCCGGAC
>DATAZK010000049.1:0-2282 GCA_036272075.1 Frankiaceae bacterium
CCGCGGCCGTGGTTGTACTTGGTGAGGTACGTCTTCAGCGCCTGGGTCACGTCGGAGACGCCGAGGGTGGGGTTGGCCTTCGAGGTCGAGCCCGAGGTGCCCGGCAGTCCGGCGCCGGCGAGGGTCACCTGCCGGTACATCGGCGCGAAGACCCGGCAGTACTGCGAATAGTGCGACGCCTGGTAGGTCGCGATCGAGGTCTCGGTGTCCTGGATGGCCAGATCGCTGTTGCCCGACTTCTCGTCGCTGACGGTGGGGTAGACGTAGAAGCAGTCGATCGCCGGGTTCTTGACTGCCTTGGGGTGCTGGACGCTGAGCGCCTTGGTGAGCGGGGCGTTGTAGATCGTGGTCGAGAGCCCCGGCGTGCAGGGATTGGGGTGAGCGCCGGGCTTGCACAGCCACACCGTCCCCTTGGCAGCCGCCGGACCCGCGCCGACCACCGCGAGCGCGGCGGCGACCGCCACCGTGCCCAGAGCCGTCTTGAACATGGACTTCCCTCCTCCTCCTTGTGCCGGTTGCCGCGGCCCCGGTCGCACACGGCCCGCAATTTGAGACACGCGGCGGCAAGAGTACCAAAATGAGGAGGCCCTCAGGTTACGGCGGGAAGCGCTGCTGGCACTTGAGGATCTTGTTCACGTCGCCCTGGGCGCTGACGATGCAATGCAGCAGCTTGCTCGCCCTGGGATTGCGGGTGACCTTGAACGTCGTCGAGAAGGTGGCGGCGTTCGAGACCGTCTGTGTGGTCGTCGTGCTCGAGGGCGCTGCCGGCGCGGACTGGGCTACCGTGCCGGTCGGGCCGCTCAGTTGAGCGCGGTGCAGGCCGGACCCGTCAACGGAGGCGACGTAGCCGTCCGACGGCCCCTTGTAGGTCTCGAGCACCCACGAGCCGCCGGACAGGATCACGCTCGTGTCATCGCGGGAGAACCCGACCTTGTGCAGCAGCCGGTCCACGACGCCGGAGTCGATCTGGCCCAGGGTCACTCGCGCCTGCGCGGTCTCGGCCGCGGTCGGTGCGCGGACCACGTTCGTGACCTTGCGGTTGTACCCGGTCGTGCCAGCCGAGATCTCGGAGGAGACGATGTCGTAGTTGCGGATGTGCAGCTGCCCGTCGCCGGGGATCACCTGAAAGTCGACGTTCTGGCCCGAGGTGCTGACCTGGACGACTCGCGCCTTGGGGCCGAAGTCAGACACCATCTTTGGCAGCGTCTCCTGCAGCGTGTAGGCCTTGATCCCCTCGTGGTTGGTCTTCGTGGCGATGTAGATGCCCACGGCGGCGGCCACGAGCGCCACCACTGTCCCCAGCCCGGCCCTGATCCCGCATCCCATCTGCCGCACCCCCTGGTTCGCGGCAAGCATATAGCTGCGGCGCGGTCAGGAGAAGCGGCTCAGGCGCGATGCTCGCCGAGATAGCTGGCGGCCAGCAGCGAGCTGTCGCTACGCAGCCGCTCGGCACTGTCGTGGGCGACGAGCTCCCCGTGGGAGAGCACGTAGCCGCGATCGGCGATCTCGAGCGCCAGATGCACGTGTTGCTCGACCAGCAGCACCGCGGTCTGCTCGGTGTCGGCGGCGGCGCGCACCACGGGAAGCAGGCGCTCGACGATGATCGGGGCGAGACCCAGGCTGAGCTCGTCGAGCAGCAGCAGCTTGGGGCGGCGCATGAGCGCTCGGGCGATGGCCAGCATCTGCTGCTCGCCTCCAGAGAGCAGGCCGGCGCGCCGGTCGCCCAGGTCACGCAGCGCGGGAAAGTGAGCGAAGGCCGCCCCTTGGCGGTCCTCGGCGTGACCGTCGAGCCGGAAATGCTCGGCCACCGTCAGCCCGTAGAAGATGCCGCGATCCTGGGGCACATGCACGATGCCGGCGCGGACGCGCGCGGTCGGTGTCAGCGGCGCCATGTCGCGTCCCTCGAGTGCGATGGTCCCTGCGTCGGGCTTGACCAGGCCGGAGATGGCGCGCAGCGTCGTCGTCTTGCCGGCGCCGTTGGCGCCCATCAGCGCGACCACCTCGCCGGCGGACACGTTCAGGCTGAGGTCGCGCAGCACGGGCGCGCCGGCATAGCCCGCGGTCAGACCGGAGATCTCCAGCGTCCCCGTGGCGACCGCGGTGCCGGCGCTCACCGGGTGTGGCTCCGGCGCGAGGCGGCGAGGACGTCGGATCCGACCGGCACCTCGCCGTCTGCCCCCGAGCGCCTGAACTCGCGTGGTGAGCAGCCGTAGGCGTCGCGGAACAGCCGGCTGAAGTGCGGCGCGCTGGGCAAGCCCCAGCGGCTGGCGATCGCGGAGATC
>DATAZK010000050.1:0-21205 GCA_036272075.1 Frankiaceae bacterium
CCAGCGACTAAGGCCGCGGTCTACGAGCTCCTGGCCGAGCAGCCCGGCCTCACCGGCCCGGAGAAGGTCACCGACCCGCTCGGCCGGCCGGGAACGGCCATCGGTGACGGCAGCGGAGACTACCTGATCATCGACCCGGCCACCGCTAGCGTGCTGGACCTGACCACCTATCCGGTCCACCCAGGGGCCACCGTCACCGCGGCCCTCGGCGGTACCGAGGCCTATCTTGCGATGGGCTGGACGAGGCAGATCGGTGTTCCGCCCGGCTCGTAAGCCCACGCCTCTTAGTGGCAAGGATGCTCGCCTCGCGCTCTCATCTCCGGGAGCTAGGCGAGCATTCGCCGTGCGGCCGCGCTGGTCGCGATTGATCCTGGCCTCCGCAGGTCTGAGAAGCCAGCTCTCACTCGACGGTTGAAGCCGGCGCTGTCACTCCAAGGGCTTTTACGAGACGATCACGGATGCGCGCCTTCCGGCTCTCATAGAACTTCAGGAAGTCCTGAATGTCGACCGGGAGACCGTCAAGGTCGTTCTCATCGAGGTATGTCCTGCGCTTCTCATCCGACGGGAATGCTGTCTCGATCCACTCGCCCGGGAGGACGTCCTGCTTCTGAATGTTCGCGGTGCCGGCCAGCAACTGGAGGTTGGGTAGCAGGTTGTAGGCCTCGAGGTAATCTTCGATTAGATCCTCCGAGACTCCCGCCGATGCAAGTTTTTTCTTAGTGAATCGCGATTTCGGAAAGATGTGATCCTCGTGGAACTTCTTGCCGAGGTCAAGGCCTGGGTACAGAACTGAGAGTACGGAGAACGTCCGCTGGCCCGCGTACTTGAGGTTGAGCAACTCGTCGATCTCGGATGTGGCGAACGTCAGGCCCTTGCCGACGGCGGCCATTGCCTCCTCAACCCCGGTTACTGGGAAGCCACTGGAGGATTTGGACGCCAGCACGGCCCGGATGCGCGTCAACGTGGTGTCGAGTCCCGACCCCCAGATCCCCCGCTTGATCAGGGATCTCGTGACCCACCGCTGTAGGGCGAGACGGTCTGCTGCATCAGACGTCGAGTCGAGGTATGAATCGCTGACGCCCCGTTGATGCAAGTAGTAAGCGATGGGAATGACGACGCTGTTGGCGGTGAGATTCCGCTCGTTGTAGCCGAACTGCTGTAGGAGGGTCGCAGCCCGGAGAAGGGCGGATTCGATCTCCGGCCACGCTTCCTCGACCTTACCCATATTCGCCTGAGTGAAATTCGAGACCTTGAACCTGACGTCGAGCCCGGCGATGGTCAGCGCGGTCTTCAAGACGATGTCCTTGGAGAAGGAGAACTGACGCCCGCCGTTGGCGTTGAGTGCTCCTACGAGCGAGCGAACCTCTTCGCGTGCGTCGAGTTCCTTCCACTGGTTCGTCGCCATGGATAGCAGGAGGTCGGAGTACGACAGGGAGGTTCCGCCGCTGTTGACACGAACGAAGATCTCCAGCACCTTGTCCGGGTCCTGGTCGGTGACCAGGAAGTAGTTCATGGGTCTAAGAACGCGGACAGCTTGATAGAGATGGTACAAGCGCCCGAAGGCGCCGTTCTGATCTACGATCCGCCGAGAGGCGAGTTCGTTCATGATGGCCGGACCCGAGTCTTCGAGGTCGAGCACGCTCCCCACACGGAACCAGTTGTCGGGGGCATCAAGCTCGGGCGCCGCCTCCTTGTCGGTGAGGAACTTCAGGTTGTGGTGGAGGCCGAGTTCCTCATCGTCCGGGTCTTCAGCGAGGTTGAGGTAGAGGCGCTTGACGGGGAAGGCGTCCGCGCTGTTCCACCAGGCGTACTTCTTCTTCTCGGCGAAGCTGCCGTATAGAGCGATGTTGAGCGAGGTCAGACGCTGCTGACCATCGAGCACGGCGGTCGTGCCTGAGCCTGAGAGCACGGTTGCCTTGTCCGCGTAGGGGTTGTCCCGCTCATGGAAGTGCGTCAGGAACTCGTAGAAGGTATAGGACTGGGCAGTAGCCGGCTGTACCTCCCACAACAGGAAGGAGCCAACCGGGTAGCCGCGCATCAAGCTGTCCACGAGCCGAACGATTTGCTCAGGTCCCCACACGAACTCCCGCTGGATTGCGGGCATCAAGTAGTCATGCTTGTGGATCGAGGTAAGCATCTCCTCGACGGACCGAGGGGTCTGGAATGTCATGGCTACGCCTTCGTACGAGGAGTCTTTAGTCGGATTACAGTTCGGTTTTGCACAGATCCTTCACGCGCGCACCGGTCGCCCCTTCCGGGATTAGGAGGATCCTAAGAATTTGCCGTGTGCCGCTTGGCTCAGTGCCCGGTAGAGCAGACGCTGATCGCCAAGGCGATGCCGTAGCTCATGCTCGAGGCCGCCGATGGGATAAAGGTTCTGCGGAGCTCGAGAGTCCTTGTACGGGGCTGACGCGAACCGTCCCAGACATGCCTGGCTCAGGTCCGCGAGCCTGATCACCTCTGAACGCGGCAGGTCCGCAGCGCATTCGACGCGCACAATCCCGGCCCAAGGCGCGCCGGGAGCACACGGGAGGCGCAGGTACCAGCTGTGCCGGTCCCACGAGGTCCCCATCAGGAACACCGGGGTGCGCTGACCCGGCACGAGCTTCCCCACCAGCGCGTTGAGCTCGGGAGGGAGGTAAGTACTGTGGTGCGACTTGATGTAGCCGAGGGCGCGCGGGAGATGCTGGCGACCGCGAAGTGGTCCGTCGATGACGAGCAGATCGTCGTCGGCCGGCAGGCCATGGCCGTGGTCATGCACGGACGAGCGCGCTGCGACTGCTGTGACCATCTCAACCTCGGCCAGACGACGCTGCAATCCCTGAGAAAGCCGCGCCATAAGCGGAACGCCGGCCGAGCCGCTCCCGATGTAATGCGCTTGATAGCGGCCGGCCCGGGTGACGATGTCGTTCGCGTGGCGCGCGACCGAGAACAGGCCGCGCCGCATCTCCGCCATCACCAGATGCGCCTGCCCTCCAGAGCAGCACACCACCCCAGCCGCGTAGGAGGCACACAGGGCCGCCGTCGCGTCGGATGACGGGGCACCGTCCGAGACCTCATCGTCGATCCAGACGCGAGCTTCAATCCGGCGCACGCCGTCGACGAAGAGAATCGCCGCGGGAAGCGCGCGGTCAGTGGTGGCGTCGATTGCCTGCCACCTGCTCGCGGGCAATTCCACGTCGACCGCGACGGTCGCGGTGGATTCCTGCAGTTGCTCTTCGAGCTCAAGGCTCGCGCCGTACGACGGATCCCAGCCATCGACGGCGAACCGCATTGGCTGCCCAGCCGAGTCCGTCCCAGCCGCCGGAGGCGCGATGTCGCTGATCATGCCGTGAGCTCCTCGTCGTCCACGAGGGCGAGGCCCTCGCGGGCAACAGTCGACGTCCGCGCGTTCCTGGCGACCCGGTACCTGACCGGGACCCGCTCGGCCAGTGCCGTCACGTGGGTGACGACGCCGACCATGCGACTCCCCTGGGCGAGGGTCTCCAACGTGGTGGCCACGACCTCCAGGGTCTCGCCATCTAGGGTGCCGAATCCCTCGTCCAGGAAAATGGAATCAAGCCGGGCCGCGCCTGCAGCGGCCAGCGCGCTGATCTGAGATGACAAGGCAAGGGCAAGCGCCAGGGACGCCTGGAAGGTCTCACCACCGGACAGGGTGCGCACCGATCGCTTCGCATCCGCGTCGGCGTGGTCGATGACGAACAGGTCGCCCTTGTCGTGGGTGAGATCGAACTGGCCGTTCGTCAGCGCGGCAAGAGTCTCCGAAGCGGCCGTGACCAAATCGTCCAGTGCCTCGCTGACCAGCCACTGCGGGAACTGCCTGGCCTGCAGCAGGTTGCCGAGCATATGCGCGACCTGCTGCTCCTCCTGGGCGATCCGCTGCTTCTGCTCCAGGTCCGCGGCCTCAGCGCGCCGCTCCTTGATACGGCGCGTCCTGGCTCTGGCAACTTCGAGTGCGCTCGCCACGGCGGCGGTCGCATTTTCATGGACCGATCCGGAGGCGAGCTCGATCCCGGCGTTGGCTAGGTGTCGACTCAGCTGGGTACTCAGTTCGCCAATGCTCACACGGGCAAGTTCGGCGGACCTTTCCGCGGTCACCGCCTCCTGCTCGCGGGCCTTCGCCTGGTCCTGCCCCCAGGTCAACAGGACCATCCACGCGTCGAGAAGGCCTCGGCCGTCAAGGACCGGGGCACCGAGAGCCACCACACCGTCCCGTGCGGCCGAGAGCTGGGAGCGAGCCTTTCGCTCTTCCTCCCTCAACACCGCAAGCGCCTTATCTGCGGCGATGCGCCGCTGACGGGCAGCATCCAGGACCGACTTGGCCTGGTCGGCAGCCGTCTCCAGGCGCTGCAGCAGCGCCAGCCGTTCAGTTATCTGCTCGTCGTTCGGTGCGCCCGCCAGAAGCCCGTCAAGTTCACTGACGCGGGTGGAGACCTGACTCAACCGGGCTCTGGCGCGTTGGTCGTTCTCGGAGGCCGTCTTCGCCTCCTCGCGAAGACGGGCGAGAGCTCGCTCTGCCTCGCCGAACTCGGCTGCGAGCTTCCGATACTCATCGGCGGCGGCCTCCTTGGCTGCCTGCGCCTCAGTCAAGTCTGCGGCCCGTGCTTGGGCCTGCTGTTGCGCCCATTGGGCCAATGTCGTCCATCCGGCGGACAAGTTCGTGTCATCCACCTGCGGCGCGCCCAGCTCTACGAGCGGGTCGCGGGCAGCCCGCAGCGCATTCCTCGCACGGGTCAGCGTGGCCTCGGCGTTGGATTCCTGCTCTAGCGCTCTCCGATGGCGTTGCCTCGCCTCTTGCGCTTCGCGGGTGGCTCGTTCAGCGGTCTGCTCCGCCGCCAGCCGCTCCTCAACCAAAGCCGCGACCTCGGCGACCGCACGAGCAAGCTCGTCATCACTGATGGCGGCCTCAGCGGACGCGACCGCGTGGACACCCGGCAGGAGGAAATGAGCCAACTGGCCGGACAGCACACTGGTCAGGAGGTCGGCGAGAACTCTCCGTCGTTCGGCACGGGCTTTGACGTTGGCGTTGGCGTCGGCGGCGATGGCGTCGGCCTCACGGACAGCAGCGCGCGCGGCGGTCACCCTGTTCTCCGCCTCAGCCAGCTGCGCCTGAGCCGCGTCGACCGCGTGCGCGACGAGCGGGGCGGGCAGGGTCAGCACGCTCTGCTCACATACCGGGCAAGGCTCCCCCGCCACCAAGTGCGGACGGAGTCCGGCGACTACATGGTCACGCCGCGCCTCCTCTAGCTCGGCTTGACGCCGGCGACGTGCTTCCTCCACGGCCGCCAACGCACCCTCGGCTCCTTCCAACGAGGTGGCGGCCCCTTGGGCGGCACGCTCGGCAGACGCCAGGTCAGCGACAAGCGTCCGCAGCTCGCCAAGGTCACGAGTGGCCTGGCCGAGGGATGATTCCGGCGCAGCCGTAGCCAGCGCGGAGCGGGCCGCGGCGTCGGCCTGCTCTGCTTTTTCCAAGGCGTCGACCGCGGTTTTCGTGGCCCGCGCGGCGGTCGCGCGTTGCTCGTCCAGCTCGGTAACGCCTTGAGGGATCGACACGGCCGCGAACCTGGAGTACTCGCCGGTCAGAACGGTGACGCGCTCGGCGGTGGCCTGGGCGGCGCGGAGCGCCTCATCGCGCTTGGTCCGCGAATCATCCACAAAGGCAGCGGCGCTATCCACCGCGCCTGAGGCACGTTCCGTCTGCTCGCCGAGCTTCGTAACCTCGGCGACTAGTCCCGGCATGCCGCCCTGGAGACGGGCGTACTCAGTACGGCGCTCCCTGGCTAGCTCGAGCGGTGCCCGCTGCGGGCCGCGGGCGAGCTCGTCACGGGCGGCAGTGTCGCCGTCCTCGGCAACCTGCTCGGCGGCCTTCAGGTTTTCGACCTCAACCCTGCTCGCCGCGAGGTCAGCATCCAGCTTCTCAACCCCGACCGGAACGCGCAGAGCGGACAGTCGCACCTGCTGGGTACGGAGCTCCTGAAGCTTGCCCTCGGCGGCCCTCAGCTCCTCGCGCCGAGCGCTGATCAGCGGCAACGTCTCCGTCACCCGTTCGCCGAGGCTGACCAGGTCCACCTCAGCCGCACAGGCGATCTTCTCAGCTTCGGCCGTGGCGTCGGCGTAGCCGAGCAGTTCTTCACCGTAGGTGGTGGCGCGCTGCTCGGACACGTTGGCGCGCTGGTTCGCCTTCATCATCATGAGCCGGTAGTGCTCCACGCCAAGCAGCCGCAGGAGGATTTCCTGCCGTTCACTGGGCTTGGCGTGCAGGAAGTCGGCGAACTGCCCCTGCGGCAGCACCACGCACTGAATGAAGTCCTCGTACTTCAGCCCGAGCAGCTTCTCTACCGCCGTGTTGACGCCGTCGATGTCCTTGGCCATCGGGAAAGTCTCGTCACCGGGCTGCGCCGAGCCGCGCGGATCCGCGAGTCGCTCCAGGCTGGCGGCCCGCTGATTGACCGTGCTGCCAGCGCGGCGCAGCTCGCGGGCCACGACGTAGCGCTGCCGATCGACCTCGAAGACGAGCTTCACGGTCGCCCGGGCAACGCTCGGCGCGAGCGCCAGGGACACCATCCCCTTGCGGCCCCAGCGGGGCACCGACCCGTAGAGCGCGAATGTCATCGCGTCGATCACCGTCGACTTGCCCGAGCCGGTCGGGCCCACCAGCGCGAAGAAATCCGCGTCGCTGAAGTCGACGTGCGCTTCGTCGCGGAAGGAAGCGAAGCCGTGCATGTCCAGGGCGATCGGACGCATCGTTGGACCCCTCTTCCCCGTTAGCTCGCTGCCGACAGGTCGGCACTATCGGCGCTGGTGACGTCGTCATGCAATTCCCCGAACAGGGTCGCGACCCGAGGGTCGCTGACGTTACGGGTAGCGCAGAAGTCGCCGAACAACTGGGCGGGCGTTCGCGTCGTGCGATCCTCACCGGAACCCGGTCTCTTAGCAGATGCCTGGTCCGCGAACTCCGGGTCGATGCGCACCTCCAGGGCGTTCGGCAGGACCGCCATGATTTCGTCACGAAGCCCGGCCCGGGTTGGCTCGCGCAGGTACACCCGCAGGTAGTCGTCACCGAATCCGCCGGCCAGGGCCTCCAGTTCGGCCAGCGTGCCGTGGACGGTCCGAAGTCGCCGACCGGACGTCACCGGGATGTCGGTGACCCGCGCCGGGATCCCCGGGGCCGCCTCGACCAGGCACACGACGCTCCTGTTGTCCTGCTCGCCGAAGTCCACCGCGAGCGGCGACCCGCTGTAGTGCACCGGCGCCTGGGCGGGCAGACTCTGCCGCCGGTGCAGATGGCCGAGCGCGACGTAGTGCGCCGAGATGGGGAAGATCGACGCCGGAACGCTGTACTCGAAGATCGACTGAGCGGGCCGCTCCCCGCCGCCGAAGACACCCCCGACGCAGGTGACGTGCGACATCACGATGTTGACCGCATCGCCGCTGAACCCGCTCGTCAGCGACGTGACGATCTGGCGGACCATCTCGTCGTAGGCGCGGGCGTTCTGCGAGGGGGTGTTCGCAACGATCTCGGCCGCCCGCACCGCGTACCGCTGGGACAGGAACGGAAGGACGGCGACCTGGGCGTCCGCTCCGTCAGAGCGGGAAGCGAACCTGACGAGCCCGCCCTTCTCCGGAGGGCGACACATGCCGGCCAGGGTGATCCCGATCTCGCCCATGAGCGGCCGGTACGCCTCGAAGGTCGGCCCGTGGTCGTGGTTACCCGCGATGACGAAGATCTGGGCACCCGTCTGGCGCAGGCGCAACAGCGTCTTGACCACAAGTTGCTGGGCAGGCGCCGACGGTGCCGTCGAGTCGTAGACGTCGCCAGCAATGAGGACGGCATCGACCTCATTGGCCTCGGCGATGCCGACGATCTCGTTCAGGACGGCCTTCTGCTCGTCCAGGCGGTCGCGGCCCTTGAGCGTCTTGCCGACATGCCAGTCGGCGGTGTGCAGGAACTTCACGGCGTTGGTGCGCTCCTTCGTGAGGATCGTTGCGCGGCGAGGGGTCAGAAAGGAGGGATCTCGTCGTCGTCCGGCAGCCGCGACAACACGCTCGCGGCCGGCCGGTCCGGTGAGCGCGGCGGCTCGGCGCACTCCGACAACCGCGTCGCCCAGGCGGGGAACGGGAACTCGATCGCGAGCGGCACCGGGATCTGCGGCTGGGAGACGAACATGGCGCCCGGCTTGGCGATGGTGGCCCGCAGACGCTGGGAAGCCGGCAGGAAGCCGTATTCGGGACGCCCCGCCTCGGCCGAGTCGAGACGGCCGACCACCCGGATCGCCGAGTTCGACACGATACGCCGCTCAACCTCGCTCGCCGTCTGCTGCGCGCCGATCAGGATGATGCCGAGGGAACGTCCGCGCTCAGCGATGTCGAGCAGGACGTCCTTGATCGGCGAGGCGCCCTCACGGGGCGCGTACTTGTTCAGCTCGTCGATCATCGTGAACAAGAGGCCGCCCGGGCCGGCGTCCTCCTTGCGGGCCGTCTCCGCCGCCAGCACGACGCCGACGACGAACCGCTGGGCGCGCTCGTGCAGACTGTGCAGATCCACGACCGTTACCTGTTGGTCCTGGGTCGAGATTGCCCGGCGCGGCGTTCCCGCGAGGTCGGCGCGGATGATGGCCGACAGCGGACGCAGCGACGAGCGGAGACGGCGGACGAACGCGTTCACCGTTCCAGTTCCGGTGACCGGGCCTGCCCACTCCTGCCGGGTGTCATCGTCCGTGAGCCGTTCGATGATCAGGTCGATCAGATCCTCGTAGGTGGTCACGGCCCTGCCGCCGATCCTCACCGCGCCCTGGTCGCCGTACGCCTCCGCGTCGAAGCGCAGTCGGTTGGCGACCTGGTGGATGACGATCGTGTACTGCTGCCGCTCGTCCTCGGCGTCGGCGAACACGTAGGGCAGGAGCTGCTGCTCGCAGAACTCCTTCGGCGTCCACCAGAACGCATCGACGCCGCTCGTACGACCGGTGACGTTGGGCCGACCGGTCTGGTCGTCCGGGATCGGCGGCGCCCAGAAGCCCGCCGACGCGAACGGCTCGGCCGGCAGGCCGAGAACCGCGTACTGGGCTCGCAGATCATCGTCCAGGTGCACGTTGGCCTGGTCGAGGAAGAGCAAGTCCTCCCCCTTCACGCTGAACACCAACGCCTTCGCGTTGACCGCCCGTGCCCCCAGCGCGCCCGAGCGGAAGATGGAATGCAGCAGGAACAGCGCGAAGCTGGTTTTCGTCGCCACGCCCGAGATACCGCTGATCGACACGTGGGCGCCCCGCGTGCCGTCGAGGAACTCCATGTTGACGTAGATCGGGGAACCGTCCCGCCCGCGGCCGACCGGGACCTGGTTAGTCATCTGGTCGAAGTAGAGAGCCCGATCCCGCTCCTGGCCCGTTGCGCGACGTACGATACCGCCGGGACGCGGCGGCACGTAGATCTCCGGCTCCACGCGCGTGGTGCTGACCTCGGCGATCTCCTGCGTCCTGGCGGGCAGCACGCCATCGGAGATCAGAAAAACGTCTGAGCCGAAGCTAGCCCCCTCATGCCTGGCCCGAACCTGCGTGACAATCCCGCTGGTCGCCACGTGCCCGCCCCCCGGGAGATCTCGCACCGTGACGACCACATCGTCTAGCTGCAGGTAAGACGCCTCATCGAGCGCCACGGCGAACTGCAAGGGCGTGGAGTCTTCGGTCCCGGCAACCAGCCCCACCTCGTCTGCGGCGGCGTCATGCTGACCGTCAGCTCCGACGACACCGGGCTCAACGCTGATGGCCACGACGACTCCCACACGCGAAACGGATAGACATCCCAGAGGCTGGCGTTAACAACCTAGGCGGTGGGACCGACAGTCGAGCGCACAGATCGAGGCTGAAGCCGGCTCCGCCCCCTCCACCACACCAGCTGGCCGACGGCCGCCTGAACACACGGTCGTAACTTGTGACCATAGCCTCGCAGTCGTGCACCTGTCCCTCAGACCGTCACGCAATGGAATGTCAGAGCTGCCTTCTAGCCTTAAAGCCTTGATCGCATCCGCCATGATGGATTGATCGCGACCTCCGCCTTCACGACAGGCGGGCAAGCGCAGTCCGCTGGAGTTGACGCACCCTTGACCCTGACCGATCCCGCCATCCTCCCGCGCGCTATTCGCCTGGTGGAGTACTTGGAGGCGGTTCGCGCCCTGCGTGAACAGCCGATTCGGGACCTCGCCGAGTACCGGGACAAGCGCTGGTGGGCAGCGGACATTCCATCGCATCCGGCCTGCGTGGTCACGGCGACGGGCGAGGAGCCGTGGCTCCGGGTGTCCAAGACGTCGGTTCCCCCGCCACCGCCAGCCCCATCCGCGCTCGCGCCGTACCTCGAGGTGGGGGCGACCGACCCGGAGCGCGAGCCAGCCCTTTTCGGCAACATCAGCGAGATCTTCGATGGAGATTATGAAGAGCTGGAAGACCTCAGGGAGCAGCTCGACGCGTACGTAACCGGACCGTGGCGGGAGTGGACGGTGAGAGCGCTGCCGGCGCTGCGCGCCCGCGCCCTGTACGACGATCTCTTCGAGCTTCGCCAGCGGCTGCTGCGCGACTCGGCGATGATCGAGCTCGTCTGGGGCAACGGCATCCTCAGTTGGATCACTGGTGGCGTGCGGATCGTGCACCCCTTGGTCACCACCCAGGTCCAGCTCTCCTTTGATGAGGAGACCGGCGCGATCTCGGTGGTGCCGGAGGCACTGCTCGAACAGCAGCACCATCTGGAGATCGACATGCTCCAGGGGCTGCGGCTGAACGGCTTTGACCTGCTCGTGGACGCACGTGAGCGATTCCGAGCCGATCCCCTGGGACCCTTCGACCCGGACAACGGTCTGCTCTACGGGAAGCTGCTCGCCCCGCTCGGCCACGACGGGCAGGTGCTCGAGGCGACGACTCCGCCGCCACCCACCAGCGCGCCCACGATCACCGCAACCTGGGTCCTGACCGTCCGTCGCCGGGCCACGATGTACCGACGTTTTTTCGGCGACCTGAAGAACGCGCTCGACTCCGGGCAGCTTGAAGTACCCGCGCCGCTCGTCGCGGTGGTGGCCGACGAGCCCAGCGAGCTGGAACGAGAAAGCCTGGCCGCCGGCGACGACAGCTGGCTCGACACCGCAGAACGGCTGCTCATGCCGCTGCCGACCAATCCGGAGCAGGAACAGGTCGCCACGCGCCTGGCCCAGCATCGCGGTGTCACGGTCCAAGGCCCGCCGGGTACCGGGAAGACGCACACCATCGCCAACCTGATCTGCCACCTCATCGGACACGGCAAGCGCGTCCTGGTCACGAGCCAGAAGGAGCAGGCTCTGAGCGTGCTCCGCGACAAGATCCCGGAGTCCGTTCGGGACCTGTCGGTCGCGGTCCTCGGCTCGTCGACGACCTCGCTGGGCCAGCTCGAACAGTCCGTCCGGGCGATCTATGAGAATGCCGTCGCGCTCGACCGCGCCGCCGCCCGGCAACGAATCCGTGCGCTGGACGAGCATCTCGACTCCGTCCAGCGAGACGTCGGCGCGCTGCGGACCCGAATCTCGGCCTCGATCGCCCGGGAGCGGGACATCTTCACGCTCGGGTCGATCCAGTACTCGCCATCGACGCTGGGAAAGTGGCTCGCCGACCATGAGGTAGAGCTCGGATACATCCCTGACACCATCGAGCCCACCCTTCCCTGCCCGCTCAGCGCAGCCGAGATCGCGGAGCTGTTCCGGCTCGTCCGCGAGATCACGCCGGAGGATAGGGCGGCCGCCAGGCGGCGGCTCCCCGCCGCCGCGGATCTGCCCACCCCCGCCGAGCTGGCCACGGCCACGGCCGAGCTGAGCGACGTGCGCGACCAATTGGCTGGGACCGAAGCCGCCGTCCAGGACCGGGTATCGCTCGAGCGGTTGACCCCTGACGAACTCGGCATGCTGATCAACTGGGTGGAGCAGGCGGCCAAGCGGCTCGAACTCCTGGAGCAGCCCTGGCTGGCCGCCATCCGCGGCGAACTGCGCACGTCGTCGTTCACCGCGCTCTGGCACGACCAGATCCGGGCCATCGGCGAGGGCATCGGGGAGCTGGCCGCCTGGCGTAACCGATTGCTCGGCCATCAGATCACCCTGCCCGGCGATGACGTCGAGCTGGGGGAAACCGCGCTCCCCGGCAAGGAACTGATCACCCAGCTCATCGAGATCCGTGACCGGCTCGCGGCCGGCAAGGGGATCAACAAGACCTTCCAGCGCGACCTGTTCCGGGTCAGGCTAGCCTGCCAGGTCGACGACGAACCGCCGCGGACGGCCGACGACGCCGATCTCTGCCTCATCGAGGCGCGCACGCGGCGCCGCCGGCAGGAGCTGACCCGTCGCTGGAACGACGCTGTGGGCCGGATCGGCGGCCCGCCTCTCAGCCCGGGCACTGGCCAGCCCGAGTTCCTGCTCAGCACCCACGTCGATGCGCTGAAAGCCGCGCTCTCCTGGGAGGACGGCGAGTGGCGTGCCCTCCGGGACCGCCTGCAGCTGGCCGGGGTCCGTGCGCCGGTGGTCCCCACGTCGGCCGAGCTCGGCGGGCTGGCCAACACGCTGCAGGTCGCGGCGCTGCATGTGCGAGAGAAGGAACTGGCCGGGTGGCTGGACGCGGTGGTCAAGCGTCTGGCCGACGGAGCGGCCCAGCCGCAGGCCAGCCCCCTGTGGGAAGCCCTCCACCAGGGATTCACCAGTCATGCCTGGGATCAGTGGGGTCGCGTCGTCGATGAGGTCCGCCGGGTGAGCGGCCTGGCCGACGAGGTGGCCCGCTGCGACAGCCTCAGCACCCGGCTGGCGATCGCGGCCCCGGTCTGGGCTGGCCGCATCGCCGCATCGGCCGGGCAAGAGACGGCCACCGGCCCGGTCGAGAGCGCTCTGCGAGCCTGGGAGTGGCGCCAGGCGGCTACGTGGCTGACGGCGATCATCCTCGCCGACGACCCCGGCGAGCTGCAGCGGAAGCTCGAATCGGCGCTGCAAGCCACGGCCAGGACCACCGCCGAGCTGGCCGCGCAGTCCGCCTGGCTCGCCGTGGCCGAGCGGCTCACTGACAGGGAGCGAAGGGGACTCACGGCCTGGCTCGATGCGCTTCGCCGTATCGGCAAGGGGACGGGAAAGTACGCTGCCCGTTGGCGCAACGAGGCCCAGAAGGCGATGACCGATGCGCAGACCGCCGTGCCAGTGTGGATCATGCCGGCCCACCGCGTGGTCGAGTCGTTCGGTCCGATGGCCAGATTCGACGTGGTCATCATGGACGAAAGCTCGCAGTGCGACATCTTCGGCCTGGCTGCGCTCGCCCTGGCGGACAAGGCGATCATCGTCGGCGACGATAAGCAGATCAGCCCGCAGGCCATCGGCACCGAGGAATCGTCGGTCCATGAGCTGATCATTCAGTACATCCCCGACCTGCCGCAGTCGTCTCTGCTCGACCTCAAGACCAGCCTGTATGACCTGGCCAAGATGCGCTTCCCAGGCGTCATCATGCTCCGCGAGCACTTCCGCTGCCTGCCGGAGATCATCGAATTCTCCAACCGGCTGAGCTACAACGGCGCCATCCTGCCGCTGCGCGAGCAGCCCGCCGACCCGTCCTGGCGCAGCGTCATCGACGTCCACATCCCGGATGGCTTCCGCGAGCCTGGAACCGACACCAACATCGAGGAGGCCGAGTTCGTCGTCGACAAGATCGCCGAGCTGTGCGACGACCCGGCCTACACCGGCAAGAGCTTCGGCGTCATCTCCCTGCTTGGCGAGGCGCAGGCCGACCTCATTGAACACAAGCTGATCGCGCGTCTGGGCGAGCAGGAAATGGAACGCCGCCGCATCCGCTGCGGCAACGCGTATCACTTCCAGGGCGACGAGCGCAGCGTCATGTTCCTGTCCCTGGTCGTCGCGGCCGGAGAGGGACGCCGCATCGGGGCGATGACGAAAGAGTCCGACCGCCAGCGGCTCAACGTCGCAGCCAGCCGCGCTCAAGATCAGCTCTGGTGCGTACGGTCGGTTTCGCTCGACGACCTGCACCCCGACGACGTGCGTAGCCAGCTCATCCGCTATTGCCAGAACCCAGAGCGAGTGGGCCAGGCGGAAGAGGAGGCGAGATTCGACTCCGACTTCGAGCGAGACGTCTTCCGGCACGTCACCAGTCGCGGATATCGAGTCAGGACCCAGTACCGCGTTGGCCGATATCGTATTGACCTGGTGATCGAGGGTGCCCGCGGCCGCCTGGCGATCGAACTCGACGGCGACGCTTACCACGGTCCGGAACGCTGGGAATCCGACCGCCAACGACAAGCCATCCTCGAGCGGCTCGGCTGGACCTTCTATCGCATCCGCGGCAGCGCCTACTACCGTGACCCGGACGTCGCCCTCGCCGGTCTCTGGGATCGCCTGGAAAGCATGGAAATCCGCCCAGTCAACGACTGACGAAGCTAGGTCTGGGCGGAGGTTTGCCTGGGGCGGGCCGATCGCGAAGATGGTCACCCTCTGTGAAGTGGTGAATACGGAGAGAGATAACTTGATCGCGTGGTGGAGCGCGGACCTGGCGAGGACGACATCGTGGAGCAGGGCGGTGGACCGCTGCGGCGGCCGGAGTGGGCCCGGCGCCCCCGGTGGCTTGCGGCCCACGGGCGGCGGCCGTCGCGTGGCGCGGCCATTCTTGGCGTTGCCGTGTTGATCGTCGCACTGGCGGCCGGGTACGCACTCGGCTACCGGCATCTGGGACGGGCTGTCCGGCCGTCGCTGACGGCGGCCGCTGGCGTCGTCTCCCCGCAGGCCGCGGCCGGTTTCGCCGCGGTCGGGGATCCGCCTGCGCCTCGCGGCGGGCCGCAGTATCCCTCTAACCTCGGGGGCGCGGTACTGTCCGGGCTGGCCCAGACCGGCGGGGCGTGCTCGGTGCAGCAGGGCCGAGAGCTCCAAGTCGGTGTGGAGGTGATCAACCTCTCGAAGGCGGCGGTCACGCTCGGCCGGGTCAGGCTTGTCCTTCCGCGTGGCGGGCTGCACCTGGTCTCGCAGCAGTGGGCGCCGTGCGGTGCCCTCTCGCCGACCTGGCAGGCGGCGGACGGCGGCATGATCGTCATCTTCAAGTCGTCGGGGGGCGAGGTCGAGGCGGGATATGCGACTCCGGGGGGCGCGGCGGTCCTGCCGCCGAACGGTACCGCCTGGCTCAGCGCTACATTCCGGGTGCTCGTGGCGTGCCCGAGCCGGCTGGCAGTGCGGTTCGGCGTTAGCTACCAGGAGAACGGGCGGACGGACACGGTGCAACTGCCGGGATTCCCTGATCTGGAGCAGGTCATCTACACCGGGTGCAAGGGCAGCCCCTAGACCGGCGGCCGTCAGGACTGTTCGAACAGCTCTCGGATCTTGATTGACGCCGCTTCTGCCTCGCCGTACGAGGTCGCGAGCGGGGGCTGCTGCGCCAGGTAGGCCACTCCGAGGAGATCTCCCTCGTTCTTCTTCGGCACGAGCCAGAGGTGGAAGTGAGGCGCGCGCTCCATCACCGCCAGGTAATAGACGCGCTGGACCCCCGCGGCGGCCTTCATCGCCGGAATGAGCCGGTGGATGAGCGAACCGAACTCGGCCAGCTCGGCCGGAGTCATGTCGGCGAAGTCCAGCAGATGCCGCCTGGCCTCAAATATGACCGTTCCCGCGCTGGACTCCTGCAGCGGGGCGTGCTCGACGACGAAGTGCTCGCCCTCGACGATGTAGCCGCCTGGACGGGGCACGTCCAGGAGCTTCGACCCCGTTTTCAGGTTGTCTTGCTTCCGGCAGATATTGCAGTCCGACCGGTGATGGTAGGGAGGCGGACCGGTGGACGGGCTGCGGGTCCGCGAGAAGGCGCACACGCGGGAGGGAGACGCCATCGCGGCGGCCCGTCGGCGGCTGCCGATGGTCGAGGTGGACGCCAAGATCCCGGTGACCGGCGAGCGCGGGCCGGTTCCGCTGCTGGACGTCTTCGAGGGACGGCGACAGCTGATCGTCTACTACCACATGTGGCACGACGGCAAGTCGGCCGCGGACCAGTGCGAGGGCTGCTCGTTCTTCACCGGGCACGTCACCGAGCTGTCGTACCTGCATTCGCGCGATGTCACCTTCGCCACCTTCTGCCAGGGGCCGTACCCGGAGAGTGTCGCCTACCACGACTTCATGGGGTGGCCGATGCCCTGGTATTCGGCGCGGGACTCCGCTGACGCGCTGCTCGCCGGGCGCTGGTTCGGCATGCTGGTCTGCTACCTGCGTGAGGGCGAGCGGGTCTACGAGACGTACTGGACCACCGGCCGGGGCGTTGAGGTGATGACGCCGAGCTACGGGCTGCTTGACATGACCGTCTACGGCCGCCAGGAGGTCTGGGAAGACTCGCCGGATGGCTGGGCCCATCCGCTTGCGACCACCGGTGAGCAGTTCCGCCAGGACGGACGGCCGACCGCCCAGTGGGCTCGGCTGGGAGCCGGACGCTCCGACGATCTCGGCGCCCCGGCGCGCAGCTTACGCCCTTGATCCGGCAGAGCCGGGGCCAGTATTCGGTCCCGGCGCGTTCTGGAAGAAGTTGTGCCGGTCAGGTTCGCGTGCGCGTGGCGTGCGTGCCCATGACGGACTCGACGGCGAACCCGGCAGCGAACGCGATCGCGACTGCGATACCGAGAAGCCCGGCGAACTGGCCGTTTCTGGCGGAATTTGCATTTGTTCCGATAGCCCACCAGAGCGAGTTGCGGAACGCAAGCGCCACGAGTGCCGCGATGCAGGCGACTACCGTTGCATCGATCAGCCTCCGTGGCGCGCCCGCGAGCTTGGCACCGCTGTGGACTACCCCGAGATACGAACCAGCCAGCATCAAGAAGTCGAACATTCCGCAGGTGAGCAGGCCCACGGTGAGCAAGGTCGAGGCTGGGAAGTACCCCTCCCGGATTCCCTGATTGAGGCCGACTCCGATTCCGAACGCAAGCGAGGCAAGCGCGACTCCGAGGATCGGGTGCCGGCGCAGGCGCGCAATGACGGTCCGGTCGCACCAGGCGATGACCGACGTCACATGGGTCATGAAGGGCCCGAACCAGCGGCTTTCCCTGCGCGCGACGACGATAGCGTCGCCGAGCCAGTCTTCCGCCGCCCCACCGTGCGATTCGCCGGAGCGTCCGAGACGGGGCGCGCGCACCAGCATGACGACGGCCCTGATGTCGAGAACGGTGACGACGGTGAGGGGCCGCGACGAGGGCAGCCGTCGTGCTGTGGTTCCACGCTGCCTTGTTGGCCCCAGCGGCAACGCTGATCCAGCAGGAGGCCAGGGTGGCGGTGACGACGATCGCGGCGACCTGGCAGCCTCGCAGCACGGAGCGCGCCCGTTCTGCCGGAAGCACCTCGACCTTGCGGCACAGTGATACCTGGAGGAGGAAGAAGGCCGTCGCCAGCGGAACAAGGAACATCGCGAATGAGCACAGCGTGTCGTACGGATCGTTTAGCCAGGGTGCGTGATCGTAGACCGGCTTGACCTGCTTGGTTGGCACGGCGAAGACAAAGAAGGCGAGCGTCGCGGCACAGCACAGCACGTCACAGACGGCCCGTGGCGCTCAGCAGGGCGCGGGCGAACCTGCTCAGTTCGAGCGCGGGCAGTTCCCCGGGCTCGAACCAGGCCAGCTCGCTGAGCTCGCCGTCACTGACGACCGGGGAACCCCGGACGACCCGGGCCTCGTAAACAGCGTCGACATACGCGACCTGGTCCCCGTTGGGGTAACAGACCTCGTAGTCCGGGCCGCCGAGCACGTCCAGCAGGCGCACCAGCTCAACGTCGACCCCGATCTCTTCCCGGGCCTCCCGGACCGCCGCCGCGGCCGGCGACTCGCCCACGTCAACCGCGCCGCCGAGGACACTCCACCCGTCGTCATGACCTGTCTCACGGACCAGCAGCACCCGCCCCGCCTCATCCACCGGCAGGACGGACACCGACGGGAGCACCAGCAGATCATGCCCGACCACGGCCCGCAGTCTGGCTATATGCGGAGCGATACCCACCCGGGCAACTCTATGGCCTAAGCGATGGCAGCGTAGCTTGTGCCTGACCGGCGCAGGCGCGGCTAATGTTCGGCCAGCGGGCTGTTGTCGCGCTGGTGGTAGCCGGCGGTCATGCCCCCGTCGACCAGCAGCGTCGTGCCCGTGATGAACTCGGCCTCGTCGCTTGCGTAGAAGACCGCCGCTGCGGCCACGTCGCCGGCCTGGCCGACCCGGCCGATCGGCGGGATCGGCCAGTCGCCGCTCTCGGGACGGTCCTCCTCCCCCGGCGGGGCCATGTGCCGCATCCCGGGCCAGGTGTCTCCCGGGCAGAGCACATTCGAGCGCACGCCGTCGGGACCTCCCTCAAGCGCCAGCATCTTCCCCAGCATCACCACAGCCGCCTTCGAGACCGAGTACAGCCCGATGGCCTGCTCGCCCCAGATGCCCGCGTCGGACGAGATGTGGATCATGCAGCCACGGCGGCGGGCCAGGTGGGGATAGGCGGCCTGCGCGTAGAGGAGGTAGCCCCGCACGTTCACGTCCATCAGCCGGTCGTAGTCCGCCAGGGGCGTTCGCAGCAGGCTTGCCTCAACCCCGACCCCGGCGTTGTTGACCAGAACGTCGAGCGTCCCGAGGTGCTCGACGGCCAGGTCCACCGAGCGCGCCACCGCCGCCGGATCAGCAGCGTCGGCGGCCACGAACCAGCTCGGGCCGGTATCGCGAAGCCCTGCCTCCGCGCGTACGCCAAGCTCCTGATTTCGCCCGGTCACCGCTACCCTCGCGCCCTCGCGGAGGAACCGCTCGGCGATGGCGAAGCCGATGCCGGTCGTGCCCCCGGTGACCAGCGCGTTCTTGCCCTGCAACCGTCCCGTGCCGATAGTCGTATCCATCTGGTGCAACTGCTGCTTTCTGTCGACAGGCCCGCCCTGAGCAGGAAGCGGAGACTCCATTGTGCCGGCCCCATGCCTCAGGTGCCGGCCCCGGTCCCGCCGTCTGGGGACGGCCGCCTTCGGCTTGGGCGGCCCCGTGTAAGGCTTGCCGTTGTACCGACCGGACCATGGGCGCAGGTGGTCACCTAACGGGCTTCAGAGTCACCTCGTCGGTGATCGTCCGGTAGTAGCAGGAAGGACGGGCCGATCCGGAGTCGGCCAGGGTGTGACATGCTCCGCCGGTCGTGCGGCGGACCAGGTAGAGCAGAGAGTTCTGCTCGCAGTTGACCCGGATCTCGGCTAGCTCCAGCACGTCGCCGGATGTCTCGCCCTTGCGCCACAGCTCGTTGCGCGAGGTGGACCACAGCACCGCGATTCGCTCGCGCAGCGAGGTGCGGAGGGCCTCCTCGTTGACGTACCCGATGAACAAGACCTCGCCGCTGTCCGCGTCCTGGAGCACGGTCGGCACCACGTGCGCGCCGCCCGCCGCCACGCTCGAGAGCTTGCCGAAATCCAGGTCAAAGCGAGTGCCTTCCTCGAGTTCGTTCACAGCAATGATCGTGCCCTGGGCCGGGGAGGGAACGCCAGCCAATAACCACCGCAGCGGCTGCACGGGGTCGTGCGGCCGTAGGACCCATTGCGCGATACTGGCTGCATGGTTGACGACACTGCCCGGGACCGGGCCATTTACCACGCGCTGAAGGCGGCGGACGAAGTCGCGGCCGCGCTCCAGACTCACCTCATTGAGGAACACGGAGCTGATCCGGAGCGCGCCGCTCCGCCGAGCACTTCCAGCAACGCTCTCAAGCTGCTGCGGCAAGCTCGCGAGCACATGGGCGAGGGACTGCGGGCGGTCGAGGCCGATCGCATCGCCGAGTCCGACGGGATCTCCCGGCGCAGCTGACCCTGCCCGTGCCGGGCGGCACGACGGCGGCACCCTGGCGTGGCCCGGCCGGCGGGCCATGACCGTGCCTGTAACGTTCCGCCCGTCTCGTCACATACCTGTCACCGGATAGAAAAGCGCCGGAAGCGGCGCCGACGGACGCTAGTGCCAATTATCTGTCGCGCGACAGATATTAGGGTCCGCTAGCCATCCAGGGGCAGCCATGACGTCCACGACGGAAACCACCGAACAGCCAGTTGAGCACGCCGACCTGGCGCGCTTCGGATACAACCAGGAGCTACACCGCCGGGTCGGCAGCTTCGCGTCCTTTGCGGCGGGGTTCTCCTACGTCTCCATCCTCACCACCGTCTTCCAGTTGTTCTTCCTTGGCTACGGCTTCGGCGGGGCGGCGTTCTTCTGGACGTGGCCGATCGTGTTCGCCGGCCAGATGCTCGTCGCGCTGTGCTTCGCCGAGCTCGCCTCGCGGTATCCGATCTCCGGCTGCATCTATCAGTGGTCACAGCGGTTGACAAATCCCACGTGGGGGTGGTTCGCCGGCTGGATCATGATCGTGGCGCAGATCGTGACCGTCGCTGCCGCTGCGATCGCTCTCCAGGTGGTTCTGCCCCAGATCTGGTCGGGCTTCCAGCTAGTCGGCACGAACACGTCGCCCGCCTCCCAGGACGGCGCGACCAACGCCGTCATCCTCGGGGTGATCCTCGTGTGCTTCACGACGCTCATCAACGCCGGCGGGATCAGGCTCATGTCGCGGATCAACGTGATCGGAGTCACCTGCGAGCTGATCGGGGTCACGCTGCTCGTCATCCTCCTGTTCGCCCACTCCCACCGAGGGCCCCAGGCGGTCCTGCACAGCACCGGGGCGGCGCCGTACAGCTCGTACCTCGGGGCGTTCATCGTGTCGGCGCTGATGGCCGCCTACGTGATGGTGGGGTTCGACTCAGCCGGCGAGCTTTCGGAGGAGACCAAGCAGCCACGCCGCGTCGCTCCCCGCGCCATCCTTAAGGCACTGACCGTCTCCGGGATCGGCGGCGGGCTGCTCGTACTCGCCGCGATCATGGCGGCGCCCTCGCTCACCAACGGTCAGCTCAGCACCGTGGGGCTGCCCTATGTGCTGCTGTCCAACCTGGGAAGTACGGTCGGCAAGATCTTCCTCGCGGACGTGGCGGTGGCGGTGACGGTATGCACCCTGGCGATCCAGACCGCGGCGATGCGGATGATGTTCTCGATGGCGCGGGACGGCAACCTGCCGTTCGCCACCTCACTGCGGAAGATCAACTCGCGCACCGGGACGCCGATCCTGCCCGGGATCGTCGTCGGCATCCTCACCATCGCGCTGCTCGTGGTCAACCTGGGCGACGCCTCGGTGTTCCTGGCGCTCAGCAGCGTGTGCATCGCGAT
>DATAZK010000051.1:0-2321 GCA_036272075.1 Frankiaceae bacterium
TTCGGCAGCCGGGGCGGCCAGTCCGCCCCCAGCTGCCGATTCGGAGCAAGTGATGGCCCTCGAAAGCGCGGTAGCTGAGCGCACCGCCGACCTGCAGCGACTGCAGGCCGAATACGCCAACTACCGCAAGCGGGTCGAGCGCGATCGCGCGATGATCCGTGACATCGCGACCGCGGACGTGCTCGTCAGCCTGCTGCCGGTGATCGACGACATCGATCGGGCCCGTTCCCACGGTGACCTGACCGGCGCGTTCAAGGCGGTCGCCGATCAGCTCGACGCGACGCTGACCAAGCTCGGCCTCGAGCCCTTCGGCGACGAAGGTGACGCGTTCGACCCCCAGCAGCACGAAGCCGTGTTGCACAGCGAGTCGGCCGACGTCAGCGAGCCGACGGTCACGTCGGTCATGCGGAAGGGCTACAAGTACGCCGACCGCCTCGTCCGTCCGGCCATGGTCGGGGTAAGCGAGCCGAGTCACTCGGAGTCCGAGGAAGCGGTCGACGAAGGCTGATGGGCGGCTTGTGGAATTCAACGGGAAGCCACGCACTTCGGGCGGTCAGGCTTGATCCCTGCGTGCGCGCCTTCCCGTTGAATTCCTCGTGTTCTTGCGTTTCGTCGTTCGCTTGCGGAAGGAGTGATCGGCTCGTATGAGTACTAAAGACTGGCTCGAGAAGGACTACTACGCGTCGCTTGGTGTGGCCAAGGATGCGGACGCGGGCGCGATCAAGAAGGCGTATCGCAAGCTCGCGGTGAAGCTGCATCCCGATAAGAACCCGGGCGACGCGGCGGCCGAAGCGAAGTTCAAGGAAGTTTCTGAGGCCTACGACGTGCTCTCGGATGCTGACAAGCGCAAGGAGTACGACGAGGCGCGCTCGCTGTTCGCCGGCGGCCGGATGCCGGGTGGCGGATTCCCCGGCGGCGCCGGTGGGTACTCGACTTACCAGCCGGGCTCGACCACGTTCGACATGAATGACTTGTTCGCCCAGGCCGGCGGCAGCACGTCCTCTGGCGGCTTCGGCGACATGTTCGGCAACCTGTTCGGTGGTGGCGCCAATCAGCGCCGCGGTCGCGGCACCAGCCCGACCCGCGGCCAGGACTCCAACGCCGAGGTGACGCTGAGCTTCGCCGAGGCAATGAGTGGCGAGGCTCTGCAATTGCAGCTGTCCGGTCCGGCCACGTGCCGCACCTGTGGCGGCGACGGGGCCAAGCCGGGTACGCACGCCCGCACCTGCCCGACCTGCTCGGGAACTGGCTTCATCAGCCGCAACCAGGGCGCGTTCGGATTCAGCGAGCCCTGCCGTGACTGCAAGGGCACCGGCAAGCTCATCGACGACCCGTGCCCCGACTGCGCCGGCAGTGGCGTGACCGTGCAGACCCGTACGATCAACATCCGCATCCCGGCCGGCATCAAGGACGGCGCCAAGGTCAAGGTGGCCGGCAAGGGCCTACCCGGCACCCGCGGCGCTCCGGCCGGCGACCTCTACGTCACCGTGCACGTCAGCCGCAGCGAGCTGTTCGGCCGCAAGGGCGACGACCTCACCCTGACCGTGCCGGTCGAGTACGCCGAGGCGGCGCTGGGAACGACGGTCCGGGTGCCGACCCTGGACGGGGCGGTGTCGGTGAAGGTTCCGGCCGGTACCCCGTCGGGACGCACGTTGCGGGTTCGTGGTCGCGGCGCCCCCAAGCGCGGTGGTCACGGCGATTTGCTGGTAACGGTCGAGGTGGCGGTTCCGGCGAAGCTGAGCGATGACGCGAAGGAAGCGCTCGAGAAGTACGCCGCGCTGGTCCACGACGATCCGCGTCCGAATATCACCGCTGCGGTCCGGGAGGCGAACCATGGCTAACCAGTCCCACGACGTGCCCGAAGACGCACCCGTCTTCGTCATCTCGATCGCCGCTCAACTGGCCGGCATGCACGCGCAGACGCTGCGCCAGTACGACCGTCTCGGCCTGGTCAGTCCAGGCCGGACGGGCGGCGGCGGGCGCCGCTACTCCGCGCGTGATGTCGCGTTGCTGCGCGAGGTGCAGCGGCTCTCACAGGACGAGGGCGTGAACCTCGCCGGCATCAAGCGGGTCATCGAACTTGAATCGCAGGTGGACGCTTTGCGCTCGCGCGTCACCGAACTCGCGGCCGAACTCGATCGGGCCTACGCGGCGCTCAACGCCAACCGCGGCCCGTCCACCGCCCTGGTGGTCTGGAAGCCCAGCCGCCGCTAGCGCGCGGCGTTCAGTTCGCGCTCCCGCGCTTCGGCGCTCTCGCGCGGGTTGTGCACCTCGGATCCGGCGGCCAGCTCGGTGTGGTGCGCGATCGTGTAGAACCGCAC
>DATAZK010000052.1:0-2279 GCA_036272075.1 Frankiaceae bacterium
GTGGTCGCGCGACTCAGCATCGTCGGCACCGATATAACCGATCAGGTTGCCGGCGTCGTCGGTCCACATGTCGTCGACCAGGGGTTGCAGCTCGCGGGCGCAGACTGTCCGCACCGCGTCTTCCTGGCCGCACGGCCCGTAGGTCCACAGCAGTTCTTGCAGGAGGCTTTCGGTCGAATCAAGGTCGCGCTGCCCCATCGGTTCCCCTCCCGTCTTTGCCAACCGTAGCGATCTGCTTGGCCGATAGCACGGGTGGTTTGCGGGCATATCGGAAGTGGTAGCCGCAAAGTTGACGGTGCGCGATGCTGAACGCACGGGTCGACGATGGGAAAGCCGAGGGATCGCAGTGAACGAAGAGCAGCTCAATGAGATGGGTTCACGCCGTGGCTTCATTGCCGCGCTGGATCAAAGCGGCGGCAGCACCCCCAAAGCGCTGGCGCTCTATGGAATTCCGGAGAACGCATACGGCAACCAGGGGCAGATGTTCGACCTCATGCATGAGGCGCGCGCGCGGCTGATCGAGAGTCCCAGCTTCACCGGCGACAAGATCCTGGCAACCATTCTGTTTGAGCAGACGATGGATCGCACCATCAACGGCGAGGACACCGTCGCCTTTCTGTGGAAGCAGAAGCACATCGTGCCGTTCGTCAAGGTCGACCAGGGGCTTGCCGATGTGCAGTACGGCGTCCAGTTGATGAAGCCGATGACGAAACTCGATTCGCTTCTTGAGCGTGCCGTCGAAAAAGGCATCTTCGGCACCAAAATGCGCTCGTTCATCCAAGAGCCGAACGGCGGCGGCATCAAGGCGATCGTCGACCAGCAGTTCGACAGCGCCGAGGCGATCGCTCAGCACGACCTGATGCCGATCCTCGAACCCGAGGTCAGTATCAAATGCCCCGACAAGGCGACCGCGGATCGGCAGCTGGTTGCAGCAATACAGACGAAACTCGATGAGCTTCCACAGGATCGGCAGGTCATCCTCAAGCTGACGTTGCCGGACGAGAACGATCTGTATGCCCCGCTCATCGACCATCCCCGCGTACTGCGGGTGGTGGCGTTGTCCGGCGGCTACAGCCTTGCGCAAAGCTCCCACAAGCTGGGCCACAATCACCGCCTGATCGCGAGCTTTTCGCGGGCCTTGACCGAAGGCCTGACCGTCGACCAGACCGAAGCCGAATTCGACCAGAAGCTCAAGTCGAACATCGACGAAATCTATGAGGCCTCGGTCACCTGACCGGACGGGCGACGCCGTGTCGGGCTTTCAATAAACTGTCCGTTAATGCTGGAAGTCCGCCACGAGCCCACCGCTCCAACCCACACCCTGCGCCTCGCATCGGGTGACAAGATCGACGCTCACCGGCACGACGACCACCAGATCGTTTACGCGGGCCGCGGAGTATTGGCCGTCACGACCGATCAAGGATCCTGGGTCGCCCCTGCCACCCGGGCCATCTGGATCCCAGCCGGCACCTTCCACGCTCACCGGGCCTACGGCGAACTCAAGCTGCACACCGTGGGCCTGGCCGCCGCCGATAATCCCTTGCAACTCCACTCGCCAACCGTGCTGGCAGTCGGACCTTTGTTGCGCGAGCTGATCATCGCGTACACCGGCAGCGACGCCGATACTCCTGAGCGTGCCCGACTGCGCGCCGTGCTGCTCGACCAGTTGCTCATCTCCCCGCAACAGCCGTTACACGTCCCGACTCCCACCGTTCCGCTGCTTCGCGCTGTCTGCGATATCCTGCACGCCGAGCCCGCCGACAGCCGAACCCTCGCCGAACTGGGCCGCGCAGTCGGCGCGAGCGATCGCAGTCTGTCTCGCCTCTTTCGTCAGGACCTCGGTATGACGTTCCCGCAGTGGCGAACCCAGTTACGTCTACACCGCGCGCTCGTCCTGTTGGCCGAACGAACACCGGTGACGACCGTGGCACATCAATGCGGCTGGTCGTCCGCAAGTGCCTTCATCGAGGTGTTCCGGCGTAGCTTCGGCCACACCCCCGGGGCGGCTCGCCTGGTTACTCCCGAATTAGATTTGGCGTCAAGCTAACTGGCATGCCGGCTAGCCGGGTTTGTCTGCCCGCCAACGCAGTCGGACGCCCGCCACGTCCGTGCGAATGTCGGTGAACCCCGCCAGGCCCAAGCGTGTCTTCAGCTCGTCTGGTCGGAGCGGGTTGTAGGTATCCCCGATATGGATGAGCCGGAACGGCAGTGACGGCAAGCGGTCGCTACCGGCAAACACCCCGCCGGGCCGCAGGACTCGAAATGCCTCCGCGAACAGC